>NC_012623.1:2132332-2812165 GCF_000022485.1 Sulfolobus islandicus Y.N.15.51 | reverse complement strand
AAAAAAAATTAAGATAACATATCGATTATCGATATTAACTCATCAGTATATTCAGTTGTTGATAATGCTCTCACACCCATAAACCTGGCTAGATCTTGGGTAACCTTCTTTTGCTTTATGGACTCCATAATTGCAGAATCTATTAAGTCAGCTGCTTTATCCCATCCCATAAACCTTAACATTAACTCTCCACCTTTTATTATTCCCGTGGGATTTGCAACATTCTTACCAGCATATTTAGGTGCTGTACCGTGTATTGCCTCGAACATACCTCCAGTATCTCCTATATTTGCACCACCTAACATTCCAATGTTTCCTACCAATGCACCAGCTGCATCTGATATGTAATCCCCATTTACATTAGGTGCTAATATTATATCATATTCGTCTGGTCTGATAATTATCTGTTGGAACATATTATCAGCTATCCTATCATTTATTATAACCCTCCCAGAAGGAGGTACTCCATTATAGTTCTTTGTTACCTCTTCTTCAGTAACTACATAATCCCTAAATTCTTTTGTTGCAACTTCATATGACCATTCTCTAAACGCTCCTTCGGTATATTTCATCACATTACCTTTATGCATTATTGTAACTTTCTTTCGTTTATGGTCTATGGCGTACTTTATGGCCATTCTTGCAATTCTTTGTGTCTTAAATTTACTGATAAGCTTTATACCAATTCCAGTATCATCCTCCACTTCTACTCCCAACTCCTTTCTTAGAAAATCTCTAATCTTCTTCGCTTGTTCACTGTCATAAGGATACTCTATTCCTCTGTATAAATCATCAGTATTTTCCCTAAATATTATAAGGTCAATCTTATCTGCGTTCTTAATGGGGCTTTCTATACCTGGAATGTATTTTACTGGTCTTATATTTGCATAAAGATCCAACATTAATCTAATTGCCACATTGATGGATTTCCAACCTTTGCCTATTGGTGTTTCTAGTGGGCCCTTTAATAAGACCCTATATTTCTCTATTAATTCCTCTGACTCTTTAGGAAATCTATTTCCGGTTAGCTTTTCTGCCTTATCTCCTGCTAGAACTTCTACCCACTTAATTTCCCTATCAGATCCATAAGCTTTTTCTACTGCTTTGTTTATGACTTTCATTGCAGCATGTGTTATTTCCGGTCCTATTCCGTCTCCTTCAACATACAGAATTATTGGCTTTTTTGGTACAATCCATTTCCCATTTTCAAATTTAATTACTTCTCCATCTTCTGGTATCTTTTGCATCAAATTCTCACTCTACTATATAGAAATTTAAAATCATTGCTAACTTTTTTCAACACTAAAATGCGTTGTTTATTCTGTTCTTTAATTAAAAGTTTCTAAATTACCTTAAAAAGATATTTTTACGTGATCCTTGTTCCTCTTTAACCGGGGAGTTAAAAAGGGTTAGAAGGTTTGAAGTTTGGAAAAAACTATATACACTCAGAAACCAACTTACTTTAATGACATGGAGTATATTTTTAATGATTTTAGCCTTAAGTGGTGTCGTTTTACCATTGACTATGACCAATATAAATAACCAACCCATCTCCACATTATCTCCAAACTATTACTTAACGGTAGCTATAGTTTTTCCACCGAGTAATTTACCCCTTTTACAACAATACGTTCAAGAACATGTAATATTAAATCAGAGTCAATTGGAGAAACTTTTCGTTCCAACTCAGGAAATATCAAAGACCTTATCTCAGTTAAGGCAATCGAATATATCCACAACCAGTTATATGAACGTAATATTAGCTAGTGGTACTGTCTCCCAGTTAGAGAGAGCATTAAATGGAAAGTTCTACGTTTATGAGTTCAATGGGAAGAGATTCTATGAGTTTGCTGGCTCTCCAGTAATTTCTAACGCTATCGTAATAGGCACCAATATTACTTCGCTAATTCTAAATAAGCCTACAACATTTTATAACATTACACAAGCGGTTGCATATAACGCGTTAAGGCCTAGTCAATTACTCAATGCTTATAATATTAGCTGGTTATATGTCCATAATATAACTGGAAAAGGCACCGCTATAGGCATATTGGACTTCTACGGCGACCCCTACATACAGGAACAATTACAAGAATTTGACAAACAGTATAATATTTCTAATCCTCCATTCTTTAAAATCGTCCCTATAGGAGCTTATAATCCTAATGATGGTATCTCAACAGGTTGGGCAATGGAGATTTCTTTAGATGTTGAGTACGCTCATATTGTAGCTCCTGATGCCGGAATTGTTTTATATGTTGCCAATCCAAATGTTCCTCTTCCTGCAATTATAGCATATATAATTCAACAAGATGAGGTAAACGTATTATCGCAAAGTTTTGGTATACCCGAACTTTACGTAGATTTAGGTCTAATTCCTCTTTCATATGTCAATTCGTTAATGTATGAATATTGGCTAGGTGAGGTAGAGGGAATTACTTTCACTGCAGCATCTGGTGATGCGGGCGGAAATGGTTATAACTACTTCTTAGCTCCTCAAGGTTCCGTAATATTTCCAGCTTCTATACCTTATGTTTTAGCAGTGGGTGGTTCTTCTGTTTATATATCTGGGAATAAGACTATGGAGACAGCGTGGAGCGGTGAAAGCGTATTAGGAGCTTCTACTGGTGGATATAGTACATTGTTTCCATCTCCTTGGTACCAAGCCATTAGCGGTTTTAGATTAGTCCCAGATGTTGTAGCTGATGCTAACCCGTATACTGGTGCCTTTATCTTATATTACTACAACCAAACCTACCTAGTTGGAGGTACATCATTAGCTACACCAATAGTTAGCGGGATCATTGACTTAATGACTCAAGATTATGGTAAGCTAGGATTTGTAAATTCTTACCTTTATGAGCTAAGAAATACAAGCACACTAACACCTATAAGGTTCGGGTATAATACACCTTATTACGTTAACTCCTCTGAGCTTAATCCTGTAACTGGTTTAGGATCAATAAATGCTGGATATTTATATCAATTATTACCTAAAGTGATGCATTCACCTAATATTGTTGTTGCAGTTTATAATAGTACATATTTAGATGGGCAAGTCGTAAAAGTAGTTGCTAATATTACTGGAATAAAGCCTTCAAGTGTAATCGGAATGGTTTATAATGGGAGTTCTGTTGTTCAGCAGTTCTCATTGTCGTTTAATGGGACTTATTGGGTTGGTGAGTTTATTGCAGAAGGAAGTGGTATAGAAGAAGTAGTGGTAAAAGCGGGTAATTTAGATGGGTCTACTTATGTTACTATTGGTTATCAGGCTCGATTCGTTTTTCCGCCTATTGCGCTATTCCCAGAACCTGAATCCGTTCCTATAGTAGTTCAACTTATTTATCCTAATGGTTCTCTAGTGAAGAATCCTCCAAATCTTACAGCTATAATATACAAATATGACCAGATGGATAATAAAATGTCAATTGTTTCTAGTGTTCAATTGCAAAGAACTCCAGTGATAAACCTTTCCGTTTTAGGTATCCAAATAGAATTGGGTTATCTTACTGGGGTCTATCAGTTTCCAAGTAATATTGTAAGTGGAGTCTACTTTATTAAAATACCGAATGTGTTTGGTTTTGACGAATTTGTTAGTGGAATATATATTCTTGACGCAATCTATCCTCCAGTCTTTACAAACCCAGTTGTAGTCTCCCCTGGTCAAAACGTTACGATCCTTGCTGAAGCTTTAGCAATAGGATCTCCCAACGTTACGGTAAGTTTCTATAATATATCCGGTGATGAAGTTTACTCTAAACCCGTTAATGCAATTACTTATCAGAATACCTTAATATATATAACCCAAATTACCTTGCCAAAATTAAAGCCGGGATACTATTATGTTGCAACTAAGGCAATTTATAACACTTCTAACTTTACTGCAGAAGGCATAGGTGTGACTCAAATTTACATCGCACCTTACTCACTTAATGTTAAAGTTAGAATAATACCTAATACCAGTATTGCATATCAAAACCAACAGATTTACGTAATAGCTAATATTACTTATCCTAACGGTACAGAAGTCAAGTATGGCTCATTTTCCGCGATTATTCTTCCTTCTTATCTTTCTAGTCAGTTTGACAACTTACAACTACAATATAGTGTTCCTTTAACATACTTTAACGGCAGTTGGATTGGTCAATTACAAATCCCTAGTGGATCTTCTTCCAATTCCTTGGGCTATTCTACCTATGGTATATCTGGTTATTGGTATGTTTACGTGGAGGGGATATCCGCGGATGGAATTCCTACGAGTTTCCCTGCCACACTAAACATTAATACCTTATCCATAAATCCAATATCACCTTCCGGTCAATTCGTTGTCTTGCCATACGTTTATGTGCATGTATTCAATGGTACTATAGCCTTCAATGAGTTCATAGATAATGCTGTAATAGTTGGACATAATGCAACGTTTGTTAATAGTATAATACGTAATCTAATAGTTGACAATGGTTCGGTTACCTTAATCAATTCTAGGGCATTAAATGTAAGTTTAGTTAATTCTCAAATAATAAATATAAATAGCACTATAGGTAGTAACGTAAACTACATCACAACAATTGGTAATAATTTCGCTAAATCAAGGTATCCAAGTTTAGGCAATAATTCAATTTTGGTTATAGGTGTTGTGTTAGATATTATAACGATCTTTATTTTAATCCTAATAAGGGTAAGAAGAAAGAAATTCATTTAACTCCAGTTATCATTCCGGCCCATTGATTTTGATCATACATGAGATATTGAACATGAAGATAGATCTTTTTCCTTCCTGTCTTCGTCTTTAAGGTTATAGGATATATGAAATAGTAAACATCTCCTTCAGCCTCTATTTCAGCCTTTTCTGGAAATTCCACTGCATATTTGTACTGGTTTGCAATATCCTCTATTTTTACCGTTAATCTAGCTATGATATCCTTTATTGATTCTCCATAAATTGGCTCAAAGCTCAGTGCTTTTAATTCTTTCTTGAACGCAGTGATACTTTCACTGTATCTTCTCTTTTTCTGTTGTTCTTTTCCTCTTGTTGTCACGTATTATCTTTATGCCGAAATAGTATATAAACCTAAAAGTAATTAAGTGTAGTAATAATAAGTTGGAAAAGTTCTCTTACTTTTCGTTGGTATTCACTGCTTACTTCTTGTTCTTTTATTGCCTTACTTCCTTCTTCTTCAACTATTTTTATTGTATCTGAAATCATATTACTTATGAGAGTATAATCAAAATGAAGTGTTTTTGAGGCAGCTAAATAATATATATATGGTATAACATAGTCTACAAATTCATTTACTCTTTCAGATAACTGAAATGCCCTTACAGCGTTCTCTCTTTTGACGTTCTTAGCCCAAGGATATTTAACCTTTATTTCTTCCATTAATTTGCTATCATACGCAATATCATTAATTATTTCTGAATCACTAGCTTTCATCTCCTCTCTTCTTTTATTGGTTAAGTCATTTATGAATGGCGAAAAATCTACCTTAACAAAATCTAAACTCAAAGCCATGGGATAATCTGTAAAATTATTGGATAGAGAGTACTTTTTAATCTCTTCATATACGTACTCCACATTTTTCTCCAAAATATCATATTTGAATGGTCTATCAATTAATTTCGAAGACATCCCATAGATTGCTATTATATCTGCCCATATTAGGGCTTCAAACGCTTGGTTTAATTGAATATTTCTTATTAATACAAGTTTTTTACTTAAGTATTTTCTAGGCCATTCCCTAAGCTTATGAAGAATAGGAGGCTTTGTATAGTATAAACTTTCAAAGTAACCACCATCAAATAGTCTATAAACTTTTATCGCAGCTTCCCGATCAATTCCTAACTTCTCAGCAAATGTAATAAAATTCATAGAGTAGAATAAGAAAGGATAAGTAAAAAGAGTTACCTTTTATCAATATATCCTTTCTCGACTAAGAGTTCAGCTGCTAATATCCCTCCTCCAGCAGCCCCCCTTACAGTGTTGTGAACTACTGATACCAACCTAATAGTTCTCCTATTTATTTGGCTTAATCTTCCCACTACCACACTCATTCCAGGTGGATCCCCTGCCCACCTATCGAAATATACTTGAGGTCTCGCATCTTGATTAGTTAAAAGGATTGGTTTATCTGGGGCAGTTGGTAATTTTAATTTCTGCGGTTCTCCTCTGAACGAATCTAGGGTCTCTCTGATTTTTTCTACACTAACATCATCTCTAAAAGTGACGTAAATTACCTCATAGTGGCCATGAATTGTTGCTATTCTATGAGTTGTTGCACCTAATGACAGATCATTATCGTCATTCACCATCCTTTTCGTCTCACTTAAAATCCTACTAATCTCCTTAACCGTCTTATTATCGTAGTTGTCACCTAGAGGTAATACATTATCTACAACATCTAGCGAAGGTATTCCAGGGTAGCCAGCACCAGACAATGATTGAATAGTTGTTATCAAGCTACTATCTATTCTAAAGTTCATGTATATTGGTGCTAATGGAATTGCAGCTCCTTGGGCAGTGCATAATGGTGTAGTAACTATAAAACCCCTCCAATCGTGCCTTTCCCTTTGCTTATCAATAAGTGATATCGTGTGGGGGTTTATTTCAGGTATCAACAATGGTACGTCAGGATCAAATCTATGGTCTGGAGAATTACTAATTACTGGGAACCCGTGCTTTGCGAATTCCTCTTCAACTGGGCCAGCAGCACCTTGCGGTAAGGGTGAGAATATAATATCTACATCATCCATTAATTTCGGGTCAGTTGGTTTTACTTCCATGTCAGTTATTTCCTTTGGAACTTGACCTACAGTTTGCCATCTTACAACTTCTTCATACGGTTTACCTACCGAACCTTTTCCGGCCAGATATCCCACTTTGATATATGGATGATTCGCTAGCATTCTAACGTATTCTATTCCAACTAACCCTGTTGACCCTAAAATTGCTGCTTTAAGTGTTCTCCTCATTTTTACTCATATAAAATATAGAGTTACTGGAATATAAGCTTATTTTAAAAGTATAAGTTATAGGATTTTGGAGTCGATTATATAATAAAATGAATGTGAATCTAAAGCAATTAAATAATTTCGGTAATGAGTTCAAGGGATAGATTCCAAAATATTACGAAGTGATTTGAATATAATGCTTAAATTAGTAAGTAAATTAATAAAAATTAATGAAAGGCTTTATAGTGACTACAGATTAAATTGCAATTAAACCTCTAAGCTAATCTAACTTCTCCTTACTATGTGCTATCTCGCATTTTAAAGGGGCTCAAGAAGCTTGAGGGAAACTTCACAAGTTATCTTTTAAAAAGTTTTGAGGGATTCATCTTTGCCTTAAACTCTTTTTGTCTTATTTCTTTTAGAAATGTTGTATATGCCTTAAGATCATTTAGCATTTAACCGAAGTAAATTCAAGTAATGGGAAAGTTGCATATCTTCGGTTTTCCTTATTCATTTCCGAGATTTCATTATCCCTATTATCTGATGAAGATAACCTAAAGAGTTATTTTCATTATACGCATCTGATTTTTCCTGCCCTAAAGGTAAGGCTTTCAGTTGTAACCGTGTAGGTTAAGCGGAAACAAAAATACTTTGAATGGTTCCTGTAGTTAGTTGAAGATTTTGAAACAAGAAAGGGAATTGCAACTGAAATCTTAGTCTTTTAAGGAAGTAAGTTATCTAAGCTGGCGTAGCTATTATTGTCATTTCTGGATCCATTATGCTGAATTTCTTCCAAGAATATCCTGATAGCACTTCTACTGGCTGTAATCCAGCCTTTTTGAGTAGAGCTAAAATCTCATGAATACTATATAATCTTTGCTTGTAGGTTATCTCTCCTACTTCCTTGTCATTTATGTAATATTTTCTATATATCAACAACCTTGAAGTTTCTTGTTCAAAGTCCACTTTAGAGTAAACTAAATATGGTGGTATATAAGTGTAATATTCATTGGGTCTATTATATATTATATAATCTCTATTATCTAGGTTAATTACTAATATTTTCCTAGTGCTATTTCTCAACGATTCTAAAATTTTTAGGTCGTCTTCTTCAGAATAATATCCTAAACTATTATAGATATTTATCACAAGATCATATTTTTCGTTACCAATTATTTCCTTTATTTTCCTCATGTCTCCTACTATGAATTTTCCGTTTTGAATATTAGCTCTAGCCATCGATATCATTCTTTCTGAAATATCTATTCCAGTAACCTTATAACCCCTATTTGCGAGAAAATACGAAACTCTACCAATTCCACAAGGCACATCAAGAACCTTCTTTTCTAACTTGTACTTATTTACTACTTCATCTATCCAATTAGCCCACTTTTCTCCCTCGTCCCATACCTTTATCATCTCACGAACGTAAAAATCAGATTCAAATATCTTAATCCATTCATCACTCATAGGTTTTATAAAGTTAAAAGAGAGTTATTAATGTATGGTCTATCAATTAGCATTCATATTTCTTATATTATTAATTTCAATGCCCCTTTCTCCTCACCAATCCTTCTCTTATAACGTTCAAATAATTTATAATAATGCTTTATATTTATATACATACAATTATACTATATTATCGCTATCTCCTTTAACCTATAACTTTACAATCTATAATACTAATGGAAGCATAATTTATAATAAGGTCTTTACAATCTATAACTATTCCCTATTTCCTCCACGACTTCTCATAAATGGAAGCATAATTGAGAATTATACCTTGATTATGAACAAAACGGAAAATAATGTAAACATCACTATATATAAGGGATTTTTAAATCTTTACGGTAGTGAAATAAAATTAATCCTGACATATCATGACAATATACTTTATCAAGCTAATGGTACAGGTCAAAATGTACAAATATACATCTTTCAGACAAATTCTGAGAATGGATCACAATCTCCAACAATATATAGTTACTTACCATTGGTTGTACTTTTTATTGTAATAATCATTGCAGTACTCATCTTGATAAAAATAGGAAAGGTTTAGATTATTAGAGGTAAAATAATTGGTATTACGAGCGTTAGTATTACCCCTGTAATCATTGCGGATAGTGCATACTCTTTTCCCAGAACCTCTACATAAAGTGGAAGTGTAGTATCCATTGCTGTCGCACCTCCCACTGCAATTGCAGATCTAGGTTCAAATTTCAATTTGAGAAGAAAAGGTACTAAAACGTAAGTTAGTTGTTCCCTTAGGAAATTCACGAGAAAAGCTAAGGTACCTAAATATGGATCAGAGCTTACTGCTACCAGCGGCCCAACGTAAGTATACCATCCACTAGCCAGTGCAATAGCCAATGAAATTGTAAAGTTAGCTATATGTAACATGTACATAACTAAGGCTAGTATGATATCTCCAAGAATTGTTATAAATAATGAGATTAAGGAATCTTTACTGCTACTTAGAATTACTTTACGGCTAATATCCTTTCCCATGATATAGCCCAATACTGAGGCTAAAGCATATAACTCGTAATCTATCATGCTCACGATAACAGTACCGCTAACATGAAACAATAATCCAAGTATCCATCCTATTACAAACGGTAGCATGTATTTTATTATCGTCTGCCTATTACTGTTGCCGATAATTATCTTTTCTCTATTAGCTTTCATTAGTGATTTCGTAGTATTGAAATGTCTTATGGCTACTCCAGAAAAGTACGTAATAATTATTGATAATATGCCTAGTATTAGTGAACTTATAAGTAAACTAAATATTTGGTTACTCGTAATCTCTTCCCCTGCCCAATATGAGATTGTTGATATTAGAAGTATAACTACGATGTCTACGATTTTCTCAACTCCTTTTACATATTGTATTTTACCTATAACTAAAAATATTAGATATAGTACTATGAAAAATATTGAACTACTGTTCAAAGTTTTCTCAGTTATCTTTTTGCTATTTCCTCCTCTAAATACTTTTCAACTATTTTATAATTCTTTGACACTGCATAAAAACATTTTGTTTTATATCTATTAATGTTTACTAATCCAAATTTCTCTAAAATTTCTAAATGATATTTTACTGTAGAATAGTTCAATCCTAGTTTTTTAGACAATTCATAAGCTGTTTGGGGTTTATTTTTCAATTCATCTAATATCTTTTTCCTTGTATCCCATCCCTTGTTTTGGAAGATCTCGTCTAATCTTAGTAGCATATATTAAAAATTGAAGGGAGTGATAAAACCCTACGCCTTAGAACAAGTGTTCTAATCTCTTTTTACACCAGATAAAATGAATTTCGCTGTAAGTATGACGAGAGGAATTACAAAAAGTTCTGATAGGGTGAGGGATAATATTAGATTTAGTATAAGCAACGCCTTTATTAAACTGTTCATATGTAAAATAACGTGATAGTGGTTAATAAATTTAAAATTTAAAACTAAAATGCTTGGTAATACTTCTAATAAATAATAGAACTAATAATAGTATCATTGCTAATGTACCAAATGCATAAAAATCATTATGAAGACCTAACAGAAATAATATTAATAACGGTATTGGTATAAAAATTCTTGCAAAAGGATATCCATCTATGAACGCGCCTGCTAAGGCTGCGGGAATAAGTGCTACTGGATAGAAAATGGCTACAATGAGCAGAATTATAATTATGAGTAAGAGTAAGAGATTTAGATTAAATCTTTGAGAAATCATACCCAATAATGAATATCGTTTATACAGTTATAAAAGTTATAGCTTATCAAGAATTGAATGAAACTCCCTTATATGATCCCTATAACTGCTAAAGAACCTAGCCCTAAGCAACTCATTCTCAGTGATCTCCACAACTCCCCTATCTTCATAAAATAGATTTAGTTTAAGTTTTACATCACCTAATGGAGAAACCACTCTAGATCCTCCCCAAAAGTATTCCTCTTCTTGACTACCTACAACGTTTGTGAAAACAGTCCAAACAGTATTCATTAATGAGTGAGCCTTCAAAAGTGAATCCCAACTCTCCTCTATTGCCAAGTTTTCTCTTAGTTTTCGCATTGGTGATGCTGATGGTATAAAAATTGCGTCAGCTCCCATAAGCGATAGTGCCTCTATTGGCTCTGGATGCCACGCATCTTCACAAATTACTACACCAAATTTTAAGTCTCTATACTCGAAAATTTTCAAATCTTTAAGTGGGTCTCCTCTTTGGAAGTATCTTCTCTCCTCAAATAATCCATATGTTGGAAGATAAAACTTATATATGTAATCCATTTTCCCATTAATTATAACTGCCGCTGCGTTTCTTAATATTCCTTTCCTAACTTCCTTTATTGTTCCAAATACGGCACACTTGTTAACTTTCTCTGCTATTTTACGTGTAGCCTCCTCTGCATCCTTATATATCTCATATGTCAAATCTTTTATAATGTAACCAGTTAAGGAGAGTTCTGGAAAGATTACACAATCTGCAGTACTGGTCTCTATGATCTCTAAATGTTTCTTATAATTTCTATACACATCTCCGGGGTAAGATCTTATTTGAGCTAATTCCACTCTTATGCCCATCTTCTAGGAAACCTCCAATCCGAGTTTATGGCTCTTCCACTTAATCTGAATATCTCTGGAGGTAGCCTTTTGTGCTGAGAGATTTTAACTAGTCTATCAACTTTTTTAATAGTATCTATAGGAATTCCTAATATTTTCACTATTTCATCTTCACTTCTCATTTCATCGAATCTTAAGTATAATATTGAATCTATTGTTTCGTAATCAATTCCTAATTCACCTTCAGCGGTTTGTCCTTCCCATAAGGCTGGGGAGCTTGGTTTTGTGACTATCCTTTCCGGTAATCCCAAACATTTTCCTAGCATTCTAACCTGTGTCTTGTACAAATCACCTATTGGTAAAACATCAACACCTCCATCCCCATACTTTGTGAAGTATCCTAATAGTAGTTCGCTCTTGTCTCCAGTTCCTACCACCAAGTAATCTAACATTTGCGCATATGCGTAAAGTATTATCATCCTAACTCTAGCTTTTATGTTACCTATTACGTATTTGTTATTTGTTTCTATTTTATTTGAGAATAAGCTTACAATTTCGTCTATATTAATTAATTTGTACTTATTTTGTGCGTTGAGGAACTTTATCATTTCGAAGGAGTCTTCCAAATCTATCTTTGGCGTTGAAGAGGAAGGCATGAGAAGTATGAAGAAATTATCAGTAGCTTTAGCAAGAAGCGTTGCAGTTACCGCTGAATCCACTCCCCCGCTTACCCCTATTACTCCTCCTTTCTTATTGCTAAATTCAAGATACTCCCTTATCCTTTCCACAATATAGTTAGTAACAGCTTCACAATCTATTGTGAGTGATTTTCTGATATATTCATGCATTACCATTATGAGAATATTTGTTGAGCAAATATTTAACGTATAATACCATCTGAATGAAGAGAATTTAGAAAAGGCCATAGAAGAAGTTAATCTAGGCTACTTAATATGTAATTCAAAATCTCGTACTTTATCGAATCCCTATTTTCAACGGTAATTACGTAGATTCTTCCTCCCATGGGTTTTTGTGTCCTATGTAACACTGCAATCAAAGGTTTTTGATTATTTAGAATAGTCTCAATTAATTTCTTTATTGTAGGTATTTTTAACTCCATTGGCCCAATTTCGTCTATTGCTAAAACATCTGCCTTATTAATGTTAGACAATGTAATCTCAGTTATTCTTTTAGCACTATCTTCTAAAACTGTATATTTCCCTATTTTCACTCTTCCAGGCGCGTTTTCTTTAGCCAACCAGTCTCCTTCATTGGTAGTTATATCTACTATTCTAAAACCTATTCTTCTTCCATTCTCTCTCACCTCTGGGCAATAAAATCCAGCAACTTTGTAATTATTCTCACTTAATTTATTAATTAAAAAGAGTAATATTGTAGTTTTCCCAACACCGGGGTTACCAGTTATAAATACCCTTAAAGCATTCTTCGACTCTTCTAACATCGATTATATCAATGACTCTACTGATTTATCTTTATTTATCACTTATTTTAGATATTCGTAATCCAGATCAAGTTATAGCTGGCTAATGCCTTAAATTTAGATTTAAACGGATATATATGACACTCTTAATCCTATCACATAGAACTTATGCAGGAGACCTTTTAAGGTATGGAGAAGTTTTGAACTAAACATATCTCTATATGATGGGAGAACTGTTTTCGAATGATAACGTTATTATAATGAGGTTTGGAGTAAAACTTACCTAAGGAATAAGGAGAATTAGCTGGTGGTGGATGAACTATTGTTATTAGGCATGGAAAAGGTTTTTCTACCATAATCCTAATAAAAGTATCTGTATTAACAAATTTAAGTAGGATGGGATAGTGGGACTATTAGAAGTATACTCAAACCCTGAAAAACCAGAGATTCTATGCTCTCTAATTGACGACAAGGGTAATAGAAAGGAGATAATGTTAATAAAACTACAAGATAATGGCGTCCATATATATAAGACTGAGGAGCACTATATTTTACCACCAATTCCCCAAATAGATTCTCTCATTAAGGACGTAATAGAGGAAGTAGCGGAGGAATTAAAGGTAGATTCAATAGTTTACAATTACGGAAATATTGATACTAATTCAGAGACTCTACGATTAAGTAAAGAATGGTTTGATATGGAAAGATTAGCCTTAGCTTCTTCAAAACATGTAGCGTTATCTAGCGATGTCAATTCTAGAGTAATAGTGGGTGTTGTTAGATTTCCTAACAATGCTTACGCAGCCACTGTATTAAGGAGTGAAGATTCCTTTCCTATTCTTCAAATATTTATTGACATGTCGTATAATCCTCCGATAATTAAGAAATACAACGAGTTGGGCCAAGTTGTTGAATCGAGGAGAGAAAACATAGAGAACTTCGAAGACTACTTAAAGTCTTTGATAAACGAGGAGGAATATACTTTGATTTATAGGGAGTTTGTAGAATATAATCTATTACCAGCTGAAAATCCTATACAAAATGGTAAAACTATTTACGCGGGATGTATCTTCAAATACCTTATAGGGTTTAACGTAGGAAAGAAGCCTAGCTCGGTTAAAAAACACAAATTAGCCATATTGCTTAGGGCAATAATGTACTTGGATAGAATTTCCAATAATATTGGAGTAGATGTTATTATTGGCAATCCGTCTCCTATTTCTTACCTACCTTTATCTATAGATAAGTTGAAAAATAAGGTCGAAAGTAAAGTAACTAAGAAACATGGATTAAGTTCTATTCACTATAGCGGAGTTAGCTCTGATGTAGTAAAGGACGTCAATTTCACATCCAAGGATATATTAAGTATCATACCTATTGCTTTTATAATACTTGCTGATTCAAAGAAAAAATTTGAAGAGTATGTTGAAAGAATAATAAATGGTCCTACAGCGGATGGATTAGATTTACTTGACGAATATGTTAGACAGAATTTATCCAACAACTTCATAGCTTATTTGGCAAATTTGGAAGAAGTATTAATATTGTATAATGACATTATTCAAGACTTAGAGGATAATGAGCCAAAATAGTTTAGCATACTTTTATATTTCCTCGATAAAGCTTACAAATAGATGGTGGAGTAGTAGTAGAGAGGAAAGAAGAAGCGCAATAAATGAGATAGAATCTGTAGAATCACAGTTTAGGAATAATCTAATTTCACTAAAAAGATACATATCTCTTAGGAATGATAGTGATATTATTTATTGGGTAACTTCCTCCGATACATCGAAATTGTTAGAATTTAAATACACTTTACTTTCTAAAATAAGGGATTTAGGTTATGAATCACTATCCTTGTTTTCCGTATATAGGTCGTCTCCATATACAAGAGGAAATTTTGACATTAATAAGGTCCTCTCATTAGAGCCTTTAAGGTATTTTGTAGCATATCCCATGAAAAAAGACGTAGAATGGTATCTTCTACCTTTTGAAGAAAGGGAAAAAATCATGAAAGAACATATTGAAACTGCTCGAACTCATCCAAAGAACAAGGGAATTAGATCATATACTACTTACTCTTTTGGAGTAGGTGATTATGAGTTCGTCGTAGTTTATGAGATTCCAGAAATAGAGAATTGGGTTGAAGTGGTAGAGGCTCTTAGAGAAGTCAAGGCAAGAAAATGGATAACAAAAGAAGAACCAATACTAGTTGGAGAGCTAAGGGGCTTAGATCTATTTTTAATTTAAAATGTTAGTATCTCGTATCCTTCGTTAGCCATTCTTACTAAACATTCACACCTCTACTTATCTCGTCTACATATACTAGACTATCCTTGCTCACATTATAATTTTTCCATAGCCATTTAACATTTGAAAACTTTAACTGAGTTTTTCTTAAGAGGCTCGGCACTCTTTTTAACTATCTCCGACAACCTATTCTCAATATCGAGTATAGTTATACTTGAGACTAAAAATACGATTTTCACATCCTCTGCCTCATTCATCTTTAATCCATTTGCCACGTTAATTGCAGTATTTACGTTCAATTCATACTGAGATCTCACATCGATTGGGAACCTTGTCATAACATTCTGTAATATTACACAATTTTAGATTTTTCTACGCTTCTCTTTTTATTCTAAGAGCTCCTTTAATGTAAATATTCCTATTATCGTTTTTGCGTCTTCTATTTTCCTTTCTCTTATCATTTTTATTGCCTCCTCTATACTTAGTCTAATAGGTTCTATGATTTCATATGGTTCCGGTTTAGCTCCGACGTATCTAAGATCTTCAGCCAAGTATAATCTCATATACTCTGTAGTTATGCCAGGGGAAGCGTAGAAACTTATTATTTCTTTCATTTTCCCAGCTTCATATCCTATTTCCTCAATTAATTCTCTATTTGCAGTATTTAATGGATCTTCTCCTTCCTCAATCGTTCCTGCTGGTAACTCATATATCCATTTATCTATTACAGGCCTAAATTGCCTTATCAATATAATTTCATTGTTTATCTTAGGTATTATTACGACAGAACCCCTATGCTTCACGAACTCTAATTCCCTTTCATATCCGTTAGGCAATTTCACCTTATCTATGTGCACTTCAAATTTTTTACCACTAAAAATCTTCATAAATTAATTTTTAATTTTTCTCTTAAGAATTTTTCTCCCCTCCTCAGAATTTCTTCCCAATCTAATTTGAATAACAGAATTCCCAGTAAAATGAATACTATAATAGAAATTATAGAAAGTTCAAATTCGTTTATGCTAAATATTGAGGCTATTAAAGAAATTCCAGTAAGTTCTATACTTATCTCAATTCCACTTTTTAGTGTCTTACCTATTATTGAAATCAGTATCATTCTAAAAACTGAAAGCCTAGCTACTCCTCCCGCGAGAAATATGTAGTCGTCTAATGGTAAAAATGGTAATATGGTCAATATGAATAGAGCTGCATAAAATCCGTAACTCTTGCTAATCTTCTCTATAAGCAGAATATTCTTATTGTCTTTTAGAGGTTTTCTTATGGCTATTCCCAATGCGTACATTACTAACTTAGATAAGGATGCACCAAGCCCGCTTAATACTACAGCCAAGATTAGCGACAAAGGTGATACTCCACTCTTTATTAATATTGACGTAGTTATCAGGGTGTAAGGAGCTCCAAAGAATGGAGTTGCATTTGTTATGAACGAGATAACGAATATTACTATTAGTTCTTGGGCCGTTAACATTACTCTATAGGATAGCGTTATTACTTTTAAACATTATGCAAGGAAGTTTGTAAATATGAAAGTTTGGTTGCAAACTGATAAGGTTTCAGGTAAGATCGTAGCAATTAGAATCGATGGTAAGATGACGTATAGATATAATCCAGAATACATACCCTATGGAGTTAAAAATATAACAATAGAAATAAACGATTTTACCCCTATAAAGGGTGATCATATAATAGAATTGATAACTGAAAAAGGCGATTATATTAAAGCCAAGTTTAGTATCTGACTAGTTTTAATTTTACAAAAAGCCTCAAGATAAATTCGAAATATATCTATTTGCTTTTTTAACGCTTTGAAGTCTACTTGATGTATCAAGAGGCCCTACAAGCTTCACCTCTAACAGAGCTGGGGGAATTGAGAATCTATGGGTGTCAATCATGTACCCCTATATATTCCTTGTGGTCATAACACCTTGTTTTTCTTGCATAATATTAACTATGTTCAGCCCCTAGAGTAGTTTGGGTACAACCTCCTACTCGGTGTTTGATCCTCTCTTGTTTTCTAGAGGTTTTACAGCTAGCCTCTTGAATGGGGTTTTATCCCCTCGGAGTGCCTGGGCTTATGTTAATATTTCTCTTATTTGCTTATTTCCTTTTCTCTTATAATACTTGGTTTTATTCGTTCTCTAGTTTCGCGTTGATTCCCCGTGGAAGTGAGTTCTCCCTCTCCTTGGAGTCTGAGTTGAATAATTACCTTAATATAGATATATTCTTATTTACTTTTAAAATTCTGTTTATCCTTATGTCAAGTTATTATATAGATAGTGAGTTTTAATCTATCGAGAAGGGACGAGGCTTATCGTTCTTTTTGTCAGACTCATGTATTAAAGATAAACTTTATTATATTTCTTACCAAGTTAAACATATGGCAACAAAGGTGCTGATAAAGAATATGGACGAGCAGCTTTATAGGATGTTAAAAGCTAGAGCTGCACTATTAGGGATAAGTGTCTCTGAAGCAATACAGCAGGCTATTTCTTTGTGGCTCAACGTTACCGAAGGAATAGGTGATTATAATTACATCGTACTTAAGACTAATCCTGAAGCAATAAATGCATATAATGAAGGAAAGTATGTTTTAGCTTGTGACGGAGAATATATAGGTGCATTTGATAGTGAAAAGGAGGCAGTTGAAAAGGGGAAGGGGCACAAGAAATGTATGATAGGTAGTAAGAATTACGATAAGCAAGAGATAGGAGATTGGGGATGGTCTTCGATTGCTTTAGAATAAATGATAAACCTACTTTACCGGTTACCGTAATAGATCCTTATAATGGGGATTTCATGGAAGTTAGAGCATTAATTGACACTGGATTTTCCGGTTATCTTTTAATCCCTCCTTCTGTTTACAATAAAGTAAATTCCCTTGAGCTAGAGAATCCAAGAGTTTACGCAACGCTTAACGGAATTGTTAAAACTAGAGTTGCTAAGGCTATTATAAAGATTGGTAAAATTAAACTTGACACTCTTATTGAAAGTCCTATTCTTGGTAGGGAAATTTCGCTTTTAGGAAGAGAATTACAAAAAATATTACACATAGAGTTTAAGAAAGGAAAAGAAGTCTGCATAGAAGACCCTTGATAATAAGCTTAAAAGCAGTGATGTTTCATAATTTGACTTCCCTACACAAAACTTAATATTAAAAATGGAATCTTCATGAATGAAGAAATCCAGTTGAATAGCAAAGGGATTTTTTGTAACTAAACTTATAATTTTGTAGTAATGAGGGTCAATACAGATGTGTATCTTTTGCAACATTGTTGAAGGAAGGGATCATGGGTATATCGTGTATAGTAACGATAGAGTAGTCGCATTTCTGGATAAATTTCCTATTACACCTGGACATACTTTGGTAGTACCTAGAACACATTATGAGAATTTTTTAGAGATTTCTGAAGACGTCATACCATATTTATGTACAGCTGTAAGAAAGATTTCAATTGCAGTAAAGAAAGCTTTGAAGGCTGATGGTATAAGAATATTAACCAATATTGGAAAGAGTGCAGGGCAAGTGGTATTTCACTCTCATTTTCATATAGTTCCAACATGGTCCCAAGATCCAGATATAATGAAAGATTTCGTACCAAGAAAAGAACAGTCAAGGGAATATTACGAGTACGTACAAAAAGCAATAATAGAAACTTTAAAGAATATATAAATGCTAGAATAATATATAACATTTAAGGGTAGTAATATGGGTTTGGAAGAGGAGTTGAAAAGTTTACTAGGGGATAGTTTTCATGATGAATTAGTAGAGAGACTATCTCATTCAGTGGATTTCGGTTTCGTTCCAGAACTAGTGTGGTCTGGAATAAAGATTAACATTGTCCCAGACTACGTTGCTTATCCTAGGTCGGTGGAAGATATTATTAACGTAGTTAGATTAGGACTCAAATATAAAATACCAATAGTCCCTTATGGCAGAGGTACAAATAGATATGGTAACGCAATACCAGCAGATGGTGGAATATTACTTGACTTTTCAAAGATGACCAACGTAACTATAGATGAATCGAATAAGATGGCAATAGTTGAGCCCGGTGCTACCTGGAAGCTTGTTGATATCTATGCTCAGCAGAAGGGACTGCAATTAAGGACCTTCCCATCTTCATACGATTCCACTGTGGGAGGAGGGATAGCTGGAGACGCTTTAGGAATAGGTTCATATGAATATGGTTTTATTTCAGACAATGTAAGCTTCGTTGAAATGGTAAATCCAAAAGGGGACTTAGTTAGACTAGAGGGCAAGGATTTAGCGTTAGTATGTGGAGCGGAAGGTACTACCGGGATAATAGCTAAAGCTGGGTTAAAGCTTAGGAATTTCTCTCCAACTGAAGCTATGATTATATCCTTCGATAATTTGGATCAGATGATGCATGCAGTGGGAGAGTTTTATAGGGAAGTAATTCCAGCTTGGCACGTTCAAGTTAGGGGTCCATATATTTCCACATATATGGCTGAGAAGTATAAGGCACCATTCGAACCTCAAAAATGGAATATGGTAATACTATACCCATCTCCTAGATCACCTCTAGTCGAACCGAAAATCTATAAGATCGCTCAATCTTATGGCGGCAAAGTTTTTGAAGGAGAATGGACTGGTTGGTGGTCATTTAATCATGGCGTTGCAGCAGCATTAAGAACACAAGGGCTACTGATACATCAACATGGCCTAATACATTATACTAAGCTTTTAGATTTATTAAAGAATCTAGAAAAGTCTATAGGCAAATTAGGTGAGCTATCCCCTGATGGTGGATTTGATGTAGATATAGCTTTAGAGAGAAGGGAGGTCCTTTTAGTTAATGCATTTACTCAAATTTCAGTAAGTCCAGTTGATAAGAAGATATTGTATGATTTAGCTAAGAACACATTAATGATGGACGAATTCGTAAAAGTTAATGGTTCCCTTTTATCAATAGGTATCTTTGCTCACAAATATGCTAAAAATAGATTAAGCAGTATGGGGAAAACATTTAGTGATCTAGGAGTCGATAGATATGAAGTTATAAGGAAGTATAAGGAAGAGACTGATCCGAATGAAATTTTTAATCCCGGCAAGCTTTTTGATCCTAAGAATAGGGCTAAGGCTATTCTAGAAATTCCAAGAAGGCAGCAGGAGGCCTTAAACTTTAGGTTTGCGATTGGCTTTGTTAAAAGATTGTCTCCCGGTGGCGAGGTTGAGGGTTTCAAGCATGTGAGAAGGTATTTGGAAGATTTCGCTGATTATAGCCTTATGTGTATAGATTGCTCAATGTGTGTTACTGTTTGCCCACAATATAGGCTAATTCCCCAATGGCCTTATGCTCCAAAGGGTATGTTTGATTTCGTTAGGGGTGCAATAGCTTATTACGAATTAAACGGTTCCATTGACATACCGGATAGTGTAATAGCTGAGATTTCAGGCTGTCATAAATGTGGTCTTTGTGATGGAGTATGTCCAGCACGAATTCCAATTTCAACACTATTGATCAAATTGAACAGTCTAGTTGCTAAGAAATTACCAGAGGAACCAACAGTAGAACTATCCATCTTTTCTGATCCAGAGTTGGCCTCAGTAAATGATCCAAATAGTCAATTCGTGTTATGGGTTGGCAAGAATGCTGTAAGTAATCCTGCAGTAGCCATCACTGCGTTAAAAATACTTAAAAAGATGGGATTAAAAGTTAAAGTAGTAGGCACATCAGCAGATAGTGGATTTCTAGATTATATAAGTGGAAATGGGAATAGATTCTTAGAAAAAATGAAACAAAATTTAGATACAGTTAACAACTCATTAGAAATAATTACTATTACTCCTGAAGATTACAGAACATTCTCCACAGCATATAAGGACTACTCTAAATTGGCTGGAGCAGAAGTATTTTTCGAAGTAGTGCCATTAGAGCTTAGGCTATTAAAGTCTATTGTTATTGACGGAAGTAATGAGAATATAAACTTGCATGTAGCTTGTTTCTCCTCTGAGTATTCAGATGAGGTAATTAAAAGATTAAGCGAAAAGGGATTTAGAGTTAAGAAGATTGAAGGTTGTTCTGGTGCAATCCTAGAAAAGAGTTTAGGGAAGAGAGCTGACTTAATGGCTAGAGCTATAGGAGAAAGATATGGAAAAGTAGTTACACTATGTCCATTAGCTGCTGCTAAGTTCAGAAGTGTAGGAATAAATGCTGTAACACTAATAGAATTCTTAGCAGAAAAATTAGGAATACAAAGTGCACAATATCGAGTAGTTTCTTTCCAACTAGATGAGAATAGTAAAGAATACATAAAGAAAGAGCTAATTGCGAGTATACTATCATCTCTTAATTCTCAAGTCAACCTAATAGCTGATACAGCATCATTTTCCACTTCTGGTGTTGACGAGTATAAGAAGATTATTGAACCTATTATAGTTCAAGTAGTGGATAATATAGGCAAAACTATCGCATCTAAACTATCTGGTAGTATAAGGCAAAAATCCTCTGAGTCTTCAATAGATAAAGCAATCGTACTAGCGGAGTATGTAAAAGAAATATCCAATACATTATCAACTATTGAATTAGATAAAGTTATGCAACCCTTTACTTCGTTATTGAAAAGTAGGGTCACAGAAGAATATGATGAGAACGTAGTGATATCCGCAATCATACAGTTACTAAGGGATAATACTGAAAAATTAAAAACTATAATTGTGACTGAGATAAGCAAAACCTTGGGTTAGATTTGCCTTTTTTTAAAATAATCCTGACCAACACTATATAATCATCGAAACTTTTTTAATTCTAGATCAGAGAGGATATAGATATTGAAAATTGCAGTTACAGATGAAGGAGAGATTGCTAAAGCCTTTGCCAGATTTCTTGGTAGTAATAGTAATGAGATTACAATAGTGGATAGTCCTTCTAAGGTTATAAGAGAAAAACCAGATGTGATATTGCACACCTTTGAAATACCAATTTTTGAAAGTAACATGAATCCCCCCTTAGCTTGGTCATTTAACACGTGGTATGCTATTAACATAGCTAGAGCTGGTTCTAAGGTAGGAAGCGTAAATGTATTTCTTTCTTCTTTTCTAATTTATGATGGAAAGAGAGGTTTTTACAAAGAGCATAATACTCCTAATCCATTGAATTACTATGGATTAACCAAACTAGTTGGAGAAAGTAGTATTATCACTTTAGGTAATTACTTGGTTTTAAGAGTTGGAGCGTTATTTTCACTATCATATAGGGGTTTTCTATTTCCATTTATTAAAGCTTCTACAAGGGGAAAAATCTTGAAATGTAATAAAAACTTTTATATATCTATTATTGATTTGAATACGCTAGCTAAGGTAAGTAAATTACTTATTAATAAAGAGGCTAGGGGTGTAATAAACGTAGGAAGTAACAGAGTATCTCTTTTTGAAATATGTAGTTATCTTTCAGATATCTTTGGAAATGAAGTTATTGAAATTGATAATCAACAGAGGGATTTTTCTCTAGATGATTGGCTACTGAGAGCATATAATATTAAAATTGACGCAAAAGAGAGTATATTGAGCTTAATTGAATACAGACTTCTTAACAACTAGGGAAAAAATATTTTTCTTGTTATCTTATTTAGATGAACCGTTGAGTGCTAGGGAGATAATGAGAAGACTAGATATTAGGAAGGAAAAAGAGATTTACGATCATATAGAGCATTTGGCAAGGTCGAGCAAAAGGAAAGGTTATACGCTTATAATAATACCGGCTAGGTGCAAGAGTTGCGGCTACACATTCAACTCTGAGAAAATAAAAAGGCCTAGTAGATGCCCAGTTTGCAAGTCTGAGAAAATTGAAATGCCAAAATTTTTAATTAGGAACAAGTAAAGCGAATATATATGAAGGCAATATTTGTAGACTTAGGAGAGACGCTAGTACACTTTAAGCCTAGGTACCACGAAAATATTGCATATGCCCTTAAGGAAATTGGGTATAATGTTGACGAAAAGAGAGTTTTCAAGGCAGTTGCGAAGATTCTAGGAAAACATCACTATCCTAGCCCAGAATACGGAGGTCTTTCAGCTTTTGATTTTAGGGAACTGTTTTATGAACTTAATATATATCCTGATCAAGAATCAATAGCTAGATTAAATAGCAAAAACTTGTTATCTGGGGAATATGAACTCTATGACGATTCAATTACGTTCCTAGAGGAAGCCAAACAACTCGGATTTAAAGTTGTTTTAGTTAGTAACGCAACCAGAAATATCTATAAAATAGTAGAAGATCTGGGTATTAAGAAGTAC
Organism: Sulfolobus islandicus Y.N.15.51; assembly: GCF_000022485.1. NCBI lineage: Archaea > Thermoproteati > Thermoproteota > Thermoprotei > Sulfolobales > Sulfolobaceae > Saccharolobus > Saccharolobus islandicus. The sequence goes on along the minus strand of NC_012623.1, from coordinate 2,788,685 downwards.
TTTGATGGTATAGTAGCATCATGTGATTTGAACGTTATGAAACCTCACCCAAAGATTTTCTCCTACGCCATGGAAATCGCTAAAAGTGATGGTATTCATATAGGCGACATTTACGAAATAGACGTAATTGGTGCGAAAAGAGCAGGTCTTGAGGCAATACTTTTAGATAGATTAGGGTTCTATCCTGAAATAAAGGAAAATAGGGTGAATAATTTATTGGAAGCTCTAGAATTAGTAAAAGAGAGATTGAAAAATTCCTAGAAAAATATTCAAAACCACATCCAAATCCGAAGTACGAACTAGAACAGTATGTAACACCTTCACCAATAGTTGCTCAAATAGTTTGGCACGCATATATATCTGGGCATATAAGCAATAAGAAGGTAGTTGATTTAGGTTGTGGAACTGGCGTTTTCTGCTTTGCGGCTTCACTTTTAGGTGCTTATTGCACTTGTGTGGAGATTGATCTAGAATCATTAGAGACTGCAAGAAATATCAAAAGCGAATTAAACTTAGACATAGAGCTGTTAAATGCTGATATAATCCAATTTTACGGTAGATTTGATACTGTAATTCAAAATCCTCCATTTGGAGTAGTAAATAGAGGAATAGATATTAAGTTTTTACAAACAGCTTTTAGTATTTCCAATGTAGTCTACTCTATACATAAGTCTAATGAAAGATCGAGGCAAATTATAATCAAAATAGCTAAAGAGCACGGATTTTCTGCTGAAATATTGTCTGAGAGGTACAGATTAAAACCATATTATCCTTGGCACATGAAAAGAATTCATGAGTTCTTAGTGGATATCTACTTCTTTTCCAAAATTCCCAGATAATATCTTATCTAAAATCTCCACTACTCCTAAACCATTAGGTTTTTCAGTCACTATATCAGCAATTTCCTTTATTTGAGGTATTGCATTTGCAACTGCTACTTTAATGTCAGCAATTCTAAATAACGCATAATCGTTTTCACTATCTCCTACAGCTATTATCTTTCCCTTAAATCCAGTTAATTCCTTAAACTTCAAAACTCCTACACCCTTGTCCACACCTTTAGGTAGAATCATAGCATCGTTTCTATTCACCTCTATTCTTCCATACTTTTCTATATCCCTTAGCATATCTAATTTAGATCCATAACCATCAATATATATTATAACTCTACCTATAGAATACTTAGCTTTAAGATTATCTAATATTTCAATTATCTTCTCCCTATCTCTTTCAAACCAACTCTTTTCACAAAGCACAAACTCTTTATTATCGAAAAATATCAACGAACCATTCTCCAGTATCCACGCAGTAGGTCTTAAACCAACAGCCAACTTGTCCATAAATTTCTTTTCCCTACCACTCACTACAACAAACTTATACTTTTTTGAAAATTCATTTATCTTTTGTACAACAATGGGGGATATTACAAAATTACTCTCTTCATTGGCTAATGTCCTATCATAATCCGAAGCTACTAGTATTTCATTCCAGTCTATATCCAAGTCTCTCCAATACCTCCTTCATTTTTAACGCATCTCTTTCCAATTCTGGACTTTCACATATCAATGTTATCGAAATATCCCTTTTAAGCAATTCCTTAGCTAATGGTTCAAACGGTGGGGCGTTAGCATCTATGGGAATATGCTCATCCACATATTTTCCTTTCCTAGAAACTAGAGATTCGAAGTGAGAATTTATATGAGTCAAACCTAATTCCTTAATTAGCCTATCGATAATCTTCCCATAATCTATTTCCCCACCTTGCCTAGCAAAAGTATGAGCCCAATCTATGTAGGGTATTACGCCCTTTAGCTCTTTAGATATCGAGATGACTTCATCTAAAGTCCCAAAAGCAGTTTCCTTAGCCATAGTTTCAACACCAAACTTAACGTTCTTTATACCCATTTCCTTAGCCTTATCTATTACCTCTGCTAATCCTTCCTTAACGTTTTGATAACATTCTTCTGGGCTCATTTTACCGTAGAATGCAATATGAATAGCTATAGCATCAGCTCCCATTAACTCAGCCCTGTCAGCTGTATCTAAAATTCTCTGCTTCGAAGCATCAATTTTGTCTTTTTCCTCGGAACACAAATTGATGAAATATGGAGCGTGAACCGATAACCTAACTCCCAATTCCTTAGCAACTTGTCCAGTTTCCTCTGCAGTTTCCCTGCTCATTCTTACACCTTGCACGAACTCAACTTCCATAGCGTTTAAGCCTAACTCTTTAACAGTCCTTATACCCTCAATCGTATTCTTCTTTTTAGAGGAGTGCGGAATTCCCGCAGGACCTAAGTAAATCTTTACCATTAATTTAATCTTCTTATGCAAAACTTATTTAAGCATCAACTGACATAGAGAAGTGCTTTTCCTCATCCTCCAGAATTCTCTTTATATCTTCATTACTCTCATTAAAGTTAATCTTGTAAAAATCAATGGCGTTTCTTTCTACGATCTCATTAACCTTTTTAACAGCCTCTATTCCAAATAGTGAAATCACAAAACCAAGGATTGAAAAAGCGTAATATACGGGTTTCTCCAAGAACGATCTACTATATTTTTGAAAATACTTCCAGTGAGATACCTCGTTCAGATAAGACTCGTAAAAAACCTTATATCTAATCGAAAATCCTCTATCTAATCCGGCCGCACCAGCTTCACCTAATAAAGCTAATTTGTACTTATCCATGATATATAATATTTAGAAAGGGTAAAAGGTACATGTTAAAAAATCTTTATCACTTTAACCTCGAATAAGCTTTAAGTAACTCCAACCCTGTTCTTATTCCTCTCTCTCCTTCTGGCATTTTAAGATTACTAAAGAACTGCTCAGTTTCTTTTTCTGCCCCTATTCCAATTAGTGGAATAACTTCTGCAAGTCTCCTCCCAAGTATCCCAGTCCCCTTATAGGCCTCTCTCATGAAGTTGACATGCATCTTAATCCAACTTAGCACTGCACTCTTAGCATAAGGGTTGTAAGATACTACGCTTAATGTATAAGGAATATCTTGCTTCTTAATCTCACCGCTCAGTATTAAACTTAAAGTGTTTCCCACAAGATAAGGCTTCCTAAAGAATAACATGCTGGTTAGATATCTAAGTTTTTCCTCATCAAAGCTTTCCTTCCTATATCTCTCTAACAGTTCGTCAATAGCGTCCTCTTCATAAGTAATAGCATATGCCACAGCTACTCCTTGTCTCGTATCAGAATCTAGAGAATCGTAGAATCTGAACATCTCAGAAAGACCTAAAGAGAACTCATCATCCATTGCAGCAAGTCTATAAAGAATATTTGAATACGTCAGTCTTCCTAACTCATCCTTTGAATTTCTCCAATTCTTCAGCTGAATTCTATGAAATTCCTTTGAAATACCTTGATACTTGTCCGGATTTATCGCATAAAGGGTAAATAATTCATTAGAAAGCTCATTAACCGGTAAGAAATCTTTGTCATTAAAGAATTTAGATATTATCCTTTCATATTCCTTAAAGTCTATTTTACCAGCCAATAGGAAAGCCCAGTAATCGTTTATAATACCCCACTTGTCGAGCTCTGATAATTTGGCATTGAACACTAGATAAGAGTTGTAAAGAACTCGATAAAATCCAGTCCTATTTACGTTAGCCTTAAAGCTCTTTATATCTTCCTCAAAAGTTATAGTCTCTCTCTCCTTGTCTAGTAAATGAGTTACAATCTTACCGTTAACCTCCATGGTAAGAGGAATCTTATAAGTCAAGTTCTCAACGTTTCCTAATACCGAAAATCTCTCCTGCTCTAAGTTTACGCGATTTCCAGAAACACTAACCCTAACCATGGGATAGCCAGGTTTAGTTATCCAGTCAGCCATTATCGGAGAAATATTAGAACCATAAACTTCAGAAATGGAATTCCATAAATCAGAACCTTGAGCGTTTGAATACGAGAACTTCTTTAAGTAGTTAACTACACCCCTTCTGAAATTCTCCTCACCAACATAAGCCTCAATCATCCTTAAAATACTAGCCCCCTTACCGTAACTAATATCATCAAACATTTGCTCTACTTCATTAGGGTCCTTTACGTGTGCCTCTATTGGGTGCGTAGTTGACACAGAGTCCTTCTCCAATGCTTTAGAAGTCTGGTTTAAAACGAAATAACCCCAGAAGTTCCATGACGGGAATAGTTGCGAAATAGCCTTATGGCTCATGAATGTTGCGAAACTCTCGTTTAACCATAAATCGTCCCACCACTTTAAAGTTACCAAGTTACCAAACCATTGGTGAGCTAACTCATGAGCAACAACCTCAGCAACCCTAAACTTCTGATAAACAGAAGAAGAATCATCAGCCAATAAAGCAGTCTCCCTAAAAGTAATTGCCCCCCAATTCTCCATAGCCCCATATGCGAATTCCGGTATTGCGATTAAATGAACTTTAGGCAATTGGTAGGAAATTTCAAAATACTTCCCATAGAACTCTATAGAATTTCTTGAGATCTGCATAGAGAATCTTCCCTTTTGCACTTTGCCTGGTATTGTGGCTACTATAATTGTTGGAATCTTACCTTCATCTTTAATTTCCTCAAAGTTTCCAATTCCTAGGTATAGTAAATAGGTAGACATTCTAGGCGTTTCATCAAATTCATATACTAATTTCCCATTCTTTTCCTTTTCTCTTACTACTGGCATATTGGATATTACCTTAAGCCCTTTATCAACTCTAACAGTTAACTTAAACTTGGCCTTCATTGCAGGATGATCAAAACAAGGGATAAAGTCCCTAGCATGTGTTGCCTCAAACTGCGTACTAATAACGTATCCATCTTTATAAGAAGCCTTATAAATACCCACCAATTTCCTTTCAGCAACCTTTCCCTCAAATTCTATCTCTAAAATACCAGAAAAAGATCCACTTTTCACGTTGACTTTACTCTCGTCTTGTGAGAATTCAATCTCTTTTTCGTTTACTTTTACTTTTAAAATCTTCAAACCTACAGCGTCTAGTACTACTGTTTCTTCATCGCTTTCCATTTCAATTTTCTCATATCCCTTATAATCTCCAGTTTGAAAGCTGAAATCAAGAAAAATCTCGTATCTATTAACCTTAATCATGTGTTTTTATGATATAATAAGGTTTAAAGTGTTTTCTATTAACTTGAAAACTCGTTATCAAGGGTATTTTTAGGAGGATCAGAGGACTCTTCACATATATGAACCTCTTAGTTTTGATTAAAGTTCGGTATTTGCTATACCCTAAAGGACCTGGTGTTTCGTATTCTTCATTGTAGCAGAATATCAACGATATCTATTCTATATAAACCTTTTTCACTAGACTCGTATAACTATATATAAAAATCAGTACAAAAAATCTATATAAAACGGTCTAATTTATATTCATCGAAAACTAAATAACACATATGAGAAAAGGTTTAAGTGATTCCTTGACAATGATGATAGTGATACTAGCCTCAGTAATCTTAGCTATAACAGTAATTTCTATATTGTTCGGATATCTGGGGTATTTTGGAAGCAGCTATGGAGAAGTAAGACAAATAGGTACAGCTCTCATAACACAAGATGGTAAACTCAACATCACCTTGGAAAATTCCTTTAGCAATGCTAAGATAGTAGGGATAATCTACAGCACAACTTTGCATAACATTGACTATACGCTATCGATAGGCCAACATAAATATACTATTAACACTGGATTTACCTTTCCTAATGGGTTACAAACAGTAACTTTGACTCTAGTAATAGTAACTAACCAAAATACTATTTACGTTCCAGTGGAGGCTCAGCTTGTTAATAGTTGAATTTCATTTCTAGAATCTTTTGCCATAACACTCCATTTTCGTCCATTCCACTTTCCACTTCGTAACCCATTGCCATCCATAATGCCATTCCACCAATCATATAGTAAGCCTTTTTCTTGTAAAGATGAGGCATACCGTATGTGGCATAACTAGCCCTATTTCCGTGTTCACAAACTACTGCAACTTCCCTATCTTCGAAAAGTTCAGTTAAATGTTCTAGATAGTCTAGGGGTGCTAAGATCGCCCCCGGTATGTGATGGTCCTCATATTCCTGTGGTGTTCTAATATCGAGTATTATTATCTTTCCACTTTTCCATAATTTCCTAACCATTGATGGAGGTAAATCGATTATGTTCTTATAAAATGGTGAGGAATAGGATTCTATTACTTGAGTCATACTGCTTTAACAGTGTTTATTTTTACTTAAATAGCTTTCTATCTATACTACTGTCAAAAGAATTTTAAATTACTTTATAAAAAAGGAGAATTTTATATTAAATTCTCTAATTTGCTTGGCAATCTAGTTAACCTCTTACCAATAGCCTTCTCTATTGCCCTTATAAGAGCCGGTGGAGTACCGATTGTCGCTCCCTCACCAATTCCCTTTGCTGGCAAAGGAGCATTAGACTTTCCCTCTTCCATGTACTCCCATTTAATATTGAATGCCTCAACAGCTGTTGGAATAGCGTAATCAAACAAATTACCAGTTAGCAAATTACCATTCTCGTCGTAAACAATTTCCTCAAAAATACTTTCACCAAAGCCTTGAATCACTCCTCCTATAACTTGAGCTTCAGCTAACATTGGATTTACAACAGTACCTATATCGTCAATAGCATAATAATCTAGTATCTTAACCTTTCCAGAATCATCAACCTCTGTTAAAACCACATGTGAACCGTAGGGATAAGTTAGATTATCAAATCCGAAATATCCACTAGCTTCCAGTCCGGGTTCTTCCTTGTACTCCCAAATACCACCTAAGCTAGCCATATTACGAGTAGCAATTTCCTTCAGACTCATTGTTCTACCACTCTTAGGATTAATAACCTCACCGTTCTTATATTCAAGCTCTTGAACATCTGACTTCATAAATTGTGCAGCTAACCTCAAAGCCTTCTCCTTTACCCTCCTAGCAGCTAATAATGCTGCATTACCAGCTAAGGTTAAACTCCTACTACCGTAAGTACCAAAACCCTCACCTATAATAGCGGTATCGCCCCAGATCACTTCAACATCATCAACACTTATTTCTAATTCATCGGCAACGATTTGAGCAATACCAGTTTCAGTACCTTGGCCATGTGGACTTGCACCAATTATAACTTGAACCTTACCATCCGCCTTAATCCTAACTGAAGCGCTCTCCCAAGGACCAAAGTTATTCTGCTCTAGATAAAATGATAAACCAGCACCAATTCTTCTACCTTGTTTTCTCAACTCATTAGCTCTCTCCTCAAACTCCCTATAGACTTTCTCGGCTTTTTCCAGTAACTTTAAGTAATTACCAGAATCATACTTTAGACCAAGAGGATTAACATAAGGTAATTCAGTAATTAAGTTCCTTTTTCTAACGTAAATTGGATCCAATTTCAGCTCATCAGAAATAATATCCATGATCCTTTCGTATACGAAAGCAGCCTCTGGCCTACCGGCACCCCTATATTGATCCAACGGAGTCTTATTCGTGTAAACGCCATAAGCATTAACCCTTAGATCCCTAACCTTATACGGTCCAGTCAACATTGTAGCTGCTATATCCACCAAGTAAGTTCCATGAGAAGCAGCACCTAAGTCAATAACCGCATCGTCTATCATTGCAGTCAAAGTACCATCCTTTTTAGCTCCAAACTTAACCTTGTGTATCTGTCCCCTACCATGGTACATACCCCTTATATCCTCACTCCTTAAAGCAACCCACTTTACGGGCCTCTTGTATTGCAAACTAGCGTAAACAGTTATGAAATCCTCAGCATATGGGAATAACTTAGCCCCAAAAGCACCTCCAACATCAGCTTGAATAACTCTTATATCCCTAACCATGTTACCAAAGGCTGACAATAAATACCTTCTCATGTAATGGGCGGATTGAGTAGATGCGTAAACTAACAAACTACCCTCTTGATATACTGAAAGCAATCCTCTAGTTTCCATTGGCGAGGGATAAACCCTTGAAATTTCGAGTTTCTCCTCCAATATAATATCTGAGTTTGAAAGGGCTTTATCTGGATCACCCGCGTTATAAACCTTCTTATAGGCAATATTACTTTTACCCTCAACTGCTTTTACATCGTCTTTCAAAGCCTTTTCTGGATCGATAACTGCAGGTAACTCCTCGTAGTCTATTTGAACCGAATCTGCAGCATCAGCTGCTGTATATTTATCAGTAGCCAAAATTGCTGCAATAGGATGGCCAACGTATAATATCTCATCCTTGGCCATTGGCCAATTCCTAGGTCTATTCTCAAAAGGGATTGTCAAACCAGTGATAACACCAATAACACCATTTACTTTCAAAGCGTCACTAACGTCAATCTTCTTAATTTTAGCGTGCGTAATGTTACTCCTAACAATATAAAGGTATAATGTCCCCGGGTACTCAATGTCGTCAACGTATCGTCCAGAACCAGTAATGAACTTTAAATCCTCTTTTCTTTTTACTCTTTCACCAACGTACATAGGGAATTGTTAAGAGAATTAAATAAATAAATTTAACGTAAACTTAGAATATCCTCATAACCAGTTAACCTCTTTCTCCCTCTAAATCCCTCGTCCGTATAGTGCCAATACTTTATGTCACCCTCGTCTATTTTCCAACAAAGAAATGCAGGCTTATTATTTATAATAGCTGGGAAGTCAACTAAGCCTATATCTATGTCTCGTAGTATAATACCCTTTGAAATGATTTCGTCAATAATTTTCTTAGTCTCACTAGCGTATTGTTGCAAAGCATATTTATCACCATTAACTAAAAGGATCTCAATCTCATTCTTTATCTTTCTCAATTGTATTAAGCGATCCCTAAGCCACGGTAACAATTCTCTAGCAGTCTTCAAGTCAAAATATGGGTATTCCACAAATACTAGTATTCGCAAAGGCTTAAATAATAATGTTTATATGAATTATGATAAAAATTTTTGCAAAATTGGAAAAATATTAAAAAAAAACTTTTCATCTTGCTGGCTCCTCTTTTTCAGCTCGTTACTATTGCACTCACTGTTACTGTTTGTCCATTAGAAAGTTGTAATGTCAGCGAAATAGGAGAACCAACTAGATTTTGTAATGTAGAAGTGCTGACACTTAGTGCGATTGAATATGTACTTTCACCAGCACTTATGGTAACTTGGCCTGATACACTAGCTAAGTTTCCATTTATAATCACTCCAGTAACTTGTGTAGTTGCTCCAGTATTCTTCAGAGTGACTATCAGACTTTTAGTACCAGCATTTAGTGTTGCTGTTCCGACTTGTGTTACTGTCCCTTGTCCTGCAAATGCTCCAAATAATCCAAAGGCAAATGCCACAACTACTAATGCTATTATTACTGATGCTATTACTAATATTAATGCAGTTACAGCACCGGACAATGCTTTCGCGTTCTTTCTCCTAATAATCATGTTCATACCTAATATAATCTAACTAATAGTTCTATATAAATGTTTCTTCCAAAGTGCTTGAGTGTGACATAGGGTCGTCATTAAGCTACAAATTCTGGTATTAGCTTTTTCTCCCATAAGACTAGGGCTATGAAGTACATCATGGTACTAATGCTCCTATTTACTGCCTTAGTAGCCCTCTTAAAACGTACAAGCTATCCCTTAGTGAGGAATGAAAGGACTCGTTCGGGTTAACTGGTGAGATAACCGTGTGGTCTTTCAACCAGAAGTACAAGTTATAATCATCGCTCACCCATCTACCCTCATCCAACAAATACTTTTTAACCTTGCGAAAAGTATTCTCATCCCTATCGCCCACAGAGTAAATGAGGTAAACTCCAATCTCGTGTACACATAACAAGTAAAAATTCATTTATAGAATGTTCTAGTGTTCTTGTACAAGTAAGCCCACATCTCATCCACAACCTTAGTAACAACACTACCCTTAACTAAGCCTTTAGTCTTCCCCCACAACTCAACAAGCTTCTCGTACTTCTGCCCACCATAACGCTTAATCCAAGTGAACACAGTACCTAGAGGTACGTTAAGCACCCTGGATATGGCCCTCATACTCATACCATTAGCATACAACCTCAAAGCCTCCTCCCTCAACTTCTTGGAATGGTAAGTAGCGTCACCCAAGAAGTACTTACCGCAATCCCTACACAAATACCTCTGCCTACCCAAAGGCCTACCGCACTTAACAACATTATGACTACCACAAGAGGGGCAAGAAACGTCTTGCCTAACTACAGCCTTCCTACCCATAAGTAATACTCGTTATACAAATATAAATAGCTTAATGACGACACTATGTCCTATATAGGTTTTATTAGTCGGGGAGAGTAATACTCTCCTCGGCTGGGGAAACATGGTCGAGACACTATCTGAAGCAAAGTCTTCGGCTACGGGCGTGACTAACCCCTACCGTCGGACTGAACATTATGATAAAATTCACGCATGTAGGTGTGACAAAGGGGTAGGGGTAATAGGAATAGACGTATCAAAAGATTATTTAATAACTAGTAGGGGGAGGGTGAGAAAATACAAGAACAACAAAGAGGGATATGAAGAGATACTTGAAATGAAACCTTGTACAATAGTCCTAGAACCTACGGGAGTTTACGCAATAAGGCCTTCACAATACTTCAAGGAGAAAGGAATAAAAGTATTACAAGTAAGCCCAAACATGTTATCAAGAGAAAAGAGTTTAGGGGAAAGAAAACGGATTTTTACGATGCTGAAAAAATAGAAAACATGGTTGATAAGGCAAAGGAGTACGAGTATAACCCCTTGAGGGAAATGGTAACACTTTACCTCTTCCTCAAGAGAGCATCCCAAGTGTAAATAATTCAATAAATCTATGTATAAGTTTATAGATAATAACTCAAAAGAAAGCATAAACTCTTGAGAAATTTTGAATTTTCACTTGGAGTAAAATCTTGAGTAATACTTAAAGGGGACCGGGAAGACGTAGTACAAGGATTGGGAGATATGAAACCTTGGATAGAATACTACAATCTCCCGGTCCCCTATGATAAACTATCATCAAGGCATAAAACTCTTTTGAAAATGCACTACATACTAATCACCTCAAAAGCACTATCATCACTAGACCTATACATACTTAGAGTACTCATCGTCATGATGATATGGCAATGCTCCTACAGAGATGTAGAAGCATACTATTACACGGACATTGTAGTAAGATGGTTTCTAGGAGAACGCAAGTCAAAATCCGAAAACCACAGAAGGGCAAAGAAACTTAGGGGAGAAATAAAGAAAGCATTCAAGGAATACGCAAAAGAACTTGAGGAAAAGCTAAGCAAACTAGAAAACTACTTGCCAAGTAGTGCCTTATACGGCAAAGTTAACAAACTCTGGGCAATAGATTCCAACATAATCGAAGTACCCTTCGGAAAGAGAAACAAGGAGACATTAAAGAAAAAGCTAGAACTCAACTTGAGACAAGGAAAGTTTAGGGAAGCAGCAAACTTAATTTACTACTATATGAGGGCTAAGATTCATCGTAGATTTAAGGGTGAGTTTGCGAAGAAGAGGGGTAGGAGTTTCTTCGGCTTCAAGGTTTTATATGCTATTTCCCCAACCATGATTCTTCACGCAATTCAAGTTGAGTTTGCAAACTTTCCCGATAATAAGGTTGGTTTTGGTATGAGTGGTTATAAGGTTGTTGATAGGGGTTTCTTGGGAATGCCCTCAACTTGGATAATTGGTTTTTCTAGTTTTAGACGTTATGTTGAATTCTTTGGTATTTTCTTGAAGAGGTATTGGAGACCTTACGCTATTAACAAGGATATGGTTGAGGTTTTTGTTTACGTTATTGGAATAATTTACAATTCCTTGATTTACACTTCCGTGTTAGCAAAAGTTCCGCAAGAGGAATTTGTCAAACTCTCTAGTTAACCCTAGGCTAGGGTTAACTAGAATAATATGGGGTATGTTTGAAATTCATTTTTTCTCAACTATAAGTTATTTTATATTACAATAAAATATTAATCTTCCCTCATATTGAAAGATATAATTGACTTCTATTCTCAACTAGTTATAATATTGTTTTTCTATCACATTATATTTATTGAATTATTTGCATTCTGGACACTCTCTCAAGGACATAGAAGTAAAGTACAAGAACAGGTTAGAGAGAACACTATTCCTAGTAAGCGACAACAACAAGATAAGCAAGGAAAGGTTAGAAAAACTCGCAAAAGGAGATTTTACACAAGAAGAACTATACCAACTAGAATACACACCAATAGTAGTTGAAGAAATCAAAGTCCTAGCAAAAACACTCCTAGAAACGCAAGAGAAATTGAAAGAAGTTAGGAGGATGATCGAGGAACAAGTACCGGATAATCACGTTTTATTAACAATCCCGGGAATTGGGAGGCTTGCAGCTGGTATTATTATTGGTATTGTTGGTGATGTTAAGCGTTTTCCTAAACCAGAGTCCTTTGTGGCTTATTGTGGTTTAGATCCAGTTGTGGAAAGGAGTGGAAAAGCTGTAATAAGTAAGGGTATTTCGAAGAGGGGTAATAAGTACTTGTGTAGTTTGCTTTACTTCTTGGCAGGGAGGAATTATTCTAGGAACCCAACATTGTTGAAGTTTTATGAGTCTCATAGGGATAGGTTAAAAGGTAAGAAGTTCTACACTGCTTTGGCTAGAAAGTTGGCTAGGATTATATGGAGTGTATGGTATAATAATAAGCCTTATGAGCCCAAATAATTAAAGAAACCCTTCTCCCCGAATCGTCACGTGGGTTGAAAGGACCCACGTGGCAATCTTAGTTGACACTATGCTTGAAGTTTGGCCGAAAGGTTTATTACTGAACGCCACACTCACTCTTTTTATGAGATAGTTTTTATCACTAAAAATTGTAGTACCAGTTATCTCGCCTTGTATAAATGTGTCTTTAAAATAAGAAGTTTCTAAAACTCTTTTATTTTTAAAATTCAAATAACGCTTATGGAAATAGAGATAAAAACTCCTTCTGCTACTGTTAAAATTAATAATGATAATAAGCAAACTGAAATAATTAACGGAAGGGATAGAATTGTAATAGGTAGAGTTTACTACTATCTAACTAAGACCATATTCTTAATTCCTAGACTTTATGGAATAACAGCTAAAGAACCACTCGTAAATTGGAAAAACGAGTTTGAAAGACAATTCACGCATATTTTAACAAATGAGTTAAGTTTAGCTAAGTTATTAACATTAGAATTATACTTTAAAATAACCTCACCTAAAATGTCTATCATAGGGACTATTCAAAATGGTAAGGTTGAAGCTAAAGTAGAGTTGAAAGTTTTACCTGAGTTAGAACTGCAAGAAGATAAGATTAGGAGTTTGGTTAAGATAGACTCCTTTTACTTTTCAGATATTAATAAGAAGAGACCATACATTATACCAGCAATTAGGGCTGGATTGGTAGCATCATTTTACAAATTTCTTCCCATTAGGTTTGAGGGAGCTCCGGGTATTCCAAAGACGCTCGGCATAATTTCTGATTTCATAAACTCAATGGTCTTACCACAAGGGTATTCTGAAGAGGTTCTAGCACATAAAATCTACATTAAAGACGATGAAGTTTACTGTGATGATAATATACTATATAATGCGGACTCTTCCGTGTTAAGCTTATTTCCTATAGTCTATTTCATTAAAAATTCAAGCAATAATGATATTATAGTTATAGAGCAACCTGAAGTTCATCTAGAGGAGTTTAAAGAAACTCTAAAAGAGTTACTTAAAATGTCTAAGGCAAAATTAGTATTGGTTAGTAATGAAGCAATCTCGACTTGAATATAAATTAAAGAGGCTATATCTTTTGTTTATATAGGAAATTAGCAAATTATATTCTAGAGATGTATTCTGACTTATCGGGAATTCAGAAAACAAATCCACTTAAGAATATTAATCAAAATATAAATAGCCTCCATGGTATTTAATGTCCTATTAGGGCGCCGTGAGAAGACCCTACCAAGATGTATGTGTAGTTGGAATGCTTTGTTGATCTCTTCAATTTATTTCATAAGCATGATATGATGCACTGAGAATTTTTCAGTAATTAATATTTATTTCAACGTTATTCGCAAGCTCACACCCTAATACCCGGAGCTCTACCAACTAAAGAATTAGCCAAGTGGACCATCCATGCATAAGCCCAGAACTTGAGCTTAGCCTCAACCACTTGCCCTAAAAAACTCCTACGGGGCAATCCACGCAAAACAAGAGAACGAATAAAACCAAGTATTACAAGAGAAAAGGAAATAAACAAGTAAGGAGAAAAACAACATAAGCTCATAGAAAACATGGGGATAAAACCCCATCTACAAGGCTAGCTGTGAAGCCCCTAGAACGATCTAACAAGAGGGGATAAAAACCCCCGAGTAGGAGGTTGTAACAAAATACTCTAGGGGCTGAAACACTTAACACTATGCAAAGAAAACAAGGTATTATGAGAACAAAAAATATCTCGAGAAACGCGTAATACACAAGCATGGAATTAAAAGTTACAAACAAGGCCTTCGCAATTGATATTTCACAAAGCAAACTAACAGCAGCAAAGGGAGAACTAGTAGTAGAACAAGAAAAATCAGCAGTATACGTCAAGGAGGTAAAGGAATTCAACCACGACAACGAGGGAATAGAGGAACTAATTAAATTCCTAGGAGAATATAAGGAAGGAATAATAGAGGCAACTGGAATATATTACTTCTACCTACACGAAAAACTAACGGAAAAAGGATACAAGGTAACAGTAATAAACCCACTACACCTAACAGAAATACTAGGGAAAAAGACAGACAAACTCGACGCACAAAGGTTACTAGTAGCACACATGACCGGAGTAATCAAGGGATCATACATACCAACAGGAGAAATAATGGAGCTAAGAGAACTAACGAGATATAGGGAAAGCTTAGTAGAGAAGACAACACAAGTAAAGAACGAGATAAGGAAAATATTAGAATTCGCGGGATATAAAATACAACCATTCGACAAGAAGGGAAGAAAACTACTTGAAAAGCTAGTAAAGGGGGAGGGACTAAGCAAGGAAGAGAAGGAGGAACTAAAAGAAAAACTAGGGAGAAACTTAAACGACGCGGAAAAACTAGCGTTAAAACAATTAGTTGAACTGTTAAAAAACTTGGAGAAAATGATTAAGGAGGTTGAGGATATGATAATTTCCAAGATTCCAAAACCAGTAATTGAGTTGAGTAAGATCCCCGGGATTGGTTTGATTAGTGCTGCAACTATTTACGCTGAGTTCGGTGATGTTTCCCGTTTTTCCAGTTCTAAGGCTGCTAGGGCTTATGCAAGCTTTGCACCCAAAACTAAGCAGAGTGGTGATAGCGAGTCTCACTCCGGTATGATTAGGGGTAATAAGTATTTGCGTAGAGCTCTCTACTTGGTTGCCAAGGTTGCTAGGGGTCTTGAGCCTTTTAAAGGGTATTATGAGAGGCTTATTGCTAGGGGGAAGAGTGTTACTCAAGCTACTTGTGCTCTTGCCGGAAAGCTTGCAAGCATTTGTTATCATGTTATAAAGGACGGTGTTTACAAGGGAGTTGTCAAGAAGAGTTTTAGGATTCCTAGGGGTAAGGAAGTTAATGTCAAGGACTTCGACGTGGGAGACGCGCTAGACTCGTTATCCCCATAGGTTTGTTAGAGGCGTCAGCATGTAGTGCCTTGTAGCCCTAACAGATTCCCCAAAAGTACGCTTCACAGCAGAGAATAAGGACTCAATCCTCCACCCAACACCATAACCCTTCTCCTCCCTCCAACCTCTTGAACTCCCTTACAGCCTTTAGTTGGAAGAAACATTTATATAGAACTATTAGTTAGATTATATTAGGTATGAACATGATTATTAGGAGAAAGAACGCGAAAGCATTGTCCGGTGCTGTAACTGCATTAATATTAGTAATAGCATCAGTAATAATAGCATTAGTAGTTGTGGCATTTGCCTTTGGATTATTTGGAGCATTTGCAGGACAAGGGACAGTAACACAAGTCGGAACAGCAACACTAAATGCTGGTACTAAAAGTCTGATAGTCACTCTGAAGAATACTGGAGCAACTACACAAGTTACTGGAGTGATTATAAATGGAAACTTAGCTAGTGTATCAGGCCAAGTTACCATAAGTGCTGGTGAAAGTACATATTCAATCGCACTAAGTGTCAGCACTTCTACATTACAAAATCTAGTTGGTTCTCCTATTTCGCTGACATTACAACTTTCTAATGGACAAACAGTAACAGTGAGTGCAATAGTAACGAGCTGAAAAAGAGGAGCCAGCAAGATGAAAAGTTTTTTTTTTTTAATATTTTTCCTGTCTATTCTTCTTTTTCCATTAGCCCTTTCCTTAACTTTAATAACGTCCTCTCAATCTTCTCTAGTTTCTGGCACATTCGCAATTTATAACGGCACCTCAACTTATTATCTCCAAGATGGATCTATGTTATTTCAGAAATTTTCTATAATTCAAATGATAAACAAGACCTTTAACAACGGGACAGTTCTAGTTGGTATAAGTATAATATCATGGAATACATCAATGCAAAGTAAGTTTTCATATTCATTAGTTAACTCTACTCTTCCATTACCATTTTATTATGTTTCACCCTTATTATTAGGAGAAAAAAACATAAGTGTAAGTAGAGTAAACCTTTTTTATGTTAATCATACTAACTCCTGTTACGTTTATCTCAGAAAAAGTAATGTAGAAGGCGTAGCTATAGAAACTTACTTTTATTTTAAGTCTGATGGTTTGGCGGATAAGATAATTAACTTACAGATAGGTGCAAATGGTAAGATATCTAGTGAAACTACATTAGTTTTATGGATGACGAACTTCAATAATACGCATATTGGAATACCTTACTTTGAGGGAATTACGACTGCAAGTAGTGAAGTAATTGTCAGTCTATTCCCGCAATATTCTAAAATTATGGAGTACATTATAATAGTTGGGGCACTTCTCGTTATGGTAATTCTTTTATTTAGGGGGACTAAATGGGTAAGATAGTCATGTCTTCTCCTCTTCTATTTCTCCTAATAATAGCCTTATTTCCTAACGCCTTTGTAGAGTACTCGCTTCATATTCAAATAAATTATGACAACCAAGTTTACCATCTATCAGAGCTTCTTTTTGAAAATGTTACAAGAGTTTGTTATAATAATGCAACCTTCGCTTATAATCTGACTGTTTATGTTCTCAATTTCTCTCAGATTCTAACTTCTTCCACAATTCTAGATAATGTCTCTCTTCCGGAAACTTTTTTCTATATTCCTAATGTTGGAGAACCAGTAATTGAAAGAGGTGTTATCTTGTCTTTACTATCCTCAAATAATTCCAACTATGTATATTATGGCAAGACTTTTATAGGTTATATTGAGCTTGAGTATTTTTATTACGTTAATTCCACTGGGGTTCCATATAAGATCGTTATCCTTCAAATAGGGGAGAGTGGACAGATAGTCAGTAATACAACTTATACTTTAGTGAGCTCAAATCTTGTAAATCCTAACGAACAACCAATACTTCCAGATGGCTTTAAATTCACAAATAATAGCAAGATCATTAATTTACCTATTTCTTTAGATTTAAACTCTGATCTAGATCAAGTAGTTGGTAAATATATAAGTTTTGTAACTCTTTTGCTCATTTTTGTACTCGTGATGGTGAAAATTTATGCGTCGAGAAAGAAGACTTCAAGTAGTTGAGATAATTGTTGTAATACTCCTTTCCATACTAACTCCCATGATAGCCTTATGGAAGGTTTTCTTCCATGTTGGATACATTTATCAAAGGGATTCTTACCCGACTTTTTATTTAGACTCTAGGCAGGCAGCGCTATCTTATCTTAATTTTCCCATGATTATAGATAATGTTTGGATGCCTTTAGTGGTTATACTGTATTTTAATTTCATCTCACCAGTGATAGCATACTGGATAACGTATCTTTTATTTCCCTATGCCATCTCAGTCCCATCTATGTATTTCTCTTCTAGATACTTTTTAAATAAATATGCAAAAGAAACTAAATTATGGGTTAAAATTTCAGTATCTTCTACTATTGCTTTCCTCTACGCTATAACACCTACAGCTTACTATTTCAGTCATTGGTCCAATTACGCAGCCTTTTATGCGCTTTTACCGGGGTTGATTGCCGGTACTTTTTACTCGCTAGAGAAAGGAGGTCTTTCTGGTGCTATACTTCTCTCACTTTTCGCCTCTCTAACTACAACTGACCCTAGGGGTTTCGTTTACACGTTATTTATAATACTTTCAATTCTTATTTATAGACATAAATTAAATGATCTAAAGGTCTTCCTATACTCAATACCTTTTTATCTCTTATTAAATTCTAGACTGTTTGTGGTATTATTTTACAACTTTCACTCTTACTCCTCAATAAGTTTCACAATATCTAATCAACAGTTATGGTTAAATTACTTTACGTTTCCCCTATTAGATTCATTGAGGGGATTGTCACTATTTAGGCCATTAGTATCTTACTTGTCGTTTGGAAATCCCCTCCTGATTTATGTGATGTCCTTTGCGTTTGTCGAAACTGGAATTTTAGGCTATATCTTTCTAAAGAAAAAGGGCTCACCAGCTAACTATTTCTTAGCGCTTTACTTATTTTTAGTATTTCTAGTCTCGTCTTATGTAAACGTTTTAGGGTATAACATAATGTTGAACTTAACATATCCCTTACTGGATTTCTTAGCCCAAACTTTCGTGTATAGTTACCTATGGCTCTTTTTGCCAACTTATTTAACTGAGATGATATTAGCACCACTATTTCTTTTAGTATCCTTGGTAATGGCTAAGATTCTTTCAAGACACTACTTAATTCCTTTATTTATTCTCATAGTTTTATCTCAATTTACCTTTTCCTCCTCAATGGTAATTAGCGGAGACTACCTTGGATATTATAACCCTGTAAATCCTCCTCCCCTACTAGTAAATTTAGCAAAATTTTTAGAGAATAACACTATAGGCAACGTTCTCGTTGATGCTATAGTTCCATCAAATTGGAGTACATTTATTGAAGTATTACCGAATGTAACTTCTGCCTTCTTAGTTAATACCTCTAGTGTAGGGACTATTTTAAACGAGTATGGTATACAATACGTTGTTAGTACTGTTAATGATAATTACACCTTGAGCATAATTAACTCTCACAAAAACGTCTTCACTCTAGTTTATAACGACTCTTACTTTTTAGTATACAAAAACAACGATTTTACGTATAATATTAATTCCCCAATTTTCATAAATTTTGAATATCCAAAGATTCCTAATACTAATAGTTCACTTAACGTTGTCCCCTCTTATCTCATGTTTGATATTCCTCCAAAGTATATAGGTGGTTATTTTGGAAATGTGACATATGCTGAACTTCTAGCACTGTCTGCATATAAACAAGGTATCTTACCGGTTAAACTAAACGTTAAGCACTTACCATATCCTAATAATTTCACAGATACAATAAACGTAAATGTATATGATGAGGAAATTTTGTCAGAATTCCCAAGCATTTCATTTATTTCTGTTAGTAATACTTCATTTCTTAATTTAGGAGTGAAACCAGGATTTTACAAGGTTGTGCTAGTTTATGTCTCTTTACCTGGAGGAGGTGTTTTCGGTGTTACTAATGGTTCTTATTCGCTTTCTGTTTCAACTTCCTCTCCAAACATTTCTATTGTGTTTTCGTATTTAGGTAATATTTCTGTCTCTAGTAGCGTGAAGCTGTTCTTTATTGGAAATTCTCTATCATATCTAATAGGTGTAATGTTTATCCCTTATAACATTTCTATACAAAATGAACTTAATGGCAATAACATTTCCTCTTATCCTTATCCACAATTGGGTAGGGCTTTTGGGTATCCCTATAATGATAATAATGTTATCTCTTTTTCAATAATGATCAATTTAATTACTCTCTTAATCACTGTAATTTTATTTATATCTCTACTATATGCCCGAACATATTTTCGTAAGATAACTTTAAAAATATTTCATCATAATTGAGATTATGGCTAAGCTGTTTGTTAGGGAAACTTCTGGTCTTACCAAAAACGTCTCTTTGCTGGATGCAACAATGTTAAATGTAGCTAATATGGGTGCTGGGTTAGCAATTTTTATCGGGATAAGTCCTTACATAGTCAAGGGTGCGGTATTATGGATTGCTTCATTGCTCACTTTCCTATTCACTTTACCCCTTGTATTTCTTTATACTTACTTTATTTCTAGAATTCCTAGGACTGGAGGTGATTATATTTGGCTATCTAGAAAGCTTAATGGTCCTTTAGGTGCTATAATGGGTGTTGCATTAGCTTTTAATATGCCTCCGTTTTTTGCACTATCAGCATTCTTTTCTGTTTCAGCAATAAATATTGTATTGTTAATTATTGGTACTTTGAATTCCCAGCCCTATCTGGTTAATCTAGCTAATAATGTGTTTACAACTAGTAATGCTATTCTAGCCTATAGTTTAGCAGCGCTTGCATTTCTGATAATAATTCTTATTAACATCCTCAGACCAAGATGGGGTTATACTTTAACGTCAGCACTAGGGATGCTTTCGCTTTTAGGTACTCTAGTTGCAATTCTTGTATTAGCACTTAACGTTTCAGATTTTCATACTGCAATTCAGCCTTTTCTAAAGGACTTTAATTTAACTGTTCAACCCTATAAGGGACCAACATTTAGTTTGTCTTCAACGTTTTATATGATTCCTTACTTTGCATCATTTGCTTACATTTGGTTATATGCAGGGCCAGCTGTCGCTTCTGAGATAAAGAATACGAGTGGGATAAGATACAATTTAATTTTAGGTAGTTTGTTAACGCTTATCTTTATAACTGTCCCATTCCTGCTAATGGATATTGCTGCAGGGTATGGGTTTAATTACTCTTTATATTTATCAAGTACTTATAACTTCTGGACTGTCGCTATTGCTTTATCTCATAGCTACGCTTTAGAGTGGTTTATAGGGATTAGTTTGATAGCCTGGGAGTTTTTTGTAATGGCTTTCGGTGTCGTTGTTTTCGCTAGGTACGTATTTGCATTCTCCTTTGATAGGTTATTCCCAGAGGTGTTTTCAAGGTTAAATAGGCAAGGCTCTCCAGCTTATGCTCATCTCTTAGACTTTGCGGTAACTTTAGTGTTCTTAGCAGTACCAATAATAAGTCCTAACGGATACGAGGCCTTATATAGTTATACTCCTTTGGCTATTGCCTACTTAGTTTTAGTCTCAATAGCTGGTATTAGGCAGGCTTTAAGTGAGGGAAATATGGGTATGCTAATATCAGCTTTACTTTCTATTGTGTTTTTGGGTTTTATGGGATACGAGGCCTTTATTAATCCTTACTTCGGTGTTATATCTGATAACGGTGCACCTTACTGGCCGGGAATAGCCTATATAGTTAGCTTAATAGGATTAGGCGTCATTACTTTCGTATCATCATACTATTATAGGAAGAAGAGTGGTATAGATTTAAGGTTAGTGTATAAGGAGATACCACCAGATTAATTCCTTATACTTAATTTATGCTCTCTGAAAACGTGAGTGTAAAAGTCATATGCTGACGGGAATGTTCTTCCACATACGCAATAGTATTTATCCTTAGCGTATTTTAATAAGTATTTTTTGCTTTCACTATACAATTTGTCTAAGTAATAGTTTAGTTCTCTTTTTCTTTTTAGCATTATGTCTAGTTCTGGTACGTTATCCTTTACTGCCAGCAGGAAGGGGTAATAGGATAGTTTTAAAGTGGTTGTTCTGTTTTTCATGATCTTGTTTAGTGCTTCAGCCATTGTCATAGTTTTCACTAGCTAAAGTGTTTTTCTTATGACTTATATTTTTTTCTACAAAATGACACGTAATGTTTTTCTTATGACTTAATGTTTTAATTATAGGTAATATAAATGATATCAGTATAAAACAATAAGTAAATATATTATGTTGACGCAATGTGTTTTTGCCCTTCTAGGCATCTTTATTTTTATTATGGGCTAAGGTAATAACTTTAGTTTGCGCTAAGGATTTCCTTTAAGTCGTACTCTTGTTAATAGCGTAAAGCTTATTTATGTGAAACCTTCAAGAATAACTTGAAGAAACATGGTAACAGTAAAGTTCAAGTACAAGGGAGAAGAGAAGGAAGTAGATACAAGCAAGATAAAGAAGGTATGGAGAGTCGGAAAGATGATAAGCTTCACCTATGATGAGGGTGGAGGAAAGACTGGTAGAGGAGCAGTAAGCGAGAAAGATGCTCCAAAAGAGCTATTACAAATGTTAGAGAAACAAAAGAAATAAATGAATAAGATTTAAATATAAAGTGAGAAGTTTTTATTTTTATTTTTCACTTAATAGGATAATCTCTTTTTTATGAAAGAATCTTGTGATGATTTGATTTTAAAGTAATCTTTTTATACGTGTGAAAGTTTATTAATTATATGGAAAGTAGAATAATACAAGTTATAGTTATATCTACTTTTTTATCGATATCCACTTTATTCCCCTTACTATCTTTAGCCTATTCCACAACCTTTATAAACCCTAGCTATCCTCAGTCTAACATTATCTCATCTCTACCCACAAATACTAACATTATTCTTTCCTTTTTCATCCCCCCAAAGAATCTTAATGAGCTTTATCTAGTAGCACAAGAAGTAGCTAACCATCAAATTAAGCCACTAAGTAACAGTCAGCTTATCTCGATGTTTAGTAATCAAGAGAAGGTTAACGAGACTATAGAGTACCTTGAGAGTAAGGGTTTCACAATAGTATATAGGAGTCCCTTCGAAGTCATGGCTGAAGCACCAGTTTCCCTTGTTTCATCAGTTTTTGGGACTGATTTTGTAGTAGCCAAATCGGCTAGTGGTCAGATATATTACAAGCCTGGTGGTAACGTTAAAATACCGTCTGTTCTTGATAACGTACTAATAGGTGGTTTAACAAACTTTACCAACGTATCGTTACCTTTAATTCAGTTAGGTAAATTGGAAAATGGGAATTTAATACCTAGTAAACAAGTTTATTCCTCATTTGTCTATACTTTCCAATTCTCAGCAACTTGGTATACTCCTAAAGTTATCCAAGGTGTTTACAATATAACTCCACTGCTAAATTCAACTGCCGATAAAAAGGTTACAATTGCAATAATAGATGCCTATGGCGATCCAGAGATATATCAAGATGTAAATCTGTTTGACGCTAAGTTCGGTTTACCATCAATAAACTTAACCGTATTACCAGTTGGTCCTTACAATCCAGAAAATGGGTTGTTTACTGGTTGGTTCGAAGAAGTTGCGTTAGATGTTGAGGCAGCTCATACAGCTGCTCCATATTCCAATATTTTATTAGTTGTTGCGCCATCAGCAACCTTAGAAGGATTATTTTCAGCAATTGATATTGTTGTAAGCGAGGATTTAGCACAAGTAGTTTCCATGAGCTGGGGTCTTCCCGGGATACTATTTGGTGCTTCAGGCTTCTATGCCGTATTCAATGGTATAGCATTTCCTAACTACCCCTATTACGATTATTACTTTGAGCTAGGTTCGGCTGAGGGTATTACGTTTTTAGCGTCATCTGGAGATTTAGGTGCTTATAATGATTTACCAACCGTTTACGGCTCAGCGAATTATCCTGCATCATCTCCTTTCGTTACAGCTGTAGGTGGTACTTCCCTATTTGCTAATATTACTAGCGGTTACATTTCAACTTATAATGCTACAGGGAATTATGGTGCTGAGATTGCGTGGAGTGTTAATCCATTGCTTGGTGTTATTCAAGGTGGTGTGAGTTCTGGGGGTGGATATGGTCAGTTGTTCCCAGCTCCTTGGTATCAGCGTTATGTTACTCATTCGAATTATAGGGCTATTCCAGATGTTGCGGCAGACGCTAATCCATTTACTGGGTTTGTAATTTATGCTTTAGGTCAAGAGGGGGTAAGTGGTGGAACTAGTCTTTCTGCTCCATTGTGGGCTGGAATTATTGCTGATATAGATGGAATTGTTGGCCATCCATTAGGTTTGGTAAATCCAATACTTTATGAAATTTACCAAAATACTACTTTGTATCATAAGGCCTTCCATCCAATAAGTTTAGGGTATAATGGTTATTATTATGCTAATTCCTCTTACAATCTAGTTACTGGTTTAGGAAGTCCTAATGCTGGTATGTTAGGAATTATCATAAAGCATTTACTATCCAAGAGTTTAGCAATATCTGTAAGTACTTTTGAGCCTGGAGTTTTTCAACCTTGGTATTTCTATCGTTCTACTTTTACAATAGCTGCGTACGTAACTTATCCCAACAACACAATTGTTAGTAAAGGTAGTTTTAATGCTTATATATACACTAGCGAGGGATATTTGGCAACAGTCCCCTTATCCTTTAACGGTACTTATTGGGTTGGTAATTATACTATAACTCCTAATGATCCGCCAAATATCTGGGAAATAGTAGTTAACGGTAGTTCTGGTCAGTTTACTGGAGTTGGAACTGCAGAAGTTGATATTGGTGAATCAATCAATATTGTATCTCCCATTCCTTATCCCTTTAACTTTCCTATTCCATATAACTCACCATTTGGCATTGAGGCTTGGATATACTATCCTAATGGTACTCCAGTCGTTAATCAAAGCGTTACGGCATATTTAGTTAGTAATAGCGGTAAGCTATTGGCTTCTATACCCTTATTGATGATGGCTCCAGGGTTATATGAGGGTAGTTACGCCCTACTTCCTCCATTGCCACAAGGCACTTATTTATTAATAATAAACGATTCATACGGTAGCGCTTTCTCTTATGTATATTTTGGTGAGTATAATTTTGGCGCAATTTTAACTCCAATAAATGATGGATTTCCAGCTGCTTCTCCTGGACAAAACATAACTATAATTGACGAAGTACTTACGCCAGAACTTACTGGCATATTTACGTCTAACGTCACTGCATACATTTATAATCAGAATGGTAACCTTATAGGGCAAGTTAAACTTACTCCAGCTCCAGATATAATACAATTCGGCGTTTACTTGCTCTTCTTCCTCTATTACGCTAACTTCACAATACCTTTCGATGCTTCCCCTGGATTCTATAATGTTGTAATACAATCTGTGAGTAATACTTCTACTGGATTAGTTAAAGCCAACTTCGTCACATCGTTTTACGTTTCCCCAGCTAACTTGAGATTAAATGTAAAGGTGAATAGTGTAGTCTATGAGGGTGAGGTTCTGAAGATTTACGCTAACATAACTTATCCTAATGGTACTCCAGTTAAGTATGGGATGTTCACTGCAACAGTATTACCGACTTCCCTTAATTATGAACAGTTAATCATAGGATTCCAAGCTGGAATACCACTACAGTATAACTCTACTTTGGGAGAATGGGTTGGTATTTATAAGGTTCCATCCATATTTTACGGCTCCATATTCCAAGGGTCCTCTGTATATTCCTTAGCTGGTCCTTGGAATGTTATAGTTTCTGGTGTTTCCTGGAATGGTTATAATTTATATTCTACTCCAGCTTCCTTTAGCTTCGTTAATGTTATGCCTTATACTTTCATCAATAATATTATAGTAAGCAGTAAATCTCTAGATTCACCCCTATTATCAAAAATCAACTCTACAACATATATGTTATCTAATGTTAAGGCAAATAATATTACGGTTGAGGGAATAAACGTTATTTTGGATAACGTTATAGCTAATACGATAACTCTTAAGAACTCTAATGTGATGATAAGGTCATCGAGTATTAACCAGTTAGTATTAGAGAATTCTTCAGTCTCAATTATAGGATCTAAAATAGGAGGTAATAATATTGCTGTAGTTGCTAATGATTCCAATTTGACTATAACCTCATCGGTAATACAAAATTCAAGATATGCGTTTCTACAACCCAATTCAGTAATTAGCATAAGTGGTATTAGTATGTATAACGTAACTGACTTGTCTGTAATACCTGCTCCTAAGATAATTTACTTATCAACAACTAATGTTACTGTATCTAAAGAATCAATAATTGTTAACATAACTGGGGAATACCTAAGACTTCTAGGAGTTTCAATGAACAATAAGCCAGTAAGTTATAGTGTAATTTCATCTTCACCTTCCTCAATAAGTCTAAGTATACCGTTTAATGCTTCTCAATTCTCTGATGGCCAATACGTATTCACAGTAAGCGTATCTGATGGGTTGCCATACAACTTGACATTTAACATTTTAAATAATTATCATCTCGTAACTGTACAAGGTCGTATTATAACACTACAAGGATCAGTGAATTTATTAACTGTAATAGCAATAATTTCCTTAATAATAGCAATAATAGCTATTATTCTATTGTTAGTATTAATGAGAAGGAGGTGATAAAGAATGAGGAAGAGTATCACCTTCATTCTATTATTTTCAATTTTAGCTGGAATTATTATGGTGCCTATAGGCAGCTCACAGCCCGTCTCCATTATCTCACGTCCACTAGTATTAGGGAATGTTTCTGTCTTAAACAGCGGAAAAATACAGTATGACCCTACATATTATTCCTTCGAAGCTTATCAGATTCATCCTCCCAACGTTACTCCAGTAGTGGTAAGAATAGCTAATAATGCTGTTTTTAACAATAGTGGTTTAACTCCTTATATCGTCCATGTGAATATACCGAAGGGTAATTATAGCATGTTGATTTTAAACGTTAGCATAAACGAGTCTAATGGAGCTCAATATGATAGGCCAGTTTACATATTCGCAAACGATGTTCCAATATTCTGGGGCTCAACTCAAGAGTTTCTAAATTCAACAGCAGAGACTGATCTTACGATGTTTGAAAACTTATTAAGTGGTAATGTTACTTTCCAATTAGTCTTAGAGAACTTCTATGATGCTAAGATTGGTATAACTGGAATATATAAGATGAATGTAACACTTTACTTATATCCCGGTACTCCGCCTAAAGGGTTACCTAATTACTTTATACCATTATTCCTAAATAAGTACAATTACTCTTACGTAATATTGAATCCATTGAACTATTACATATCACAAAATTTAACAATACCCCATGGTACTTATAGAATGACCTTACTATTATATGAAGAGGGTGGAGGGCTGGATGAGTTCTGGTACGCCAATGAGCCTGCGACTAGGGAGATTCAAGTGTTTTACGATAATAAGCTAGTTGGCATTGTTAACCCTTATCAGACAATATACACTGGTGGTATAGATTTGTTCTGGTGGAAGCCATTAACATCAATAAATACCTTATCTTTCCATAGTCCTTATATTATAGACCTAACACCACTATTGGCAATGAGTTCGCCAAATAATATTATAGCAGTTACGGTAACTAACCTAGAAACAGCTTTACAATTAACTGGTAGTGCAGCTTATGATTGGGATATAGCTGGAGTATTAATGTTATGGGTTAACGGGTCAAATCCACTAATTTCAGCTAAATTGCTAACGGCTTATAGTAAATTTATGGATTCTTCACCAATTTTCAATCCTGGTCTAGTCGGGGAATATTATCAAGAAGGAGGATCGTATATACTTAACTACTCTGCAGTTTTACAGTTCAAGAACGGGTTTGAATACTCTGATGTTGTTCAAGAAGGAAGATTTTACGCTTATCAAACATTCAATCAACTATACGAAAAGGCATATTTAGGGGAGAACTTCATGGAATATGCAATTGAGAAGGGCTCACTTTATAACTCCACACTATATTACAACGTATATTACCCTATATCTATGCAATTCTCCGTATTTGCCTCCCCTATATCTAATCCTCACGTTGTACCTTACAACTTATCATATGCTCAAAATGGCACTTTAAACCTAGGACTATACTATTATTATACTAACATATTTGACAACCAAAATTTGACTATTAAGACTACTGAAAACGTTACTACGGTTGGTGGGTTTAGTGGTATTATAGAAGTTATAAATCGTTATGGTGGTGCAGTACTTGTCTCGATAATTTCAAATAACGCTTTAACTACTAAGAGCTTAGTTAATTATATACTGCTTAATGGAGCTGGTTATAAGGAGATATTCTTGGCCCAAGGTTTACAGAATTCCACTACTAACTTTATTGGGTATTATGTTTATCAAAAAATCCAATTCATTCCAATTAACAATAGTGATCCTCCTAATGTAGATGGTATGTTTCTAGTCAAACCCATACATTTCCTTAGAATTATAGTATAAGAACCTCTCAACCAGTTCTTTAGCATCTTTTTCATCTAATATATTTTTTTCAATCATCATTTCTGTAGTTTTATGTATAGCTTTTTTAGCTAACTTAGCTGCAAGCCAAGCTATTTCTGGAATGTGAAACGCATCAGAACCGTGCATCACCTTATTTAATGGGGCTACCTCAAAAATCTCGTTTAGTATAGTATAAGCTGCTAAAGGTGCAAATGGTATTACTTGTGAGGTGTCTAAGTAAACTGAGGGATAGAGGTAGGACATCCAAGATGTCTCCCTATGATAAGGATAACCAGCGTGCACGAAAATTACCTTTCCTTCATACTTTCTAACAACATTAGTTAGGTATGAAGGTCTTGATAGTTCTAGCTTAATATCTCTATCTCCAGCCCCGGTGTGAATTTGTACGGGAACTTTTAACTCTTTAGCTATTCTTAAGGTTTCGCAAAGTAGATAATCTCTAAAACCCTTTACAACTTTGCCAAACCAATCTGTCTCATTACTGTAAAAATCTCTTCTAGCTTGTTCTATGTCACAGTTCACTTTTAATCCAGTTCTATATGCTATTATACTCTTAAAACCAGTATACCCTTCTTTTCTTATTTTTCCCCTTAAGGTTTCCTCAAAGTACTCTAAGACCTTATCGAAAGGCATTTGAAAAATACTATCATTAATAATGCTCTCTATTCTAAATAGTAACTTTAGTTTTGCTGGTATTTCCATCTCCTTATTTCCAAATCCAGTATCTATTACAAATCCCTCTATTCCAGCGTCATTAAATAGGAATTGCATATACTTTACTGGATCGTCTTTGATTAACTTATTTCTTTCTTCTATGAAATTGTCACCTAATAATCTTCTAAGTTCATTCCTTAGATATAGATAGAATGGCCTCAATTGATTCATTGTAAATGTATCTGCACTTATTTCATTTTCAAGCCAAGATTCAGCTGAAGCTATTATAAATTCCTTCTCACTCATTATCTTAGCAGAGAACCAATGGGCATGAGAATCTATTATAATCGCCTATACACCTCATATTCCCAATCTGTTACTAGGCTTTCATATTCCTCTACCTCAGCTAACTTGACCTTTATGAATTCATCGATAATTTCTTTACCAATTTTTTCCACTAATCTGGTATCTTTTCTTAGTTCATTTAGCGCTTCTCTGAGACTTCTTGGTATGTCCTCAATATCTTTTCTATTATATGCATTTTCATTTAAAGCTTCTGGAGGCTTCAATCCTTTTTCTATTCCATCCAACCCTGCCTCTATTACTGCTGTTAAGAGAAGATATGGATTTGTTGAGGGATCGGAAACTCTATATTCTATTCTCCTATCTAATTGTGACATTCCGGGATATGGTGTTGGTATTCTTATCATTGCAGACTTATTGTTATATCCGTAGGCTATTTTAGTTGGTGCCCAAGAGCCTGGAACTAGTCTCTTATAGGAGTTAATAGTGGGTGCGGCTATTGCAGTTAACGCTTTAGCATGTTCTAATAAACCAGCTATGAAGTTATAAGCTAAGTTACTAAGTCCATACTTATCGTTCTGGTTATAGAACAAATTCCGATTATCTTTCCATACGCTAATGTTCAAATGTAGTCCAGATCCAGCCATTTTATTAAAAGGCTTTGGCATGAAATTTGCCTCAACACCATGTTTACTCGCTACTTGTCTAGCGACTTCCTTAAATATAATAACTTCATCGGCACTTCTCAACGTATCTTTGTGCATTATGTCAAATTCGTACTGTCCTGGTCCATATTCCTTTATTATCCTTATCGGTTCTATGTTGATTTGCCTTACTGTTTTGGCAATTTCCGGAACGATTTGATTAGTATAAAATGCAGAAGGATCGAAACACCTAGCCTCATCAAATGGTTTTCTATCCTTTGTTAAGTAGAACTCTATTTCGAAGGCTGATTTGAAGTCGAAATCGTATCTTTCTTTCACCTTTTCTATTGTTTTAATTAGCGTACTTCTAGGATCATAATTCCACGGATTTCCTTGCTTATACAAATTACATAATACCATGGCTGATGGTGGAAAAATTGAGAGTGTGCTAAGGTCTGGAGTAAGGAATACATCTTCATCTTGTGGTCCAAATGTCCCATAGGGACTTATATAATTCATTGGGGTAAAGCTCATCATTGCCATTGTTAAGCCTATGCCCGTTTTTAATAATCCATCTATGTGGTCAATATACGCTCCCTTTGATCTAATATATCCATCTAACCCAACCCAAGTGAACCTTAAAATTTCTACACCCTTTTCTCTAAGCTCTTTCTCTACATTCATTAATAATAAAATAAACTCGCTAGTTTATTAATAATTATTATTGAGTGAAGTTAGTATTTACTTCTTCCGGTTCTTCATACCACTTTACTTTTTCCCCAATTTTTGCCCTCATTTTCCACTTAATGCTCTTAGGATGTTTCTCAATTATTTCTCTTAATTTTAATAGTTTAGGTTCAATTATTTCTCTATTTTTATCATTTATTAAGAATTTTAATATTTTCTCATGATTTATTGTATAAGTCTTATAAAATCCCCAGTCTTCAGATAGGATTTTCGCAATATAGTTATAGTCCATAGTCTTCTCGTCATCCCTCTCTCCTAATTCAACGTCATGAAGTAGTGCAGCTATATCCTTTTCGTCATTTTCAGTAAGTTGTATTATCTGCATTTTTGTTAGAAATAAGTCTGAAGTTGGGATGGTGTATTTCATTATTCTTAATCTATCTTTTAATACAAGTTTGTGACACATTATGAACTCGTCTAAAAAGACATCAACCGTTGAGTTTATTATAGGGTCAAAGAACATCAATCTAGTATGTCCATGCAGAGCGTTGAATCTCTTATTTGGGATTAATCCTATGCCTTCTAAGAATTTAGATATCTTACTACTTTGAGATGAAAGTCCAAAATAGTCTATATCCTTGTATACTCGTGGATATAACTCTGATCCTTTTTTGGCTATTAGTGCTATTGCTGCACCTCCAATTGCTCTTAGAGTTATTCCCTCATTATTAGCCTTATCTATTACTTCTATTGCCCTATTCAGCAGTTGTTCCTTAGTTACTGTCATAATAAATTATTTAGTTTAACCTCAATATAAATCCTGACATCAAAAATATTTAGGACTTTTTTGACTAAAATTAATAAAAGATCGTTAGGGTGAGTAGGCAAAAAGTTTATAAGCATAGTTAAAAGTGTGTGACTATGGAACCTCTAATAGCCATAGATCTAAATTCCAATATGAGTATTTCTCAACTAGAGAGCTCAGTTAAGAAGCTTTTTGAGACATTTGGTGCTTTAGAAGTAGTTTTCATTATAGATGATGACAGTATAGTGGAATTAGATGGGAATTTAGTTTTAACATTCTATACTGTGGAGGATCTATTGGAAACCTATAAGGTGCTGAAAAGACTTTCAGAAGTTAAATCCAATAGGTTAAGGGTTACCAGTGTGATAAGATTAGAGAGAGACCTGAAGAGGTTCCCATTAGTTGTAATTACGGATAGGAAAATCATCGGCTTAAAAAAGAACTTAATCTTCGTATACAATGGAGAGAAAGTAAAAGCTAGATATTAAGTCCTTTTTAAAATACTTAATAATGACGTAGATTTATTCTTAGGGCTCTCTTAGAAGACATTAGTGGTGCATATTAAACTGTTTTCAAACATAACAGTTGGATTCAATAAAAATCTTTCTTGCAATACTGCTTTGTGGATTAGTTCAATTTTTATCTGAGTTAACGTGTAACTTACTTTTAAATCAACGTTCGATTTTGAATTTAAGAAAAATTGATGAGTCTGACATCTTAGAAAATTGAAGTATTCAGCAAAGCATTGCAATACTGTTTATGTTTAGCTTCTTGTATTTTTAGGAGATAATTTTTTAGTACAAATTTAAGAGTTAGAGTCCATGAAAGCTGAAAATTGGAGTAATGTAGTTGGGGGTTACATTTCGTGGATAATGGATGGTTACGATTTAGGCGCTGTCGTTATTACGTCAACTATACTAGGTAAATTATTTTATCCCGGAATAGGTTTACTAGGTGCAGTTTTGCCCATAGTTTTTACTGTAATCTCAAGGCCCTTAGGTGGTTTCGTATTTGGTTTTGTTGGAGATAAATACGGCAGAAGAGTTAGCTTGTTAATTACAGTCTTAGGTTACTCTTTGTCTATAGGCTTAACTTCTATATTACCTACTTACGCTCAAATAGGAATCTTGGCAGCTATTATAATTTCAATCCTCAGATTCATACAAGGTATTTTTATTGGTGGAGACGTTGCTGGAAGTTTTACCATAGTTATGGAGAGTCTAAACAATTATAGAGGTATATTTTCTGGTATAATGCAATCTGGAGTGCTAGTAGGTTTTGTCGGAGTAGACTCCTTATTCACTTATTTAGCTTCTGTTAATGGGGCAGAGTTTATATCATTTTATTGGAGACTGATTTTCGCAATTGGAGTAATACCAGCAGTGTTAGCAGTATTAATCAGATTTAAGATGACAGAGCCAAGTATTTGGCTCAAGGTGAAGCATTCTACAAACCCCTTAAAAGGTTTAAGAGAACTTCCGCAACCTTTTCTAGTCATGGTAGGCTTCTGGTTAGCAATATATGCTGGACCTCAATTAGTACCTACACTATTTGGCCAAGTTATGAAGTTGCCTCCCTCATACTATGGTCCCCTAGTTCTCTATATGAATCTAATAGGAATACCATCGATGATAATTGCAGGATTACTCTCAGATTATATAGGGAGAAGAATGATGGGTATAATAGGTTCGATAATCGCTGCAATAGGCTCATTTACTTTTTACTACTTTATTCAAATACACAACATTAACTTATTATATCTTGTATTACTTTTTGGTTTTCTGATAAATTTGCCCTCCTCTATAACTCCTGCATTTCTATCAGAGAGATTTAAGACGTTTACAAGAGCTTTAGGAGTTGGTACTGCATACAATGGAGCGTATATAATAGCGGGCTTCGCACCAATTTACGTTTCAATTCTTTCGACTTTTATGAACCCATTTAACGCAGCTACGACTATAGCAGTCATTGGCTTTATTATAGCCATAATTGGACTTGTCGCTGGACCAGAGACATATAAGATAAGTCTAGAACAGTGATTTGCTTTTAAATGCCAAGTCAATTATTTTTCTTATGAAGGTTGCGGTTATAGGTTCGGGTCCCGCCGGAATAGATGCCTCATTAGAATTAGCTAAAAATAACAAGGTAATATTAGTGGAAAAAGAGGAAAGACTGGGAGGAACATGTGTGCTATACGGCTGTATTCCATCTAAGGCTATGTTGCATCCCATACATCTGGCTTCTGAGCTCGAAAAGTTAGGTAAAAGTATAGTTTTTGATTTGGGAGAGTTGAGAAAATTAGGCCAGGAGGCGTCATTTAGGTTATCCAAGGGAGTCGAATACATGCTGGAAGATAATGGAGTAGAAGTTATTTATGGGGTTGCGTCCCTTAGATCTGGGCAGTTGAACGTAAATAATGAGACTCTTCAAACAGATTATATTGTTTTAGCTACAGGTACTTATAGAGAAGTGGTTAAGGGTATAATATATTCAGAGGATTTGCCTTATCTAGATAAGGATTTCCAGAGCGTTGTTATCGTTGGAGGAGATGTGGGAGGTGTTGAATTTGGATGGATGCTAAGAAAACTTGGAAAGGAAGTAGTTATAATTGATAAACAGTCTTCGCTATTGCCATATCTGGATAAGGAGGTTAGTAATGCTATAACCAACTACTTCTCAAAGATAGGTATGAAATTGTATTTGAATCGTTCAGTTAAGGAGATGAAAGAAAGAGAGGTAGTATTAGAGAACGGGGAGAGGTTAACTGCAGATGTTGTATACATGACTTTTGGTAGAAAACCATCAATCCAAGGTTTTGAGGAGGTTAATCACAATCCCTTTGTGACTGTTGATGAATACTTAAGGACCAGTATAAGTAACGTTTTTGCAGCTGGTGATATAATTGGTACTCACACTGCTCATGAAGCAATGTACGCAGGGAAAGTAGCCGCAATTAACGTTATGGGTGGGAAGAAAGTATTTAATAAACAAGGTATACCTAAAGTCGTATATACTCATCCTACAATAGCTTATGTAGGAAACATGGAAGGAAAGTGTGCTAAAATTAATTTAGCTGAAATAGGTCGTGCGATTACTGAAAAAGAGACTGATGGATTCCTTAAGATTTGCGTTAAAGACGATAAGATTGTGGGAGCTCAAGCTTTTATGAAGGATGCTGAAGAAGTGATATCTTTAATTTCATTCTTAATTAGATATAATATTAAGGTTAGTGAGATTAAGGATTACGTAGCTCCACATCCCTCCTATATCGAGGCCATAACTGAACTTCTAAGCAGACTCTGAGATAGATATCTAGACACCATCA
Source organism: Sulfolobus islandicus Y.N.15.51 (assembly GCF_000022485.1). NCBI lineage: Archaea > Thermoproteati > Thermoproteota > Thermoprotei > Sulfolobales > Sulfolobaceae > Saccharolobus > Saccharolobus islandicus. Next base: position 2,754,037 of record NC_012623.1, on the reverse strand, counting down.
CTCAGCAAGTAAGTATATATATCTGGATAGTCTATCCATAAGTATGAATGTATATGAAGCAATACGAAAAAGGAGGGATATAAGAAGTTATTATAAACCAGACCCTATCCCTGATGAGGTGTTAGCCAGAATCCTTTCTGCAGCTCATCTAGCTCCTTCAGTTGGCTATTCACAGCCTTGGAATTTCATTATAATTAAAAACATGGAAATTAGGAAGAAGATTAAGCAGTTAGTAGAGGAAGAAAGGAAGAGATTTGAGAACGTTTTAGATGAAGAACGCAAAGCAATATTTTCTAAGATAAAGGTAGAAGCCATATTAGATTCTCCCGTTAATATAGCAGTAACCTACGATCCTAATCGATTTGGCCCTAATATTTTAGGTAGGTCAACTATGCCAGAGACATCACTGTATAGTACTATATTGGCAATAGGCAATTTGTGGTTAGCTGCTACTGAAGAGGGAATAGGTGTTGGATTTGTATCGTTTTTCAATAAGGAAAAAGTCAAAGAGATATTAAAAATTCCAAAGGAGATAGAGCTGGTAGGTTATTTAACCTTAGGATATGTAAGGGAGTTCCCTAAAATACCAGAACTGGAGGAGAAGGGATGGAATAGAAGGCTAACGTTGTCAGATTTAGTATTTGAAGATGTTTTTGGTAAGAAACCTAATGATAAGTTTAGACTGTTATTAGATAGAACATTTGAGAAAATATTTAATAATTTCTGAGGTTTTCAAATTTAGCCTTAACTCTTAGGGCCCTACCCATTTTTATTACTTCGTAATTTATTTGTAAATTATTGCACGATCGTTTAATCTCAATTTGATCCTCTGATATGAACCTAATATTTGGCTTACTACAAAGACTTACGTCAAGATATTGTGATAGTATTTCGTCTATTTCATTCATATCATTTACTGTAAATTCTAATTCTATGGTATTTCTCATCATTCTTGCGAATGTACCGTGCCGGCTTGACATATATGCCGTTGCTATACATGTTATACTTCCAATTACATTGAATGCCAACACAAAATAATAAAATGGATATCCCAAAATAGTAATCCTCACTACATAAAATACATATGTTGTTATTGCAGATAGAAAAACTGAATATGCTATAGAAGAGATTATTGAAAGCCTATAATTTGTTTTGAAATGATAACTTAGTAGTAACCCAGTGAAAAATGGCCCTATAATTGGAACCCACCATAATAAAAATGGAAATAAAAATACTGCCTTGCTTAGAGTGAAATTTTTCAATGCGGATTAACTTCTCACTCTATACTTTATTAATTTTTATTTAAGTTCAATAACATTTCCTTCTGTATCCTCAAAGTACAGTATTCCATCCTCACCAATTACCACATATCCAACTCTCCCTCTGCACTTATATGGAAATGCTAGCAATCCTTTTGTCTTTAGTCCGGAAACTGCGTATATTGGCAATAAGGAGTCATCTAAGTTCAATGCTAGACAGTCCGGTATTAACTTAAATAGGTCGTTAAGTAGACTATTAAGGAAATTTTCATATTCATCTCCTAAACTTTTCAGCTTTTTCGCCTTTTCAAATATGTCCATGTTTTATATTCTCCTTTTTGGAGCTAAAAATTTCCCTTCTTAATTGAAGTAGCTATTAATTCATAATAACTATAAGTTAATCTTAAATTCTACTCTGTTATAGAATATTATAAAGAGTGGGAAAGTTGGAGAATATTATACTTAGGAGTTACGAAGAAGAGCTATTTGACCATGAGGTTTACAGTAAGTTAGCAGAAGCAGAGAGAGATCCAGAGTTGAAGAAGACACTCTTTAAGTTAGCAGAGATGGAGAAGAAACATTCGGAATTTTGGATAGAGGTCGCAGAGAAGAGAGGACTTAGAGTTAAAGGAAAATTAACAACATTAAATAGAATCAGAGTAAACTTTTACACTTTGTTGCGAAAAATTTTAGGTTTAGATATTACTATTAAAGTTTTAGAGAGCAGTGAAGAAGATGACATAGGGAAGTATAGAAAATTGTCCGAAATGGAGATCTTCTCATCTGAGGAGAAACAAAGATTAAAGGATATTATGGTAGATGAGGCAGTACACGAAAAAGTTTTAGGGAATGTTGAAGCCAAGAGCGTAGGTGATTTTGTGTATGGTATAAGTGATGGTCTAGTAGAGGTTTTAGCTGCAGTATCGGGATTATCTGGGGCCATATCTTCACCACTATTTGTTGCCGTGGGAGGATTAATAGTTGGAGTATCTGGAACGCTTTCAATGGCAATAGGTGCATACCTATCTACTAAGTCAGAAAAAGATGTAAAGATCCAAGAAAGAAAGAGATTGGAGTTGGAAAAGAATGTTGACCAGCACTCAGTTCAATTAAGGCTAGTTAATTTCTTCACAGAACTTGGAGTAAATCTAAATCTAGCCAAGAAGGTTTCGTCAAGTTTAGTTAACGTTGCTGAAGATATTCTATACCCGGAGGTTAAAGAAAATCCGGTTAAGAGTGCCTTAATCACAGGTTTATCATACATTACTGGAGCTATAATACCAATTTTGCCATATTTAGTTGGATTATCTGGACTCACTGGCGTGATAACGTCTTATGTGGTAGCAGGATTATCTACATTTATAGTTGGTTCTATCATAGGGATATTAAGTGGAATAAACCCCTTTAGGAAAGGTGCTCAAATGGCTTCTTTAGCGCTGTTGGCAGCTTTAGGTACTCATGCTTTAGGATATTTAGCGTCAAGATTTCTAAATGGCAGCATTTAATATGAAAGGCTTTAAATTTTATTACTTCCATTATAAGACGTGCCTAGCTTATTTGGTAGGAAAGTCAAGGTAATACATCATATAGATCACTTACATCCAACAATGAAGTTAGCAATAAAGACTATACTAGATTCTTATCTCCCAGATATTATAAGAGGTTATGGTTTTAGGTATGCGGATCCTAAATGGGGAGAGCCTATTTTCATTCCCTATGGCTATCTAGATGGAGAGTATAAGGATACCATTGAGGCATTTAAAAAAATAATGGAGGAGATTAATGAAAGAAAGGAAGATGGTTTGGCAAAATTTAAGGAATGGTATCCAGAGGCAAAGTTTTTTGATATTTACAGATTTATTCAATATTCAATCCCTGGGACTGAAGAAGGTTACACTCCTGGTATTGCAGTAGATCCCTTAATTCCTTATAACTATTTCAAAGATGGTTTAAATGAGGTTAAGGATGAAATTAAAGGGAGCGTTATTGTTGCGTCCCCATCACTTTCGTCTTTTACTGAGTTTAAGTTTTACGACCCAATAATAGGGAGAAGAAATGAAATAGTTGATGCCTATATTTGGCTTAATGAGTTATTCCATGAACAATATGATAAGGATAAGATGTATGATGAGAAATTGGGAAGATATTATATGAATGTTATACTTGACTTTTTAGAAGAATATGGTAAAAACAAAAGAGTAAACGATATAGAAGGCGGTGATGTATTATTGGTCCCAATTTTTGTATGGGGTAAGGATAAGGTCTTCGATGATAATAGCAACATAGTTTCAGCTTGGAAGAACTCTAAGTTATTTACTAGTTCAGTGTTTCATGAGATTGAAGCATTACCAGTTATACTTAATAAACAGTATTTCGACTTCATACTGACTAGATATTCCCACATGTTCAATAAAATTATTCTATTAGGCAATAAGAAGCTCCCCCAAATTGATAAATGTAGCGAATGTCCATCCTCTTTAAGACTGCTAAAAGTACAAAAAGAGGGTAACTTCTCAAAAGTATTTATAGCAAGATTTTTAGGCTAAAGCCTCGTTTATAGCATTTGTTATTTCGCTTGAAGCATTTAGAATTTCATTGTAAGCCTGTAAGTACTGTCCTGAAGGCGTAACTTTGTTTAGTATCATATTGTATAATAATGTAGAATTTAATGCTGCTAATACGGTTGGAGAGATTGAATTAGGATACCCCAAATCAACCCAAGTGCCTCCAGGTCCAGTTATAATTAATATTGTGATTATGTGGGGATGGCTTCCAAAATATGCTGGGGCTATATTATTAAGTTTCGTGTATGTCTGATTTACTTCATAATATACTACTAGATTATATGCCCAACCTGGTAACTCACTTTTTAACTCTTTCAGTCCAAAAGTTACATCATCAGTATTTATTGGTGTACCATTTGTTGTCTGATTTAAATATTGGCCATAAATGTAAATTGGGTGGAAGTATACTCGAGAGTTTGGAAATGGCGTATAGTTTAGGAATAGTAAAGCTGGGATTTCCCCTCCAAATTCTTGCTCGTTTACTGAATAGTGTGTGACTATGCTTAGATTTCCATATTTTGAAAGTGCTAAATATAAGGGCCATGACGTCGTAGCACCGTTTGGACAACCATACCAACTTATGAAGTAAATTTCGACTGAATTGTTAGAAGCGTAATTGGTATTACTTACCTTATATAAGTTAAAGAGAGGAGTATTAGCATTGGCTGTAATTGGTGAAGACGAGGAAGGATGGCCAAGGTATGGCACTGCTACTAAGATTATAATTATCACAGCTAACACAACAAAAGGTATGTAAATCAATTTATTCTCATTTTGTTGCGATTTTTTCCTTTTAGCCATCATATATACAACTGAACATTAAGTTAAATTTGTTTTGCAAAGTGGAATATCTCTAACATAAATTATCTTATTTCCAACTAATTTAAAAGTTTTTATATTTACATTTAACCCTTCATTTATCGAATTCCAGAATTCAATCGAGAATTTAGGATCGGTTTTCTCATTAGGTAAGAAGCATTTAGCATCATCTCTCATTACTAGAATTAATAGTATTGAGTTAAATCCCTTCTTCATTAACTCTCTCAATTCTTTAAGGTGTCTTCTCCCTCTTTCAGTTGGTGCGTCAGGAAAATAAGCTATCTCATTCTCCACTAATGTACATCCTTTTACTTCCAAGTAGGTATTATCGTATTTGAAGTCAATTCTACTGTTTCCTACCTTTATCTCTTTTTCGTATGCTTCCGGTAGAAACTTTGAGGCTATAATGTTGTGTAATCTACTATCTAGTACTACAAATCTTGAATTAGAGTAAGCTGCAGTTATTGAAAATTTTGTTTTATAACCCTTTGTTTCCCTAATCAATACTAAGTTTCCTGGATAAATTAAATCTTTTAATCTTCCAGGGTCATGCAGGTGGGCAAGGAATTCTTTCCCGTTAAAAGTCACTTTAACCAAGAATCTATTTATCCGTTCTACTACGTGTGCTTCATATAATTGTTCGATGAACTCGTATACGCTAAAGCCCTCCTTAACACGAAAGGGTAAGTCTCCAATTTGGTTTCGGGAATCTCTTTCATTCATGAAATCTACTCAACTATAATTTATTGTATTTGAGGATATAGAGCTTTCCTCAAGATATTGATTAATCTCACTCAGAGGAAGTTTACGATCTATGAACATATTAATGTCTTCTAATGTGTTTAGTAACTTTCTTCGCCTAGAAATTTTTATAATTATTCGGACATATTTATAAATACTTTAAATTTATTTATTTCTAATCTGTAACGTCTTCCTCCTACTTTTATGTCTACAAATAGGAGGATTTCTCTATTACGCAAAAAAGCATCTTTATTCCCTAACTTTCAGATTAAATTTTAGGAGTTAAAAGATAACGTATAACTATTCAGTATTACCACAAAGGGAAGCATAATCTTCCATTTATTATATTTAAGTTTTTTATCCGTTTCTCCATGAATTAAGTGATGATGAGTTTGCCGAGTGTTGACGATGTGAAATGAACTCACTTTCTGATTAAGAAGGATTAAGACATATTCTGGTGTTATACTCCTCTTGTATTTCACTACATTCCATTCTATCTGAGTTTACAAATGATTTTTCTATTTTCTTTAATTGTGAATCTACAAATGCTACCTTATATCCCGTAACCACGTACCAAATATTATTCTTATTCTGAATGACTATTAGCCTAGGGGAGAGTTCGAGTAACATTTTTCTAATATGGTCTGTATTGCTACCAGTTCCGCTGACTCTGAACTCCTTAACTACTACATCTCCTTGATTCCCTTCTATCTCATATCCATCAACGTAAATAGTTAATAATGCTCCTAATCTCAGTACTGTTGAGAACTCTTTAGGTTCTAATTCCAGTTTATATTTTGAAATATATCTTAACCACCTTTCCCTTTTCCTTCCTCTGGTTTTCATCTTAATTAAACCTTGTAAACTCATGGAACTTAGTATGTCATTCACTGTAAAAGCGATAAAATCCGGATCTCTATAAATTTCCATACCTTTGCATTTCATGTCAGTTATTATCCCATTACATAAGTATGAGTATTCTTGAAGTAGTGGGATAAATAAATCTTCAATACTAGTAATCTTAAGTCTCACATAACTTCTATATGCACACTATCGGATTTAAGCGTTTAATATCCAAATGTGTCAAATAGCATCAGATCTTCTAATAACATCATATCTAAAAGTGACAAAGTGATTAATAATGGAAGAACATCAATGTACTCTTGAGGTAACTGAGAAGGATCAACATTACCACTTGTAAGTAATTCTTGTAATTGTCTCGATTTTTCTTGTAAAGATTCGTAAATCTTCTTCGCCTCCTCTAAACCGGATGCAGTAAGATCATAAACAGTCTTTTTAAATATAATGCCTTTACTTCTCTTTATAACTAATCCCTCTCGTTCTAAATACTTCAACGTCGCATCAATTTCATATTTATCTTCCTTAAGTCCCTCCGCTATTTCTTCCAAAGTGGAGTCCCTATTCTGATATAAATAAGCAAGAATTTTCTCTCTGAGATTCATCTAACTGTACTCTTATTTTCCTCAGATTTAAATATTTTGGCTAGCCTAATTTGCCTCATTATATACTGTAATGGGTTAGTTACCTTAATAAAGCAATATATAATATTAATAAGCAAAGATGGAAAAAGATTCCCGAACTCGTTAGGGATTATTTTAATTAATGATTCGGTAGAATAGGATAATGGTGAAAAAATGGGTATAGATCCTAACTACAGGACGAATTTTCCGGTATCTGGTGAGCATTCTGGGCATAAAATATATGGTACAGTAGAGCCACCGGCAAAGCTGGGTATACATGGAACCATTGTTGGCGTAGATTTCGATCTATGTATTGCAGATGGTTCATGTATAAATGCATGTCCAGTTAATGTTTTCCAATGGTATGACACACCGGGTCATCCTGCATCAGAAAAGAAAGCAGATCCAGTAAACGAGCAAGCTTGTATATTCTGCATGGCATGTGTTAACGTTTGTCCAGTGGCTGCAATTGATGTAAAGCCACCATAAAATTTTTTATTAACTTTTCTACTTGCTTTCTAAAATGAAATTTTATATAAATTCTCGGAATAAGTATATTGAGGTTTTTGGGGAAGGGAAAGAGGGTATAATCATTTTTCCAACATGGGTACCAGGTTCTTACGTTATTAGAGATACTGAGAGATATATCGTAGAAATGGAAGGAATTAGAATAGGGAAGAATAGATTCTTCGTTAAAGATAAGTTCAGATATTTGATTCAAGCGCTTAGTAAAGATCAGAGAGAAGCGATCTCAACTAGTGACTATTTATTCATTAATCCCCCATCAGTATTTCCGTTTCAGACAATTGAAGAGGAATATTGTGTAAAAATTAACACCACGTGGCCTATCCATACTACGCTAAAAAAGGTCGAAGATTGGTTTTGTGCCGATAACTATAATGAATTTGCGGATTCACCGATTCAAGCTTCACCTAAATTAAAGCTGATTGAGATTGATAAAAAGCATAAAATTTCTACTATTGATGAACTTGACAAATCGTTTATAGAATCACTAGGAAAATGTATATTTGAAATAGATCAGAAGATCTTCTCTAATTCCTCTACAAATGAATATATATTCTTCTTTAGGAGATCTGATACAGATTTCGGCGGAATTGAACATGAGAGATCTTCTTCCATTGTAGTCTCGTGGAATTACAAAGATCTTATCCGCTTGTTTATTCATGAGTATTTTCACAGGTATAATGTGAAGAAGATTAAGCCTAAAGATTTAAGGATTAATTACGAAGACGAAACTTATACTGAATTGCTGTGGGTTGCAGAGGGTCTTACAGAGTATATTGCAGTAATAGTACCTTTAAGAACAAGAGTAGTAAAAGTTGAGGAGACTCTGAATTACATTGCAAATACGTTAGCATGGCTTACCTTTCCCGGGACAAAGAGAATGAGCCTAGCAGAATCTTCCTATACTACATGGATAAAGTATTACCGGCGTGATAATAATTTCTTAAACGTAGGCATTTCCTATTATCAGCTTGGTCTCATTGTTGGTCTTATAATGGATCTAGAGATGATTGAAAATGGTAACTCAATTTATGATTTCTTTAGAGAATTATACAAGTTAGGGGAATGTACGTATGATAATGTTAGGGATATAGCAGAGAGATTAGGAGTTAGAAATTTAGACGAATTAGTATTTTCAAGAGATCCACCAATATTTAATAGGCTGTCAAGATATTTTGAACTGAGTTTCGTAGATAAAGGTTCTCCGTATTGCGGTTTAATGTTAGATAACAAGAAGGTAACTTTTGTTGAGGATGATTCACCGGCAGATAAAGCAGGAATTATTCAGGGTGACGAGATAATTGGAATAAATGGAGTCTCTTCCAATAATTTAAATTTAGAATGCCAAGTTACATTAGCACTGGTTATTAATCGAGAGGGAAAACTTATGGAGTTTACAATTACACCAAGTGAAAACCCTGGACACAACGTGGTTATAAAAGGAAATGGAGAGATTTTCAAGAAATGGTCAGAAGGTATAGAATATGGAGAAGGAAAGTCAAATATAAGAATTATTTAATATGTTTCCTATAATATTTTCTTCAAAAGTAAATCCCAAGTTCTAAGGAGAAAGAATCCACTAAGTCCTTAAAAGTTACTTAAATTAACGAAGATTCTCTATTACGATCCCAATTAATGATAGAGGTCTTTATCGAATTATAATAGAGTTAGCCAAATGAGGAGAACTCTAAAAGACGTTTAGGTATTTTCTAAGTATGGGGTTTGGGCTTCATTAAATTTTCATGAACTCATATCCAACTCTCAGCCCTTGGGCTTCACCGAAGTCACGGGAAAACCCATTCACCCTTCTCCATCTATCTAGCGGGATAACCCTACTCATCTGTCAGATAAGTAAATCCGCACATCTTATGAAATCTTATCATTCTGGAAAATCCATCCACATCTGGTGGTAAGATTTCTAAGAAATCTTTACGTATAAAGTGCATAAATTTCGTGGTTTATCGGAAACTGTTGGCAACGGCTCTGGCTAGTAGAATGAAGTTTTCCCTTGTTTTAAAACCACCTCTAGCCCTTCATATAATCTCTTTGGTATTACGCAAAAGTCCTTATAAACTCTTTCTGAGAGAATCTATGCTACATGGAACCATTCTATTTTAAGTCATATAACAGAACAGTAGGAATAGCTCATGATGTGAATGAGTTGGAGAAGGAAATCGAGAGACTAGGAAAAGAAGATCCAGCTTGTGTTGAATGGCATCTTGAGGAAGGGCATATTGTGGCTTGGTTGAACTATATTGGTGAGAGGGGTTTGGCTGAGATGTTAAGGGGAGTTAGTGATGTGAAAGAATCGTTGGCTAGAATTAGGGAGTTTAAGGCATTGAAGAGTAGGCAGAGAAAGAAGACAAGATACTATAACAAATAGTCCATTTTCCACGGTTAGTGGAACGTCCAGCTTTTTTACTTGGATATGGCCTCAGGGCCATAATGAAAAACTTGAATTAAAATCTAAAAATCTTAAGCATTCATCTTTACCTTAAAAAGGCTAAACTTTCAATGGTAAGGAATTAAGACTAGAAAAGAAAAAAATTATTAATTAAAGAAAAAGATTATTAATTGGAGATTATCCTTAAATTACATCTAAAATTGATTGTAAAATATGGGTTATGGGATTCTCCGCTCTAATATTAAGAAGTTAAACTTTATAGCTATTGAGTTAAACTATTATTTATGATGGTCACAAAGGTACACAAAAAGGGAATAGTGGTTATCACAAAGGAAATAAGGGAAAAGTTTAACATTAAGGAGGGGGATGAAGTGATCATTTACAGTGATGAATATGGGATTCACATATTACCAAAGAAGTCACCAGAGGAATTATTTGGAATAGATAGGGGAAAAGGTTTGGAAGAGCTAGCTAAGGAACATATTAAAGAAAGGGAAACTGAACGTGCGAAAGTACATCCTTGATGCTAATATTATATTTCAATTCTTCTCCGGTTCGCCTAATGTCAAGAAGTATCTATTAAATAATGACGAGAAGTTCATTAACGCCGTAAATCTTTCAGAATTCGCATATCATTATGCAAGGAAATTTGGCTTTAAGGCTTCGGGTGTCAAGTTGAACTATCTCTTGACCTTCATTAACCTTGTGGAAATTGATAAGACGCTTGCGGAAATAGCTTCAAAAATAAGATTAAAATATAATCTATCTCTAGGGGATTCTTTTCTCGTCGCTACAGCAGAGATGATTGGGGGAACAGTTGTCACATCGGATCACGAGTTTGCAGAAAGAACGGCAAAAGATTATGATGTTGAATTTATACCTATAGAATGATTTCAGTAAAATAAAGATATAACTTTATCCGTATAAAATGTCTTACAGTACCAATTTAAATTTAAAATCTAACTTTTTCCTAATAAAGGTGTCTCTGTACTATATACCTTTGCTTCAGTTTTCTGAGTAGAAAATAAGCCTAAACGCATCAAGTTGATCTATCATTGTCTTATTGTGATAATTAGGAAAAGAAGATCCAGCTTGTGTTGAATGGCATCTTGAGGAAGGGCATATTGTGGCTTGGTTGAACTATATTGGTGAGAGGGGTTTGGCTGAGATGTTAAGGGGAGTTAGTGATGTGAAAGAATCGTTGGCTAGAATTAGGGAGTTTAAGGCATTGAAGAGTAGGCAGAGAAAGAAGACAAGATACTATAACAAATACAATTTTATAAAAATTCATATTTTGTTGTTATCATTATTTCTACATCTTTGTCATATTCTCTCTTAAACTTTAATGCAAGGTCTCTAGCTTCATCCATACTATCGACTACATTTACAAATATTCCAGCCTTGTCATCCTCTATTTCAGTGAAAGCGTACTTTGCAAAGAATTTTTTCCCCTCTTCTAGTCTTGATGTAAATACTGCAAATATAGATATTTCAGCCTTATTTAAATCTATAATAGGCATCAATCTGATAAATTTTTTGCTATACAAATATCTTAGATGTCTTCTGATCGTTTTAGACGACACTCCTAATTCTTCTGCAAGTTCAATTGGTTTTATTAGGGGTTTCTCTTTAAGTATGCTTACTACTTTCAAGTCAAACTTAGAGGGGCTATAAGGCATCTGATTTGGGATATATATCATTTTTGGTTCTCCCAACTTCTCGCTCATTTTTCGTATTTTTTCATCAAGTTCAACTCTACTCTTGGAGTCAATTTCATAAACGTTAGTCTCTTCTAGACACTCGATTTTGGCTATGTAATCTCCATCCCAATCGTATAAATTGTTAAAGGCTACATAACCATGATATCTGCCTAGGAAATTTGGATTAACGTAAATTGTAAATCTTTTGATTATATCCCCAAACAACTTCTCCATTCTGTAACTTACTGCTGGTGGAGATATGCCTAGCAGCATTGCAATTCTTCTCTGTGGTGTTCTAGCATCTTTTAGAAGTATCTTTAATATTCCCTTATCTACTGAGTCCATAATTACCTATCTCATTTATGTTTTATATCCTTTTCTTACAATACTGTTTTAAAAGTTTTCACAATATTTCTTCTCTTTCACTTATCTTTTTGAGACCTTCGAATAAGGAGTTTATATTTCTTTCACTAAAAGGTAGTCTTATTATAGTATATTCCCCGGTATATATTCCATACATAAAAAGTATTACATCTCTCTCGTACAAATAAGTGTATATAAGTGCTTGCATTAAGTCGACCTTTTTAAGTTCTGGTTTACTTTTTATTTCTATCACTAAGTCGTCGGAGCAAATATCAGCTTGTCCAATTAGTTTAACATTTCCTATTTTCTCTATTTTCTTATCGCAATAATACAACTTCCTCTCATCAACTATCCCTGAAAGAAGCTCTAGAGCTTTATTCAAATTATAGTAAAATGGAAGATATTTCTCATTAATTTTGTTAATACCATTTATTAGATATTCTTGCAAATATTCATGCAGAAATTGACCTAATTTTCCATTGCTGGGCATTCTCAACTCTAACATATAATATTGGGAAAGGACTTCATATTCTATATCACTATAATTTATGAAATAGCCTAATTTCTTTTTTAGACTATTTTCCAACATACTAATTTTCTTATGAGGGTTTAAATAGATTTTTCCCAAAAATCGAGATACATCTAGTACGAATTTAGTTTGAATATTACCTTAATACGACAGTTTTACAGTTAAGAGTAATTCATGTTCTTCCTCTTCTCCAATCGGTTTTAGGCAGTATTACATGTTTAAACGATTCCAGCCTATTCTTGTAAGGAATTAAGTCCTCTATTATGTTTTTTATTTCTTTCTTCATATTCTTTTTAGGACTGAATCCCAATGATGGTAATATTCTAGTTTCAACTTTATAATAGTGCTCCTCTTTTTCTACTCTAGGATTCTTTACATTTTGTATAGTAACCCCCAATCCCATGGACTCAGCAACTTCTTTAACCATTTCGGCTATTTGACTAACACTATATACTTCATGAATTTGGTTAACTACTCTATACTCTCCTTGATTAGGAGGATGTTCAAGTAAAATGGTTAACGCTTGCATGCTATCCTCAAGTGAGATAAATCCTCTAGTTTGACCTCCTTTTCCATAAGGTGTTAACGGAAGACCCAATACTGCTTCGACACAATACCTATTAACAACCGTTCCCCAAACTTCATCAAAATCGAATCTCGTCCTTAACTTCTCATCTATAATCTCTTCAGTTCTCGTACCATATACTGGACCTTGCATAATATCGGTAATAGTTAAATTCCATACTTTATTCGCCCATAACAAATTATAGCTATCGTAAACTTTACTCCAATGATACCAACTGCTAGCCCATTTGGGAAATGGAATCTTATCTTTTTTGCCGTTTATTTCGACTTCTACGAATGGCGACTCTAGTATATCATAATTTGGTGTTCCGTACTCTCCCATCGTTCCCATCTTTAAAATATGTATACTTGGATCAACTTTAATGATTGAATAGATGAGATTTATCGTACTAGTAAGATTGTTTATGAAGGTGTAATTAGCGTGGTTTACATCAATCATCGAGTAGGGAGCTGATCTTTGTTCGGCGAAATGTACTATGGCATCTGGTTTATGTGTTTGAATAATCTCATGTAATTTATCAAAATCCTTCACATCAACTCTATGAAAGGTTATATTAACATCAAGTAGTTTCCTTGCTGCTACTATCCTTTCCTCTGGATCTGGTAATGGAAACGCAGAATCTGACCCTACTTCCCTTACGGCATTTCTTGTGTATAAGTTATCTACTCCAATAACTTCATGTCCTCTCTTAGCCAATCGTAATGCTAGTGACCATCCTAAATAACCATCAGCACCTAAGATAACTACTTTCATCAATAATCTAGAGATTAAGAGAATAAAAAAGCTTATGGTTAGGGTGACATCTATTTACGGGGATAAAGTTAAATCTGCATCTGCGAGATCAAGAAATCATTGTTTGATTACTTGTAGTAGATGATCTAAATTCTCCTTATAAACTTTGTAAAAATCCTCAACAGATTTATTTAACCTCTCCCTGTCACTCTCTGGTAATACGCCCTCTAAACTTGGTCCTATTTCAGCTCCTACAACTGTTGGAACACTTATATGTATTATTTCGCCTTGATAAGTTCTAGGAGTCGCTATGCTCATTACTCTTCCTTCATTTAAGACTACTGATCTAACTATGTCCTTTATTATAGTTGCAGGTCCCCACGTTGTTCCCCCCATCACTCTTATTATCTCCCCCGGTATTGACTTAACGTAATTTTCAACTTCCTCTTTAGTTAATCCTTTAGCTATTTCCTCAAAGGGTTTCCCGTTAACTTTAACCGTACTCCACAAAACTACTGCGTCTTCTCCATGCTCTCCCGCTACATACCCGGTTACCTTAGTCACTGGGACTTTGAGTTTCTTACTTATATATGATCTCATTCTCATTGTCTCTACCGTGTCTCCAGTGCTTATTGTGAATTGTTTAGAGAATCTCATGAATATTGACGCCATCATGTCAACGGGATTTGCTACCATTATGTATAATGCCCCTGGATTTTTAGGAGGAAGCTGTTTTGCAAGATCTATTTGTATTTTTGCATTATCAACAAATAGATCCCTTCTGCTCATCCCTGGTTTCCTTGGCTTACCCGCCATAATAAGTATGATATCGACATTGGCTACATCATCAAGAGAGTTAGTACCTATTACTTCAGTGGAAAGACCTCTAGTAGCCATTGCATGTCTTAACTCGTGTTCGAACTTTTCTGGTAATTCTGGAATAATATCGTATAATATAACTTCACTTGCTAAACCGTCAAAAATTACAGAATAAGCTATTGTCTGGCCTATTTTTCCTACTCCTATAAAAGCTATTTTTACCATATTATCACAAGTATAAATATGCATTCTAAAGTATATTAAGCTTTTTTCAATGTTCATTATAGTTCGACTTTTATACTCCATTTAACTTTACTCTATTATGGAAATAGCTGAAAAGATTGCTGAATTTATAAATTCAGTCAATTATCAAAAGTTAAGTGAAAAGATTATACATGAGGCAAAAAGGAGGATAATTGATGCAATAGCAGTGGCCCGTGGAGCATTAGATTCCCCACCTCATTTAGTTAACAAAAACGTGGTAATGTATTTCCAGGGTTCTGTTCCCCTACTTTTCGGAGGAAATGCGACTCCAGACTTCGCAGCATTCTACAACACTTTTTTGATTAGATATCTAGACTTCAATGATACTTACCTTTCAAAAGAGCCTCTTCATCCCAGTGATATGATAGGCGCTTTCTTGTCCTTAGGCTCACTATTCGATCTTAAAGGGAGGGATATAATAGAAGCAATTGCTATAGGCTATGAAGTTGGGATAAAACTATGTGACGCAACATCATTGAGAAAAAAAGGTTTTGATCACGTAACTTTTCTTCAAGTAGGAGCAGCTGCAGGTTTAGCTAAAATGTTGAAATTAGACGAGAAATCTACTATTAACGCTATTTCGTTAACAATAGTGCCAAACATTGCACTTAGGGAGACTAGGTCTGGGGAGTTATCGATGTGGAAAGCTGGTGCGGCAGCTGATGCTTCAAGGAAAGCGGCTTTCTCAGCACTTTTGGCGAAATTTGGTATGACTGGTCCTTCAAAGCCTTTTTCAGGTAGATTAGGTTTCATTAATGTTGTAGCTAAAGATTTTGACTCTTCGGTGTTTAATCACCTAGAGGCTGATGGTGTACTTAGGACTAGTCTAAAGAAATATCCAGTGGAGTATCACGCTGAAGCGGTTGTTGAGGCTGGAAAGAGTTTGAACGTTAACGTTGATGATATTGTTAAGATTGAAGTTGAAACCTATGAGGCAGCCAAGACGATAATAGCTGATGAAGAGAAATGGAATCCCACTAATAAGGAGACTGCAGATCACAGTTTGCCTTATATTCTGGCATATACCCTAATTAAGAAGGATTTCTGGCTCGACGCCTATGATCAAGAAATGATATTTAATGAAAAAATAAGGAGTTTGATGAAGAAGATTACTGTTATTGAAGACGAGAAATATACTAGTATATATCCTAAGGAGTTACCCGTTAAAGTAACAGTTTATACCAGTAAGGGTAGAGAGATGGTTGAGGTTAGGAATCCAAGAGGTTATTATAATAATCCAATGACTGATGAAGAAGTTGAGGAGAAGTACTTAAGGTTAAAAGGTAGGAAGGAAGAGTTAAATATTTTGTGGAATATGGAAGAATTAAAGGTGAAGGAAATTGTCTCAAGTATTAAAGGAATCTGACTTCTTAATAGTACCGGGAGTATTTAATCCATTTACTGCAATTCTGGCAAAAAAGGTAGGTTTTAAGGCAGTGTATTTATCGGGTGCAGCTCTTACCTCATCTTATGGTCTACCAGATATAGGTTTAATAACATTAGATGAGGTTGCTGAGATGATAAGAAGGATAAAGGAAGTTGCTGATATTCCGATAATAGTTGATTCAGATACTGGGTTTGGTGAGGCAATAAATGTCTATAGAACGGTAAGGGTTTTAGAAAAAGCCGGTGCTGACGCTATTCAAATAGAGGATCAGAGAATGCCAAAGAAGTGCGGCCATTTAGAGGGTAAAGAGGTTGTAGAGCCTTTAGAAATGGTTCAGAAGATAAAGGCGGCATTAAAGGCTAGAAGAGATGCCTTAATAATTGCAAGAGTCGATTCTCGCGGTGTAATAGGGTTAGACGATGCAATAGAAAGGGCCAAGATTTATTTAGAGGCAGGTGCTGATATAATATTTCCGGAGGCTCTCACTAGTAAGGAGGAGTTCGCCAAGTTCGCTAAAGAGGTAAAAGCTCCGTTACTGGCTAATATGACTGAGTTTGGTAAAACTCCTTACATTAAAGCCCAAGAGTTTAGGGAGATGGGTTATAAATACGTAATATTCCCCGTTACTATATTTAGAGTAGCGGCCAAGGCAATGAAAGATGCCTTAGAAGTACTATTGAAAGAGGGAACGCAAGTTAATTTATTAGATAAGATGATTACTAGGCAGCAACAGTATGAGATAATTGATTACTTCTTCTATGAGAGATTAGATAAGGAATTAGGTAGTATAAAACTCGTTAGAAAGCTTTAAATTTTTATATTCGAAATTTAAATTATGGCAGTAACTTCTAGAAGCTTAATTAAGAGATCCCCTGTGGTTGTTAAGGTAGGTACTAAAGCTATTGAGGCTTGTAAGATTATGTATCAAAATAATATAGGATCTGTAGTAATTGTTGACGAAAAAGGCTATCCAGTCGGAATATTTACGGAGAGAGACGTATTACGTGCTGTAGCGTGTGGAAAGAATTTAAATGACAATGTAGAGAACCTAGGAACTTTTGGGAAATTAATAACAGTTAAGCCTAATTCTCCCATTGGAGAAATAGCAGAGAAAATGGTTAAAAACAATATAAGGCATTTAGTTGTAGTGGATGAAGAAGGTAAGCTTGTTGGTGTTGTATCCATAAAGGATATAGTTAATGAGAAACATGTTCTAGATTTTTTAGTTAGGTCTGAGTTAAGTTGGGAAGGGGGTACTGACTAATGAGTGTTGTAAGTAAAGGTTTGGAGAATGTTATTATAAAGGTTACGAATTTAACATTTATAGATGGAGAAAAGGGAATATTGAGGTATAGGGGGTATAATATTGAAGACCTAGTTAATTACGGCACTTATGAAGAGACTATCTATTTAATGCTCTATGGAAAGTTACCTACGAAGAAAGAGTTAAACGATTTAAGGGAGAAACTTAATGAGGAGTACGAGGTACCTCAAGAAGTATTAGATTCAATATACCTGATGCCTAGAGATGCTGATGCTATAGGTCTTTTAGAAGTGGGAACAGCAGCGCTGGCTTCTATCGATAAGAACTTCAAATGGAAGGAGAATGATAAGGAAAAAGCAATTAGTATCATTGCTAAAATGGCTACTCTAGTATCAAATGTATATAGGAGAAAGGAGGGTAACAAACCAAGAATACCAGAACCTTCAGATAGTTTCGCTAAAAGCTTTCTGCTAGCTAGTTTAGCTAGGGAACCCACTGCAGAGGAAATTAACGCAATGGATAAGGCTCTAATACTCTATACAGACCATGAGGTACCAGCATCGACAACTGCAGCACTTGTAGCTGCATCTACTTTATCAGATATGTATTCCTCTCTTACTGCAGCATTAGCAGCGTTAAAAGGTCCGTTACATGGTGGAGCAGCTGAAGAGGCTTTTAAACAATTCGTTGAGATAGGAGATCCAAATAGAGTAGAAATGTGGTTTAATGATAAGATAATAAATCAAAAGAATAGACTAATGGGATTTGGTCATAGGGTTTACAAGACTTATGATCCTAGAGCAAAAATATTCAAAGAACTAGCCTCAACTCTGATTGAAAGAAATAGTGAGGCTAAGAAATATTTCGAGATAGCTCAAAAACTTGAGGAGTTAGGAATAAAGCAATTTTCTAGCAAGGAAATCTATCCTAATACCGATTTCTATTCCGGAATAGTCTTCTTCGCTTTAGGATTTCCAGTATACATGTTTACCGCATTATTTGCTTTATCGAGAACTTTAGGCTGGTTAGCACATATAATAGAATACGTAGAGGAGCAACACAGACTAATTAGGCCAAGAGCTTTGTATGTTGGACCAGAACATCAAGAGTATGTTCCTATAGACAGGAGATAAGCTTTTTTTTTAACTTTTTACCTAAGATATATACAGATGCCTTCAATATTAGGTTCGATAGGTGCTATTATCGCTTTTATAATAGCTTGGATAGTGATTTCCATACCTACATGGTTAGCTGGAAAAGTAGTTGCACCACGAACTACCACGTTTGGTAGGGCTATGTTAGCGACGTTGATTGGAGTAATAGTTTATGCAATTTTCACAGCGTTATTCTCACTCATTTCGCCAATAATTGGAGTAATAATAGGATTTATAGCATTTCTAGGAGTATACAAGGTGGTATTTAACACCGGCTGGATACAGGCTTTAGGCATAGCAATTTTGGCAATAATAGTTGCGATTATAATACTATTTATTCTAGGGCTAATAGGGATTACCTTACCTCATTTCTTTCAATTCTAGAATAGATTAGCTGATATTTTATTAATTTCTTCTAATATCCTTATTTTCTTTCTTTACTTATAAGCTTTACACGAACCTATTGAACGGGCATGGCTACTTCTACGTTCCACTCTTGCAGAGAGGAAATGAATCAACTAAACTAAATTTGCAATGGAGTCTTGAATTGTCTCTTGCCTCATTTAGGTCCTTTAAGATAAAACTCAAAGTAATTTTTCCTTTTTATCTCATAAGGAAATTTTGTTGATAGTAGGTAAATCGTACCATCATCAGCCTTTATTTCCTCAGCATACCCTGAATCGTAAGCCATCGCAGTCATGGCACATAATGCAGCATCAACGTAATCCTTAATCTCATGCAATTCTCTCCAATTCAAACCAATCAACTTCATGGAAGACGTTGGATGAGTCTCGATTACATTATTTAATCTGTCCTTCAATTGGATAGCTCTTTCTACAAGTTTTTTCATAAAGGATGGTGGTAATACTTTCAGCTTTCTCTTTATCAACTCCTTGTCAACGTTTCTGAAACCGTTATGATGAGAAAGAGGTGAATCTATCGCGGTAACTTTTGCTCTATTACAACTTTCTATAATTTCCTCATTTATTGTTAGTTCAATGATTTTTATCTCGTTGTTTATGAGGATACCCACTGCAGTCTTCCTTCTTACTGCTAGATCGATTCCACAATACATATTTATTTCCCCTATTATCTTCTTATTGTGAAACCCCCTATTATTGTGATAAACTTTAAGGCCTACGAAAACTCCTTTGGTAATAAGGCAATTGAGTTAGGTAAAAAGATAGAAAAAATAAGTAAGGAGCATTCAGTTGAAATAATATTATCAGTACCAGCTACTATGATCTACAGAATGGTCCAAGAGGTAGATTTACCAATTTATGCTGAACATGTAGATCCAGTTCCTCTAGGCGCTTATACGGGAGCCGTATTACCAGAAATGATAAAAGATGCAGATGCTAAAGGGACATTGATAAATCACAGTGAGAGACGTCTAAGGGCTGATGAAATAGATGATGTATTAAAAAGAACTAGGAAATTAGGTTTGAGTAGTATACTATGCGTTGACAGATATGAGTTAGTCTATCCCTTTAGTTTACTAAGGCCTGATGCAATTTTGATAGAGCCTCCAGAATTGATAGGAACCGGTATCTCAGTGTCTAAAGCCAAACCCGAGGTAATAACAAAAGCCGTGGATGAGATAAGAAAGTCTGAGGGGATCTATTTAATAGCGGGTGCTGGAATTACAACCGGTGAGGACGTTTATAAAGCGTTAAAGCTCGGAGCTCATGGAATAGGTGTAGCAAGTGCAGTCATGAAGGCTAAAGAACCTGAGAAAGTTGTTGAAGATTTTATCACAAGTGCATTGAAGGCTATCTCTTCTTAGCTACTTTTAATAAATATATGTCTGGAGAACCATGCCTACATATGTTTTTATTTCATTCTCCTCAAAACACAATTAATGAGAAATATGTGTAAACATAGATTAATGCATAAAATAGAATATATTCTTTAATTTCCATACAAATTCTTCTATAGTTATTAAATTAATTATCAGAATTTTACTAATTAATCTTAGCAATCTATTACCATTGAAGCTTAAATAGTGTTTAATGGGGAAGGGGGAGGCGAATGTTTCCTTCTATGAGGGCAGTTCACTATTCAACTCTAATTCTCGACTATAATTTTCTTTTACAAATTGTCTAATTTTATTTAAATAATATCTCATAGAGTTTATATACGGGTGATTCTCTTCTGTACTCATTTTTAACTATTTCCTCCATTCTTTTTATTCCAACCAAAGAGTATAAGGATGATAAAATAAGAAATGCCGATACTATTTCACTTTCTCCTGAAACGTCATTTACTATTTCATCATACTTCAACACGTTAATGAATATTTTGTTATTCCTATAAATTGCAAGTTCATTTATATTTTCCAATGCTATTTCTGTAACATTTTTTCTAACACCATATTTGTTAAGGAGTCCATTCAGAGTATCTTTAACACAAGACGTATCTTTACAACCTATCATTATTTCTAACCAACATGTGATATCACTCTCTATGTTTATAGCTTTTTCCTTCCAACCAAATTAATGTCCTCTTAGTGACATAATAATTGCTATAGTGCTTAAGATGATACCTAAGATTGATAAGGAGATTGCGATATAAGAGACAAGTTGAACCTTGTTCACTAAGTATAAATCTGTAAACTCTACTTAAAAGTTCTCCCTTTTGGTATTATTACGTAATTATAGGAGTTGTTGTATAAGGCAATGCTTTTTATCAAGTGTTTAGTAAATCTTATATTCTCAAAATACTATTGCATTCTGTGACCTACTGGTTAGTACCAATACAAGAGGACATGTGGGATATAATTAGAGATAAGGGAGTCTATGGTTACAAAGAAAATCTAGAGGAATACATAAAAGAAGGCGACTACATTATTATATACGTTAGTAAGTACTATGCTAAAAGATATGGGGGAAAGATTGTAGGTATAGTAAAAGTGCTTTCAAACTGGTATGAGGATCAGACACCAATATATCCAGAGGAGACAGTAAGGAATAAGGGAATATACGTTTATAGAGTTAAAGTAGAACCTGTTGTAATTGGAGAGTGTGATATGAAAAAAATTTTAGATAAGATAAGATTTATTGAAGATAAAGGGCAGATAGCTAAATACCTTAGAAATGCCCCTGCAAACCTCAAGAGGCCTATTCCGGAAAGCGATGCTAAAATAGTGGAAGAGTGTCTTAAGGAATCATTACTTAATATCTGATAACATTGCTTACTTCCTCTAATAACGTTCTGATAGATTCGTAAAGTCTAGATACTAAAGTGTTAACTACTACTTTATAAATAAAGAATATTACGTACCTTATATTTATGATTAAGAGCAGCCTTTTAGCCAATTTCTGCTGGTATTGAATCATTCTTCTTAATCTTTTATCTAATATATTATTCTTTATATCTCTCACGAAGTTTAATAGTTCTCTTAATCCCTCTTTTAATGACTTTAAATTTCTAGAATTAAGCTTCGTTATAATATTTTGGTAAGTCTTTTTGATAATCTCGTATTCCAGTATATCGTTAAATGTAACATCGTTACTATTAGCATTAGTCATATTTATAATATTATATGGTATTATCTTAAAAACTGAGAGTGATGATATTTTCGGGGATTTAGATTTGATGATATACTTTCAGCGGGCTGATGACAAGACTTCTTCTACAGCCTTTACCCCTTCACCAAACCTTATTGGTTCACCTAATCTCCTTAGGGTTCTCTCAATAACACTTATTGCTACTATCGCATCATTAGGGGTAACCCAGCCCATATGACCTATTCTAAAATATTTGAATGCTGGATGAACACCTGGGGCAAACTCTACACCCTCGTTAACAGTCTCCGCGAGAACCTTTTGCGGTTCAATAGTCTTTAGAAGTACTCCAGTTACAGTATTACTATAGGACTCTGGTCTCCTAGCTACTACGTCTAATCCTAATGCTTTTAAACCAGCTCTAATTGCACTAGCTACTGTTGCGTGTCTTTTTATTCGATTTTCTATACCTTCCTTCTCTATCAGTCTAAAGGCTTCAGCTAACTGTAAAATTACATGAACTGGTGGGGTAGCAAAGTATGCATCTTTATCCTCTTCAACCGCTCTCATAACTGGTAACCAATTCTTTAAATTCAAATAATATCCAGCAATTGAGTCTTGTGAATCTAATATTGATACGGCCTTAGGAGAAAGTAATAATAAGCCTAAACCAGCTGAGGAACCTAACGCCTTTTGACTGGCTGACAAGTAAACGTCAACGTTCCATTCTTCAGCTTTAACTTCCTCAGCCCCAACACTTGATACTCCATCTACTGCTATCAATTCCACATATCTTCTAATCTTATTTATTACATCTTTTACGGGTTCTCTAACTCCAGTACTGGTCTCTACGTGAGTTAGTGTTATTAACTTATAGTTGTCTTTTCTAACCTCTTCCTCTACTTCCTCTGGTTTAACGTAACCTCCTGGAGAAGGTCTTAATACCTTTACATTAACTGGATATCTCTTGAATATTTGCTCCCACCTATCACCAAAGACACCATTAGAAACCACTAGTATTTTATCATTAGGTTTGAGTAATGACGTGATGCTTTCCATAGCGGAGGTACCGCTTCCGGGGATTATTAATGGCTGATAACTCTTGCTTGACCCCATTACGTATCTTAATCCTTTTAACGAATATGAGAGTGCCTCTACAAATTCTTTAGACGTAAAACCAACGTTGTTTTCAAGCCCTGCTATTAAAACATCCTCCTTGATAGTAGTAGGACCTACATGAAGTAGCAGTTTATCCATAAAAGGTAAGTTAGTTACACTCCTTTATTTTTTTCTGTAGGAAAGGAAACCTCTCTAATCTATACGCAGAGTCCCAAAACATATATTCGTATATAGATGCAGTTCTAAAATGAATCTTCATCTTATTAAATTCCTCTTCACTAACTTTCAGACCATTCACAATACCCAATACTGCCCTAACTCCCCTTTCGTAATCCTCTCCACCATAAGTTTCTATCCATTTTTGATAATATTTATCCCTAGATCCTTTTTTGAGCAATTCCTTTCCAACTTCCATATATATCCAATAGCAAGGTAATACTGCAGATATTACTTCATGAAAAGGTCTGGAATAAGCCACAGCAAGTAAGTAAGATGTATAAGCTAGATTAGTCGGACTCATTTCATAATCTTCCACATCCAAATTGAATTCACTTATGTAAAATTTATGTAACGCCTTTTCTACCTTTATGGCATCTTGTATGTGTATAGCAAACAATAAAGCATTTTCCTCATCTTCAGCCTTTGCCGATAATAAAGCCAAGGCCTTAGAGAACTCCCTTAAATACAGATAATCTTGAATGATATAGTACTCGAATTTATTTCTACTTAGGGTTCCTTCAACCAGTTCAAGAATAAATGGGTGTTTAAGGATTGAAGAGTAAATATCTTTGATAGAATTCCACAACTTTTCACTATTTTCCATCATAAAGGAAATAGCATATGCCTATTATTTAAATTTTCAGGGTCGAGATGCTTTGTTGATCTCTTCAATTTATTTCATAAGCATGAAATGATACACTGAGAATTTTTCAGTAATTAATATTTATTTCAACGTTATTCGCAAGCTCACACCCTAATACCCGGAGCTCTACCGACTACAGAATTAGCCAAGTGGACCATCCATGCGTAAGCCCAGAACTTGAGCTTAGCCTCAACCACTTGCCCTAAAAAACTCCTACGGGGCAATCCACGCAAAACAAGAGAACGAATAAAACCAAGTATTACAAGAGAAAAGGAAATAAACAAGTAAGGAGAAAAACAACATAAGCTCATAGAAAACATGGGGATAAAACCCCATCTACAAGGCTAGCTGTGAAGCCCCTAGAACGATCTAACAAGAGGGGATAAAAACCCCCGAGTAGGAGGTTGTAACAAAATACTCTAGGGGCTGAAACACTTAACACTATGCAAAGAAAACAAGGTATTATGAGAACAAAAAATATCTCGAGAAACGCGTAATACACAAGCATGGAATTAAAAGTTACAAACAAGGCCTTCGCAATTGATATTTCACAAAGCAAACTAACAGCAGCAAAGGGAGAACTAGTAGTAGAACAAGAAAAATCAGCAGTATACGTCAAGGAGGTAAAGGAATTCAACCACGACAACGAGGGAATAGAGGAACTAATTAAATTCCTAGGAGAATATAAGGAAGGAATAATAGAGGCAACTGGAATATATTACTTCTACCTACACGAAAAACTAACGGAAAAAGGATACAAGGTAACAGTAATAAACCCACTACACCTAACAGAAATACTAGGGAAAAAGACAGACAAACTCGACGCACAAAGGTTACTAGTAGCACACATGACCGGAGTAATCAAGGGATCATACATACCAACAGGAGAAATAATGGAGCTAAGAGAACTAACGAGATATAGGGAAAGCTTAGTAGAGAAGACAACACAAGTAAAGAACGAGATAAGGAAAATATTAGAATTCGCGGGATATAAAATACAACCATTCGACAAGAAGGGAAGAAAACTACTTGAAAAGCTAGTAAAGGGGGAGGGACTAAGCAAGGAAGAGAAGGAGGAACTAAAAGAAAAACTAGGGAGAAACTTAAACGACGCGGAAAAACTAGCGTTAAAACAATTAGTTGAACTGTTAAAAAACTTGGAGAAAATGATTAAGGAGGTTGAGGATATGATAATTTCCAAGATTCCAAAACCAGTAATTGAGTTGAGTAAGATCCCCGGGATTGGTTTGATTAGTGCTGCAACTATTTACGCTGAGTTCGGTGATGTTTCCCGTTTTTCCAGTTCTAAGGCTGCTAGGGCTTATGCAAGCTTTGCACCCAAAACTAAGCAGAGTGGTGATAGCGAGTCTCACTCCGGTATGATTAGGGGTAATAAGTATTTGCGTAGAGCTCTCTACTTGGTTGCCAAGGTTGCTAGGGGTCTTGAGCCTTTTAAAGGGTATTATGAGAGGCTTATTGCTAGGGGGAAGAGTGTTACTCAAGCTACTTGTGCTCTTGCCGGAAAGCTTGCAAGCATTTGTTATCATGTTATAAAGGACGGTGTTTACAAGGGAGTTGTCAAGAAGAGTTTTAGGATTCCTAGGGGTAAGGAAGTTAATGTCAAGGACTTCGACGTGGGAGACGCGCTAGACTCGTTATCCCCATAGGTTTGTTAGAGGCGTCAGCATGTAGTGCCTTGTAGCCCTAACAGATTCCCCAAAAGTACGCTTCACGGCAGAGAATAAGGACTCAATCCTCCACCTGACACCATAACCCTGGGTCGAGATGTTTTGTTGAATCCTTCAACTTTCTTAGATATTTGACTCGTTAATTTTTCTTAAATTCAAAATCAAGTGTTGATTAAAAAGTAAATTTTAGATTAGTTTTGATAAAAATTGAAGAAATTCACAAAGTAGGATCGAGAAGTCACTACACGCTTCGCCTCTAATAGACTTGAGTTTGCAACCGTAGGAGTATCTTCTTTTAGGTAGGGGTCTATCATCATATTTATTAAAAAATGTCTTCAAATAGTTAATAAGTATGGGTGCAAAAGAAGACTTATTAAGATCTATAAAAAATTCAAAGTTGGCTAATGCATTTATCAAAGTTAATAGAGAAGACTTTTTGCCGCAACTATTGAAAAAATACGCATATGAGCCAAATTATATAGATAAACCCTTTTATGTAACACCTAACATTACGACAACGGCGCTAAGTTTAGGCATATATATTCTTGATATTCTTAATTTAGAAGAAAATCAGAAGGTTTTAGAGATAGGTACTGGTATAGGTTATTACACAGCACTGATAGCTGAAGTAGTTGGTGAGAATAACATTGTATCTATCGAGATCGATGATACGATGTTTGAGTACGCTAAAAATGTTCTTCTGATCAGATACCCCCTAATTAAATTACTGAAGACGGATGGAAGTTTAGGATATGAGAAAGAGGCCCCTTATGATCGGATCGTAGTATGGGCAGCTGCACCAACTATACCTTGTAAGCTATACGATCAACTTAAGGAAAACGGGATCATGGTAGTACCAATAGGAGGTGAAAAAGCCCAAGGTCTTTATAGAATTACTAAAACTGGTTATGAGCCTAAGATAGAAAGAATTGGGGATGTGATATTTATGAAAATGAGAGGATTATTTGGATTTTATGATAATGACGATCCAAACGAGAGGAGAATAAAAAAATTAGAGGAAAAGGTAAATAGGTTGCTGTCAAAATTCATGAATCAAAATTAGCTTAAAGATTAAAGGTTAATAATAGTGTGATACGTTTATTTATATAATGCTCTTAAGTGTTAGAAACCTTACAGTGAAATATGGCTCTTTTATCGCAGTTAACTCGCTAAGTTTTTCTATAAACTCAGAAGTATATTGTCTTTTAGGTCCTAATGGAGCTGGGAAAAGCAGTACGTTGAAGGCCATAATGGATATGGTACCTTTTGTGGGTGGGATAGAAATCTTAGGAATTAGTAATAAGGACAAAATTGTGAAAAATTACGTTGGTTATGTCCCTGAACAACCAGCTCTTTATGAATACATGACACCGGCTGAGATAATAAGTTTCGTCTCAAGTTTAAGAGGAATTAAAGATGTGAACAGAATAAACGCGTTAATTAGGGCATTTTCCTTAGAAATGTTCATGAATACACCCATAGCCTCCTTATCTATAGGGAATAAACAAAAAGTTTCTATATTATTATCCTTAATTCATGAACCTAAATTATTAATCCTTGACGAACCTTTCAACGCGTTAGATGTTCTATCGGTTAGAGTCCTTAAGGAACTAATTCAGAATCATGTTAAGAATGGAGGTGGAGTATTGTTTTCCACGCATATAATGGAAGTCGCAGAAAAAATCTGTAATAGAATAGGTATAATGAATAGAGGAATAATGGTAATGGAGGCTTCTTCAGATAACATTAGAGAAGCCGGGAGATCTCTTGAAGACGTTTTCCTATCCGTTACTGGATTAGATGAGGAGATAAAGGATATACTGAAGGGATTGGAATGAGTAACGTAAAGATTCATGATGTGGTTTACAAGCAAATAATCTATTTAATGTATACAAGCAGGTCTTTTGGTTTATCACCTAAGCCAGATGCGATTAGCAAAATCAAGAGAAATGCAGTTACAATCAAGATAAGTAATATTATTGCATACACCATAGCAACCGTAGTTTCGGCATCTATCTCTATAATAAATAAAGATGCTCCTTTTTCCTTTATATTTCTAGATTTAATTATACTTGCCAATATTTTCACTACCGGATTGAATGTAATTTTCTTCGTAACAAATTATGATCTAAAAACTTTCTTACTATCGCTTCCTCTTACTGAGAGAGATATAAATATTGCTGTATTTAGAGGTATATTTGAATTTTTTTACTATGGTTTTTTAGCATCGATAGTAATTGCTCCTATTTCTACTTATATAATAACACTTTCTGTTTTACAAGCCCTTATGGCTGAACTTGAAATAGTATTTTTCTTTTCACTTTCCTTTGCGTTGGTAATACTCTTGGGGAAAAGAATAAGATTAGGAATAACTTCTGCGCTATTTAGGGTAGGAACATCGCTAATTTGGATAATATTTATAATACTACCTTACGGTTTTACCTTTAGATACCTAATTCTTCCCCCCTACATTTTACTGATCTTTCCTTTTGGTTTCTTAAATGTTGAGGGTCTTTTACTCTCCCTGCTTTACACTGGTCTTTCCATAGTCTTTGCATATAATCAAGCCTTGAAATTCTTATCATTTAGGGTTACTTCTCATTATTCTACAAAATATAGTATAAAATTGCAGTCTCCATTAATAACATATCTTCATAAAGATATCAAGGGTCTTCTTAGAGTGCCTCAAGCTAGTTTCTTACTAACCATACCCGTATTTGCATTCATTTTCTCGTTTTTTGTGCCCATTTATGCGATCTTTTATACAATCTTTATGATAACAACATCCTCAATAATGCTAATATTACTTGAAGCCTCTGGAATTCAACTATTACTATCCCTACCATCAGGGTTAAGAAGCTCTTATATTTCGAAACTATTAATTATTTTGATAATCTATCTGATAGATGTTCTAATCTTTTCATTTTTTAATCACGCTTATTTAAGTCTGATTATGTTACCGTCATTAATAGCTAGTGTGGAACTTAGTCTTTTCATATCGTATAATAATGTTATTAAAGGAAAAGGAATAATGATTGCGGATCCATTATCGCTACTAATAAGGGAAATAGAAATAAACTCAATTATAGGCGTAGCCGCTTTATTAGTATTCTTTGCTAACGTATATTACTCTCTAATTTTCTCAATTATCTCATTAATTATAATAAATATAGTAATATACAAAAAAGTTAAATAACTTAGAACTTTGGTCTGGATCTCCTTAT
Organism: Sulfolobus islandicus Y.N.15.51; assembly: GCF_000022485.1. Taxonomy (NCBI): domain Archaea; kingdom Thermoproteati; phylum Thermoproteota; class Thermoprotei; order Sulfolobales; family Sulfolobaceae; genus Saccharolobus; species Saccharolobus islandicus. The sequence goes on along the minus strand of NC_012623.1, from coordinate 2,725,047 downwards.
AGTTAAGAGCAGTATTCCTCCAATGATAATTGCAATTACTATTACGATACTTCCTACAAAAGTCCCATTTAAGGTCTTTACCAAAGTCTCAGTTATTAGCTCATTTACAGTTATTGTCATACCATTACTAACGTTATAAGTGCCTATCCATTTGCCTTGTTCGTATATCGGTATAGAGTGGGTTAACGTTATCACACTTCCAGCTGGGAGCCATTCTGAACTCCCATTTATAGTTACAAAATATTCCTTTACTGGCTTAACATTAATATTAGTTGGTTGGATTACGTTTATTAGGTATGAAGTAGTGTTATAAAATATCCTTACATTATTGCTAATATTGACGTACTTAGGTATTAATATAGTTTGTCCAGCTGGTACCCATATTTCGCTTGTATTTACGGTTCTATTTGCTATTGTAATCAATACGGGTGTATTCACAGTAACTAAGTATTCTTTTATCGTGGTTACCTTTACAGTTATGCTTCTATTTACTGTAAAGTTAAATGGTACTATAGATAATATTACATATCTCGTATTGTTGGAAACGTAATATGACATGTTTATGAAAGAAATAAGCGTTCCGGTATTATACCACCCTGGACTAAAAGTAATTAAGGTTGAATTGATTAAGGCTTTAATTGGTATATTGGAAATTAAGTCTATATAATATTGTAGCACGTATTGTAGTTTTAATGAGATTGGCTCATTAATTATTATAACACTAACGGAAGTCGACTTTCCATTTAGACTAATACTAACTAAGTGTTGTCTTTCAGTTTGATTGATATACCAGGTCGAATATAGTTCAATTTCAGTACCGTTATTATACCATCCGTTACTTAGAGTGGCATTTTTACCGTTGAAGAATATGTAAACGGGATAGTTACTACTAATATTTAAGAAATACTGAGGTAGTGTAATTATAGTTACATTGATTGGTTGCAGTAATGTAAAGTTTGAGTAGGGTAAAACTTTTTCCATGAGAAGTCTTGCAGAACTATTTATGTAGTATGTGATATTCTCTATCTGTATTCTACTTCCAGCATTGAACCAAGAGTATTTTTGTAAAGTCTCGTTAGTACCATTGACTAATGCGTAAACTGGAATCTTGGAATAAACAGTTAGAGGATACTGCTTTACAGTTATGATTGATATTGTGACTGGATTTTCAACCGTAATATTTTTGGAAGGTAAAATAGCAATTATTATGTCTCTATATTCATTATTTGGCCCATAATATGTTATGTTTTCTACACTAATAGTTGTCCCTCTATTATACCAGTTACTAGTTAATGTATTGTTACTTCCATTAATGAGTGCATAAATGGGTATTTGTGATTTCACAACAATATAATATTGCACCAACTCATCTACAGTTATTGTATAAGACATGTTTACGAGGATTTTATTTGCGGGTAAAATCTTAGTAATTATCGCTCTAGTTTCATTACTCTGATAGAATGTTATGTTATAAATTTGTATAATAGTATTCTGATTATACCATCCTGAGAAAATAGTACTATTAGTACCATTTATTGAACCAAAAAGCGGGATTAATGAGTTAACGTGTACGTAATACTGCAAAATATAAGTTATGCTGAGATTAATAGGATTATTTAGTGTAAACTGACTCATTGGATATGGAAATACCATTATTCTCGAACTGTTAGGATAATATGTAAATGGGCTGATTGTAACTTTTATGGATGCGTTATACCACCCACTACTTAGAGTTGTATAAATTCCATTAATACTAGCGTTTACTGGGACGTTTATATTAATAAAATACTGAAGTTGATAGTATACTGTTAGATTGCCACTTCTATTTGCCAGAATTGGCGTAGAATTTAAACTAACAATCCTACTTAATCCATTTAAAACCATAGATGGTAAACTTATATTAGAATTAGAATCTACAAAAATCAAGGAAGGTAATCTCGCAGTCTCCTTAAAACTATCGTAAAAATACGTAACGTTTATTGGTATATTAAAACTGCCTCCAACCACCTTATATTTTAAGAATATCGGGTATAAATCGCCAGTTATAAAGTAATATCCATTTGACGTAGCATATGCTCCTACATAGGATAAATCATAAAAGGTATAGTTATTTGAGACTGAGTATGCTACCTCATTAGACGCTATACTTTGTGGAGGGGAGGTTAAATACATTTCATTAATACCTAAAGTGAAGCTTGTTGTTAAATATTGTAATCTATACACCACTCCGAGTTCACCTCCGAAATATGCTCTAAGGTGATACCATTCCGTCATTAATCCAGTTATGTAGCCATGTAAAAAGTTAAGATCTGTAACGATACTCGATGCACCATTGGTGTTAAAAGTCGCAACGGCTTTAGCACCAGTGCTATTATCATAGGCAGAAAGTACTATATTACCATTCGATATTTCAATTTCCAACGTTATCTCATCTCCATTATTCACATTTCCGTTAAAACTAAGCAAAACTGGTCCAATTACCGGATCCCCACTGCTATTCCAAACCATGTAGATCATATGGAATCCTGGGTCAAATGAACCATTTGTATAAGGCCAATTATAGGCTACACCAATTTGATACCACCAGTCATTGTTGGTTATTGCGTTTAGCAAATATGCCGGACCGTAACCAGAATCGCTGGTTTGCGAAATTACTTTTACATAAGCTATTAAATTTGTACTAACTGGATACGCATTTAATGTCATGAATATTTGCTCATCGTAGAAAGTTATCCCTGGGTCATTAGAATTTAACGGAGATAATGGCAAGGGTTTGGCGTTGCTATGATATACTGAGGTTAATGGGATAAGAGATATAATTAAAAGAATTGTTATGATAATTACTCTCCATTCCATATTTTTTGTCTTTATATAAAACTTTTTAAGTGTTTTTCCAACAGAACTTTCTTCAGTAGTACTATATATCAGAATCATAATATTTGTTAATTATCTTCATTATCATAAGATATATATATATATATTCCGCTTGAGAATAAAGAATGTGATGATAAATGATTTTACCACTAATATTTGTTAAGATTTCCTTCTTGATTATAGCGTTAGTCATGGCTATATTTGGAGTTACCTATGTCGGCCTGGCTTACTTTAATCTCTTTCCGCGAGTTAGAAATGATTTATATATTATTGGTTCTACATTAGTTGCAATAGCTACAGCATTCGTAATACTCACGTTAGTTTTGCTCTGATGCTGAGAAGGGCTCGGCTTGATTTGTGATGAACCTGAGCCATGCTAACTGAGTTCAAAGTATCGTCGTTGGGATAAATATTTATTAAATGAATATTTCCTTACAAAGAGTAGGCATATTAAATAAGGTATTACTATATGTCGAAAACTTATAGAAATATAAATCATACAATGACAATATTATGACTTAGTTTGACAGATTTGCCTAAATGTAAGTAAATTTATATCGCAATCCCACTAAGATATATTTATGAGAAGAATTCTAAGATGGTATCTAATGTATAGATTGCTCAGAGCTCTATGGAGGATAAGAAGGTGATAAGTTATGATGAATGTAATAATGAGAGAAATAGGTAAAAAGTTAGATGAGTTGTCTAGAGAATTATATGAATCAGTTTTTCCACCCATAGATATGTACGAAGAAGGGGGAGAGTTAGTAATAGTAGCAGATTTAGCGGGTTTTAATAAAGATAAGATAAGTGTAAGGTTATCTGCACAGAATGAACTGATAATCAACGCTGAAAGGGAAATACAGTATATCGGCACTAAATACACTACTCAGAGGCCTCTTAAGATACATAAGGTAATCCGTTTACCGGTAAAGATTAAGAGAGATTCTCAAGTTACAGCGAAATACGATAATGGAGTATTGACTATAAGGATACCCGTAGATGGTTCAGTATCAATCAAAATAGAATAATTTTCCTTAAGTTATGTATTTTTTCTTCCGCTAAGCGGTATTGATAATGCCAGAATGACCATAAGGAGGGTAATTATGATATCTTTTGTTATAGCATAAAATATTATGGTTATAACTAATATCATTTGAGGAATATAATTAGTTATTACGCTACCTTTCCTACCGCTTTGTATGTTTATTAACTCTTGCTGTTGTGAATATGATAGTAGAAAGCTCCTAAATCTATTCCAAATTCCATCTACTATTTCTCTTACTTGTTCTATAACAACTTTTGTTGTATACCCTTCTTCTTCTAAAAAAGTTATCGAAGATTTAACAAAGTCAAAATCCTTGTCTATTTCTCTACATGTTCCATCTAAAACGTTAATCATTCTAAAAGGCAGAACAAGTTTAGAAGGCATTCTAAGCGGAAACTTAAAGAATACTTGATCGGCTAGTTTCATAAAATCTTCCAGTTCCAGTTCACTAACTTCTATTCCTTGCATTGCTTGCATGAAGAGCTTCAGTCCCTTCGCTAATACCCTCCTATCCGCGAAAGGTTGTATTGCCCCTAACTCGTCTAGCACCCTTACTAGTGAATCGGCATCCATTCTAATCATTGCCACATATGCCCTAATCAATAAGTTTCTAGTCTTTTCATCTATTTTCCCAGACATTCCAAAGTCATAGAGTACTAAATTCCCTTGCTCGTCTACGGCTATATTACCAGGGTGAGGATCTGCATGAAAATAGTCCTTATTTAGTAACATATACATGAACAATCTAAATACTCTATATGCTAATATTCTGTTATCAACTATCTTTTTTGCTTCTTCGCTTGTAACTTTATACCCTTTAATATACTCCATCACTAACACTCTTTTAGTAGCCTTTATTATTGAAGGTATTCTTAAGGATGGATAATCTGACAACTCCTCCTTGATCTTATTTAAATATAACGCTTCCTTAGTATAGTCCATTTCTTCAAATATTCTTCTAGAAAATTCTTCTAAGAACACCTTTATTATTTCCGTAAATGATTCATCAAATACAAATCTAAGAAGTGGTAATAATTTCTTCACTACTTGAATATCTTCATTCACAATCTCCTTTATTCTAGGCCTATTTACCTTAATTGCAACTATTTTCCCATCATACTCCCCTAGATAAACTTGACCTAAAGAGGCTGAAGATATTTCTTTTAAAATTTTTATACTATTGCCAAGTTCCTCTTTAATAATTTTACTTACTTGGTTAAATGGAGCAGGTGGGACTTCGTCTTGTAATCTGGCCAGTTCCTTTATATACGCTTCCGGCATGATATCAGGTCTAACTGAAAGAATTTGTCCAAACTTGATAAATGTGGGGCCTAGTTCAATTAAAGTGTCAACAAATTTCTTAGCTTCTTCCGCTATCTCCTTTTCATCGATTGGAATTTCCTTTAGGATTCTATTTCTGAACTCCCTATATGCTAGTACTCTAGGTGTCAATTTAAAGAATACTTTCAGTAATCTTTTAATCACAAGTATAATATGGTAAAATGGGAGTATTTGTGCCTATTCTAAGTTATTCGAAATAAATTCTTCTCAAGCTCATGAAGATTAAATGATGCAATTAATCTTAGAATAAGGCAAAGAAGTTAGATATGATTACGAATTCCATTATCTTACTTATTTGTACGTTTATTTTAGGAAGAATTTAATAATTCTGTTAGTTATCTATATACGTGAAAATACTAATAATTGCCCCATTAACTGAGGTATCGGAAGAAGAAAGTGAAATTAAACCTATAGAAGTTACAAATTGGACAAATTCACCAGTGGGAATTAGCTCTAAGTATACTTTTTTAGCTGAAAAGAAGTTTCTAGAAGAAGAAAGACATGAAGTTAAAATTTTAACTCTTGTTCCAACTGAGATAAAAACAAGATTTAATATTAAATTCAATAATTATAATGAATTAGATAGTAATATTTTAGAAACCTTAAAATTCGGTGACGATATCACAGTTGAAGTAATACCTTTTGAGGACTCAGTAAGTTTTGGCACTTCTCTATTCTTCTCTTATCTGAAAATACATGATGTTCTAAAGAATTTCTTACCTAGTTTAATACTTTTAGATGTATCACATTCTACTTCTTCCTTTTCTACAGTAGTTTTAGCGGCGTTAGAAATAGCGATAATTGATTCACTTCTCACACAACAAGTTCAAGACTATATCTATGCGAAAGTAGCTAAAAAGGGCTATTCTATACAATTAATTAGTCATGTGCTTAAGGATATATATAGTATTAAACTATCTGAATACTTCTTAAGAGAAATGAAGATAATGAAGTCCGAAAAGCAAACTAATTTACCTCAGCCTGTAGGAAGAGCTGAATTTAGGAGAATTGGTTTTTGTATAGAAAATTGTTATCCTCTAGTAATGCTTCATATTCTGAATAGAATAGACCTAGAGAAGCTATTAAGCGAAGAGAAAATTATAGACATAGTTATGAATAACTTGGAAATAAGAGATAGTAAATTAATAGAGAACGTTGAATTATTAGAAGGCGCAACTTACTATGTCCTTGCTACGCATTTAGTAAAGAAGTATAAAGTTGAAAAGCCTTTTAGCATTGATAATTTGAGAAATATTCTAAATTTAACTTCTCCAACATGTAGAAGAATTTCCAATCAGATTATAGACGAAGTAATGATAGAGTTGAACTATCTTATAAAGCATTTAGAATTAAAAGAAGCCGAGTATAGCTTAGGACAGATATTTAACTTAGTAAAACAGCCTCTAGCTGAGATTATACGAAAAGAGGAAAGTATTGGTAATATATTAAGTGGATACAAGGGTGAATGTGATAACATCGAGCTAACTGGTATTGGTCTAGATCCTAACGCGACTATTATAAAGATAGATAGAGATAAGATTTACATATATTACTCTGAACAATGTGAAGATAGTGTGTTAAGCAAAGTGAAGGAATTGATGGGTGATTAACAGAAATCTAGCTTTATGCAAATCCTATCATTTTTACAGCTATGATCCATTTCAATTATTTGAAAGTTCTCATCGAGAATTTCCGTTATTATGCGAAGGAAGTTGATTATATTTGGGTTAGTTGATGCATTAATTATCTCAAATCTTGTTTTTCCATCTGCAACTAATTTTATGTTCTCTCCTAGAATATACGTTAGTCCTCTTATAACGTTCTCTAAAATAGACCTCTCTTTGCAATTATTTTCAAAGTTCTCTAAATACAGTAAAAATGTCTCTTGCACTTTATTAGTTATTGTTGACAATAACGAATTCGCTATTTCTTTGTATATTTTTTCGTCTTGTATATTTGAGATAAGATTATAGAACACATTAGATGAAATGAGATATTTAATTCCAAGTATCGAATTTCTGATACTAATATCAGTTATATCGATATCTTCCATTATAAGTTCAGACGCGCTCTGTATTATCTTATCTGTACAATTATATGATTTCTTATTATCTAGTTTTATGCAAATCTCATCCAATTTCTCCCAAATATCGCTTCTAATCCTCCAAGGTCGAGATTGTAATGCCATATGTTTAATTGGTGGGATAAAGTAATTATGGGTTTTGCATATCAGTTATGAAAATATTCTCTCATTCGTTCTTATTTTAAAGTATCCATGAGTACCTTTTTCTATTTCTATTTCATTTAAAGTATATCTTATAAAATTAGAGAGGTTCTGATCAAAATCATCTAAGCCGGCAATAATTAGCTCTTGGCTATTTATCTTTATTACTCTAATTTTAGGACTCATAAGAAGGGCAAAAATGTCAAGGTTTTTGTTGATTATTTCCTTCTCTAATAATCTATAATTAATATATTCGATTCCTTTTATATTAGGATATAAAATATGGCCTGTCTTTCTCAGCTCTAAGAACAAGGTGTAAATATCATTTAGTCTATCCAATATGTTATATAAAAGTAAATTATTTTTGAACAAAGTATCATATATTGTGAGTATTTGATATAGGGACCAATCGTTTACGAATTTATCGGATTTAATATCATTTTTGAGATTGAATTTAGCTATTATTTGATTTCTCTTACTGATCACACTGCTTTCAACCCTCACTAGATGATGATTTTGGTTTGCAAAATCTATAAGAGTCCGATATGGTAAAATTATTTCTAGATTGTCTTTTGAGCTATTTATCTTTCCTATGTTTAATACTGCAACAATATTCTGTAGAAAATTCTCTACGTATTCTCGTAACTTTTTATTTATATTATTTAAACTGATTTTATAGACTAAATTATTCCCATTCCTAATTACTAGCGGGGTATATGTGGATGGAATTAAATACTCAAGAAGATGTTTTAGATATATTGGATTTATGAAATTAAAATATTTTTTAATTAGATATTTTGTAATCTCGTCATCGGAATGCAAATCAACTTTATCCTCTATATAGGAAGAATGAACAAACGAGAAGTTCTCGTGAATCAGAATATAAGGGACGAGAAAGCAGAGGTCTACTCCCAATAAAGACTCATCCTTTTCCATCATATTCATGACACTCATAAGCGCGTTAGAGTAGAAATCTTTCTCATCCTTTATTCCATACATCCTCATAATGGCCTCTGCTCTTTCCCTAAGACTTTCGCTAATCGGCGTTAGTCTAACATCGGAAGATCTTGACACTATATAAAATAAGAATAGAGGTTTATAAGGTTTCTAAACTCCTTCATATAATATCATTATATAGAGAAAACAAATTCCACTCATTAGAGTGAGAAGAAAGTTAAGAGTTGTGTCTGTTAGCTACATAGGCCATTGTCATTAGATAGTCCCTCAATTCTCTAGTTATGAGGAAATTCCTCCTTACGTGTTCCCTAGCGTTAATACCGAGTCTCTTCCTTATCTCCTCATTTCTAATTAAGTATATTATGTAGTGTGCTGCTCCTTGTGGGCTATTGACTAGGAAACCAGTAATTCCATTTATCACTTGTAAAGGAATTCCACCAGTATTTCCTCCTATTACCGGTTTTCTTTTCCACATCGCCTCACTTACAGTTAGACCAAAACCTTCTTTTATAGACTTCTGCATAACTACCGTAGATGCTGTTTGAAATGCATTTATTTCTAAATCGCTGTATGGTGGTAACATTAGGAGATGTATATCTTTATGTCCCTCGGAAGCCTTAACTACTTCATTGTAAACCTTTTCACCTTCTGGATCATCGGTAGCTGGACTTCCTACGTATAGTAATTGTATGTCTACATGCCTTTTGGCTAACTTATAAGCTTGTATAACGCCTAAAGGATCTTTAGCGTAGTCAAATCTCGATACTTGGGTTATTAATGGTTTTTCAAGATTAATACCAAACTTATATAATATTCTGAATACAGTAGTCTCAGCGATATCCCTATTCTTTACACTTAATGGGTCTATTGATGGGGGAACTATGAATTGCGGAATCTCGATATTATCTCTCCCAAACGAGGGAACTGAGATTATCATGCTATCATATTGTGAAATATACTTCTGTAAGAAGTTCCATACTGATGGATAAGGATTTGAAATATCAATGTGACATCTCCAAATCCACTTATTATTACCTTTTTTGAATTTTATAAGCCCCGCAGGCTGAGGGTCGTGTATAAAAATTATATCGTAATCTAATGGAATTTCAGATAGGTTTATCTCTTGCCATTTATCGTAAATTTTAAAGTATTCCTCTGGTATGTTCCCAGTTCCATTTTGTAGTGAATTATGAAAGGATTTGGTTACGTTAAAGAATTCACTATCCCCTTTTATTACTTTCCAATCAACATTGAGACCTAATTCTTTCATTAAAGGCAACATTCTATTTAATATCTCAGCTACTCCTCCTCCTGCCTTAGTGGAGTTTACGTGAAGTATTGATAGATCCTTGATCTTTTCAGCTATCTTAAAGATAGCATCGAGCTCATGCTCTCCTATAAATTCTACGTATTTCTCTATCATCTTAATAACCACCTTTCTAATACTCTAATTATGTCTCTCCTAAGCACTTCCTCATCAATATAGGTTTGTGGGTCAATCTTGCTTAATTTCTCAGCTAGTTCTGAGAGTCCAAAATTAGAATCTAGCCATTCTGAAAAATCATTTCTCTTTGAAATTCCAAGTACTCTTTTGCTTACAAAATGCCAAACCAATGCTCCACCGGATATTGTCTGTATTAAATCTAAGAACTCTGCAAGAGTATTTGCAATGTAATTTGTCTTGTATACTATTGGCATACATGAAACAAACACAAAGTTCTCTATTCCCCTTCTCTCATCTACTCTTGGTTTCAGGATTTCTATCAAATCATTTCTAATATCTTCTATAGTTCTAGGCTCAGCACCAGGTATGTCAGAAACCAATTCGGCTAATTCTTTATCTCCTAAACTCTCAGCTATCCAGTGTGCGAAATCGTTAGAATACTCTTCTGGTATAAGATGAGAACTAAAAATTGGGTGGAAAACGTGGTAAAATAACATATACTTGTCAGCTTTCTTGATACCCTCAACTAGTTCCCTTAAAGTTTTGGCTTTAAGTTTAGAATAAAGTGGAGGATAGTAAGCAGCGTAAAAGATAAAAGGTGTTCCTTTACCTTTTGAGTCTAGATCCATCATTAAGTATATTTGCGTATCTAAAGCATATTAACCTATCTACATATGATATTGTAATTTAGCTAATAACTTCAGCAGTAATTGAAGGACTTATTATTATTTGTCCATTGGTATAGGTTATATGAGGAAAGCTTATCAGTAGCGATTGTGAAGAACCTCCTTTTAGATCCATACCGTTTATAATATGTATTTTAAATACTCCGCTAGGTATTTTCGCTGAGATATTGATATTTCCAAGTTGAACTTGAGCCGCAGATATCTCTAGAAATATCTCATTGTATTCCCCAGAAGGTATTCTAGAAGAGGCTAGAAATGTCATATTAGAAGTTAATAGTATAGTAATTGTCTTATTGGAAATTGTTATCCAAGAGTCATTACTAGCATTAACTTTATGTAGCATAATGGAAGAGATGGTTAAGTATATTTTATATCCTTGAGTGGTTGGAGGATCTTGGACGTATACATTTACAACTCCAGTAGTAAAGTAATAGTAACCGTAGTATATTCCACTAACTAATACTAATAACACTATTACGATACCTATTATCCCCTTATTCATAGGTTCAATGTCGATCAGATACCTTAAAAGGATTTTTGAGTTTATTTTCGTTCCACTTGGTGGTATTTCAGACTTTAGAAGAATGTAATGAAGACTACTGTGAGTTTTTCAACAATTTATATATTTTTAAGTATCTTTTTCTATTTTCTCGTAAGGTGAAAGAATATAAATAGCTTGCCAAGCTTAACATATACGATGTATGAGGATTTAGTAGAAAAAGTAACTCCATCAGTGGTCACCATAATAACGAAGCAGATTGCTCTAGACCAGTTTTTTATGCCTCAAGTTGCTGAAGGTATAGGATCCGGCTACTCTATAGGGAAAAATGTTCTAATAACATCTTATCACGTTATATCAAATTCTGAAGAGATAGTAGTAATATCTGAAGATGGATTCAGAGAGGAAGCGCAAGTAGTTGCCATAAATCCCTATCATGATTTAGCAATGTTAAGCACTACACTAAACTTGCCTAGTTTGAAATTTGCTAAGGAATACAAAACTGGAGAGGTAGTATTAGCAGTGGGAAATCCTTTGGGTTTATACAGTGTGAGCATGGGAATAATCAGCAGTGAAGAAAGGGCTATAATGACACCTAATGGTCTTCCTATATATGTGATTCAAACAGATGCCGCCGTTAACCCTGGCAATAGTGGAGGGCCTCTTATAAATACCAAAGGTGAGGTCGTGGGTACTGTTACTGCCATGATAAGAGAAGCTCAGAATATAGGTTTTGCAATACCGTCTAAACTTATTGATAGCTTCGTAAAAAACGTCATGAAGTTTGGCAGATATATAAGACCTTATATAGGAGTTGGAGTAATAAAGTTAAACAAAGCATTAGCGACGTATCTGGGAGTAAGGAAACAAAGTGGTTTACTTGTAATGAACATAGATCCAAATGGAAGTGCCTATAAATATGGCATAAGACGAGGTGACATTATACTAAAAGTCAATAACCAAGAAGTTAAATCTCCTATAGATTTACTAGCAATACTGGAAGAGATGGTTGGTTCAGAAGTTAATGTAAAAATGCTAAGGGATTCTAGGGAGATTGATCTTTCTATACCAGTTCCTGGAATATCTACTTAAACTTTTTAAAAGTCTTTTAGTGTTGAGCTTTTTATCTCTAATTGCTAAATCTTTTATATGGTAGAAATAGGACAGAAAGCTCCGGAATTAGAATTAGTAGATACAGATTTGAAAAAAGTTAAAATACCATCTGATTTCAAAGGTAAAGTAGTAGTCCTAGCATTTTACCCAGCAGCGTTTACTTCAGTTTGTACGAAAGAAATGTGTACTTTTAGAGACTCTATGGCTAAATTTAACGAAGTTAATGCAGTAGTTATAGGAGTTAGTGTAGATCCGCCATTTAGTAATAAGGCGTTTAAGGAGCAGAATAAGCTAAATTTCACTATTGTTAGTGATTTTAATAGGGAAGCTGTAAAAGCCTATGGTGTAGCTGGTGAATTGCCAATCCTAAAGGGATATGTACTCGCTAAGAGATCAGTATTCGTAATTGACAAAAACGGTATAATAAGGTATAAGTGGGTTTCCGAAGATCCAACAAAGGAACCAAACTACGATGAGATAAAAGACGTTATATCTAAATTATCTTAAATGATGTCATGGCTAGGCACTGAATAACGTGATGATTTAAGGGCGGGAATTCTGAATTCTTTCAAGGAATTTTTCTGGGTTTTTTATATCATATAAGATTGTGGCCTTTCCGTTTTTTAATATAATGTAAATTGAGCCACAATTTAATTTCTTCGCTATAGGTCCCTGTGATATAAATGTTTCTTTAAAATTTTCTGCTTTGACTACTTTTTTACCTAAGAATGATTTTATTATTATCTCTTTTTCCGAGATACAGTAAGTATGGCTCTTAAACCACGCAATTATAATAAATAATATAGCGTACCATATTCCAACGAAAATAAGATAATTAATTATGCTAGTTATCTCCAAGGATAAAGAAAAAATCACAAGTATAATAGTTCCCTCAACTAGAAGCCTTCTTCCAGTTGGTTTCGTACAACCAACAAGCGACTTTTCTTCCATTTATTTCCACCAATGGTGGTTCCTTTTCCTTACATATTGGCATAGCAAAAGGACATCTAGGATTGAATCTGCATCCGCTAGGTGGGTTTATTAAGCTGGGCACTTCCCCGCTAGGTGGTTTAAGCTCCTTCTTTCCCAATTCTGGTACTGAGCTAAGCAGTGATTGAGTATATGGATGCATTGGTTCCGAAATAACTTCTTTTGTATTTCCTTCTTCCACAATTTTTCCAGCATACATAATTATGACTCTATCAGAGATGTATCTAGCTACTGCAATATTATGGGTAATGAAGAGGTATGTGAGTTTTCTTTCTTTTTGTAAGTCTACAAGTAGATTAAGGATTTGCGCTTGTACTGAGGCATCTAAAGCCGAAGTTGGTTCATCTAGAATTAAAAAATCCGGCTCTTTTGCAAGCGCTCTAGCTATTGCGACTCTCTGTGTTTGCCCTCCAGATAGCTCTCTAGGATACTTATCTTTTACGTAATTATAATCTAGCCCAACTTCCTCTAACACCTTCTTGATTCTTTCTTCCCTTTTCTCCTTCATAGCTTCTTTAACTATATCCTTGACTTTCATTCTTGGATTTATGGATGTCATAGGATTTTGAAAAACCATATGTATATGCTTTCTAACATGATTTACGTTATGACCATTTACCTCCATTCCCATAAAGAATAGGTTTCCACTAGTGGGTTTTTCTAGTGTAGCTAGTACTTTACCTAATGTGGTTTTACCAGAACCACTTTCACCCACAACACCTAAGACTTCGCCTCTTCTTATTTCCACGGATACGTTATCTAATGCCCTAACATATATTGGGGGTTCTCTAGCTAACGACTCCAGTATTCCCCTCTTCTTTGCAAGATAGTATTTGTTTATATTGACTGCCTTGTAAAGTACATTATCACTCATATAACCAACACCTTATTTTTCTTCCATTTTTCTCAATAATACTGGGCTCTTTCTTCCTACAAACATCAAAAACTTTACTGCATCTATTACTAAACTTACATCCAGTAGGTAATGCAAAAAACGATGGCGGGTTACTTGGAATTGCAGTTAACTTTTGATTTTTATCTCCAGTTGGTATACTTGCCACTAACCCTTGTGTATATGGGTGCATTGGCGATTTTAAGACTTCTTCAACTTTTCCATCCTCCATAATTCTTCCAGCATACATTACTACTATTCTATCCGAAACTACGTAAGCTAAGGAAATATCATGGGTTATAAAGATTATGCTTGTATTTATTTCTTTATTTAATTGTTTAAATAGATTAACCACTTGCGCTTGTATTGTAACGTCCAATGCAGATGTTGGTTCATCAGTTATGAGCAATTTGGGCTTTAGTAATAAAGCCATTGAAATAACTATTCTTTGAACTTGTCCACCTGAGAGTTGATGAGGGTATCGATCAATAATGGAATAAGGATCTGGAAGTCTTAAATCTTTGAGAACTTCAATAACATCTTTCATTAAACTTTCTTCTTCTACTTTCTTTCCATCTCTTTGATACCTTATTTTAACAGCTTCTAATAGCTGATGACCTACCTTCTTTACTGGATTCAAGCTGTTTAATGGATTTTGAAATATCATGAAAACCCATGTTCCTCTATATTTCTGCAATTCATTGTCTTTTAACTTAGCTAAATTAACTCCATCTATTATGATATCGCCTTGAATTCTCGCATTCGGAGGTAGGATTCTGGAGATTGCGTGACCTAATGTGGATTTCCCAGAACCGCTTTCTCCAACAACTCCTACTATTTCCCCTTTTTCTACATCTAGATTTACATCACTTAATACTTTAATCCAACTTATTATTGTATTATAATAAACGTTTAAGTTTCTAATCTGAAGCAATACCATTTTACTCACCTAATAGGCTATTCTTCCAGCTACCACATCCTGCAATCTATCACCTAGCAACACGAACCCTATAACAATAATTAGAATAGTTAACCCTGGAAATAGCGCCCACCACCAATATTGGGGTAACCCAGTAACACCGTTTGCTGCCATTTCTCCTAACTCCGGGATTGGAGGTGTTATACCTATTCCTAAGAACGCTAAGGTTGAGTAAGTTAATATTACGTTACCGAAGTCTAATGCGGCATATGCTAATACTGGATCTACGGAATTTAGAAAGATATATCTATAGAACAATGATATTCGAGAGACTCCACTTAATTTAGCTGCAGAAATATAATCCATATTCTTTATCCTTAACGTTTGGGCTCTATAAAATCTAGCATAGGTTGGCCACCATACTATTGCCAAGCCTAATATGGTAGCTAAGAACGTAGCTTTCAATGGCACAGTTATTGCAATAACTAATATTAATGCCGGTAAGGATAGAAAGGCATCTGTAACTCTCATTAAGATTTCATCTATTATACCACCTAGATAGCCTGCAAGTATTCCTAGTATTCCTCCTATGATTATTGCTGAAAACACTACTACTATGGCCACGAATGCATCTCTGGGTAGTGCATATAAAATTCTTGAAAAAATGTCCTCTCCTTCTGCATTAGTACCTAAAAGAAAGGTGGACGAAGGAGGATGGAAGGCTAACTGCAAATTATATTGATATGGATTATGAGGAAGGAGTATATAACCTAAATACTGTTTCCTAAGATAACTGGACAATATCTCTAATATTCCTTGTATTAAAGACCACAGTAGAAATAGGCTTACTATTATTAAGCCCAATAATCCAGCCTTATCTCTAATTAAAGCCTTTAGCATGAACCTAATTCCAGAATTTTCACTCAACTATCCTCACCCTTGGATCTAGAACCCCATAAAGTATATCTGCAACTAGATTTGCTATAATTATAGCAATTCCTACAATTACTGTTGTTCCCAAAATTGACGTGTAATCTAGACTTTCTATAGCCTGAGTAATGAAATACCCCATTCCATGATATTGGAATATATCCTCAATTACAACTGCTCCCGCTACCGAGTATCCGAAAAGCAACGCAATTAAGGTTACTAATGGTATTGAAGCATTTCTTAGAACCACACCATATACCACTTTTCTTCTACTTAGCCCTTTCATAAGACTAAGTTTAGCGAAATCAGACTCCATATAGTCTAGCATTGAAGCTCTGGCTATTCGGGTCACTATTCCAAAACTGACTAATGCTATTGCTATAACTGGTAAGACCATATGGTGAACTAGACTAGAAAAATAAGGCCAATCTCCTGCTAACATTGCGTTTAGCAAAGGAAAAGGTGTTATAGGCTTTGGTGGAGTAAGAACGGGATTAACAGTACCGGTAGGAGGTAATAATCTGAGATAATACGCTATCACTAATTGTAATATAACAGCGATTAAGAATGGCGGAGATGCCCAAGTAACTAAGTAAACGCCACGGACTAGATAATCCAGTGGTTTATTCCTGTTTGATGCTGCTATAGCACCAGTGAATAAGCCAATAACTACGGAAAGTATTGTTGCTGGTATTACCAATTCTAGAGTTCTTGGCAAATATTTACCGATAAGCGTTACTACTGGTACCTTATATGTTGGATCTATACCTAAATTTCCATGCAATACATTAATTATGTAGTTAATTATTTGGATATAAAGAGGCTGATCTAGTCCGTATTGTTTCGCTACTTGTTCTAACTCTGTATAAGTTGCATGTGGTCCAGTATATAGCCTTGCCAAGGCTAAAGGATTTGGTGCTATGATATGTATCATAATAAAAACTAATATAATTAGTAATAGTAAGGTAATGAAAGCATTAATGATCCTTCTTATAATAAAGAAGACAGTATTTATGGACATACCATGTCCATTTAAATAAAGTTTGAAGGTACTAATATATTTATTCTCACAGAATAACGTGGAAAGGAAAAAAGAAAAAAGGAATGACTTTAAAATCCTGGGCCTCCTCCTCTACCTCTTCCTCTTAAGAGGACTATCGCAACTACTATTATAACTATCACGACTACTATTCCTATTGTTGCATAAATTAGTGTGGATGGTGAAGATGAGGTAGTTGTTGTTGTAGTAGAAGAGGTTATGCTAGTTGAAGTTGATATGGTTACAGTGTATGGTTGATAGTACATTAAGTTATAGTAATAGCCTATAAATGGGTTGTATACAAATCCTTTCACATAAGGCTGGACAAAGTAATATACTACAGGATTTGGTAACCAAGCGTATGGCGCTTCTTGATACAATATTTGATATACTTTAGCAACCTCTAAAGTTTGTTGTGTCTGATTTGTTAAGAATGATAAATTCTCATATATTTGCTGTAATGTTGAAATATTAACCCAAGCTAAATCTCCAGATATTCCACCATATAATACATCAGTTTGTGCCATTAATTCTTGGAAAATCGGATCTGGCCAATCTGGGAACCACCCTAAATCTATTAGCGCTGGTGTACCATTTGGTGTTATCCAGTTATCGGTTACGGAAGGTAAGACATATTGTATTGATGTTGAAATCCCTATCTTTTGTAAACTATCCTGAACTATTGTTAATTGCTCTTGCTCTAACTCATTCACAGGTGCTAAAGCATATATAGTTAATGTGCTTAATTGCTTACCATTGGTATCACCTATCGTAGTTCCATTAGGCAACACAACATAGAAGTGTCCCTCGTATCCAGCTTCATTCAGGTAGTGTAAGGCTAAGGATAAGTTATAGGTGTAGGGATGTAATTTATCTAATTGCATAACTTCATTATACAGTGGGAATACTGGAGATATTGGACCTAAATACTCTATTGCTAGTGTTTGATTTTGGAATTTGAATACATCTAACTCTGCAGTATAGTTTATAGCGTGAACTATTGCTTGTCTAAATGCAGTAATGTTAGTAGGGAAGATTTGTGTATTCATTGCGATATAGAATACTGCTGCCTCATAACCTAAATTCACAAATATTTGATTGAAACTTACATATTTATTATACTGATATGCAGAGTATATCTGCTGTAGGAATGGTAAGCTAACATATGAAATTTGGGCTTGATTCGTTGCAAAATCTTCCACTCTAGCGTTGTGGCTTAATCCGTATTTTATGTCAATAACTGGTATATGTCCAGGTTGAGCTACAACTGGTATGTTAGATAAATTGTTAGCCCAGTAGTTTGGATTCTTCACTAATACAATTTCAGATAAACTAGGTCCCACACTTTTGATCACATAGGGACCAGTCCCTTCCATGCCATTATCATTAATATATGAGTTAGGAGTATTTGGTTGAACTCCGCCATGTTCATCAATAAAGACTGGATTAACTATCGCTCCCCACCAGCTAGCTATATCTAATAGGAAATACCTATAGGGTTCAAGTGTACTTATCTTAACCTTATAAGGCCCCTCAACCACTACTGCTTGATACGGGTATTCCATGATTTTCTGTATTGTAGTGTTTGCAGCGTTGAAATGGGATAGTATCGATGCAAGTACCTTCGCAGCTAGCGTTGCGTTCTTAGTAGTTGGTAATCCAGTAACATTTTGTATTGCTGCTGCGACACCCCACGGTAAGGCATATCCAGTCTGCCCATACTGAGTTGAATTGAATAATAGTTCAATATAGTTAGCCACACCAGGACCTTGTCCCATTAGTATAATCCTGTAAAAAGAGAACCAAACAGTACTAGCATTTACTTGTACTCCATCTGGAAAGTATACTCCATGTCTGATGTAGAATGTCCAGTTCTCATAGTTTGTTGTTGACCAGTTCTGGGCTATAACTGGGACAACTTGTAAGTAATTCGAACCGTTATATTCCACTAGCTCTTGAAAGATTGCTTGATATAATGGTCCATCTTGAACGTAAAACCCAGTCGCTGGGTCAAGTGCATCTGGAGGCGCTACTTGGGAAACGTCGACAAGTATAGATGAGTTTGATGGAGATATTGTGAGTGATGTTTGTGCTGAAGTTTGTAAGAAAAATAGTGATGGTATAATCATGCTTGTTAAAATTACTAATAAAAAAGCTAAACCCTTTAGGCTAGACATTTATAATCCCAAGATGCTTATCATTCTATGTTTAAAAAATTTATGGAAATATGCATCGTTTATATGTAGACTTTTTTAAAATAATAATGATAGGACTTTATGAATTAAAATTTACTTGATCTTATCGTAGAGAAATATCTACACTATATCTTAACACTTTTATGCACTCCATCATCCATTAGAGCTACACAGTAGCTCGCTATCCTAGCCAACTCTCTTGCCAGTTCTTTACATTCTATCTCGTTTCCATACACTATCTTGTTTATTTCTTTCATACTTTCCCTTATGTCCCTTATGTGATCTATATCTTTATCAAAAAACACCTCTTGAGATCTCTTAAACATATTCACGATGGTTTTAATTATGAATTTTAGTTCTTTATTGGATGTGTTTATACATTCAGTTACGGCTAGGGATGTGGTTTTTATATGAGATAGCATTCTTCCCATGTCACGCATTGCTATAGCATAGAGTATTAAATCTCTAGTGGGTAGATTTTTTATCTCAAATTCCTCCTCTTTTTGTGAAACTATGGCTATTTCCCTTATTATTGAATTGTATAATTTATTTAACTCCTCAGCTCGATTTTTCAAATCTACAGCCATTTCCTTGTTAGGATTTTCAATTATCTTTTCCAGATCCTCCAGTAGTCTCAATAATTTACTAGAGAAAGTTTTCATCCTTTCAGCCAGATTGGTGTTAAAACTATCTTGAACTTTAAATGTAATATAGTTAAAACTTTCACTCTCAATTGTTAAACCTGGCAAGTACAATTGCAAATTTTTCAGCTCATCTTTTATAGAGGCTGATATTACAGACTTAGATTTTATTTCTATTTCAGAAATCCCTTGCATGTAGTATACTGTTATCAAGTATTTGCTAGTTTCTAAATCAATAAGATCAAGATCAAGGGTCTTCTTGGTAATGTAATCTCTTATAGGTTTTATTAATAATTCTCCATCTTTTTCTATAACAAAAACCTCACTTTTAGCATCTAAGCTATTTCTCCTAACCCATTCTGGAGGTAATGTTATTATGTAACTGCCACCTTTAATCTTCTGAATTCTTCTCCTCATATTCTTCTCCATTAATATATAAAAATTAAAGACCTACTAAAAAGGTTTGCGAATTTAGAATATTGCAGCTACTAAATCGTCTTCTTTTAGTTCTATATCCTCGTCCCCATTTATGCCAATCTCTGGCATTGATGGAACCTTAACGTTAAACCTCTTAACATTGCTAGCAACTCTCGCTACAGCCTCTCTCCATATCCTTTCTCTCTCCTCTATTGTTGGTAATCCTAAACCAGCATCAATTGCTAGCTCCTCCATTTTCTCATGTACCTCCTCATACCAAGGAGGTAATTTCCAGAACTCCTTAGGAGGCTTATAAGTTATCAGTGATAGGAATACAAATCCAGCTCTCATCTGTTTAGTTACAAACATTTTCTTCTCTTCATTCATCTTATTCAAGTTATTATTTAATATAAGATAAGTAAAAGCATAATGTCTAGTCTCGTCTACAGTTAGATTTCTGAAGGTATCCTTAAAGGTAGGTATTTTAGTCTTATCCTTCATTCCGCTAAATACTGTTGTAGCTGCTGCTTCGCCCATCATAAATGAGGTAAATAAAATATCCAATGTGTATTTATTATAAGCTTCAACATAACCTTTCCAATATCTAGAACCATTCCACCAAACCCACTCGACATTAAGTTTAGCCTTTCTTTCCAAATCATCCTGCGGTTTGAAATTAAAGGGAAATCCTTTCATAGCCTTATCTATTGCAAATCCGCACAATACGTTATGCCTATTTTCATCATAAGTTATGGTTGTTAGGAGAGCTCTGATAGTTACTGGTAGACTCCTTTCACTGGCTTTAACTAATGCGTAAGCGAATACCGGTGTCGCATTATCGAAGTTAGATAGCAGAGCCCACCAGTACGCTAACGCCAATCTCTGTTTTCTATCAAGGCCTGAAACTATTTCCTCGTACTTTTTCCAGTTTAAATCTTCCTCGTCCCACTGCTCCTTTTTAGCTCTCCTATAAAGTCTCATAGCTTTCTCGTCATCAAACTCCCATGTTGGTGGATACACATTATTCTCTGGATATATTGGATCATTCTCATAATTTATATCCATCCGTTCACCATATATATGTTATTGATTCTAATATATAAGTTTTTCCAGATACTTTACGAAATTAATGAAGATTAGGTACACTATAAAAAGGATGGAAATTAGATTTCTCTCATTATCTGAGTGTGGATAATGATTTTGTTAATTTGAAGCAAATTATATGAATTATTTATGCTTTATTGAGAGAATATCTTGTATAATGCCTTTTTAGAGTGAGAGAGGGAGTATTCCTTGTGTGATCGCATGGGAACTAGGTAGAAAATTCCGTGTTCACCCAAGTAATACTAATATAGTCTTTTTCATAATAGTTGCAACAGGCTTTTAACTTCCCTCAATACAAAATATAGAAAAACATTGAGAAAAGCTTGTATTATTGTGAGATAAAACTTGTTAATAGATAATAAATCAAATATGAGAAAAATTTTCCCATACTTATACCTTCCTCAAGCATGTCATGAAACTTATTAATCCAATACCTAGTATAATTACCCTTAGAAACCAAATAATAGAACTCATCCTCAATTCTAGAGCATAACACGAGTAATAATAAGTATTAACCCAACGCTTCAAATCCTTCCAAACCAACTCAATTGGGTTTAAATCCGGAGAATAGGGAGGCAAGAAAAGCAAAGTAATGTTAAGCCTAGAAGCAGTAGCGAGAACATAAGAAGACTTGTGAAACTTAGCATTATCAACACGACATTACCAGAATTCCTAACCCTAAGCAAGTAAAGAAACTCAACAAAGACCCTAGAATCAACATTGTGAGCATAAAACAAGGCTTACCATCAAACAAGGGAATACAAGCTAGAATATTAACACTTGGATAATCAACCCTAACAACATATAAACCCTAGAGGGATCATGACGAATACCAGACTCGTCCATGAAAAACACTTTTACACCCTTCTTAATAACACCCCTAAACCTCTCCCTAAGTCAGCATCTATTGGCTTGTCGATCTTGTAGGGTTTTATGTAGGGTATTTTCAGTCTTTTTCTCGCTATTCTCCAAGCTGTAGCTTATTTTTAAGTTGAATTTCTCCTCTATGTTTTTGCTTCCCATATGGTTTTTCCTTGTATTTCTTCTACCTTTATTTCCCTCTTGTTTACCTTCTTTTTTCTTCCTTTTCTTTCCTTGTGGAATAGGCATTTTTCTCCCTCCTTTTCGAATTCGTCGATCCACTTGTGCTCTTGTGAACTTGTAGTATTTTTGCTATTTCGCTAATTTTCATTCCTTCCAAGTATTGCCCTAGCTTTTGTCTCGTTTAGGTTCTTGGGCTTCTTGCTAATTAGCTTCCTTTTTAAGGTCCTTAGCACACTCATTTAGTTTTAATAGTGCATTTTGTCTAATATATCTTGAGGGCTGTTGGGTTCAAAGCGAATTAAGGTCCTTAGCACACTCAGCCCAACAGCTCCCATTACTAACACTAGATTTAACTCCCTTTTAGCCCCCGTTGCAGCTATTATGAAAAAGACTATATATAAGATAATGTTGTTATTAACCTAAATTTATATAAGGGATCTCATCTTAGAGTAAGAGTGTAAAATATGACTTTGCAAACACGTCTTAAAAGCAAAATAGGTCAATGGCGACATTTTCTTCACTTTCTATCGTCTAGATGGAAAACTAAAGCAGTAACGTATGCTACAAGTTTTCCCTCTTCATTTTTTACAATTATTCTATATAGAGAAGTAGTTTTTCCGGTACTCTCCTCAAATGCCTCTGCTATAACTTTCTCTCCTTCTTTTACAAGTCTTCTAAAATCAATATCCATATGTAAGGCTACTGAATCACGGGTAAAGTTACTAACGTACTCGAAAGCGGCATCAGCAATAGCGAAGATAAACGAGCCATGGGCAGTGTTATGCACGTTTAGGAAATCTTTAGTTATAACTCCAGAAACTCTAGCATAACCTTCCCTTATCTCCTCTAATTCTATGTCAAGAAATTTAAGGAAAGGACTTTCTTTCAGCATTTAAATTCCCTTAAATTTAGGCTCTCTTTTCTCTTTGAACGATGATATACCTTCTTTAAAATCTTCCGTTTTGCCTAAATAACCTTGTATGGCGGATTCGTACTCTAAGAACCTTTCTAGATCATTATATAATACTAGATTAGCCATCCTCTTTGCAGCAATATAAGACTGAAATGGTCCATTATTTATTCTATTCGCCATCTCCTCAGCATCGTGAAGCGGATTTTCTGATACCTTCAATAGGCCCCATCTCTCAGCCTCTTCAGCAGTGAATTCCCCACCTAGGACAGCTATTTCATAAGCTCTTTGATCTCTAGTCAACTTCAAAAGGAAATAGGCTACTCCAGTATCTGAAGCTAGCCCAAGTCTTTGAAATGCAGTAACGAATTTCACATCACGCTTGGCGAATTTAAAATCTGTAGATAAGCTTATTCCTATACAAGCTCCAGCTGTAATGCCATTTATTGCAGCTATATAGATTTTATCTGAGAAACGAATCTCCCTAATTATTGGATAAAATGTCTCCCGTAAGTCTATGGCGAAATCCGGAGCGAACTCATTTACGTCAGCTCCCACACAAAATGCCCTTCCTTCTCCAGTTACTATTACAGTCCTAATTTTCGGATCCGCGTTAATTTGCTTAAGTTTTGATATAAATTCATTTCTCATTTGCAAGTTCAATGCATTTAGTTTATCAGCTCTACTCATTGTGACTATTGCATAACCTTCCCTACTCTCAACTTTTATCATTCTCCCACCTGGGCTTTCTCTTCTCTAAAAACGCTCTCATACCTTCTTTAGCTTCCTCCGAGCTTAAAGCCAAATAGAAATTCCTTCTTTCGAAATCCAATCCTTGTTGTAGTAAGGTATCCCACGCTTTGGCAACAGCCTCTTTGGCTAACATCGAGGATATCATTGGTTTTTCAGCTATTTCCTTTGCTAACCTAATTGCCTCGTCAATTAACGCATTATCTGGTACTACCTTGTTCACTAAACCGTATCTTTCCGCTTCTTTAGAGTCAATTAACTTCCCAGTGAGTACTAGCTCCATAGCCTTATACTTTCCTAATACCCTAGTTAATCTCTGAGTTCCCCCTGCTCCTGGCATGATTCCTAAGTTTATTTCCGGTTGACCTAATTTTGCAGATTCTGAAGCAATTATGATATCACAAGCCATTGCCAATTCCAGCCCACCTCCAGCTGTAATGCCATTTAATGCAGCTATCACTGGTTTTTTAAATGTCCTCAATTTTTCCCATAATGGCATATGACCCTTTTTCATTATCTCCTCGAGAGGTGTTTCCAGCATTTCTTTAACATCTGCTCCAGCAGAAAACGCTTTACCATTTCCTGTTATTATTATGACCTTAATCTTGTCATCACTATCTAACTTATTCAAGGCATCAACTAATTCATCAACCATCTGGAAATTGATTGCATTTAACTTATCTGGTCTGTTAAGTTTTATAATTGCTATATTTTCTCTAGCTTCTATTTGTATTGTACTATACATATATATGTAATTCACCCGCATATAGTACTATTCACAAAAGTTTATATAGTTTAGTATTGTAAGAAATCTTGGTTAGTCCAATATGACAAGAAGAGTCGCTGTAATAGGAGTAGGTAATTCAAAATTCGGGAGAAGAGATGACGTTTCCGTTCAAGAGTTAGCTTGGGAATCTATTAAAGAAGCATTAAATGATAGTGGCGTATCTCAAACTGATATAGAACTAGTCGTTGTAGGTAGTACTGCTTATAGGGGTATAGAATTATACCCTGCTCCAATTGTTGCTGAATACTCTGGATTGACAGGGAAGGTTCCCTTACGTGTAGAGGCAATGTGTGCAACGGGATTAGCCGCAAGCTTATCTGCATATACCGCTGTCGCTTCAGGCTTAGTTGATATGGCAATTGCTGTAGGAGTTGATAAGATGACTGAAGTTGACACTTCAACATCGTTGGCAATAGGAGGTAGAGGGGGTAATTATCAATGGGAATACCACTTTTATGGAACCACCTTCCCAACCTATTACGCCCTTTATGCCACAAGACATATGGCAGTTTATGGTACGACTGAAGAGCAGATGGCTCTAGTTTCGGTAAAAGCGCATAAGTACGGTGCAATGAACCCTAAAGCCCACTTTCAAAAACCAGTCACCGTAGAAGAAGTTCTCAAGTCCAGAGCAATCTCATGGCCAATAAAGCTACTTGACTCTTGTCCCATAAGTGATGGTTCGGCCACTGCAATATTTGCATCAGAGGAGAAAGTGAAGGAATTGAAAATTGATTCCCCGGTTTGGATAACTGGAATTGGCTATGCGAATGACTACGCTTACGTTGCAAGAAGGGGAGAGTGGGTTGGATTTAAAGCGACTCAATTGGCGGCAAGGCAAGCTTATAACATGGCTAAGGTAACTCCTAACGATATTGAAGTAGCAACAGTACATGACGCATTTACAATTGCTGAGATAATGGGATATGAAGATTTAGGTTTTACAGAAAAGGGAAAGGGAGGCAAGTTCATAGAAGAGGGGCAAAGCGAGAAAGGAGGCAAAGTAGGAGTGAATTTATTCGGTGGTCTAAAAGCTAAGGGACATCCATTAGGGGCTACTGGACTTTCGATGATTTACGAGATAACTAAACAATTGAGGGATGAGGCTGACAAATTACAACAGCCTCTTAAAAAGTATATCGGGCTTGTCCACAATGTAGGCGGTACTGGTCACTTTGCATATGTTATGGTTTTAAGAAGGTGATCTTGAATGCAAGTAGACGCAATACCGTTATCAATAAAGTACAAGATTAAGTACCCCGACGAATTTATTGAAGCTGTAAAGCGAGGGGAAATCGTAGCTACTAGATGTAAGAATTGCGGTTCGGTCTACTTTCCCCCTCAAAAGGATTGTTACAATTGTGGCAAGAACGAGATGGAGTGGATTAAGGTATCTAATGAGGGTGAAATAATGACATATAGTATAGTATCTCAGAAACCCCAAGGTTTCGAAAATTATGAGGATTACATTATAGGAATAGTGAGGGCGAAAGATGGGATAAATCTAATGGCGTGGATTAAAGGCCAGCCTAAGGTGGGTGGTAAGGTAAGACTAATTACGGATGGCACGAGAATAATTGGCGAGGTGGTTTGATGAGCCTTAAGTTAACTTATAACGAGGTAGATCCCAAGGCATTAACTAAGGAAGAGGTTAGAGAGGTTCAGAGATTTAGACTTAGGAGTTTAATCAAGAGAGTTTATGAAAATTCCCCATATTATCATAAGTTGTTTAAAGAAAGGGGATTAACGCCAGATGATATAAAAGCCCCAGAAGATTTGGTTAAACTTCCTTTTACATATAAGGATGATCTAAGGAGGCATGCTTATCCACATGGTGGTGATTTCTTAGCAGTACCTTTTGAAAATTTAGTTGGATGGCACATGACGTCTGGGACGACGGGAATTCCTACAGTAAACGCTTACACCTGGAGTGACGTTGAAGTGTGGTCGAACCTCGTGGCAAGAAGTCTAGTCGCTGCCGGAGTTACAAAGAACGATATTGTTATGAACATTTATGGTTACGGGCTATTCACTGGTGGGATAGGTTTGCATCAAGGTATTCAGAGAATAGGTGCAAAGGTAATGCCGTGGAGTACCGGTAGAACAGAAGCGTTAGCTAGAGCATTAAAGGATTTTAAAACTACTGTAATAACTGGTACTCCCTCTTACGAATTACTAGTTGCTGAGACTCTGCGTAAACTTAACATAGATGCTGAGAAGGAATTGCAACTTAGGCTAGCAATTCCCGGTGCTGAGGCGATGACGAAAGAGATGTTGGAGAGAATTGAGGATGAATTAAGCCTAAAGACTAGGGGAGGAAGAGCATTAGAAATTTATGGTTTGACTGAAGCTTTAGGACCAGGAGTTGCGCAAGAGTGTCCAGACGATAATCACGAATGGTTACATATATGGACTGATCATTATTTGGTTGAGATTATTGACCCAGAGACCGGTGAGAGAGTTTCTGAAGATAAAGAAGGAGAAATGGTGATAACTACGCTTAGTAAAGAGGCGATGCCACTAATCCGATATAGGACAAGAGATATCACTAGTCTTATTGAAAGCGATGATGAAATACCGTTTCCTAAGATCAGAATGTTAAAGGGGAGATTAGATGATGTTATATTCTATAAAGGGGTTAAGCTTTTCCCTACTGCTATTGCTAATGTTTTAATGTCTTACGAGGAAGTGAAAGAGTTTCAAATAGTTGTCGATAAGACTAATAGAGAGAATAGATTAATAATTAAAGTAGAAACTGAAAAACCATCAGAAAAGTTAGTTGAAAAACTGATAGAAGAAATTAGAACAGTAGCATTTGTAACGCCAGAAGTGGAGTTTGTAAGTTTGGGCACATTGCCTAGATTTGAGGGTAAATCTAAGAGGGTAGTTATTAAAGAGTAATTTATAATAAGCAAAAATAGTTAATTTTAAAACTAATTAAGAGAAATAATAAACATGACTAAACTTCTTTTCGTAATAATGGATGATCCAAATAATCTATCTGAATCCATAAGGGCAGCTCATGCCCTACATTATGCAGTAGAGCTTAAGAAAGAAGGACATGAGGTTTACGTCTATTTTGATGGATTAGGTACTAAAATACCAGTATCTGAAAGTCCCTATAAAGGATTAAGACCGGCCTATGAAAAGGCGTTAAGAGAAGGCATTGTATTAGGTGTGTGTGGTTATTGCGCATCTCCACCTCATTTGAACATTAGGGATAAACTATCTAACACAATAAAATTGATTGGAGATGAGGAACATCATTACGCTTTCACTGATTTGATTAACAAAGATTTCCAGCTTATAATTTCATAATGTAGTTTTATGTATAATTATATACAGTATAGAAATACTTAAATTTAAAAACATTTGTAATTTTAGGTATAACTAAATTAAGTAATAACATTCTTGAAAAAATATATTGTTGAAATAAACGTAATATTTATAAAGTATGAATGTAACATAGAATATAGGTGAGTCAAAAATTGAGTAGTCTTAAGATATATAAGGAGCTTGATCTAACTAGTTCTTCATGTGCTGGGCCTATTGGTGAGTTGTCTAGTGTTGTTGATGAGTTGAGGGAGGGCGAAGCAGTTAAGGTTATTTTGGGTGATGATGCTACTAAAAAGGACATTACTTTGTGGAGTAAGAAGAGGGGTTTAAAGATCGTCCAAGAATCGCAAGAAGGTAGCAAATACGTGTTATTGATAAGTAAATAGGAGATGAAGTAAATGGCTAAAAGGATTATAATAGCAGGAGGAAACGTTGCGGGTACGATTGTAGCAAACAGATTAGTTCAAAAGCTAGAACACGAGGTTAATAGAGGAGACGTTGAAATAGTAGCGTTAAATAAATCAGATGAGCACATCTATTTGCCAGGACAACTATTAGTTGGTTTTGGTCTCGAAACTCCAGGTGAATTAGTTAGAAAAGAGAGCGAATTACTGGATCCTAGAATCAAATTCCTACATGGAGAGAAGGGTACGATTAGTAAGATAGATGTTGCTAATCATTCAGTTCAAACCGCGGATGGAGCGTCACATAACTATGACTACTTGGTAATAACTACGGGTGTGGATTACACATGGGACGAGATTCCAGGCTATAGATCTGCTGCACATACGGTATACGAGTATGATGCTGCTATTAAAATGAGGGAAGCACTGGAGAAATTTGATGGAGGTACAATTGTTGTTAACACGGCAAAACTACCTCATAGATGCCCAGTAGCTCCATTAGAAGTTACATTAATTTTGGACGATTATTTAAGAAAGAGAGGGATTAGGGATAAAACTAAAATAATTTACACATATCCCGTTCAAGGAGTATTTGGTAGGCCGATAACTAACAAGTTTATGCTGAGATTATTTGAACAAAGAGGAATAGAGGTTCACTCACCATTTACGGTAACCAGTGTTGATCCTAGTAACAAAGTTATAGAATCCCAAGAAGGTGAGAAGTTAAAGTTCGATATGCTGATTGGCATACCGCCCAATATGGGTGCTAAGGTTATTGAGGACTCTGGAATAGGTGATAGAAGGAGATGGGTTCCAACAGACAAATTTACACTTAGAATGAAGGATCACTCTAACGTTTACGTAATGGGTGATGCTACTGATTTGCCAGTTTCTAAGGCAGGTTCAACTGCAGATTTCGAATCTTATGTTGTTGCTCACAATATTGCAAACGACATAAAGGGTAATCTTGGAGTTAAACACTATGGAGGAGATGTTCTATGCTATATAGCTACTGGCACTGATCAAGCGACTTACATAAGATTCAGCTATACTATGAACGAGAGTCCACCACCACCTTCATATGTACATTGGTGGGGAAAGATAATGTACAATAAGATGTACTGGACTGTTACAGCTAAAGCTGTGGTTTAAGATGAAGACTGGTATCATAGTGGGCTCAAATGAACGTTCAAGATTAACATATGCCGCAATGAGTACAGTTATAGTATCATCTATTGGTGATGAAGTTTACGTCTTTTTGACAATGGATGCAGTTAAGGGGTTTACTAAAAATCCAGAAGTAAAGAGTGAAGACATATCTTCTAAGACTATGGTTGAGAAAAAAGAAGAAGATTATATAAGTTTATTTAGAAAAGCTAAGAAGAGCGGTAAGGTTAAAATATACGCTTGCTCTTATGCTAGCAAATTATTTGGATATACCAAAGATGACTATAGTGACATAGTTGATGAAATAGCTGGCATAACTACATTTAGTATGGATGTTGAAGGTGGACAAATAATTTCGGTGTGGTGAACATGCAGACTATTAACCTTGAGAAGATTGCTTCAAAAATTGATGAAAAGAAGATAGATGAATTGGCAGAGCTCGTAGACTTAACCCCAGCTCTTAATGAGGCTTTAAAAAAGGTTAATGAGCTTAAGGAATCGGGTGCATTAGATGCCATAGTGAATTCTGCTTATGTTGTTAAGACCTTTCGTGATATGTTGAACGATGAGGCCATACAAAGTTTAGGGAACATAGTTTCCTCACTTTTAGAGTTTGGCAAGGCTATCTCTAAGCCAAAAATCTTTGAAAATATGATGGCAATTATGGATAATTCAGATGTGTTAGCAGATTTCGTTAATAAACTGAAGATACTAAAAGAAGATGGTACTTTAGACGTTTTAGTTAACATGGTATATACAGTAAGAACGCTTCGTGACATGTTAAATGATGAGGCTATCCAGAACCTGGCCTCTACAGTTTCTTCTTCATTAGAGGTTATGAAACTTATAACTCAAAAGGCTGAGCCAGTAAAGGTGCTATTGGATAAATCTAGTGTCATTAACGATCTCTTAGCGAGATTGGAAGATATGAAAAATGATGGTACTTTAGACGTTTTAATGAATTCTGCTTATGTTGTTAAGACCTTTCGTGATATGTTGAACGATGAGGCTATACAAAGTTTAGGAAGGTACATTTCCAATTCTTTAGAAATAATAAAGGAAATTGACGATGATACTTTAAAATCCATAAAGTCGACTGTGAAGAAAATGAGACTCATAGAAAACGTTTTAAATAAAGTAGAGGAATTGGATAGAAATGGGGCACTAGATGTTGCCTTTGATATAGCCTATGTAGCAAAGACTTTACGAGATATGCTGAATGATGAGGCTATCACTCATCTATCTAGTTATGTATCTCAGTTCTTAGAGGTCTACCCAAAGGCTATGGATTTCTTTGAGATAACCCTTAGCAATGTGCCATATAGAATGATGAGGGCTATCGCTTCTGAAGAGGTAAAGAAGACTTTAGAGTCACCACCACGAGTTTCCTTAGGAGGTATTATTAGGTTATTATCTGATCCAGAAATTCAGAGAGGCTTAGGAGTGATCTTTACTGTAATTAGAGCTATAGGAAAGGAATTTAGTACTAAGTAGGTTTTTTTCCTAATTTTTCTAACTCTATTGATCACAAAATATTTAAGAAATGTTTTGAAATAGAGGCTTATGAGAATAGCTTTAACATATGATAAGTCACAAGAATTAAAACCTCTCGACGAAGCGGAAATTATAGGAATCATTGATGAGGAGAAAAGGGAAGTTGAACAGTATGAGAACCCTGGAGTAGGTAGCAAAGAGGCTACCATGTCAGTAATTTTAGATCTAAATGTAGATGCAATAGTGGTAGGCCCGAAGTTCTTATGCCCCGGTTCTTATATGATGTCGTACGGTAGACTAAGATATATTCCTACAAAATATGGAAATCTCAAGGAAGTATTGGAGCATTTAGAGGAGATAAAGAAAAACATGAAGGAAGAATTAGAAGAAGAAATGTATGCAGAAGAAATAGAAGAGTTTTAATCGTTAAACAGTTTATAGCACTCGTCTACCTCATATACTGAGTACATTCTTTCTCTTGCGTCATCTAAACAAGGTAGTGTTTTTATTAGGCCTTTTTCCCTAAGTACTCTTAGAGCATATCTTAACGTACGTGTAGGTAATTTAGTTTGCTCCTGCAATTCTTTAAATCTAATTACCTTCTTTTCCAAGATAACCTTTAATACAAGTTTTGCTGAGGGCGGAAGTCTTTCCATCATTTTATGTTTTTATTCATATTTCTTAAGACTTTCGCTATATGCAAAAAGTAGCTTCATCTTAAATTTTTAGTTAGTAATTTATACCATAATGTGCCATTATCATCCATTCCTTTTTCAACTTCATAGCCCATCATCATCCACAATTCTATTCCACCTAACATATTGTAAACTTTTACTTCTTTAAACAGAGAAGGTTTAGTATAAACTAGCCATGTAGACCTATTTGCGTGTTCACATATAATCCCTATATTACTTTTGTTTAACATTAACTGAAATAAGTCTTCAAAGTAATCCAAAGGTAATAATATTGATCCCGGTATATGGTGATCTTCGTATTCCCACGGTTGTCTAATATCAATTAGTTGAATTTCCTTATTCTTGACAAGTTTTCTAATTACCGATGGCGGTACGTTTTGTATATTAGGATAAAAAGGGGACCTTCTCTCGGTTATTAACATCATAATCTAAACCTTTTATTGAGAATTTAAATTTGTTGGAATTTTTGATTTTCAAAACTACTTTTATTTAAAATGAAAGTTACAAAAATGTATAAACATTATGATAGCTAACTTTTTATTTTCTTAGGAGAATATGCTAACTTGATGGCTATTGATAAGCTGATTGATAAATTTAGAGTTAATTTAGATAAGTACAAAAAAATGGGACTGAATCCATTATCCCTCGCAACCGGTTGTGCAGTAAAAGTAGATCTAATAGATACAGTTTACCCAGCCATACATAAGATAAGAGATGAGCTGGTTAGAAGAAATATAGAAATACTACCTAGAGAAGACGCTGATATTTTCGTAAGCAGAGAGAAAATTTATATAAAGAGAGTAATAAACGGTGGGGAATTTGATGCGGATAGGGCTGTTAGCCTTATTCAAGTCAATCAGGAGACTTCAGGGAATCCAGATAAATTCGCTGAGTTTCTACTGAAAGTTTACACTTCGATAAAAACTAGCAGAAAGCTCACAATAGGTAAAGGACATTCAATAGTTACCTCAAATCCCAAGGGTGAAGTGGCAGTATTGGATCTGTTCAGACTTGATGGAGGAAAGGAGAAATCTTACACTGTTGCAAATAATGATACGATTCAAATAGTAGATCCCTTGGATGATCCAGGATCTCAGATGCAAGTCGATGTTGCCATTTCCAATTCTCTAAATGATCTTTTCACTAAGGGCGTTTTTCAAGATTTAAGAATGATCCCCGTTGTTGATGCTCCAACTGATGATCTAAAGCAACAATTGCTAAGAAATGCTGAAAATTACTCTAGAGAGTATTCAATTGAATTATTAAGTGACGTTCAACCCAATTCCAAGACGTTGATGATAGGAGCTACTGTAATAGGTAAGTCCGATCACGAATTACCGACATACTACAATATGGTTAATGAGAATATGGAAATCTTAGTGACTAGACCAGTTGGTGAATTAACGCCAATAAACGTCTTTATGTGGATGCTGACTGTACCAGAGCTAATAGAAGATATGGAAGCTAGGGGAATTACCATACAGAGAGTGGAAGAAGCTAAGAAAAAGGCTCTAAATTACATGAGAGAACCTAATACTGAGATAGCTAAGATAATATATGATCATCTACCACCATTTGGAGGGACAATTGACGAAAACTCTCATATAGCTATGACCACTGATGTTACTGGTCCAGGGTTATTTGTGATAAAGGAATTTGCTGAAAAGGCACAAGTAGATGTAGAGCTGTTCGATATCCCAGTAATAGACCCAGATATACATGAATTCGCAACAGAGAATTTTATCATACCAAATTCTACTGCAGGGACAAATGGGGCTATAGTTATTTTTGCTCATAAGAAGGTTATTGATGAAATTTTCGATGAGTTGAAGAGAAAGTCGCTAGAGCCTCACATTATAGGTAAGGTTATAGGTAAGGGAAATGGTACTGTTATAGTCCCACCAACTATTACAAAGTACATTCATAGAAACAATGTGTTAAGACAGTTCAAAATAAAGTGAAATATTTCTCTAGAAAAATATTTCTCATCGCATATATTTAATCTTTTTATCTATGTTAATGTAAAATGTTCAACTATTGGTTTTTATATTAGAACTCTCCTTGTGACTTAGATGTAGAAAAATAAAGAAACATTTTATTACCTAATATTCCTACCTAAACATTTTTTACGTGATAAAATAAATAGCTAAAAGTACAATATAATATGTGTATCCGCCAGATTTTACATATGTTAGGGTCAGTAGCACTGAGGAAGCTACAAAATTCCTAGAGTCTCACGAAGATGCAAGGCCTCTAGCTGGAGGGCAGAGTCTAATTCCAATGCTTAAACTTCGTGTAATATCGCCCAATTACATAGTTGACCTAAATCCTGTAACGTCATTAAGTTATGTAAGAAGTTCATATAATTCAACTAGAATCGGCGCTTTAACTCGATATAATGAAATACTAAAGAACGATCTAGTAAAGGTAAACGTGCCATTACTTCACCAAGCAGTTAAGGTTGTAGGAGATATGCAAGTTAGAAACTTAGGTACTATTGGTGGTAGCGCTGCAAATGCTGATCCATCTGCTGATATGCCCACTGTACTTACTGCGTTAAATGCTGAAATTGTTTTATTATCGGCATCTGGCAATAGATCAGTCAACGCTCTAGATTTCTTCAAAGGTGCATTTACCACAGATTTAAGAAAAGGTGAAATTATATCTGAAATTGTTTTACCAAACTTGGAGGGATATCGAACAATTTATAAAAAAATTGTCAGAAGAGCTGGAGATTTTGCACTTGTATCCCTAGCATTAGCCATAAAATTAAGGCAAAATGAGATAGAGGATATTAGATTAGCCTATGGTGGAGTTGGGGAGAGACCATTCAGAGCATTAGAAGTTGAAAAAAGTGTAACAAGTAAAAGGCTAAATGATGAGTTAATAGAGGAAATTGTAAGTAAGGTTTCAAGTCAAGTAAATCCCCCTTCCGATACTAGGGGGAGTTCTTGGTATAGGAGGGAACTTATGAAGGTTATAACTAGAAAAGCCTTAAAGGAGGTGTTAAGTTAAATGTTAATGGTTAATCAAGGAGAGAAAGTTAAAATAAAAGTTAAGGTAAATGGAGTATTGTATGAGAGATACGTAAGTCCAAGGATGTTGTTAGTGGACTTCTTAAGGGAAGAGTTAGGTTTAACGGGAACAAAAATCGGTTGTGATACTACGACTTGCGGCGCATGTACAGTTATACTAAACGGCAAATCAGTGAAATCTTGTACATTGTTTGCAGTACAAGCTGATGGTGCGGAAATAACTACAATTGAGGGTCTCTCAGTAGATTCTAAACTTCATCCAATTCAAGAGGCGTTCAAGGAAAATTTCGCTCTTCAGTGTGGTTTCTGTACACCGGGAATGATAATGCAGACGTATTTCTTATTAAAGGAAAATCCAAATCCTTCTGAAGAGGAGGTTAGGGATGGACTTCACGGTAATATTTGTAGGTGTACTGGATATCAAAACATTGTTAAGGCAGTTTTAGATGCTGCAAGGAGGTTAAGAACATGAGCTACGTGGGTAAACCAATAAAAAGACTATACGATGATAAGTTCGTGACTGGTAAAAGTACATACGTTGACGATATAAGGATACCAGCCCTATATGCCGGCTTTGTTAGGAGCACTTATCCTCATGCAATCATTAAGAGAATTGATATTAGAGACGCATTAAAGGTTAATGGTATAGTTGCAGTATTTACTGCAAAGGAAATCAACCCCTTATTAAAGGGTGGAATTAGACCTTGGCCAACGTATATAGATATAAGATCATTTAGGTATAGTGAGAGGAAGGCGTTTCCAAACAATAAGGTTAAATACGTAGGCGAACCAGTTGCAATTGTTCTTGGCCAAGATAAGTATAGTGTTAGGGATGCCATAGATAAGGTGGTAGTTGATTATGAACCCTTAAAACCAGTAACTAAAATGGAAGAAGCGGAGAAAGATCAAGTGATAATCCATGAAGAGTTAAAGACTAATATATCTTATAAGATTCCATTTAAAGCAGGAGAAGTAGATAAGGCGTTTAACGAAGCCGATAAGGTAGTTAGAGTTGAGGCCATAAATGAAAGATTAATTCCTAATCCTATGGAACCTAGGGGAATAGTGGCTAGATATGAAGCAGGTACACTGTCAGTATGGTATTCTACGCAAGTACCCCACTATATGCGTTCAGAATTTTCCAGAATACTTGGTATACCCGAAAGTAAGATAAAGGTTAGCATGCCGGATGTTGGGGGTGCCTTTGGAGCTAAAGTTCATTTAATGCCAGAAGAACTAGCAGTTGTAGCTTCATCAGTCATTTTAGGAAGGCCAGTGAGATGGACGGCTACCAGAAGTGAGGAAATGTTAGCCAGTGAAGCTAGGCATAATGTTTTCACTGGTGAGGTAGCAGTTAAAAGAGATGGTACCATTTTAGGTATCAAGGGTAAATTGTTACTAGATCTAGGAGCTTATATAACAGTAACTGCTGGAATCCAACCATTGATAATACCAATGATGATACCCGGTCCCTACAAGATACGTAACTTAAATATTGAAAGTGTTGCAGTTTACACCAATACTCCCCCAATTACTATGTACAGAGGAGCTAGTAGACCAGAAGCAACATATATAATTGAAAGGATAATGAGTACAGTAGCTGACGAGTTAGGCTTAGACGATGTTAGTATTAGGGAAAAGAATCTAGTCACTGAATTACCATATGCAAATCCATTTGGTTTAAGGTACGATAGTGGAGACTATGTGGGATTATTAAGAGAAGGCGTAAAGAGGTTAGGTTATTACGAACTTAAGAAGTGGGCTGAAGAGGAGAGAAAGAAAGGGCATAGGGTTGGAGTAGGGTTAGCATATTATCTGGAGATATGCAGTTTTGGTCCGTGGGAATATGCTGAAGTTAGAGTGGATGAGAGGGGAGATGTATTAGTAATAACTGGTACTACACCACATGGACAAGGAACGGAAACTGCCATAGCTCAAATAGTCGCTGATGCATTGCAAATAGATATAAGCAGGGTTAGGGTAATATGGGGAGATACTGATACTGTTGCAGCTAGTATGGGAACTTACGGTTCAAGATCTGTAACAATAGGCGGCTCTGCAGCGATTAAAGTTGCGGAAAAGATTTTGGATAAGATGAAGAGAATCGCTGCATCTACTTGGAATGTCGATGTTCAAGAAGTTCAATATGAAAAAGGAGAGTTCAAGTTAAGGAGTGACCCAAGTAAGAGGATGAGTTGGGACGATGTTGCTAATATAGCTTATAGAAGTCATGATCCGGGACTGGTAGAGAAGATAATATACGAGAACGATGTAACTTTCCCATATGGAGTCCATATAGCGACAGTGGAAGTGGATGATACTGGAATTGCTAGAGTGTTGGAGTATAGAGCGTACGACGATATTGGAAATGTTGTAAATCCAGCATTAGCAGAGGCACAAATTCATGGAGGAGGTGTTCAAGCTGTTGGGCAAGCACTATATGAACAAGCCTTGCTTAACGAGAATGGCCAATTAATCGTAACTTACGCTGACTATTATGTTCCTACAGCTGTCGAGGTGCCTAAGTTCACCTCAATATTTGCTGATCAATATCATCCATCTAACTATCCAACTGGAAGTAAAGGAGTTGGTGAAGCTGCATTGATAGTAGGTCCAGCAGTAATAATTAGAGCATTGGAGGACGCCGTTGGTGCCAGATTCACCAAAACTCCAACTACTCCAGAGGAAATTATGAAGGCAATCATGAGTAAAAGATAATAACTTCTCTCTTAATTATTTTTTAGGAATATAATTAATAAATAACTTTTGGATCTAGTGTAATAAATTAATATTTTGAAGGAAAAGCTTATTTATGTAAAATATCATATTTAGATAATGAGTGAAGGAAAATGCTAGATAATATACCAGGTATAATTGCCATCTTTAGATTTCGTGAGGGTAAGCTCACTAAAATACAAGGGCAAGATATCTTGATCGATCTTGATAAATTAAGCAACATTATAATGGAGAATATGAGAATTGGAGAAAATGAAGCTAAAGAGTTAAAATTTCTAGAGTCATTTAGAGGGTTTGCAATGATATTAGATGACATGGGAGTTGTATTCGTAGATGATTACTTAGTAATAACTAATGCCAAGAAAACCAATTGGGACTTATTAATAAAGGCTATCCTAAAAGGTGAGGTGATAAGAAGTGGATAATATAAAGAAGCTGAAAGGATATATTGGGCATATAAAAATTAATGAGGAAGGAAAAATTGAAGAAAGTTCAAATATTGATTATCCATCAAAATTAGTTGATATAATAAAATTTAATTTGAAAAAAGGTAATGAAGAGGCAAAAGAATTAGGTTTTAACAAGATAAATGGCTTTGCAATGTTCGGCAGTGGTAAGTCTTTAACCTTTATGAAAGGTCTATGTATAATTGTTGATAATGAGAAAGCTGATTGGCAGGATTTATTCACGTATTATACCTACAACAAGACCTTTATAATAACAGGTGTTGTATTAGTTATACTTTCGATATTACTATTCTATTACGGACTTCTTACCTCTGTGTTTGACTTTATCGCTCCAGAGCCTCGCATTTATATACCAACAATCCTATTATTAATAGGAGTAATATTCCTAGCACTTTCCAAATCTACCTTCTCCTATAGGTTAGAATAACTCTTTTTTAAAATACACTTGTATATAGTAATGATAGAAACTTTTAAAAACTAGCAGTAATAAAGTAGTATAGCGTGAGAAGATGAAAGAGATAAAAGGAACTAAAACTGCCGAGAACTTAAAACATGCATTCTGCGGAGAGGCTATGGCAAATAGAAGATATCTATATTTCGCTAGGAGGGCTGATGAGGAAGGATACCCCGAAATTGCTGGGTTATTGAGAAGCATAGCAGAAGGTGAAACTGCCCACGCATTTGGTCACTTAGATTTCATAAGGCAAGGAGGAATTGGTGATCCAGCTACTGACAAGCCAATAGGGACATTAGAGCAAATGATAGAATCAGCGGTAGCAGGAGAAACTTATGAATGGACTCAAATGTATCCAGGCTATGCTAAGATAGCTAGGGAAGAAGGATTCAATGAAGTTGCTGAGTGGTTTGAAACCTTGGCAAGAGCAGAAAAGAGCCATGCAGAGAAATTCACTGCTGTACTTAATCAACTAAAGGGAGGCAAGTAATGTATTCTTTAAATCCAAGTAATCCTACTTTTTTTGATTCCGATAAATTATTGTCAGAGTTTATAAGACAAGCAAGTGTTTGTCACGGTTGTAGGTTATGCTTTAATTATTGTGACTCCTTTCCCCTTATGTTTACTTATACTGATAAAAAAGGTCCCAAAAACTTAACCTTAGATGACTTATTTAATGTGGCCTCTAAGTGCTTCCACTGTAAGATGTGTTACGTTAATTGTCCCTATGTTCCTCCTCACGAATTTAACATGGACTTTCCAAGTCTAATGGAATGGGCGTGGCTATATTATAAGAAAAAGAGAGGACTGACAGTAAGGGACTTTATATTTGAGATGTTAGATGGTGTGAAGTTCGCAAGACCCTTGGCCAAAGTAATTATGGAGAAGAATAAGGAGCTATTAGGTATTCATAAAGAAGCTCCCACGCTACCCGTTGCGGAGAAAGGTTTAAGGGAAAGAGTTAAGCAGAGAACTATTGATAATCCTAAAGCAAAGGTTGCACTATTTCCCACTTGCTTAATTGAGAATTTCTTCCCAGAAATCGGTGAGGATTTAATAGAGTTATATAACGAATTGGGTATAGAAGTAATTATTCCTAATTTTGTTTGTTGTGGGGCTCCAATGCTTGATTCTGGGGACGTTGATAGGCTTAAGAAAAACGCTGAGTATAATACCAAAATCATAGAGGATTTGGTAAAGAAAGGTTATGACGTGGTTTCGCCCATACCAACTTGTACTTTGATGATTAGGGAGTATAAGAAGATTCTTGATAATGAAATACCTAAGGTTTATGATGCAACGGAGTACCTATTTAAATTGAAGAATGAAGGTAAGATAGAATTAAAGGGTAAGATTGAGAAGAACGTGTATTACCATCCTCCATGCCATCTTAAGTTCTTACAAGTAGGTTTACCTGGGGTTAGACTGTTGAGGTCTATGGGAGCGAAAGTTGATATTTCCAATAACGGTTGTTCCGGTATAGATGGGGGCTGGGGATTAAGAAATTATGACACTGCTAAAAGGGTAGGAAGTAAAATGATGGAAGCTTTCAAACAAAGTAAAGCTGATCTTTTTTCAACTGAATGCCCTCTTGCGGGGCTTCAAATAGAGAAGTCTTCTGGCAGAAGACCCTTACATCCGATTCAATTGCTAAAGGAGGCGATGAAAAATGGTTAAAATAACCTTACAAGATATCCTACCTTGGGAGATATACGAAAAAGTAAGAATGGATAGAATAAGGAGAATTATTGAGATAAAGAGCAAAAGAAGAATAGAGTTAGGAGATAGATTGACGTTATTGTTTGAAAATAGGGATACAGTTCTTCAACAGATTCAAGAGATGGTATATCTAGATAAGAAGGGAAAGAAGGAGGATATACTAGAAGAGATAAGAATTTACTCAACATTGCTTCCATGCGACGGTAAGATAAAGGCCTCTCTTTATATTCATTCCTATGATTTTAAGGACTTGGATTGGGTCTACGATAATCTGAGAGGAATATATAATTCAATATTTCTAAAGGTAGGAAACAAGCTAATTCAAGGAATCCCAGAAGGAGGAAGGGAACAAGGTAGAGAGTTCTCCACAGTCCAATATTTAACATTTGATCTTGAGGGCGAGAAAAGCACTGATATGGAAGTTCATGTAATTCATGAGAATTATAGATATTCAACTAAAATAGATAAGAGCCTAGCAGAGGATTTGATCAGAGAAGCGTATGATGTTTGTGAAAAGATGTGAACTACTCCGCCCTCACCGGTAGACCCAAAATCATATTAGAAAAAATATTTCTGGTAGGATAATATCGAATTTATAAAAGATAAAGAAATTTATAAGAGTATAAAGAATTCAATTGAAGAAAGGCTTAAGGTGAGGGAGATGGAGTATTACCACGTGACATAGGAAGATGATAACACCCGGTCTCCCTCACCAAACATTCAACAAATAGGATATAAATTACTTTCCATGTTGAACTTCCAAGGGGAAAAGGTAGAGAAGGTAGCAAAAACTCTCATCTCCGCGTGTTTGTGGAACGACTCTGTAGAGAACAAGTCCAGAGCGTATGACGTATCCCCACAGAACGTGAGGAATTACGTAGAGAAACAAGGGATGGAAGTGATTGAAAAGCTATTGGAAAGAGCTAGGAAAATATCCTTGGAGATATTAAAGGGGGTAAAGGAGATAGATCTTTCAATAGACTGGACAACCAAGACGTGGTATGGGAAACCAGTGAAAGGGAGCTCTGAAAAAGGAAACTCGTGGAACTACGCAACAACCAAGTATAAGGGGAAAGTACTTTTACTTGCCTTTATTCCGCAAGTGAACGGTATGACTAAGGACGAGATAGTGAAGGTTCTTGTGGAGCAAGTAATGGCAATGGGATTCAAGATAAGGTTGATGACTCTTGACGCTGGTTTCTACACAGTTGATGTGCTCAATTTCATTTCACAGTTTAAGTATATAGTTGCTGTGCCTGTTGGGGATGTTAAGGTGTTTGAGGAGTTTGACGGGGATTACACAACTAATAGTAAGAGGCATAGGAGGGATGAGCAGGTCGAGTTCAGGCTTCTCGTGTACAGCAAGGAAAAAGTGAGGAGAAAGAGTGTTGTTTATTTTGCTAGGGCTACTAATCTAGACCTATCCAAGAGGGAAGTGTTGGATTTGTATAATAAGGTAAGGGGTCCCATAGAGACCTCTTATAGGAACATTAAGGCTTTTCTTCCATTTACTGGTTCTACTAAGTTTGTTTTTCGCACGTTGATCTTCGTGCTGGCCCTTGTACTCTACTCCTTATATACCATATTCAAGGGGGAGGTGGGGAGAGAGGAGTTTAGATTATTATTAATTCTTTTATTTCCTGATTTATTCAATCCAGAGAATTTTACATTTAATCTAGTAGAAACACTTATTTACACTATAGGTTTATTTTCAAGGAGGTGATTTTGGGTCTACCGTACGGAGGGGGACTTCCGCCCCCTTAATCCCCAGAAAGTTAAAAGTCTTTTAAGGAATACCACTATAATTGGACCTAATAATAATGTATTACGCTATAACTTTTGTATAGAGCATAAAAAGTGCCATATATATATAAACTTTAAAAAGCCAAATGTTAACTATTTTTAATTAAAGGTAAGGAGTTATGCTAGCTAATTCTGCCGATATTAGAAACCTCGAAGACTTCATTATGACTGTAGTGAGAAGCAGAGAGATTTTCAACCTTAAAAGTTATAGTTTAAGGATAATTTCTGATTATACGAAGTTCTTTAACCTCATACTGCCTAAAGATGTAAGTGACGTCCTTGTTATATTACCAATTAGTAACGATGATTTAGGCAATACAATCAAAAACGAATTAATTAGGATAAGGACTGATTGTTCAATAATTGTATTATATAGTAATAGATTGCAGAAAGATAGAATAGTTGTCGGATTTCGTACTGTTGTTAATAAAACTGTTCATAGTGAAATCGATAGTAACAAAAATAACATGATTAGTAAGCACCTAGAGCCTCTAGGGTCAAAAACTCATCTAAATCTATACTCTCTCGGTATAACATTTTGACTCACGAGTAATCTTTCCTCTTATAGTTTTTAAGGTATTGCCATAGTGGTCAATAGTCATTTGTCTATTAGTATTCTGCTAGAGTACCCTTTTCTCTAGCTTTTTTGAATGCATAATTATATGAAAATATGCCTAATGGCAATAGAACTATATCAAATATGGCTAATATTATAATAAATTGGGCAACAGCAGTTATAGGAGTTCCATTTAAAAATGCCTCTCTTAATCCCTCTAATGCCCATGTTAAAGGAATTCCGTAACTTATATACCTAACAAATAGTGGAAGCACTGTGACTGGAAATACTGTACCCCCAATAAGATTTGTAAAGGTGTTGAAGAAGAATGAAATGGGATTACCTTGTTTTGTTATCATTGTTACAGCCCCAGCTATCATACCTATACCTAATGTTGATAATATCAACAGTAATATAATCACTATTGCACTGAGTGCATTAACGTTATAATGTATATTTAACGCAAATCCTACGGCCAAAATTATAATCGCATTTATTGTATTTAGAGTAAGACCCCAAAGTGCTGAATACAACAAAAATCCAAACGTTCCAGTTCTTGAAATAACATAATACTCTATTGTTCCATAAAGCTGTTCATTACTTAACCTTTGACTTATGGTTGAAATTACGGAAGATACATATCCTTGGAAAGCTAAACCTATAGTGAAAAATGCTGTATAATTACTTACTCCTACTTCACTCACTAGTCTATTTCCTAATGCAGTTCCAGTGAAGTAATACGTGAAGACTGGGAGAATCCAACCTAATACCGTTAATATTGTTTGGGTTCTATACGATACCCATACCTTAAATCCTCTCAAATATAAGAAAGAGTAGAGTTTTCCGCTTATCCCCATCTTCCTCTCCACCCTCCTCTCCTTACCACTTCTAACCTTGCCGAATCCTCAACATCTCCTATTAAAAATATATACACATCTTCTAATGATGGCTCTTCCTCCTTAATTACCCTATAATCCTTTAATTCATCAAGTTCCTTCTCTGGTATCCTCAAAATGTAGTAGTTTGTTGAAGTTTCTACTACATATTTACCTAACGCTAATGGATACTCGTTTACTTCTACTTCTATTACTTTGCCTAAGTAATTCTTTAAATTCTCCTTGTTTCCTTCAGCTATTACTTTGCCTTTCTTTAATAGTATTATCTTCTCTGCTAACTCCTCAATCTCCTTCATGTAATGTGAGGTAAGGAGAATAGTCTTATCTCTACCAATTCTTCTAACTAAATCTCTAAACATTCTAGCTGAAAGTGGATCTAAACCTAAGGTAGGTTCATCCAATAGTAGCACTGGCGGATCCGTTATTAGTGCTCTAGCTAATGCCAATTTTCTCTGCATCCCAGTACTAAACTTCATATATGGTATGTTTTCCCATTCAGATAATCCTACAATTTCCAATACCTCCCTTGCTCTTCTCCTAGCATCGGATAGGGATAGGTTTTGCAAACTAGCGAAGAATACTAAGTTTTCCAAGGCAGTCAATCTATAATAGAATAACCTTTCACTCACTGTAACTAAACCTATTGATTCTCTAACTTTCTTTTCCTCCCTAGTTATACTGTAACCATTAACTATCGCATCTCCAGAACTAGGTATTATGAGAGTCGAAAGCATTTTAATCACGGTTGTTTTTCCTGCCCCATTT
Source organism: Sulfolobus islandicus Y.N.15.51 (assembly GCF_000022485.1). Taxonomy (NCBI): domain Archaea; kingdom Thermoproteati; phylum Thermoproteota; class Thermoprotei; order Sulfolobales; family Sulfolobaceae; genus Saccharolobus; species Saccharolobus islandicus. Next base: position 2,680,716 of record NC_012623.1, on the reverse strand, counting down.
GGTCCCACTAAAGCCCCAGCCGTATTTCTTTCTATCTCAAAGGAAACATCATCTACAGCTTTTATCACCTTATACTTTATTTTAAAAGTCTTTGAAATGTCAATTGTTTTAATCATTAGTTAAAGTATTGACAATAATGCTAAAAAACTTTTTGCAGAAAACATAAGGATTTTTCTTTCTAAGTTAACTCCCTTTAATACTAAATTAGTATTGTTGATAAGATTAATAGGGTATAAGTATTAGATACTTATAATAGAAAGGTTTAAAAACTACTAGGAGAATATATCATGTATGACTAATGAGAGTATAAAATATATAGCCATAAAGATGCTAGCTGATAAAGCATATGTAGTTGATGCTATATATAGCTATCTAGTAGAGGGAGAAAGACCAAGTGTACTGGCATACAAATATGGAATAACAAAGCACACAATCAGAGGAAACATAATGAGATTCGTGGAGAAAGCTAGTGGAGAAGGGAAGGCTAAAAAACTAATAGCGTTGATAAAGCAATCAAATGCCAAAGTGAGTCCTATTGTATATAAAACAGATGGAATGTACACATGCCTTCTCTGCAATGAAAAACTTGACGAAGGGAAATTAGAAAAACACATTACGACTAAGCATAAGGCAGAGTTACAAAGAGCGATAAATTACATTATGTCTAAGGTTGAAGGAAAGAAGAAACAAGAAGAGGCTAATAAGAAAGAAGTTGTCGTTAACGCCTAATAAAAGATAGTATTTTTGTATATACAAAAATTTTATGTTCTAATTTTTAAGATATACTTTTTACTTCTTTTTCCCTCTATGTTAAATTGGTACTAGAGACCATAAACTCACTATCACACTACTGAATCCCATTGCGAGAGCTGCGTATTCTGGCGGTAAATATATGGTTGGGTAAAATAATCCTGCCGCAATAGGTATTATTACTGTATTATAGCCAAATGCCCACGCCAAATTCTCCTTAATTTTCCTAACTCCCAATTTTGCTTGTTCAAATAATCCTATTACGTCACCTAATGAGTTAATCACGACTTTACCAGCACTCTTAGCCAAATCAGTACCACTAGAGATAGCTATACCTACGTCAGCCTCTCTCATAGCAATTGCATCATTTATCCCATCACCTATAAATATGACTTTATTACCATTTTCCCTCAATTCCTTCACTAACTCCGCTTTGTTATCTGGAGTTAATCCCTTACGAACTTCAATACCTAACTCCTTCCCTATTTCATCGGCATAATTACTACTATCTCCAGTGGCTATTATCACCATAATTCCCCTTTCTTTCATATAATTTATCACTCTTTTAGCATCATCCCTAAGCTTGTCCCTTATGTTAACTATCCCTCCAGCTCTCCCATTAATACAAACTAAAATATCTCCTTCGTCTTCAACATTCCAATCACAATTGCTTTTCACGAAATCCTTACTTCCTACAATTACATCATTTCCATTTATTCTAGCATATATTCCTCTTCCCGGGAATTCCTCAAACTGTTCAACCTTACCATCTTTCATATTCATTTTATGAAAAGCTTTAGCAATAGGATGTATACTTCTACTTTCTGCAATTGCGGCTAAATCTAACGCTCCGTTAATGAACTCCTTCTTACTAACAATCACATACTCACCTTCAGTTACAGTACCAGTTTTGTCTAAGACCGCAACGTTAACATTCCTTATTTCCTCTAAAATACTACCATCCCTAATTATAATACCTCTTTTTAATGCTCTACGAACACTAACTAACATCGCCATAGGTGACGCTAAGCCTAATGCGCAAGGGCACGCTGCAGCTAATACAGCTACACTGAAAAATAGAGAGGAATACAAGTTATAGCCCAGTACAAATTTCCAAACAAGAAACGTAAGTGCTGAAAGAGTAATAACTATGGGTACGAATACGGAGGAAACTTTGTCCACCAGATTTTGGATAGAAACTCTGGCATTATAGGCTCCTCTTACACTCTCTATCACTTGTATAATATAGCTCCTATCCCAGTTTCTAGTTACGTATATTTCTAGGTATCCATTTACTAAGATACCACCAGCTAAGACGTTATCTCCTTTTCTCTTTAATACTGGTTTCTGTTCCCCAGTAATTATTGCCTCGTTTACTTCTCCCTTCCCACTCTCAATAATTCCATCAGCTGGTATTCTCTCTCCTGTCCTAACAATTACTATATCACCTACCTTTAGTTCATTGGAGTTAACTACTCTTCCGTCTTTCAGAGTAGCCTTGTAAGGCTCTATACGTATTTCGGAACTCATCTTTGCTTTAATATAAGCTTCTAACGTTTTACCAACGAGTATGAAGGTTATCAATAATGAAGCATCAGCGTAAAATGTGCTATGAAGGAAAATACCAGAGAACCACAATATGTTTGACGCTAAGGAGACAAGCACATCCATGTTAGTAGTTCTATTCTTTAAGGCTCTATAAGCACCTTTATGAAATCTCAATCCTGAGTAAAATTGTATCGGTATCGATAGTAAGATACCTAAAAAGAATGGAAATAGATACGTTAAAGGTGTAAATGTTATGCCTATTACCAATCTCTTTAATAAGTCATAGAAGTCTTTATAGAGTATACTTCTTTCACTACGTTGTTCATTTATTATTTCCCACTTTACTCCAGCTTCCTTCAATATTTCCCCCGGAGTAGTGGATTCAGGATTATACTCCACACTTACTATTCCTAGACCAAGATTGGATTTTACATCGACTACCCCCTTAACGTTTTCGAACTTCCTCTTTATTTTAGGCATTTCCTCTGGGTTGACATTCAATTTTATAGTGAACTTTTCTGTGGCAACATCATAACCAGCCTTTCTCACAGCTTTTACTAATTCCTTTAATCTAACGTTACCACTTAGGATTACTTTTGCACTACCAGTTGCTAGATTTACTTCCGCATCTTTAACACCACTAACTGACTTCAAAGACTTAGATACACTCATTACGCATGTGGCGCAATGCATTCCAATTATCTTTAGCTGTTCCTCCTTATCTGTAATTCTCAACTCCTCTTTCTTCTCAGTGACCATGAGGCATCCCCTTAGGTCCACCCCTTAGATATTCTTCTGGGTTCTTCTGAAACTCCTTAAGGCAATGTGATGAGCAAAAATAGTAGACTTTTCCTTTATACATTGTCTTATATTGGCTTTTTTCATCTACTTCCATTCCACAAACAAGATCGATTATCATAATATTAATTATTGGTTTTATTATAAAGAACTTTTTCTTCTGTCAATTCGTATCTACTCGAAATTCAGAAGAGTCAAAGTGAATCTAAAACTAATGTAAATTCAAATCATTATTACGTGCAAACTTTTCCTTTAACCCAGTCAAACAAGAGTTACAACAAGCGTAATACGTTCTTCTTCCAATTTTATATGTTAAGGGATTATCGTATATTTCCTTACCGCAGTAATCACATTTAACTACAAAGCTACTCTTGCCTATGAATACTAGATCTTTTCCCTTCACATTTTTTAGTTTATTTTCTAAATCTTCTAATGTATTAGCTCTTATTATGTTGATAAATCTACCATCCAACAGTTTATAACACTCGTCACTTTGACAAGACTCTGAAATTGTAAAAGCGATAAGGGGTTCATTCTGAAATTTAATAGTAAATTTTACACCCTTTCTGCTAAGATTTCTTAAAAGCCTTGTGGCAGTACTCCTACTAATATTAAGCCTTTTTGCCAGTTCCGTAACACTTATCCTAGAGTCTTCTCTTAAAATTTCCAATGCTCTAAATTCTAAATCTGTTAGCTTTTCCACAAGATTTTTCCTTTACTTTTGCCGTTTTAAATTTGTTTTTCTTCTATTACCAACAATGGAGTTAACTAGTCTATTATAAATTGTTGAAATAAACTTTTCAAGATTCATTGCAGTTAAAGTTACTGCTATTCCTAATATCCACCCAGTTAATACATCTAAAGGCCAATGAACTCCTATATAAACTCTAGAATAGCTTGTGAGCAGTGCTTCTATAAGTAACGGTATTGAGATGTAATATGGTAAAGTTAAGAGAACTATCATTGCACCTACAGACACTATCAATGCGTGTCCGGAAGGATAAGAATAATCAGTGGATTCTGGAACTAGTAAATTTACGTTATGTAGAATTAGAAATGGTCTTGGCTGAGCCATTACATATTTTGAAACCTCTCCCAAAATTATAGCTATTATAAATCCTCCAATTAATAAGAGTGAACTTCGCCTAAACTTCCCACCCATAATGAACAAGATCGCAGTTACTGGTATCCAAATATACTCCCTGCCGTATTTACTGAAGAATAACATTACAGGGTTAAATGCTGGAAGTTGGGAATGGTTGATCAAATAAAGGAAATACATATTCCCTGGAAAATTAGCTTCTCCTACAATTTTAACCATTACAGATATAATTATGTATATTGCATAAATTGATGCAATGTATTTCCACTTCATGTCTAATAGACTATCATAGAACTATTTAGTATATATAGTTAATCCAAATCTGAGTTCATGACGCTATTTCTTTTTATATCTTTCTATGAAAAATGTTTTATATAGACGCATAAGATATTTAAAACTAACTACTAGTTTACGGTGATTGTAATTAATATATGTTAGTTAAACTTGAGTTATAAATAAAAAATAATTTAAAAAAGCTTATAGACCTTCATAGCTTGTTTATTCCCTTAAAGAGTATTATGAATATTATGCTCGCTAAGAGCATGTATACTGTTGCCATTATTATACTTGTTGGATCAACTCCTATACTACGTGCCGAAATGAAGTTAAGAGGTAAGGAGAGTATTATAAAAAATATAGTCATTATTCCCGATATAATTCCAGCTATGGTATAGTTTTTCATTTTATCCCACCATTATCGCTATAATTTTAACAGAGTCCCATAACAAGTTATACGCCATAAATCCAGCCATGAATGCGGTGGCTCCAAATATTAGAGCCAAAATTGCTATACCTAGCTTGTTCATTCTCACTCACCCCTATTTTACATAGATTTCATAATGATAAAGTTGCACTGCTATTCCCCACAGCATTAGAATTACGCCTAAATCCATTCCAGCATAAGTTGATTGTGGCCCTATACTTGGTAATGTCCACATTAGACCTAATAGGAATAAGGAGACGATAAAAATTATTACTATTCCATAAAACGCAGCTTTCTTGTTCCAACTGGCTGCTACACTGCTTCCTACAGCTGCTACTGGTTTTTTTCCGACTATAAATGCGGCAACTCTTCTTAGCATATACAATGTAAATAATCCCACTGGTATTAAAATAATTCCGTTTATAATTGTAGGGAATTCTAGGAAGTTTACAAATGTCCCTGCCAAGGATAATGCGGATACAGAAGCTAAGAGTATTTCCATTGGAGTTATGTTCATTTTAATTACCTTTGTTTCAGTCCTTGTAATTGGAGTATTATTTTGCTTTACTGGCCATAAGTAGACAAGTATTCCTATAACAATTAACGGTAACCCTAAGTATTCTATCTCTTGTGAGAACGGAACTGGCACACCTGGTTCCAAGTATCCCCAAACAGATAGCTCTATCAGATATACAGCTAAAGTACTAACTATCCATGTCCAGAACTTTCTCCTAGTAACACGTAAGTCGTCACTGGGATCTAAGAATGGAAGGAAGATTAGTACTAAAAGACCTATAATGAGCACCGCCAAAACTAATATTGGAGTGATTGGCATTCCGTTAGGTAATAGGAAATCAACAAATTTGTATAGGAATAAGAAGAACCATGGTGGATAGGGTTGCACACTCGTAGACTCTGGCGAACCTGCTTGCGGGGCTGGATAGGGATTAATCACTATTGGTAATCCATTTATATTTGCTAATAAGTTGGGAACAAATAATATTATTCCCCATGTTAGTAATACAACTGATAGCATATAAACAAAGTTCCTAGGCCACCACTCATTAAATCTTTGCTGTTCTTCCTTAGTGTAATATGCTGGTACTTTAGGTTTATCCTTAGCTGAAGGTGTCATTCCATACCTCTCTGCCAGCATGAAGTGGAATAGGAATAGAGCTCCCAGCAGAAATACTAGCAATATATGCCACCCTAATAATCTATCAAACAATTCTGATCTCACTAAGGGATCTGAAGATAATGCTGCACTTCCTCCTGGACCAAACAGCCAGCCTACTATAGTTGTTGCACCTGGAATACCAGTACCAACCAATAATTGATCTCCAATATCTATCGCGTTTACTCCAAGGACATCACTTACTAAGCTGTATCCAAAGAACGATGCCCCTAATGTTAGTAAAAGGAGAATCACTCCGGTTATCCACTGCAATTCTCTCGGCTTTTTGTATGCCCCCTTGTAGAAGTTTCTAAACATGTGTATATATGCTAATATTATCATTATGTATGAGCCATATAAATGGCTAAATAATAATACTGGGCCATAGGGTACGCTAGATATGATACTTTGTGTAGATTGATATGCAAAGGCCGGTTGGTAATACATTAAGAGGAATAGTCCAGTAATAACGGTATAAATGAAAGCAGCAGATACCATTGCACCTAGCCAATAGGATAGATTATACATGTAATCTGGTGTCTTAAACAGTGGTGCTTCAGTTACACCTACTCTATCAATTATAGTATCTATAATTCCCTTCTTTTCCTCACCCATTTTTACTCACCCCATCTTCCGCCATTACGGGTAAATTAGAGGGAGTTGAGGGGGTAGAAGTGGAAAAAACATTTTGCTTAGAGGCATAAGCTAACGCATCGAAAATACCTACAAATATCGTTACTAATAACCCTGGAATTCCTATTTCAGCTAGGAACGACTCTAGCAAGTTATATGGTTGGAACATTGCTGGATAAGCTATCATTCTCCTTAACATTCCTAGATAGCCAATAACTGACATGGTATAACCTACACCCAAAAATGGCGCAGTCCACCATATCATTCCAATTCTCATCCACTTAGAAGCTTGTTCGCTGAAGTTGAATCCACCAAATGTGCTTCTTAACATATCTAAAAATGCTGTAGTGAAGCCCATTACTATTAATGTCCATATCATTAGGTGGAAATGCCCTACTATGTAATAGGTATTGTGGAATAGTGGATTTATCGAATTCTCTGGTAAAACTAATGCTTGAACACCAGCTAATATGAATCCTACTAATGCAATCAGTGCTCCCATTCCCACTGGGTCTTTCCAGTTATATTTTTGAGAAAGAAGTATTGTTAACCCTAAGTTCAGCACGGTAAGACCAGACCCTGAGGCTAAAATCAGTGTGGATAAGTTTACCCATATTCTCAGATCTATAGGTAATGGCCAAGTTTGCAGATGGTGAACCCATATAAGCATTGAGCCTATTGATAGTAAGTATATATTCCATCTAGCCCACTTCTCACTGAAGAGTGCCCTTCCAGCGTATTTTGGTACATAGTAGTACAAAGCGCCAAACAACGGGAATGGAAGGTAATATACTACGGGATGTCCATAGAACCAAAATAGCAATGCCCATAACAATGGGTTAACTGGAACTCCTGCAAAGAAATATAACGTATACCATAATGTAGATGCTGCTAATGCGGGAAGAGTTATTGCAATAACTATTGCAAAAGCTACTCCATAAGCTCCAAATATGTTCAGTCTTTCATTTCTTGGTTTTGTAGCGTATGCATCTGCAATCAGTGTTATGAACATCGCTATCTGTAATATGAAGGCTAAAGTTAGGGATAAGTAAGCCATACCCATCAAGGCTGGCGAAGTATAAAACAGAAAGGCGTGGAAGTTACTATCCGATTCTATTGCTAGTGGAGGGTACATGTACCAACCCATATCAGGAGATCCAGCAAACCCAATTGCTAAGAATATGTTAGACAACCAGAAGAAAATAGACATTAACTTAGTGTGTACAATTGATAAGTTACTCTTATACATTGCAAACGCGATTACAGCTACCGCAGCTAAAGGTACAAATCCAAACATACCGGCCCAGCCGTGAATAGTTAATGCACTATAGTATAGTTCTCCCACGTTGGGGGAATTACTATTAAACGTTAAATAAGTCCTTAGATTCATGGCTGCAATTCCTAAAACTCCTAGCCAGAATATGGAACCTATTGTGTAAAGCCAAACTACGTTTAACGTGTTTTTAGGCATTATAGTATTTTTTATTTGTTTTATAATACTCATTATATCACCTCCAGAGTTCCAGTCATATATGAAGAAGCATAACCATCATATTCTGCATTATACCACGTGTAATTTCCCGGCTGATTAGGAGTTATAAAATAAACATAGCTTGTAATCCCTGGAACATCATTTATATTAATTAGCCCATTTGGGAGCCTTAAGTAGAATCCAGTATCCGCTTGTGGAGAGTTTACTATCAGTACTACTGGTTCACTCACGTTAGCTACTATAACGTTTGGAATCCACTTGTATTGTACTGCAGTAATATTAACTACTAGTGTACCATTTATGACCTCAGAATACTCCCCGGGAGGTGGAGGGTGAGTTTCAAAATACTTTACTGCCTCTTGTCCTTGTGGAGGTAAGCCAGAGAATTCTGGTAAACCATATCTTAAACTGAAGCTCTTTCCAGTTAGAATATAGTAAACGTTCCAACTGAAGAATGTTGCAACCAAGATCAACATAATTATAAACCACACTTCCTCGGCGTGTTCCTTAATATCCATAATTTACACCTAATTCTTTTTTACAGTACCGAGGCTTATAAATCTTTATTTGAAATTTTTCGAAGATTTAATAACTTAAACTCCGTTAAAGTTAAGTTAATTAAAATTAGAATTACATAATCTAGTTTACTATAAGAAAAATTGTAGGTACTGGCATTTACTATTATGTCAAATCTTAATTTACTAACATAATAGTTTTACCCAAATAAATATAAATATGTTATTCACTTTATCATATAATTTCTAACACGTAAAGGTTTGTGCTTATTTTTACTTATTTATTTAGTTAATTTCATTGCATAATAAACTCCCTCGTAAAAGGTATGTTACTATAAAATTACTAAAAACTTTGTGCAATAAATAAAGCTAACATTTGCAATGGAAAATTTTAAAATAAAATTTTTTAAGGCATAGCTCGCATTCTAAAATTGGTAAGTAATATGGCTAAGGGAATACCTATCATTAAGCGTGATGATCTTATATTTGTCATTAAACTTCTGAGAAAAATGAGAGATCCAAAAACTAGGTTTGATGAGAAGGAGTTTATGAAAAGTGGAAGAGATTATTTGTACAATTACGCTGAGAAAAATGTAGGTCCTCTTGATCCCAGCAAGAGAGCTTTCCTAAAGGGCGTTCTCATAGGTATAGGTGCAGCTGCAGTATTAAGTGCAATTCCGGTCATTTCGTATCTAAATCAACCTGAAATAAGTTTGAAACAATTTCCTTGGGTAATAATAGTCGACTCCAGCGGTAATCCAATTAAGACGTCTCAAATTCCAGTAAATAATCCGGAGATCTTATTATTTGAATATCCAATGCAAGGTGATATAACTTTCCTCTTGAATTTAGGCGATGACAACGATAATCCTATAAAAATCCCTCCAACTACGGTTGTAATTCCGGAAAACGGTAAGACTTATACTTTTCCTGGCGGAGTTGGACCCAATAATTCAATAGTAGCTTTTTCAGCCATATGCCAACATTTGGGATGTACGCCACCTGAGATTCACTTCTTTCCGCCAAAATACATGAAAGTTGGTTTACCTACTCCTAACTTCTTGCCCGAAGTGGCACTTCAAGCGGCTCAACAAGCAAATGCACCCGGAGTTATACATTGTGATTGCCACGGTTCTACTTATGATCCTTACCACGGAGCTTCTGTACTGACTGGTCCCACAGTTAGACCATTACCTTACGTGCAATTATATTGGGATTCTAATACTGATTACCTTTACGCAATTGGCATGAACTTAAATGCTCCTACAATATTAGGACGCACTAATGATCTTTCTGGATATGCATATCTATCTTCATATGACCAAGCAACTGGATGTCAAAAAATGCTATTACAATCTGGTCAAACTCCGAGTAATTGCTATACAGAGCTTCAGAATGCTGGAAACACCTATCAGTAGGGTGATTGTGTTGGGAACTATTGAATTAATATATGAGAAGTATATCCAAATAAGTAAGATGATGTCCAGAATGAATTATATGCCAGCAATAGCTTCTGGTGAGGTGGCAATATTATTGGCTCTCTACGCTGGAGGCATGTTATTAGCTGTATACAACCTTCCTCTTCAAGGGGTACCCTTAATAATACATTTATATGGTGCGATTCTAGTTGCTATATTAAGCATAGGTTTGCTCGCATCCGCAGTTAGTTATAAGGATAAGGGTGCAATTATAATCTCTATTCTAAACGTTCTTTCAGTCCTTTTTGCAGCGTTTGCTGGATCATTTTATTTTGGAGGTGTGATAGATGTGAATTACTTGCTTCAAATGGGAATGAGTTTTGTATTTGCACTTATAACTGCCTCCGGTTGTTTAATATATAGTATAAGTAAGGGGTGAGTAAATTGGTAGTTTCACAGTCTAGAATAAGGCCAAGTAGGCTGATGTTATATATCTCCTTAACTGAGACTATACTGTTAGCTGGATTATTCTACGCGGGGATAGCTACATTATTTTATGATAAATTCCCACTAAATGCCTATTCAGAGGCGTTGACATTGTCAAGTCATATAACCCTTGCCATGCTTGTGGGGTTTTTCGGTGCTGCAATGCTTGCTCAATCTGTTAGAGAAGGTATAAGATCAGTATACCTATTTTCCCTCTTGAATTTATTGTTTATAGGAATAGCAGCAGCTGGTGGTCTAGCTTTTTATGGCTTATTAATTCCAGACTATGCCTATTTAATGGCACTAGGATTCTTCGGATCGCTATTTTGTACATCGTCTGTTCTATTTTACGCAATTTAATTTTTTAAAGAACCCCCTTTTTAGTGAAAGACCTTTCGGCTCACCCTACTATTCCTTTTATGTATTTAGCTATAACGTACCCTAGGAACACATTCATTGCAATGAACATCGCTACACCAGCGATTGGAAGGGATGATGGAGAATATGGAGAGAAATTGTAAGCAACATTTGAATATATCGGACTCGATACGATGAATATTATTGCTAGTGCACTGTCTCCCAACATCCAGAGTGCGAATAATGTAACTTTTAGGTAAAACTTTACGTATTTAATTGAGGAACCCGCAAGAATTCCACCGACAAGAAGTGTTATTTCGAGAATTACCCTATACGTTGCGAAAGCTGCACCTAATGCGAAAAAATATGGTAAGTGCCACAAGATAGGTGGTATCAACCCAAGTGCTAATGAAATTTCGTCGCCCTTAAAGTACTTATAACCGACAAATATTCCAGAGAAGTAAACTAGATAGTGAGAAATCATATAAATTGCAGGATAGTGAAATTCTAGACTTTCTGTGTATGGGTTAACAGAAATTGCAAGAAGAACTATAGGAAGGATTAGTGGTTTAAATGTGGTATTCTCATTCTTGATTAAACTTAAGATCATATTATAAAGTAACGTAATCGGTTTAAGAACTTTTATAGTAATGAGTAATTTTCTACTTTGTCTGAGAACTACCATTATTAACTTTTTAAAGTATAGCGTAAATGATTAATCGTTTTAAAGCATCAGAGTACAATACGATCTTTATATACATATAAGAGGCTGGTTTCTACGTCTTAGATAATTATGGAGTATACTATTTATATACTTATATATTACAAGCCGTAATAATTGGAAAGTATATAATGTAGTCTACACATCTTCAAAGTTTATTTATTCAAGTTTAAGATTATTCTATATGATTAAGTTGGATTTAAGCGGAAAAGTTTCTCTTATAACTGGTGGAACTTCCGGTATAGGTCTAAAGACTGCTGAGCTCTTCAGTAAATTAGGTGCAAATGTTTACGTTATAGGAAGGAGAGAAGTTGGTTCTCTACCTAAAGGTGTACATTTCAAAAAGGTCGATTTAACAAGGAGAGAAGAAGTTATTTCATTTATTGAATGGTATGAGAAAAACGTGGGAATAATTCACGTTTTGATAAATAATGCGTCACGAAATTCACGATATTCAGTGCTTGATATTCCAATGGAAGAGTGGGATGAAATGATTAGCTTAAACTTGACTGCGCCTTTTCTCTTATCAAGAATGGCTGCAAGGCTTATGATTAAAAACTGCATTAAGGGAAAAATAATTAATATCTCTGCAATTCAATCTAAGTTTCCATTACAGAGATCCTTCGCCTATGTCACTACTAAAGGTGGTTTGATATCTATGACTAGAAGTATGGCTGTGGATTTGGGAAAATACGGAATACAAGTTATTACCGTGTTACCAGGTCCAATTTACTCCAAAGATAATGAACCTCCAGCAGGTTTAGATGAAAGAGCGGCAACTCTATTAGGAAGAATGGGAAGGACAATAGAGGCCTCTTACCTATTGGCCTTTCTAGCATCAGACTTAAACACCTTTATTACTGGAACTGAGATTGTAATAGATGGAGGCAGGCTAATAAGTAGAAAACCAGATCCAGAGGAAATTTCTAAAGGTGAGGTCTAACTAGTAATTCTTCCACGTTCCTTTAACTACCCACACCGGTTCCTCTGGATTAAAGTATTCCTCACCCTTAACCTTTAAACTCTCTAACACTTTCTCGTTTACCTCAACTCCCAAACCTGGTCTTTCCGGTATTATTGCATATCCATTATCAACTGGGGTACCATCATATATTAGCTCCCTCTTCCAACTTGGGAACCAATCATAGAAGGACTCTTGTATTAAGAAGTTGGGAATAAATGCATCAAATTGTAGTGTTGCAGCATTTAATATCGGACCTTGAGCATTGTGGAAAGCCATCAGTACGTCAAAGACTTCAGCAATTCCCACTACTTTCTTAGTCTCGGTAACTCCACCAATTCTGTATAGATCAGCTTGTAAGAAGTCAACCAATCCCTCTTTCATAAAGTGCAAAGCTTGATGTTTATTGATTATCCTCTCACCTAATGCAATCCTTAAGCTCGTATTAGCCCTATATTTTTTAAGCCCTTCCATATCCTCAGGGTGAACTGGTTCCTCCATAAACAATGGATTATACTTCTCTAACTTTTTCGCTATCATTATTGCTGAATTTGCATTAAACCTACCGTGATGCTCTATTAAAATATCCACATTATCACCTACAGCCTCCCTAACAGCCTTTACCCTCTCCTCAGCCATATCTAGACCTCTCTTTGAAATATCGTTAAAGTATGGGCCAAATGGATCGAATTTCAAAGCCTTGTACCCCTTTTTTACGACTTCTTTGGCCTTATCCGCAAAGTCCTCTGGCATAACGCAATTTTGATACCATCCATTTGCGTAGACAAGTATTTTATCTCTCGTTTTTCCTCCAAGCAATTTATATAATGGAGCTCCCCATTCTTTTCCAATTACATCCCAGGACGCTATATCTACTGCACTATAGGCTGTTGTAGACTCTAAGGAGATGGTCATATTGAAATCATGCTTGTACCATTCTAGCTTGTTCTTTTCCACGTTAAATACGTCACTTCCTTTTAATACAGTATTTATCTTCTTTACAAAATTTGCCACAGCTTCGGCTCTCAACGCGCTTACAGTTTCTCCCCAGCCTACTCTACCATCGCTTGTTGTAACCTTTACCAGTATCATTAATGACGCCCATTGGGCGCTCGTAATCTCCTTACCTAAAATATACGCTTCAATTTCCGAAATCTTTGTCATGTATGTAAGTAAAGGTTTAGAAAAAATAAAGTTTTTATCAGCTAGAAAATAGGGTATATATTGTATGAGAAGGAGAACAATTTTAGCAGTTTCAATTGTAATATTAGCTATAGGTCTGATAGATGTAATTTTCACGTATCTCTATTCTTCTCTAGTAGTATACGCTCTAAAGGATACCATTTCCTTGGCCGAAGAAGGAGCACAAGGATTTCCAGTTGTGATTAAAGAAAATGATAAGATAGTAATAGAAGGAAATTCTACAAAACCTATTAACATTTACATTATAGGGATTGTACCCCAACAAGTTGCAAGTAACGCAAATACATTTAGTATATCATATATTTCTCCGAATTCTGGTACAGTTTATATTCAGTTTAGATCGCTTCCATATTCTAATTTAACTACTATTTCGTTTACCATAAAAGTTTTCAACTCTTGGTTCTCCGGAATTGGCTATTTATCTTCTGAAGTCATATTATTTATCGGTCTTATACTTCTTGGTTACGCTGTTCAATTAAAGGAGAGGCGAAGGGGATGAAATTATTGCCATTCTATATGACTGATAATATTTTTATAGACGCGTATTTTCTTGAAAACATATCGAAGCCTCATACTAGAATTTTATTGGTAAGGACTAATCTTAAACCTGAAGAGAACGGGGAAAAATTAGAACCAATCCCCCTAAATCAAGTTGTCAAATTACTAGAAGATGGTTATGTAGACCTAAAGAGTCTTAACGAGAAGAAAGAGAGGCTAGATACTTTAGATTACTTATTATCAGGCCTATATAATCCCGGATTGTACTTCAGAAAAAGGGAGGCGGAGATTACCTTATCTTCTCTTCTTAGAATATACGATTTAGCATACAAACAAGTGTTAAAAAAATTACGTGATTCAGGTCATGTTAATCTCAAATTTGCTTCAGTATCAGTATCTAATAATTCAATACTTATCAACGGTAAAGAAGATAAAATCTATACTGCTCTTTTTAAATCCGATTCAAATTTTAAGGAAGCTATTTTAAGTTCCTTATCTGGATGATCGCATATACTATCATGAACGTTGATAATATCAATACAACTATCTGAGGAAATAATGTTGCGGAACTCCTATAGATTACCAGTGAAAAAACGTCAAGTAGCAACAGTGTATAACCTATAGCCAATAGCGTTTTATACGCCTCCATTATTCTTCACCTACCTTAGCTCTAGGATCTAAGAACGAATATGTCAAGTCTGCGATTAAATTACCTACAATTACTGCTACAATTATTATGATGAATACTCCCATTTCAGTGGGATAGTCATTAGAGGTTATGGAGTTGATTAGTAAGTTTCCTACTCCGGGGTAGGAAAATGTCTGCTCTACGAATACTGACCCACTAAAGGAAAATCCTATTGCTATGACTAAGCTAGTGTATAGGGGCAGTATTGCATTTTTTCCAATAAACTTCTTTTCTATTATATCCTTCTTAATTCCAGAGACTTCAGCAAAGTTTACGAAATCTTCGCCAAGTACATATATTGTGTTTGCCCTCATCTGTAAGATCCATCCTACTAAATTTACTATGGTCAATGTGAATATTGGTAAAAATGCATGATACAACACGCTAGCTATGAAGGGAAGATTAAATCCTGGAGTTACATTTACGCTGTAAGCACCCCCCGTGGGGAAGATATGGTATGTGAACGCAAGTATGTAAATAAGTAATACGGCATAGATGTAAATTGGTACAGATCTTAAGATCGATAGCGAAACGGTAGATATGGAATCGGTCTTAGTCCCCCTCATATACCCTAGTTTCTGGCCTATTCTTATCCCAAGGAAGAAACTTATTAGAAGAGATGTTACTACGATGAATAAGGTCCAAGGTAACGCAACTGCAATCAGTTGAGCCACTGGTACGTTGCTTATTATCGAGAAGCCCAAATTTCCATGTAACGTATTCCAAATGTAATCCGCAGCGCTAATTAACGGATTCCCATGGGGTCTGAGAGTGTTTAAATAATCTATGAGTGAACTATATAGTTCAGGTTTTTGAGCAAATTCTTGTGGATTTATGAATTGCATGATGTAATTTGCGGGAGAGTAGGGAGAAAACTCCAATAAGGCCCAGCTTATGACTATTGTAGCAAATATCGCAACAATTACCGATGCCAGTCTCCTAATCAGCCATTTATTATTCATAAATTATTATTACTTTTAATAAGATATAAGTGTTTCTCAACTATACCATTAAGGTTTAGGCAAAGTTTATAAATGGGAAAATACAAATAATATCTATGCGAAAGGAATTAGTATTAGAACTAGGGATAATATTCTCAATATTTGTAATGCTTTCTTCAATGAGTGGTATATTGATAGCCAGTTCAGCATCTTCTGTATTCCCATCAACACTTTACCTAGGATGGTATAATTCCAACGTGGGAACATTTTCCTCATTTGCGACATATAACCCTAATATATTCGCGGGAGGATTAGGTGGGGCTTTTTACGGTTTACTGTACGCATATTCTGCTTTAATTAACGTTACTAACGGACAAGCAATTCCAGTGATAGTAACTTCTTGGAACTTCTCCCCCTCAAATTGGCAACAAATTTGGCAGACTAAACCAATAAATGTCACATTAGTTATTAGAAATGATACTGGATGGAGTAATGGGCAACACCTAACAGCTTATGATCTTATGGCAACGTGTTTAATACTAGATATGTTTGGTGCGCCTCCATTCCCAAATTACACTGTAGTTAATAATTATACGCTGATAGAAACTTGGCCCAATGATACCTTATCACCAATATTATTTACTAATACACTAATTAATACGGTAGGCTTAGGGGAAGTTGCTATTATAATACCCTATCAGGTTTGGAAACCTATAATTGCTCAAATACTAGGTAATTGGACGAAAATACAAAACACTAGCAATATGAACCTTGCGCGACAGATAATTAAGAATATTCGATCAGAAATTACTCATTTTAGACCCAATCCTACAACATATCCGTATAGTGGTCCATTCTACCTATCACAACTGTCATCTAATGAAATAGTACTGAATAAGAATCCCTATTACTATAACGCCAAATATATACCATTTAACCAAATAGTAGTGTATCAATATGGACAAGCAGATTTAGCAGCAGCTGCAATAACTGGGGGCCAAGTTTCTCTGGACTGGTCGGGTTTGACTGGATTATCACCAACCCAACTAGAGAGTTTGCCAACTACGCTTGAGGTTATCAAAATACCTCAACCCTTCGGTTGGGGTTTGGCATTCAATTTGAAGAATCCTTGGCTAAGAGACTATCAAGTTAGGGCTGCAATTGCATATATTCTAAATAGGACTGCAATAGCAGCAGTGGGTGGTCCTTTAACAGCACCAGTTACCATCCCTAATGCAATTCCCAACGTGTCATACTATTCATTCATGGCATCTCCGCAATACTATTCATCGTTAAATCCATATAATATAAATTTAACGAAGGCTGCGCAACTACTTGAAAGTGTAGGGTTCTATCAGAAATCTGGAATGTGGTACACTCCTAACGGGACACCATTTACTTTAACTATAGGTGCAGGTGCGCCACCAACACAAGCCTTATCTATGATGGAGGAGGTTCAGAAAGAATTACAACAATTTGGAATTAATGTACAATTACATATATATACTGTAGTTAGCCAGTGGCATCAAGCATGGCAAAATGGTACTGGCTACGATTTATGGTTTGAGAATTGGGGTAGTTCATATTCTCCGGGCACTGCACCATGGAGTTTAGTGCTTTCATATTTTGGAGGATACCCATGGAATGTTACCCAATGGAATGAAAATCTTACACTTCCTAATGGTACTGTAATTGACTTCCATAAATTACTCGAGGAAACTGAGTCTCCTAATAGTACACAACAGCTAATACAATCTAATCAGCAGTTATCATACTATATGAACCAATATTTACTTCCAATTTTACCTCTAGTTGAGATTGAGAATTACGTCATCGTCAATCCTTCACTTCTTATTGCAGCTCCACCTGCCAATTCATGGATATGGTCGGAGGCACAATACGGTATAGGTGGTACTGCAATGATGCAAGCTCTAATAGATTATTGGTATGTTCCATTATACAAGAGTACCATAGTTACTGCAACTACGACCTCTGTGACTACAACTACTGTTCCTACTACTTTAACTACGACAACCACGTCTGTAGCTACGACAACCACTTCTGTGGTCACTACTTCTGTGACTACAACTACAGTTACAACGACATCATCTTCAATTATTCCAATTGTTGCTGCTGTAATTATTATCATTATCGTTATTATTGCAATTGTGGTATTCTTGATGAGAAGGAGATAGAGAGGGTTATAATATAAAAAAGTTATTTGATTTTTTAACACTTTTCATTTATTATGATCTTCTTATCCTAGGATTAGATATTTCATCAATTCCGTAACTTAGCAATATTAGACCACTCATAAAGCCTACAATTGCAAGTGTGGGAAAGGCTAGATAATATATTGCCTTCCCACCTAGAGCTGCTCCATAGGAAAGTGCTTGTTGTATCATTGCTCCCCAATTATTTGGGTTATAGGGTAATACTCCCAAGTAGTATAATCCTACTTCCGCGTAAACCGCGGCTTCTACGTTAAATATATAGTGTATTATAATATATGAACCCAAGGTTGGAACTACTTCCCTAAATATGATATACCCCTTAGACAATCCCAATACTCTTAATACTTCTATTGTCGGGGAATTTCTAATTACTAGAACTTGAGATCTTACAGCTCTAGCTAATCCAGCCCAACTAGTTATACTCAATATCAGAGAAAGGATAATTAGATTACTAGTCTTGAAAGCGCTTACTACTACAATTAATAATATTATACTAGGTAAAGTTAGTACAATATCAGTTATTCCCATGAGTATATCATCAATTATTCCACCTAGATAGCCTGCCACTATCCCTACAGCTATCCCTATTAGTGTAGCGAATAGGCCAGCTAAGAAACTTACCTCAATTACTGACTTAGCGCCTTGAACGATTTGCACTAATATGCTTTCAGCAAATGGACCAGTCCCAAAGATTAGATAAAAGTTTGATAATTGTGGTGGCATGAATATAGTAGTTGAGCTAGGGTGTAAAGAGTACGTCCTAGGAAATATAATTTCTCCAAACACTGCGATTAAAATATAAAATACAGTTATAATAAATCCTGCCCTAGATTTTTTGTTCTTCCATACAAGCTGGAAATACTCGAATAATTTATTCTGCATCATAATATAAATTTGCTTCACACCCTTTTATTTTCTAGAGAAGAAAAATCTATAAGTAACAAAAGCTATATACATGTTATGATATTAGAAGTTTATAATCTGAATGTGATTTATGATGAGGGTAATAACAGGATTGTAAGGGCGGCAAATGATGTCAGTTTTGGAGTTGAAAAGGGTGAAGTTCTTGGAATTATTGGTGAAAGTGGCTCTGGTAAGTCTACACTCATTAGCGCTATACTTAGAGCTATAAGACCCCCAGGTAAAGTAGTCTCTGGGAAAGTAATCTTTAGTGGTATTGATTTATTTGCTATTCCTATAGACGAGTTTAGAAAATTATTGTGGAAAGAAATTTCATATGTCCCCCAAGCTAGTCAGAATGCCTTAAATCCGGTTTTACCGGTTAGTGAGACTTTCTATTATATAGCAATGAGTCACGGAGAAGCAGATAAGAAAAGTGTAATTGAGAGAGCAAGGGAATTATTGAAATTAGTGAGTTTAGATCCTAATCGTGTTCTTAGCATGTATCCATTCCAATTATCTGGTGGTATGAGACAGAGGGTTATGATAGCGTTAAGCCTTCTCCTAAATCCTAAGTTAATATTAATGGACGAGCCGGCAAGTGCGTTAGATATGCTTAATCAAGAATTATTATTAAAGTTGATAAAAACTATAAATCAAGAATTAGGAGTTACAATAATTTATGTAACGCATGATATACTTAATATAGCTCAAATAGCTAATAGATTGTTGGTTATGTATAAAGGCTATGTCATGGAAGAGTATAAAACTGAGGATATCATTAAAAATCCATTAAACCCATATACATCATTATTAGTGTCCTCGATTCCTTCCTTAAAAGGAGAAGTGAAGATCATCAACGTTCCCTTAGAGGAATCATTAGTGTTAAAAGAAAAAGGTTGTCCTTTTCTAAGTAGGTGTCCCAAAGCTTTCGGAAGATGCAAAGAAGAATTACCGGAGATTCGTTTAGTAAGAGATAGAAAGGTAAGGTGTCACTTATATGGGTCTAATGGAGCTTAAGAAAATTTCAGTAGTTTTTGAAGATAAGGTTGGATTGTTCAGAAAGCGGCGATTCCATGCTTTAAAGGATATATCTTTGAGCATAAATCAAGGGGATCTACTTATAGTATTAGGTGAAAGTGGAGCTGGTAAAACTACTTTAGGACGAGTAATTGTCGGTTTACAAAAATCAACCTCTGGTGAAGTAATTTATGATGGATATAACATCTGGAAGAATAAGAGAAAAATATTTAAGAAATATAGAAAGGATGTTCAACTAATTCCTCAAGACCCCTACTCAACACTTCCCTTTAATAAGACTGTGGAAGAGATCTTAACAGCTCCCATATTACGTTGGGAAAAGATCAACAAAGATGAGCTAAGAAAGCGTTTAGTTAACTTATTGGAATTAGTAAAATTGACACCTGCAGGGGAGTTTTTGAGTAAATATCCCCATCAACTTTCAGGCGGACAGAAGCAAAGGCTTAATATAGCTAGAAGTCTTTCAGTAGACCCTAAGATAATAGTTGCCGATGAACCCGTAACTATGGTTGACGCTTCTTTGAGGATTGGTATACTAAATACACTAGCTGAAATAAAGAATAGACTCAATCTCACAATGGTGTTCATTACTCATGATATCCCAATAGCCAGATACTTTTATCATCTATTTAACAAGGGTAATGCAATAGTAATGTTTGCTGGTAGAATTGTAGAGAGTGGAGATTTGGAGGAAATACTGAAGGACTCATTACATCCTTATACAATGGACTTGATAAAACTTACACCATCTATCGATAACCTATATAGGGAAGTGGACGTTAAGATAAATTACGAAAGGGTAGAAAAAGGATGTCCGTATAAGTTAAGATGTCCATTTGCAATGGATATATGTAATAATGAAGAGCCTGGATTATTTAGATACTCCCATGACGTTGCTTGTTTCCTATATGGCAAGGTGAAGGAAAGTGAACAAGTGCATTAGAGGGTTAGAGATAATAACACCATTAGAAAGTTTTAGAGATGATATAATAATATCCGGTGGAAAAATAAGAAAAATTGGAAGTGAAGTATGTAATGAGGAAATAAAGATAGAGAAAGGCAAGTATGTAGTACCTGGGTTAATTGACATTCACACCCATGGTATAGGAGGAATTCTAGTGAATGACGTTAAGAGTGTTGAAAGTTATGAAAAATTGACAAAATACTACTATTCACATGGCGTAACGACTTTCATTCCATCTACAATTTCTGAGAATGTTGAAAAATTGATTAGCATAGCGGGAATTCTGAATGAAGCTAAAAGTATTGGAATACACCTTGAAGGACCTATAATGAATCCGAATAGAGCTGGGGCACATAAATTCTTCACTAGATTCAATGAAAGAATTTTAGAAATTTCGAAACTATTTAAAATTAAGAGGATTACTGTAGCACCCGAGATTCTGAGTGATAGAGAATTGGAGACCCTCGTAGACAACTTTCAGGTTTCTTTAGGTCATACAGATGCTAACTCAGATGATACCAGAAGAGCTATAGGCTTTGGTGCATCATCAGTTACGCATTTGTTTAATGCGATGAGGCCATTTCATCATAGAGACCCTGGAATAATTGGTGTATCGTTGACTTCTCCAATATACACTGAAGTAATACCAGATTTAGTGCATGTTAATGAAATTACAATAAATATTATAAGTAAGTTAAAAGGAAATAATACAATATTAGTATCAGATTCCTTACAAGCTGCAGGGTTAGGCGAAGGTGAATTTTTACTTTATGGCGAAAAAATTATCTGTAATAAGGCTTGTTTTGAAGGTAATAACAAGCTTGTAGGTAGTAACATAACTTTAGATGAAGGTGTAAGAAGGGTTAGTAAAGTTGTTGGATTGAAAGAGGCAATTAAATATGCAACGTATTCTCCAGCATCCTTACTTAACATAGATGATATAGGACAGATATCTAGGGGCTATGTTGCAGATTTAGTTATATTGGACGAAAACCTTAACGTGTTGATGACGTTAAAAAGTGGCAGTGTAGTCTTCTCAATTTTTAAAAAATAATTATAAAAACTAAGGATTATTCACTGATATTGTACAAATCCATCATAATATTCATACATTATTATTGAATATTTTTTAACGTAGCTTATCCAAAGCTAATTTCACTAGCCAAACCGAAGTACTTCCTATATATGACATTAACCCTACATACTTTCCTTCTATTGCGTCTATTCTAGAAGATTGATCAAAAGGGTTGAGCTCCTTAATCGTTTCCCATTCCCTTTTCGCTACTTCCATTCCCTCCTTAACCATACCCCTTAATATCATATGTGCCGCTACTGCAAAGGAAACTCTAGGCCAACATGATCTAAGTTGACCTGTTGAAGTATCTATGTCTCTATCTTCCTTCACTGCATTGGTTAAACAGTATTTAGAAGCTCTAAAGTTCAGCTCATAAATACTTCTCAAAGCTGTGTTTATCTTATCATTATCAGTAATAGGCGGTAATCCCAAAATATCACACCAGAATTGACCTAGTAATTGTGAGTTTAGGCACGATCTGTTTTCCTCATCGTTCTTCTTCCACAAAACGAAATATTTTCCATTCCATAATGAGTTAAATGTCTTCTTGCCACACTCTAAAAATCTATAATATTTAGTGTCAATCTTAATGTCTAGTATTTCAGATATTTTAATAAATGCAGCTAGTGCTGAAAGGAACATTGATGCAACATAGGATGAGGCTCCATACATATGAGTTCCATCATAAGAATTGTCGTAACCACCCTTTGAGTCAGGTATACAATCGTTATCCATATCCTTTCTTATGAGCCAATCAATTATCTCCTTTATTTTATTATAATTTTTCTCTAAAATTCCCCTATCAGAAGTAAATATATAGTCTCTGTATAGCATTAAGACTAAGGTTGGTCCCAAGTCAGTCCACCAATATGGATATGACGCACCGTAAATTGGATCTTCAATACTTTCCTCTCCGATATCATGGGGTGCTTCCCCATTATTTATATAGTTCACTAAATGATTGTCGGCTGATATCACTAAATCTCTATAAAGCTCTAAAAGGGTAAATCCGAGGCCGTCAAAGGTCATAGAACCAATGGTGTTCATTAATTTACTAATGTAAGGATCTTCATATACGGCAAATCTGCCATCTTTAGTTAACCAAGTATTTGAGGTTAGGATGTACAAACTATTTACCAAAGCTTCCTTTAGCCACTCTACTTTTTCCTCTATACCTAAATCTGGTCCTAACTTAAGAGTGTATTCTGCAACATCTATCGAATCTTTAAAGAAGTTCTCGTAGTAATGCCCATATGGATAATGATGAGGTCTTCCGTTGAAAAACCATGAAAGGATAAACGTTTCTTCTTCATTCACATCTTTATATATGATACCCCCTATTTCCTCTCTAGCATAAGGTCTTATTATATATTTTTCATCATATTCTTCCAAATTATAAAAATAGGTGATATCTTCAGTCATTCCAACCTTAGCTGGCTTATAGTAGGCGAAATTTGTTATAACCTTACAGCCAACACATCCCAAGAAAATTTCTCCATAAGCAGGATCGGAGTTTAAGGCTTTTTCATTTCTCATTATAACACCATTTAACTTTCCCTTATAGCCCTCATTTGTTCTTCCAGCTCTCTTACTACCAACTATATTTGGATAAGAAATTGCAAATCTTCCTTTTCCTTTTATTTTAAACTTTAATGCTGGGAGAGAAGAATTCTTAATATCATTTTTCCTTAAAATTGAATATACTTCTATTTCAGCAAAAGGCGTTGAATACTTAATAACTGGGAACTCTACCGACATCTCCATATCCTTAATGTAAGTATATCGAGGGGGTGTTTCCACGTTTTTTCCAGGATTAGTTTGAAGAAAAATAGGTTCCCCATCTAGAAATGTTAATATGTGAAAACCCCTTATTCTTCTAAGTGGATTTGACCAGTTGTTTAGAATAGTTATATCATCAATCGTAAGATCTGGGTAGAAGTTTATCTTCCCTGTCCCTATTCCACCTAAAGGTACACCAAAATACTTCTCTATCTTCATCACTAATTTTTTATTTACACTTCTATTTATATAGGTATGCATAACGTGGAGAAGTACGAAATTTTTCTGGATTTTAATGGATATGATTATGAAGGCATAGAGAAAATATACCTTACCTCAAACGAAGAAAAATTAGAGCTTGATAGTCTCGATCTCGAAATAGAAAGTGTGAAATCCGATGGTAGAGAGGTTAAATTTGAAGTAAAAGGTGAGAAATTAATAATTTATGATAAGGTTGAAAGAGAACTTGAAGTAAGGTTTAAAGGAAAAGCTTCTCGTGATTCGATTTTGGGAATTTATGTTGCTCCATATAATGGCAAAGGGATGATTACAACACAGTTTGAGGCGATATATGCTAGAAGATTTATTCCATGTTTTGATCACCCTGCAATGAAGGCAAGATTTAGATTAAGTGTTAGAGTGGAGAAGGGATTAAAGGTAATATCGAACATGCCAGTTGAGAAAATAGAAGAAGATGCAAACGGTAAGGTAATTTATCATTTTCAAGAAACTCCTAGGATGTCTACATATCTGTTATACTTAGGAATAGATGATTTTGAGGAAATTGCAGATGACTCAAAGAGACCTACCATAATATTGGCTACAGTCCCTGGAAAGTCGATGAGAGGACTATTCGCAATTAACGTTGGCAGAAAGGTTATCGAGTTTTACGAAAAATATTTCGAGATACCTTATCAATTACCGAAAGTTCATTTGATACAAGTTCCGGAATTCGCAGCTGGGGCTATGGAGAATTGGGGGGCAATTACTTTTAGGGAGACTGCTTTATTGGCTGATGATTCTTCTTCTGTTTATCAGAAGTTTAGGGTTGCTGAGGTTGTTGCTCATGAGTTGGCTCACCAATGGTTTGGTAACTTGGTAACTTTAAAGTGGTGGGACGATTTATGGTTAAACGAGAGTTTCGCAACATTCATGAGTTTTAAGAGTCTAAAGTATTTATTTCCACAATGGGATAGTGAAGGTCATCTTATTTACGGCGAAACTTTAAGCGCGCTAGAAGATGATTCCCTAACTACTACACACCCAATAGAGACACATGTAAGGGATCCACATGAAATCGAGCAAATGTTTGATAATATTAGTTATGGTAAGGGGGCTAGTATTTTGAGGATGATTGAGGCTTATGTTGGTGAGGAGAATTTCAGAAGGGGTGTAGTTAATTATCTAAATTCATTCAAATTTGGCAATGCAGAGGGCAAGGATTTGTGGGATTCTATTTCCAAGGCGGTTGGGCAGGATATAGGGGAGATTATGGCTGATTGGATTACAAAACCCGGTTACCCTGTAATTTTTGTCAACACTTATGGTAACTCCGTTAGGTTTTCTCAAAAGAGATTTATGCTTCTTGATAGTGAGTTAAATGAGACGTACAAGGTTCCACTTACATATGAGATTAACGGTAAATTTAGCACTCTCCTTTTAGATAAGGAATTCACTGAAATAAGGTTAGAAGAGGGCTTGAAGAGTATTAAGGTTAATGTAAATAGGACTGGATTTTATAGGGTGCTTTATGATTCTCTTGATTTAGCTTTCTCGTCCAAGCATAATGTTTATGAGGAGTTAGGGCTGGTTAACGATTATTGGAATTTCCTATTGGCTGATTTGATAGACTCAAGGATGTACTTTGATTTACTTAGCAGATTTACAAATACTTCTAACTCTTTCGTATCAAGGGAGATTACCTCACAACTTCTAACATTATTCTATCTATTTAAGAAACATTACGGAAAAGATTTTCTAGTTAATCAAGTGAAGATATTTAGGAAATTTAATGATGATTTAGGCAAATTAGCGTACTCAGCAATTATTAATGCTTTAGCTACAACTGATGAAGAGTTTGCATTAGGGTTATCTACCCTATTTGATCAATATGAAAATATAGATAGTAACATGAAAGAGGCTGTTGCAATAGCTTATGCAATAACCACTAACGATTTCAATACTCTTCTAGAAAAGTATAAGAAGTATACCATAGATGAGGAGAAGAATAGAATGTTGAGTGCAATTTCTTCACTTCGTGACCCATCAATTGTAAACAAGGTTTTCTCATTAATATTTAATAGGACTATAAAGACTCAAGATACTAGATTCGTTATATCTTCACTAGTACATAATCCACATATAAGGGAGGAAGTATGTGAGTATCTGATAAATAATTTTGATGAAGTTAAGAAATTTATAAATACGGTTTATGGAGGTCCTTGGGGTTTAGGTTCTATAGTTAGGAGTATGTCATTTTGTGGTGTAGATAAACCTAGAGAAATTATAGACTTTCTCGAAAAGGTGAAGTTTAAGGAGATTGAAAGGCCTATCAAAGAATCTGAAGAAAGGATAAAAATATATTCTCGATTAAAGAAGAAGATGCCATAAATTATGATCTTTGTACTATTTCATCTATTTTTTTCATAAGCTGTGATTCAACATGTTTGTTCCATAACATTTCCGGTACGTCAACTACTAGGAATAATTCAGATAGTAAAAGTGTTTCTACTGCAGTTATTGCCAAATTCTTTATCCAACTGCCTACTCCTGCAATTACCTTAAGACCTTGAGGTGTATTCTCAAAAGTAAACGTTAAAGCTCTATCTGCAGCGATTATGTCTCTTAATATTCCACCTTTCTGTGCTTGAACTATTGCCTTATTTCCCTCTACTTTTTGTTGTACTTTCCATTTATCGCTATTTAGGTAAGATACAAACTCATTAACTACCTTATTTAAATCAACTTGTTTAGGATATGTTTTTTCTTTTTTAAAAGGATTCATACTATAAATGAAGACACATTATATAAAAGGTTTTCCGTAAGTCGCATATAATTTTTTATTTTTAATATAAAATAAGTCGCATGTGTCAGATGAACTAATAGTTTTATCGTTCATAGCTTCGATTATGGTTATTATCATAGTCTTAATCCTTTACTATATAGAGAAGATAAAAACTTACGTTGGAGTCTTCTTCATTTACTTTTCCCTCGTAATGATGATAACTATGTTCATTGGGGCATCAGTTTATTTAATCTCTCCATCAACCTTATGGTTGGCAATAGCGTTTGGTATAAACACTTTCACAATGATACCCCTAATTGTTTATTTTTTATTAAAAGTAAGTAAATTTTCAAATACAAAGTTTAATAGAGAAAGACTCCATATTGTCATTTTCTCACTGCTATTAGTATTGAATGAAATATTAATGGGATCTACTTTCGGTATTGCTCAATTTGGTCCATCCAAGTTTTCAACGCTATACTATGCCTTCTACTACTCGATAAATAGCTACTGGTTTTTCTATCCCATGATGGCTGAGATGCTGGTTTTATATTTATTGCATTATTTAAGGGGGTTAACGTATAGAGAGGTTTTCCCATTAATTGGAGTAGCTGCTTTTCCACCAACTGCATTTGATTATCAAGATTGGTTTTATTCAGCTCTCATATTCTCACTAGGCTTTTCTGTATTTGGTATCATGATTTCAAAGGATCTTTGGAGATATGTCTACTCCGTCCTAGCGGTATGTATCTTAATTCTCTTTTTTAATACTATAGCTTATGATGTAGCAATAATTACCTCAATGATCCTATACTATATAAATTTATTAAGGAGGTAAATTTTCTCCGACTATTTTCCCATTAACTATGATAATAAAGAATGGAATGATCATTGGCGAAGTATAGCCATTAATATTCAATATACTTTCGTTTGTTGGAATTACAATAGGTAGATTGTAACTATAGAAGGTATAGTTTGGTAAGTTAGCCGTACCATTAAACATTATTGAAAGGGATACATTAGTCAATGAAAAATTGAGTACAAATGGAGGGTAATATGAGATAACGTTGTATGTAACGTTCATAATTATTGGCAAGCTAGTTAATTGTTGTGAATTGTTGTAGGCTATCCTAAAAGAGGAGATTGTATTGTTTAAATTGTGGTTATCCATGACGTTTATTGTTATGTTTATTGGCAAATAGCCTAAGTATGTAGTAGAACCTCCGATAAGGATGGAGTTTAAACTATTATTATTGGCGTAGTTTATCATAAAATCGTAATAGTAGTAGTAAATATTACTAGTGCCAGTATAAGCTATATTAACGTTTGCTTTCGGCTTAATCCATAATTGACTATAGTATCCTATTCTAATATATCCAGAACTTTGATTGGTAACATTGTAAGTGTATAATATCATGCATAGTGGGACATATCCGTTACTGACTTCGTGGATATTAATTTTGTAATTACTAAGGAAGTTTACTGGACCATAAGTGTAATAGAAGTATGTAGTATTGTAGGAGATATTGAAAGACCCAATACGTACAGAGTCTTCATCTATATTTCCATAGACCTCACCAATCCAGTAGCCATAACCTAAGTAAATGAGGTATGTTTCATTATTCTTGGCATCAATAACCTTTACTGGGGTTACATTTTCAAAATAAGTAATATCAACCTTGTAAGAATCATATGGTATTGGAGATTCTACTGGAGGGAACGTTTCATTGTATAATGGAGGTGTTGAGTCAAAGATTAATTCATCACTCGTAATGTTTTTAGGCCCTATTAACTTCTCATTTATTGTCTTTATGGATAGTACACTCTCATTTCCTATGGTAACGACGGTATAATTCTGGTTATATTCATTTGGTAAAAGCGTTTTAACTGAGGGTGGAAATAGGGCTAAGGAGAAAGAGTTTCCCGTATTGCTTACAAAACTTATTTGCCCACTAGTGATATTTGGTCTAATTACTATTGCATCTCCCGGACTCAAAACTACTCCATATCTAGTTAATGAACCATTGGTAAAGATCATCAAGTTTTTGACTGGGAATGTGTAAGTCTGTCCGTTAAATGTGGTTTCTAAAATGCTTTGAATATTGTATATCCCCTCAGTATCTAGTATATATACATGAGGTATGAAGGAAATTGTTATGTTTTTTAACTCTTCTACAACCCAATAATAACCTACTTTAGCCTTACTTAGCTTTTCGGTATTTATATTACCTTGAACATTATAGAATTGTGTAATATCATCATGGTTTAATATTATTACACCAGCTAAAATGGAAAATAGTAGTATAACCGCTAGAGTTATTGCAAGTAACCCTAAACTATCTTGCATTAATAAAATTACGGAAAGAGAAAATATAAACGTTTATATCGAGAAGAATCTCAAGATTATTGGTTCTAATACGCTAAAGAAGTGTATTGAGAGTAATGCGAGGACTAACCCAATTAACGGCATTATCATGTATTGTACAGTACCATATAGTGCTTTAGCTACCAGTAATCCTATGGCGAAAGTCGACATTAAAATGAATATGAACATTTCAGCTAGGATAAACGAAGATAAAATAAATTGGGTAATTATGTTTGGGAATTGAGGTACGCCCAAGGTGCTTGCCGGTAAAGTTACTACTGTGAATGAGCTAATGATTACAATCGCTATAAGTATAGTGGCAATTAGGAGGATAGGTGTCAGAATTCCTAAAACTTGATAGGCTCTCATCCTTGAGAATGCTTCTCTCTTGGATTGTATAAAGTTAAGTGTAAATTCAGTTAGATATTCTAATAGATCTGGTCTTACTGCACCGCCCTCTATCAATATCTGAACAGTGGTAAGAGAGAACTTGCCTAACCAGCTTCTAGTGTTTATTTTAGCTCTAGTTATTGGAATCCCCATGGAATCTTGTTTTACTATCTCGTCTAGAACCCTATTAAACTCCCTTCTATATTTCTTTTCCCCAGCCAATGTTTTAATAGCCCTACTTAGATCGTAACCTATCTTTCTGAACTCTGTAATATCTCTCAGAAATTGCGGTAGTGAGTTCTCTACGTCATTAATTTCTCTTATTTGGTTGTACATGAATATTGTTGAGGTTATAGAGAACACCAATAGTCCTAAACCAATTGCGTAATATATTTCATTAAGAAGTATTTCAACTGTTCCCGCTATTAGAAGTGCAGCAAGAAAGGCCATTAGCAGCTGTATCTTGTTAAGACCTATATTATCCATATATCGAGGTCTATTGCTAGTTGTAATTGTGTATAATATTGTACCAAATAATATTGGTATTACAAGCAAGAACGATATAACTGCACCATTTGTGAAGAACGCTAATACAATTAAGAACATGGGGAAAATGAGGAATAGGATTACTATTAATTCTCCTAGGAATGAGGTTCTTTCTGAGTAAAACCTCCAACGAAACTGGAGCCAATTAAGAAACTCTCTAGCCTTTTGAAAAAGGTATGCTTCAATATCGCCACCACTCCTTATAATCGAAGTATAACCTGCCAAAAACCAAGAGTAATCTCTATTAAACGTTAATCGAGCTCTATGCTCTAAAGCGTCAAGTGGAGATTTTCCGAAGAAATCTATATCTCTTATAATGAGCAATGCTTCCTTTTTCATAGCTTTAAATAATGGAAACTGCACAATTTTTCTCATTCCCTCATATATAGTCGTACCGCTGGCGTTAATGATAGTAATTAAGGTCACAAAGAAAGGGATCTCATCTTGGATGCTGTCTCTTACTTCCCTAGCCCTACTTTTGTATTTCTGTTCTGGATAAAAGATAAAAATGAACGGAAAAAGTAATAATAGAAATGGTAGTGGAGACAGTAATATTATACTTAGTGCTAGTGATATCGGTATTACGAGAAGTAATGAGATCAAAAAATATGCGACGTATCTAACACCGACTTCAGTAGGACTTTCCAAGTCAGCACTTGCGTTAATATACCTCTTAGTACGCTCGCTTATCCAATTTGCTATGAAACCTAATCTACTGCTTGTAATTATCCTAGACTTCAGAATAGTTGATAAAGGAACACCCTCTTCATATTCACTCCTTATCCGTGTTAAATTTATTGTAAAACTTATACTTAAAATAACTATACCACCAATAAATAGACCTAAAAGCGATGCTTGAAGGACAAATAGAAAACCTAATGCGTCTCCAAGAGCTACTGAAGGGTTGATTACTATATATTGAAAGAAACTAGAAATTACGTATAGAATTCGTTCTCTAAATAACGTAATGATTAAATCTAGTAAACCCGCTAGTAAAACTAGAAACAAGAAATCATATGAGATTATGCTAGCCAATTTAATTCTTCTTTCAGCCACCCCTATCACCATTTATATAATATTTAACTAACTCTTTTGCCAATGCGTCGTAGTCGTAAACTCCCCTTTCAGCAAGCCCCCTTATTAATAATAGTCTATTTTCTATCTCCTTATACAACTTATCCTTACTCCAGCCTAATAATTCTCTAGCTTTTTCCAGCTGTATGCTACCAATTTCTTTTGAATTATTGGGAAGGAAGCTCTTCCTTTCATAATCATATTTAAATACTTCCCTAAATCCGTTTCCATCATTTTCAACAATAGATATTATTTTCCTATTCATCTTTCTATTCTCGGTTTCAATTCTCTTTATGATTGCAATCACTGAAATTAGCTGTTTAAATTGTAACGATAGATCTTGACCCAATAACCCACTAATTCTAGTTATTAAGTCAACGTGATTAGACCCATGAAATGTTGTGAGCCCACCATGACCACTGGCAACAGCTTGAACTAGCCATTCTATTTCTTTCCCTCTTACTTCCCCTACTATAATGTAATCTGGTCTATATCTTAAGGAGAGTCTGACTAGTTCATAATAACTGATATCCTTACTCCCTTCATAGTTTGAAGGTCTAGTATAGAATTGTATCCAATATTTGTGAGGTAATTTTAGCTCCGGTGTATCCTCAATCGTTAAATATTTCGCTAATGGATTAAGTAGCATTAATAGTGAGTTTAATGCAGTGGTCTTTCCGCTACCACTTGGGCCTACGAGAAATGTAAATAGCTTAGCCTCGGCAATTATCCATAAGTAAACTGCCATTAGCTCGCTTAATGTACCATACTTGTAAACCAAGTCAATAATCGTTAGAGGCTTTTCTGGGAATTTTCTTATATTAAATGTCGTTCCTCTACTTATTTCCTCACCGTAACTCACTGCAACTCTATGACCTTCGTGTAACATAAAATCTTGTAATGGTGTAGCTGTACTTACGCTTCTCCCACCTAAAGATGCTAACCTCTCTACTATTCTCCTAACCTTCAACTCACTCCCTAAAATGATATTAGTCTCCAATCTAGGCCATTCACTATGTCTGCTATGGACTACTGAAATTGGTGTCGTTGGGGATACTAGTTCTATCTCTTCGATAAAAGGGTCACTCATTGGTACTTGTAGGACTGAATATTTTATCTCTCGAGTTATATAGTACATATATTTCTTTAAGTTTCTCTTTACGTCACCTACTACTCCTAATTTAGCTGAAATTTTCAATACATCTTCTTGTAGTTTTTCCACGTCAATTTGTTTATTAGAAACCACAGTTGTGGGAGAATATATTAAACCGTCAAGAATCGCTAATAAGATCTTTTCTTCTCTCTGATCAAGCTGAGGTTCGTTTACTAAATAGTAACCAATCCCCTCTTTTTCGACAATGTAAACTTCAACGTCAAAGTTTTTTAGAGAATAGTGCTCTACGATATTGTGATTTTCCAAGCTAGCTCTAAGAGATATTATTCCCGATTCATCAATCGATTGTAGATAATAGGATAATTCTTCAAATTTATTATGTGATTTCTTTTTACCAATAAGTACCATATACCTATTTAAAAAAATAAAAATAAAATACTTTATTGTAGTCACTCATCAATAACTTCTACCGATGTAGCATAGGTTTGTCCGTTATTGTACTTAACAATCACAGTAATAACGTAATTATTGCCTTCAATTGCTTTAGGTACAGGTAATGTAAAGGCATATGATTGCCCAGGAGGTATATTTAAACTAGAATTAGTATAGTTCGATATAACCGTACCGTTATTTTGAGGATGTACTTGAATTGTAATACTGGTTATATTACTAGCTCCTTGGTTTATTAAATCTCCAGTTATAATCCCCCCAACCATTTGGACATTACTTATACTTAGTCCAGTAGTGATCATACTATGCCTAAGTACGCCAAAGAAGTAATAACTGACAAGGCTAACCGCAGCTATTGCAACTAATATTAACAATACAGTAACTAAAGCGTTTTCTAAGCCTTTTTTATACTTTTGCATAATGATATATCTATTATTTCTCCTTTTTTACTTTTTCCCAGAAGGTGGCGCAATATAGAAACTATTTCCATAAGATGTTATGATAACATACCCATTAGCAGACTTAACGTGTATTATCACGTTAGTATTGGGTGGTACTGTAATGTTTTCGGGTACAATCGTCACATTGGTTCGATTTATTAATAATATAGCAACAATCTTAGTCACTACCGAGCCAGAATTATATATTGACAAAGAATTGTTCACATATCCTATTAATAAATTCTCTTTAGCCTTATTTGCAAGTATTTGAGAGACTTGTAAATATTCTTTTTGTAAGCTCATATATGAGGTACTTAAATATAGTACTAAGCCTATTGTTGCAAGTGTTAAGAAGAAGATTACTATCATCGCAATTATGGAAGCTTGCCCCCTCATTTTCAAGCCTCCAATTGTATCAAGTTATTGTTAGAGGTTTGTATTATTATGTTAGTAGTGTTATCGTAGACCTCTATTACGTAAACAATTTGCGGATATAATATCCTAACGTTTGTATTGGTAGTGTTGTATATTATAAACTTCACCATTGTGTGATTAACGTAAATCTTACTAACGTTAATTGGTATATTTCCTATGTTCTCTACGTAAAAATAGGAACGATTATCAGTCTGATGGTAATAAACAACGCTAACCATTTGCCCAGTTGCAATGTAATAGTTTTTTAGTTCTTGGGATAAGCCATATTGGTTAAGGTTTACTACGTGAAGATAATAAATAGAAACTATTGCTATTGCAATTAACGTAACTAGAATTAGGAAAACAACTGTTATTGCTTCAGAAATACCTTTTACATTCATCACTTAAATACAATGGATCTACTCACTTATAATTATTTTCCTAATTCAGTGGGAAAAATCAACTTATGTCCCTTACCATGATGTAGGTTAAAATTGCAGTGTATGGTATGGTGAATATATTTACAATTGGTATTAAGCTAAGTAAAGATCCAACTAAAATTACTGCAGATGCTGCACCGTCTACATTAAATGCTCTTGAGTACCAATTTATTGCCTCGGTTAAACTCATAGGTCTATTAAGTACAGTTGCTGACGAAATTATGAAAAGTGGTATTCCAGCTAGTCCTAATACAATCCAAAGAACTCCCAAAAATCTAGTAAATCCTAGTAATAGTCCCAAGATTACTAATACTATAATAATACTAGATAACTTACTTAAGGTATTCATGGCGTTACCAAATGCACTACTTGTATTTGGCTTAATTCCCCTAGCAGAATCCTGAGCCATGAAAGTGGTCGTATGAACCGTAATACTGAAAATTAGTGCATATACAATTCCTAATATTACGCTGAAAATTAGTGCAGTAACTAAAGCAGCAGTTGGTGAAATGAAGAAAATTCCACCAGTTATTGCAGCTAAAATACCAGCTAATACTAGTTCAATTATTAACATGATTATAGGAGGTAATATGAGTGAAAGGTTTTTGGTGAAAATATTGAATGCTGTAGTTAGCCTATCAGGTTGTAATGGACTTGGAGGTTGAGGCGAAAGAGGATAACCGCATTTTACACAATAATTTGCATCATCCGGATTTACGTATCCACATCTAGGACAAATTTTAGGCATTAGTAATCACTCATTTAATCAAGTATAATAACTCTTACTAATATTTTATCAGGTTTGCGCCCGGTAATTCACCAATCATTTCGGCGGGACAATATGTTTTCTCCTCATCTATAAATACTTTAAACTATAGGTCATATAAAATCTTATGAAAATAAAGGATGCTGTAAATATGATTAGATGGGAATATAGGGAAAAGATTGATGATTATGTTATTATAATTATAGATAGACTAACTGAAAATGGATTAAAAGAAATTTCATTTAGCGAACTAGATGCTGTTGATAATAATTACTTGTATTTAAAAAGTGAAGAGAATACTGTGATTCCACTCCATAGAGTACTTATGATTAAAAGAAAGAGCGATAACGCACTGATTTGGAAGCGTTGAGGTTAACTGTTTTTCTTTCTTGATAAAGTTTTTATTGTTCTTTTCGTATATGATCATTCATGAGTAGTAGAAAAATTATCCCTACTAGGTTACCAGTAATTTGGGGTAATGAAAATTTACCAGGGTTACCACAAATTTCACCTACAGCTTACGAAGAAATAATGCTAAGATGTAAAACATGTAATCAGATTGTATCAGTTTCCAAAGCTCTTGAGCATCAATTAATGCATAAGAATAAGGGAGAGGAAGCTTGCTTCACAGTTGAGACAAGCCAACCCAAACGCATATGGTATTCTAACGAGATAATTTAACTTGACCTTTTTCTTCTGCTAGAACATCACAAGATAGGATAGACTGGCTGTATTTTTTGACGTGATTTATGGATAGTTTTATTACCTCAATTATTTCTGGGCTTGACATAGAATAGTACGAAAACTTACCATCCTTTCTGACTTTAACTATTCCGCAATTTCTCAGGCAAGCCATATGATGAGATATTAAAGATTGTGATTTGCCCAGAGATTTACTTATTTCATCTACAGTAGCTTCTCCCTTATCCAATAAAAAGAGCACTATTCTTAATCTAGTCCCGTCTGCTAGGGCAGAGAATAGCGATTCCAATTCATTTGTAAGAGGTTCCACATTTTTATAATGTCAATAGGCTAAAATAAATCTTTCTATGAACATGTGTTCATATGAAAAAGATTTTTATATTAGTCAATCAGAAGTGTAAATAGGTGAATCAGATGGTTAATTTGAGGTTAAATCTAAAGCAAGACGAGTTAAAATGTGAGAATTGCGGTGCTAAATTATCTGAAGATGAGATATATGTAAGGGAAATCAATAGTAAAGAACATTACTTTTGTTGTTCTCATTGTGCTGATAAATATGAGGCTAGATTTAAGGAAGCTGATAGATCCTCATGTTGCTAGAAAGGGATAGATAATGGAAGATCTGGTGATTATAGGTTACGGTGCAGCTGGATTCGCGGCGTTAATAAGAGCAAATCAACTCGGAATAAAGCCAGTAGTTGTAGGTTATGGAGAAATAGGTGGAACTTGCGTTAACGTAGGATGTGTTCCATCGAAGAGAATGTTGAGGATAGGTGAGTTGTACAATAATTCTTCAAAAATAGTAGGAAAAAAGCTATTTCCAGAATTTTTTCAAGCCTTTCAAGACAAGGCTGAAATAGTGAATTCGCTACGAAAGGAAAAATACGAGGATGTGATAAATTCATATGATGTTAAATTAATAATTGGTAAAGCGCATTTCATTTCACCTAACGCGATTAAAGTAAATGGGGAGACAATAGAGGCTAAAAAGTTTATAATAGCCACAGGTTCTTCTCCCAATGTGCCTAACATCAAGGGTTTAACTGAAGTTGGGTTTTGGACTAATGTCGAAGCCTTATCACCAGACAAGACAATATCATCCTTAGCTATTATAGGAGGAAGGGCTTTGGCGTTAGAGTTTGCGCAAATGTATAAGAGACTAGGAGTTGATACCATAATTCTTCAAAGGAGTGAAAGAATATTACCAGATTGGGAGCCTGAAATTTCCCTTTCCGTTAAAAACTATTTAGAGAAGAATGATAATATTCCGATTTTTACAAACGTTAGGGTTAAGGAGGTTAGAAAGGGAAATGGGGGAAAGATAGTAGTTACGGATAAGGGTGAAGTTGAGGCTGACGAAATTCTTTTGGCAACTGGAAGGAAGCCTAATGTGGAAATGAATTTAGATGCTGCAGGAATAGAGTTAAACGATAAGGGAGGCATAAAGGTTAATGAAGAACTAAGAACCTCAAATCCTAATGTATATGCTGCAGGAGATGTAATTGGTGGTCCTATGTTGGAAGCTCTAGCTGGCAGACAAGGTTCAATTGCAGCAGAGAACGCAATAATGAATGTAAAAAGAAAAATTGATATGAGTAGTGTGCCCCAAGTTGTATTTATAGAACCCAATGTGGCTAAAGTTGGTCTTACTGCATTAGAGGCAATGAAAGAAGGCTATGATATAGATCATAGGGTCGTTAAGATGAATAATATAGCTAAGGCGAGAATATTAAGGGAAGATTATGGATTAATAAAGATGGTTATAGATAAGAAGTTTAGGAATATTTTAGGTGTCCAGATGTTTGGTAAATACGCTGCAGAGGTGATAAATGAGGCGGCGTTAGCGGTTAAATTTAGGGCTACAATAGATGATTTGATTGATACAATACACGTCTTTCCCACAATGGCCGAGAGTTTGAGAATAGTAGCGCTAGCTTTTACCAGTGATGTTAGTAAAATGAGTTGCTGTGTCTAAGTGATTCCTTTTCTTTTTTATATAATTAGTTGTTCTATTGGTTAAGTGATTAAGAAAAATTCTCCGTATAGTAACACGTTTATTTCTATGTAAGTTATGAAGATAAAAGTTTAAATACTATAAACAGTATAAATAGGACTATGCGAGAAGTTAAGAAATTATATGAAGATGAAGAAGTCGAGGAGATAGCCCTACATATAAGTGATGAAGAGATAGAAATTATAGATCACAGTGGAGTTGTTAAGGGGAAAATTTCATCTAAACAACTTGCTAAGAAAGCTTTAGAGAAGAGAACTTTAAAGTTTAGAATTAAGGAGGCTGTAAATACAAAAATTACAAATGAAGATGAGAAATCTTTACCAAGTTTAAGAGAATTATACTTTGATCCCCACATGTTAATATATGGAAAGAGGGCTGAGGAAGTAAAAGGCTCCGGTTACGTATGTCCAGTATGCGGAATTGAAATAGACGAATACGGCTATTGCGGTTGTGGTGCGGGGTCAAGCTAATCTATATATATATTTTTCCTTATATAAAATACCCTTTTTCTTTATATATCCTTTTAAACTTTTTTCTTATGAGGTATATCTGTTAAACACTGTTAATGATAAATAAAGTTTAAGTTGTAGAAAGAGAAAAATAATCTATGAAACTTAAAGACGTTTTCAATAATACTAGACCTATAAAAATTACCCGACATACTAGTCTTTCCGAAGCGTTAGAACTCATGGACAAACAAGGAATCCGGTTTGCGCTTGTAATAGACAATAGTAAAGGAGATGATGTCATAGGAATAGTGACTAGGAGTATAATTTTAAGGTCACTTGCGAAAGGAGTCTCACAAAATGAACCGGTATCAAAAGTTATGATAAAAAATGTGATTACTATAAACGGAGAGGAGGATTTGATAGATACTTTTATGTTCATGGTGAGGAACAATATCACTCATTTGTTAGCTATTAATGAAACAGGAAAAATAATAGGCGTAGTCTCACTGAGGGACGTTCTTACCGCCATAAATAAGGAGTGTGAAAAAGATATTGATTAGAGTAAATATTTACTAAACCATTCTAATTTAGTCTTTAGCCTATCTATCATATTCTTTGGCTTCCCTCTTCTGGCATGTTCATGACTGTCACCTTGATATCTTACTAACGTTGTAGGGACTCCCTGCATCTTTAATGCAACATAAAATTGTTCAGCCTGTTCAATCGGACATCTGTAATCTTCTTCACCATGAATTAACATGGTAGGTGTTTTAACGTTTTTCACATAATAAATTGGCGACATTTTCATTAGTTTCTCTATGCCTTCAGTACTCCATGGATCAGCAATCCCAGATTCGATAGCATTAAACCAAAAACCTATATCACTAGTACCACACATGCTAATTAGATTCGATATACTCCTTTCACTAATTGCAGCCGAAAATATATTAGTCTTCGTTACTACCCAATTGGTCATAAAACCCCCATAAGAACCGCCAGTAACACCAAATTTACCTTTTAAACCATATTTTTCCTTAACGGTATTCACGAAGTTTATTAGATCTTCGAAATCCTTTCCACCCCAATCACCCACACAAGCCTTAGCGAATTCCTCCCCATATCCTTGGCTACCTCTAGGATTTGCATATATTACGTTAAACCCATTATCTACGAAGAACTGGAATTCTATAAAATAGCCATAGCCATATGCCATATGTGGTCCCCCATGAATAAATAATATTGTTGGTGCATTAGGATCTCTAACTATACTCCAGCCCTCAACTTCCATTCCGTTACTGTTTATAACAATTTTCTCTGGAGTATATCCTTTAACGTTGGGGTTTGGATCATATTCTATATCTCTATATTTTAATATTACCGGCTTTTCTGGAGTAGAATAGAAGTAAGCTAACTCGCTATTACTATAATCAAATCCTCTTACCATTATATTTCCACTAGTTACCTTGTCTACTTTATTGTCAGAGATTTGATAAATATGTGATGTACCTCCCTCTTGACCTAAGGAGAGTATTAGATCCTTTTCGAATACGATCTTATC
Organism: Sulfolobus islandicus Y.N.15.51; assembly: GCF_000022485.1. Classification (NCBI taxonomy): domain Archaea; kingdom Thermoproteati; phylum Thermoproteota; class Thermoprotei; order Sulfolobales; family Sulfolobaceae; genus Saccharolobus; species Saccharolobus islandicus. The sequence goes on along the minus strand of NC_012623.1, from coordinate 2,641,009 downwards.
CTTTATACCATCAAATAAATCAGTTAATACTTTATTTCCGCAAGTCTTTCCGCAGATGTAACTCTTTCCTTCTTCTGGTAGCATTATTTCGAGAGAAGCCCATGGGGTTAGTCCTTTCCTATGTCCTAAAAATGCTATTTTTCCCTCGCTGTTCATAGCGATTGCTTGTACAGTTCCATCCTCTTTCGTTATTCTGTTTAACTCCCCAGTTTCTATGTTCACCTCATACAAATTTCCTAATCCATAATCATCTCCATCCTTAGTTGCTGAAATTACAACCCTACTACCGTTTGTAGCTAAATCTGTAACGTCAAAGTTCCCAGTAACGAGCTTCCTCAAATCTTTACCATCAAATAAATAAAGTGATTGCCTAGCTCTCAATAAGCCTCTGCTATCAAACCTATATTTTATCTTCTCGGCTCTAAACGGCAATGTCTTATCTGTGTTTTCCTCTGCTATCACTAATATTCCCTTATTATGGAATTCATATTTCGATATTTTACCAGAAAATGTAAATATTACTTTCGGCTCGCCATAGAGTTGCGCTTCAAGTAAAGAGGATTTTGTCTCTTCATTTCTTATAAAGTAAAGCTTATCGTTATCGAACTTTGGCGAGGATTCACTTCCTTGAAATGTTATCCTCTTAAGGTTCAAATAAATTGATGACTTGTACTTATCCTCCTCTATCCATGTCTCTACGTGAAATAGTTTTCCCTTCTCTATTGTTATTTCAGGTATTAATTTAATCGAATGGTAGTAGTCTTCTGGTTTCATAATGTTAATATATTGCTTTAAGTAATAACTTTGATTATCTTATCGTTTTATAAACTTTTGTAGCTAGTAATATGTGTGTACTCCATTACCACATATTGGTGGAAATATTATCTAGCATCCTTCTTCTCTATACTAGTAATTGGTATAGTAGTATCATCCTTAAATGTAAGCATACCCTATTTCTTTCTAATTCAAATAGGGCTAGTGTTTAGTCTCTGGTACCTCATTTCCCCAATTATAATGATCCTTGTATTTAAGATGAGAAGAGCTTCTCAAGATATTATCTTGATAGTAGAGGATCTTTCAAAGAAATTTAACGTTAAACTGTCCAAAGTCTACATTATAAATGATAATTTCCTTAACGCTTTTGCCTTTGGCAATATAATTTTTAGAGGAATAGCAGTTACTTTACCGCTGTATGAAAGTCTAACCCAAGAGGAGTTAACTGCAGTTCTCTCTCATGAAATTGCCCATATAAAAAATTATGATCCAGAAATTATGTTACTTACGATATTTTCCATAAATTCCATTTATGCAACATTTATTTATTATCTGCCTTTAATTTCCTTATTTTTCCTTATAATATACTTTGTCATCTTATTACCCTTAGTCTTTTACGTGCATAGGAAAATAGAAAGGAGGGCTGATTTAACTGCAGTAAAGGTAAATCCTGAGATAACTTATTGGCTGGAAAGTTCCTTAATAAAAATTGGATATTTAAGTAGAAGTATTCCTACCAACATGCTAAGATATGTTCTCCCAATACAGATACTCTTGGCTAAGGAATTTATTCTAAATAATATTGTTGATAAAAAAGGCGTTTTCTCATTTAGAACTCATCCGTCTCTAAAAGAAAGATTACTATATTTATCTCAATATGAAAAACAAAAAATGTATTATATTTGAAAGTTACTTCTTTTCATGTGGATGACCAATAGGTGGCGTAGTCTTAATAGCCCTTATCGCTTCATCAACAGAAATTGCTAAATAGGTCTTTGTCCTTACGGTACCTCTGCTATTCAATTCTATTAAGGCTTTAAGGAACGTTTCAACATTATCCACTTCTACTATATTAATGAAATCTATGTCACCAAATACTACATATTGTTCCTTTACCTTCGCCCCTATTTTAGCCAATTCCTCATTCACCTCTTTTATTCTTTCTGGCTTATCTGCTATAGTCTCAGCTCCCTTATCGGTGAGGTTTGAAAGAACTATGAATATTACCATTATCATTATACTCCTTCTTAAAAAATATAAACATTTCTTATCAACAAGCACTATTTTTGTTTGAGCTCGAGAAACGAAGTTTATGTTCTCTTTATCGGAAGTTCAATTTTATATTTTAAATGTGAAAACTCACATGAATGGTTGCAATTATTGATGCAAACTTAACTAGATTCGGAAAGAGAAAGGAGAGCTTATTAGAGCTTGCAGGAGAGGTTGTGTTACCATTAATACGAAAAAATGAAATTGATTTTGTAGTAGTTTCTAACAGCTATTCCGGAGAGTTTAACTCCTTATCTGGGATAAATAACTTAATTACAACTTATTTATCGATAGATAGAGTACCATCAATTAGGGTTGATAATACCAGTGGAAGTGGAGGCTCTGCAATATTAGTTGCTAAATCTTTACTTGATTCTAAAATAGCTAAAACCGTGTTAGTCTTAGGAGTTGAGAAGATGTCCGAGAAGAATACTAAGCAAGTTACATCAGTAATAGCCTCCTTGCTTCCGTCAGAAGAAAAAATTGCTGGGTTAACTCTACCTTCACTTGCAGGATTAATGACCAAGGAGTATATGAGGAGATATAATGCATCAAGGGAGGCCTTTGCTTTAGTAGCAGTCAAAAACCATTATAATGGATCTTTAAATCCCTATGCTCACATACAGAAGGTAGTGTCTTTAGATGAAGTTTTGAATTCCCCTATCATAGCAGATCCCTTAACCCTTTACGAATTTACCCCAATTAGCGATGGGGCTTCAGCGATAGTTATGGTAAGCGATGAAGATGCTTATAGTTTTACCAATAAGCCTGTGTTTATAAAAGGTATTGGTGCTTCTTCAGATACGTCATATTTATCTGAGCGTGAGAACATATTGTCAATAAATGCGGTGAAAATTGCTGGATTGACTGCTAGGAAAATGGCAAAGGTTGATCAAGTTGATTTCGCTGAACTACATGATATGGCAACTGTTCTGGAAATAGTCGAGGCTGAAGAGTTGGGTTTATTAAAGAAAGGAGAAGGATGGAAGGCATATTACGATAATTACACCGCAATTAATGGTGAAATTCCAATAAACACCAGTGGAGGGTTGAACTCTAAAGGCCACCCAATAGGGGCAAGCGGTGTAGCTCAAGCAGTTGAGGCGTTTCTACAGATTAGGAACGAAGCGGGGAGTAGACAAGTTAAAAATGCTAGAGTTGGTCTGTCGTTAAGTATGGCTGGTTTTGGGAATTCTGCAACTGTAGTAGTTTACGGTGACGAGCCTTGATCTATGTATGTAAAAATTGTGGCTATTCGTTTTGGGTTAAGAGGGCTAGATGTCCAAGGTGTTACTCAACGGAATTCAACACAAGAGATGATATAAGGGAAGGTGAGCTACTGATATCGTGGAAATTGACCGCTACTCCAGATGGATTTGAAGACAATTATTGGCTTTGTTTAGTCAAAATAGATAATGTTAAAGTGTTCTGTAGGTCCTTAAAAGAGCCTAAAAATAAAATGATGATAAAAGAAAATGGCTTATGTGAGCCATTAGCTTAGTTCCTTGAAAGTCTCTATTCCAGCATCATCATTAAACTTAACGTAAAATTTATACTCCCTATTTCCATTTTTAGCTGAGCACGTCCTCCCAGTATAATAATTTCCATTGATTATTAATTCGTCAATTCTACTCCAATTGGTTCTTTTCTTTACTTCATTAACCATGTTTACAAATTCTAACGCACATATATCACAGCAGAAGAACAACTTCTCTCCGTCAATCTCTTCATAGTAATCTCCCCAAGTTCCTCCACAGAGTGCACAACCATTCTCCTTTGTACCGGCTTCTTTTCCGTTTACGACGATCTTCATTTTATTATCACCTTTACCAGACTGGGTTCTATTTCGAATCCTCTTTCTAATCTGGCTAATAAATACTTTGAAAAAGCATCAAATGACTTAAGAACAGTAACTTGTACTTCTTCCCTTATATTCATCTCTTCTGCATATTTTTCAACCATTTCTAGGGCTTCTCCCGCGTGTGAGATATCAGCCTCATAACCTTCCCTCAGAAAGTCCTTAACAGCTTGGGGAAACTCTTCAGAAGTGAGTATGGCTTGATTAAAATAAGGTAATCTAGCCCCATATTTAACTAAACTCCTATCAGCTACTAATTCGAGGCTATGCATTGATGCCATTGTTTCTAACCAAGTTTTACTCTCAGCTATTTTTCTCCATGTCTTTATCGCTGATTGCGTAGAGGGCAATGGTAGCTTTGATAATATTTCCTCCCTAGGCATTCCCAAGGCTTCTCCCATTCTTATTAACAACTCGTAATGGGCTGGTCTTCCATTATATCCTAAAAATTCAACTGAGATATTCTCTAACTCGTATTGCATAACATCATCCTTGTTAGTTTTGAATACTATTGATGATAACACTTTTACCCAATTCTTTAAGAAGTGTTGATGCTCAATTACATAGCCTAATAGCACACCCCTAGTTGGTTTCTGCATTGCGACAATAAACGGATGTGGATTTTCTCCATAAAACTTCTCTATAAACCTCTTCCTAATCCACATTGCTAAACCATCTGGAGTTGAGAAGAAGCTCTCTAAATTACTTGCTAGTTCACTAACTTCTATTCTCTTCATTGATATATTTCTGTTTAACCACATTACATGAGATGGGTCACTCTTATAATTTGCTAGCAAGTCCATGTGCTTGGCTAAATCCTCCCATGAGTTAAATTTCATTTCACATGAGGGGCATATTGGCATAAGTAATACTCAATGTTTTCCTTATTAAGTTTAATTTAGTTAGAGAGTATGTCCATAGTTTCGTTATTGACCTACTTATTTTTGCATAACCAGTATTACTCCTACGGGCGTTCAGTAATAAATCTTTCGCTCAAACTTCAAGCATAGTACTAGCTAACATTGCCACGTGGGTCCTTTCAACCCACGTGGCGATTCGGGGAAGGGCTTACTTATTTAGGCTCATAAGGCCTATTATTATACCAAACACTCCAAACAACCCTTGCCAACTTCCTAGCCAAAGCAACATACAACTTCCTACCTTTCAACCTATCCTTGTGTGTCTCATAAAACTTCAATAAGGTTGGATTCCTAGAATAATTCCTCACTGCCAAAAAGTAGAACAAGCTACGCAAGTACTTATTACCCCTCTTGGAAATCCCCCTACTTATCACAGCTCTTCCACTCCTCTCAACTACGGGATCTAAACCACAATAAGCCACAAAGGACTCTGGTTTAGGAAAACGCTTAACATCACCAACAATACCAGCTGCAAGCTTCCCAACACCTGATATAGTCAATAGGACATGATCTTGAGGAACTTGCCCTTCAATCATCCTCCTAACCTCCTTCAACCTCTCTTGAATCTCAAGGAGGTTTTTAGCCAAGATTTTGATCTCCTCAAGCACTATTGGCGTGTATTCAAGTTGGTAGAGCTCTTCTCGTGTAAAATCTCCTTTCGCAAGTCTTTCCAACCTATCCTTGTTTACCTTATCGTTATCACTTACTAAGAATTATGCCCTCTTTAACCTATTCTTGTATTTCGTCTCTATGTCCTTTAGGAAGAGGTAGAGTGTTGTCATTTCCTTTAAGGGGTTGTAATCGTACTCCTTAGCCTTGTTAACCATGTTTTCTAATTTTTCTGCATCGTAAAAATCTGTTTTCTTTCCCCTAAGCTCTTTTTCTCCTGATAACACGTTTGGGCTGACTTGTAGTACTTTTATCCCTTTCTCCTTGAAGTATTGTGAAGGCCTTATTGCGTATACTCCGGTAGGCTCTAGGACTATTGTGCAAGGTTTCATCTTGAGGATTTCCTCATAACCCTTCTTACTGTTCTCGTATCTTCTCACCCTCCCCCTGCTAGTTATTAAATGTTCTTTTGATATATCTATTCCTATTACCCCTACCTCTTTGTCACACCTATATTCGTGAATTTTATCACAATGTTCAGTCCGATGGTAGGGGTTAGTCACGCCCGTAGCCGAAGACTTTGCTTCAGAACTCACGTCGACCATGTTTCCCCAGTCGAGGAGAGTATTACTCTCCCCGACTAATAAACCTATATAGGAATTCACGTAAAACAAGTGAATGACTAAACCAAGTATTTCAAGAGTAAAAGAAATAGACAAGTAGACGACTAGTCTTCTGGTAGCAAAATTTCGTGAAAACATCGTATAATATATACTGTTCATGAGCCTTTAAGTCGATAAAGAGTTTTAAATTTATGTAAAAATATTAATAATAAATAGGCCAATAAAGAGACTCTACGAAAATATCTGAAGTATAGAGTATTTGAGGTAAATTTTTCTAAAGCACTAATAGCAGATAAAACGAAAAACAGTTAAACTACTAAATTCTCTTATTATTAGGTGATTTTTTGCAAGAAGATTATGGCTATACTTTTCTTTTATTGTCAAGAGTTTTAAGAAGTGTTGGGATAATTTATATAACTCTCTCCTCTTCACTTTATTTATCTGCGATCGGTGTTAAACCAGAAATTATAGGAATAATATTTCTAGGAGCCATAGGATTCTCATCAGCCCTCAACTTAGCCCTAGGTATGATAGGTGACAGAACTGGCTATAAAAAAGTCCTAATCTTTGTAGAAATATTAGCTTCAATTTCATCAATATTACTCGCGCTTTCGATAAATCAAATACTAATCTTTGCGGCTCTTATAATAGGGGGAGTTGGAGGAGCTGCAGGCGGTATAAGAGGAGTATTTTCGCCAGGATTAACTGCATTAGTAGCCAGCAATTGGAATGATGAAAAGGAAAGGGTAAGAAGATTAAGTTTCTTGATGTCAGCTTCGTCATTATCTGGAATAGGAGGAAGTATTCTTCTTTCGTTAAGGTCTTATATAAGTAATTCCGTTGATGGATATAGAATGCTATATTTCATATCATTTGTATTACTCTTAGCTTCGGCGATATCATTACTTTTTTGTAAAGAAGTTACGAGGCCTAAAAAGACTTCTAAGGTTATGAAGAAGTCTAGTATGAAATTCATTTCAAAAGTCGTAGTTTCGAACTCGATAACTGGGTTTGGACTAGGTATAGCTATCCCGCTACTTCCATTATGGTATAATCTAGCCTTTCATGCTAACTCCTTTGAAATAGGGCTAATCTTTACAATATCTTACTTAACAACTGCAATTGGTTCACTGCTTTCAAATAAAATAAGGTTTGATCCATTAAAGGTTGCTTCAATAACTAGGATATTGAATGGGGTATTTTTAATTGCAATGGCTCTTTCACCATGGTTACCTTTAGCAGCTGGATTATACATTGCTAGGGGGCTTAATGCGGGTGTTGGAGCTCCAAATAGGAGTGCAGTCAATGTTAGAGGTGTTTCTGCTGAAGATTTCGGTACTGCTTCAAGCTTTCAGGGATTGGCGACAAGACTATCTCAGATGAGCTCAGCTATTAGCGGTTACTTATTAGATGTTTCATACTCATTACCATTGGAAATAGGAGGGCTGTTGCAAACTGTGGGAGGTTATCTCTATATGAAACTGTTAGCAACTTCTACTAATAAAAAAGTCGATTCTTAACTAGCGGAATTATGCCTATTATGATGATTGTAAGAATTTGTTCTAGAAGTAAATAATATGAGGATAGTTGTAATGAAGAATAGAGTCCATATGCGAGTAATCCTAGACTTGTAAAGCCTAGTAGCTTTAGTTCATTTCTAATTGATAGTGTTGTTGAAATGAAGAAGATTATTAACGATACGTAAAGTGCAGTTAAGGATGGGACGATTGTGTAAATATAGTACATGTAGGGATTTATCAAGCTGGCCAGAGTAAATCCTACGAATGCCAAGATAAGATATCTTTTACTCTTGTTACTAAATTTGGATAGAACACTTTTTAGCGAGTAGAATTCCACTAATATTAACGAGAATGTGCTAAGTGACGAAATAAGATAGATCATTTTAGGAACGCTAAAAAAGGAGTCTAAAAGCATTATCGCTCCAGTTATTAAATACGCTAGGAGTATACTATTAATTCCCTCTTTGTTACCGTTTCCAACAAATGGTGTAAGGGTTATGCATATGTACAATAGAGAGGTTGAGAGAATGTTAGTTATGCTTAGTTCATAAGGGTTTACAAGTTTAAGATGCCAATTTATTGGGATTATAAATAAAATTTGTAGAATAATTGAGGCAAATAAGAATTCTAACTCCCTATCTAGGAAGGTTATTATTGAGATAGATCCTGCTATTCCAATTGTCAATAGTATAGATATTAATCCATTCAGATCTAGTATATAATATACTATATAATCCACAGTATAGCTCAAATAAAGGAAATAAGAAAAAAACCAGAAGTACAAGAAGTAATTAGAAAGTTTAGGAGTAAATTTGACTACATAATCGTAAAGTCCCCCTCTATCCCAGAATTTATTCATTAAATAGTATATAAGGAAAGTTATGGGTGCAAATATTATAAGAGATAAGACTACCTCAAATGGAGTTATGTTTTCTAGGAATTGTCCAACTAGTGCTAAAGGTCCGCCTATGGAAGAAAAAGAAAAACTAAAAACGAGTAGCTTTCTGTTTAGCCCCATGATCCTCCACTAGGACCTGATGTAGTAGTTGTAGTAGAAGATGATATAATTGATGAAATGCTAGTAGATGTGTATGTTGTAACATGGCTTGTAGTAGTTATTGGCTCATGTGATGTTGCAGCCATTCCAAAAAACGCTCCACCAATTATCAGAATTATTATAGAAATTCCTAGTATTATAAGACCCATTTTGCTAATTTTCATTCTTTCACAAGTTTCCTCATCACTTTTACATCGATTTAAATCTTTTCCCAAATATCGTTTTCAATCTAATTAAAGATTTGGGCAAAATCTTAATATAGATTGAATTAGAGAGTAGCATATGCCAAAAATTTCAATTTCCTTATTAGCCTTAGGGGTAGTTGCAGGAATAATTAGTTTTGCGTGGGCTGCAGATCATCTGCCATTATATAATGTAAGATTTTTACCTTTTGGTCTAAGGGCATTTTTCGCCTTCGACTCGATCTTAGCCATTGTTGCTGGTATTCTCTTTATACTCTCATTTAGACTCTTTGCATTGAAAATTATATATCTCTTAGAAGTAATATATTGGTGGGTAAATTATCTGCTCCTTACTTTAACTAGAGTACTTCCAGCACCGCTTGTAGGTAGACCATTACCAGTAACCACTGGACCTGCTTTGATAGCTTTTGTTCTAGACATTATCCTCATAATATTATCTACAACTTTATACATTCTCGTAAGTGGTAAGCTGTAGTTAAATCATTATAAATTTATGATTTTTTAAAAACGCATGATTGATATTGGGCAAAAGTTTTAATAAATTAAAGTTAAGTCTTTAACTATATGGTTCAGTACAAGTGGATTGCATTATCCAATACAAGTCTTGGTGCATTCATGGGATTTATGAACGCTAATGTAGTATTAATAGCATTACCAGCAATATTTAGAGGAATTAACATTAATCCATTTAACTCTTTCCAATACTTATTATGGATCCTATTTGGTTATAGTATAGTATCAGCAATCTTAGTAGTAAACGTAGGTAGGATTTCAGATATTTTTGGAAGGGTAAGAATGTATAATTTAGGATTCCTAATTTTTACCATTGCGTCACTATTACTATATCTAACTCCTGGTAAAGGAGGAATAGCAGCAATTCAACTAATAATTTATAGGATACTTCAAGGTGTAGGAGGATCATTTTTGATGGCTAATAGTGCTGCAATACTATCTGAGGCATTTCCACCAAATGAGAGAGGATTTGCATTAGGGTTAAACGGTGTAATAGGAATATTTGGTGGAGTCTCTGGGATAATTATTGGTGGAATTCTTGCTTCAATATACTGGCGTGACGTATTTTTAGTGAGTGTTCCAATAGGCATTTTAGGAACCATTTGGTCATATAAATCATTAAAGCAGCTGAGTAAGCCTAATAGAAATCAAAGTATTGATGTAGTTGGAAATATATTATACGCTGTATCTCTTATATCAATATTGCTTGGAATAACGTATGGCATATTACCATATGGTAGTCAAGTGACTGGTTGGGCAAATCCATTTGTAATATCTGGTATTGTAGTAGGTGTTGGGATGTTCATTGGTTTCCTCATAGTTGAGAGTAGAGTTAAAGACCCTATGTTTAGAATAGAACTATTTAAAATTAGGGCATTTACGTCTTCTGCAATATCAATAATCTTAGCACAGTTAGCGTTTGGAGGTCTTCAACTAATGTTAGTATTATTGCTTCAAGCCATATGGTTACCTTTACACGGCTATAGTTATGAGGTAACACCTTTCTGGGCTGGAGTATATCTCCTTCCACTATTGGCTGGATTTGGAATAATGGGATCAATAGCAGGTAGACTTGCAGATCGTTATGGCGCTAGAAGCCTAGCAACCATTGGACTCTTAATTATGGGAATAGGAATTTTAATGCTAACTACATTGCCATACAATTTCAATTATGTAGAGTTTGCTCTGATAATATTTTTCATAGGGATTGGAAATGGGTTATTTGTATCACCTAACATGACAGCTTTAATGAATGCTTCACCACCACAGCATAGAGGATCAGCCTCAGGGATAAGAGCAATGTTAACTAATACCGGTAGTACCTTAAGTATTGGTATATTCTTCACTATAGTTATTGATACCTTATATATTTCCTTACCACCAGTATTAACTAGTGCACTAACTGCGGCTGGGGCTCCTCAACTTGTGCCAATATTAAGTAAAATACCTCCAACTGCCGCAATATTCGCTAGTTTTCTAGGCTATAACCCAGTCTCAACAGTACTTTCACAGTTACCGACTTCACTAGTTAACACAATTCCTGCTTCCACAATAGCTACCATAACGGGAACCCACTGGTTCCCTAACGTAATAGCACCGCCCTTCATGAATGCTCTACGAATTTCATTTTATGTTGCAGCGTCTTTGGTGTTTTTAGCTACCATAGTTTCAGCTCTAAGAGGAAAAACAATGATTTATGAAAGAGATTATATGAAGGCTACGCTTACAAACGTCTTAGATGATAAAAAGGATAAAAGCTAGTATATATTAAAATACTAAGCATGGAGCCGAATCTAATTACCTTAAGTAATTACAAGGCAGTTTTAGGAGAAGGTCCAGTCTACGATAAGGATTTAAACAAGCTCTTTTGGGTTGATATCGAGGGAAAGAGAATATTAGTTAACGATCTTAATACTGGTACTGAGGTATTCTATGAAATGCCGGATCTCGTCTCATCCTTATGTGTTATCGATGATAAGAGGGTTATTGCTACAATTAGACATGGATTTTATATAGTAAATTTAGAAAGAGGAGAGATTAAAAAGGTCGCTGAAGTGGAAACTGATATGGAATCGAATAGGTTTAACGATGGTAAATGCGATAAGCTTGGACGATACTGGGCTGGGACTATGAATATGAACGAAAGGAAACCAACTGGAAGTTTCTATAAGTTTAATGGTAATAAGGTAACTAAGATGCTAGAAGGTCTCACAGTGTCAAATGGTTTAGGTTGGGATCCAGATAATAAGCAAATGTTCCTTATTGATAGTCCAGTCAGAAAGGTTTTTGTGTTCGATTTCGACCTGAATAAAGGAGAAATCTACAATAGAAGAGTTGCAGTAGATTTTGGAAATGAACCAGGAAACCCCGACGGAATGGCAGTTGATGAGGAAGGGAATATTTGGGTAGCCCATTGGGGTGGAGGAAAGGTTAGTAGATGGAATCCTAAAACCGGAAAGAAATTGCTTGAAATAAAAGTTCCAGCAACCTATGTTACCTCAGTGACTTTCGGTACTCCAGAGTTAAATCAATTATTCATTACCACCGCTGGGAAGAGCCAAGATTCATTAGCTGGCAAAACGTTCACAACAAGAGCCAATGTAAGAGGATTACCCAATTTTAGGTTTAAAATCTCGTAAGTTTTATATCCTTAAGTGTTATTTTTCATTATGAATCCAGTTCACATTTTGGCTAAAAAAGGAGAAGTTGCGGAAAGGGTTCTAATAGCAGGAGATCCGGGTAGGGTCAGATTGTTGTCGTTATTGTTAGAAAGTCCTAGACTAGTTAACGAAAATAGGGGATTCCTAGTCTATACCGGTAAATATAATGGTGAAACTGTAAGTATAGCAACTCATGGAATTGGAGGTCCTTCTATAGCCATAGTTTTAGAAGAGTTAGCAATGTTAGGAGCCAAGGTTTTCATTAGATATGGCACAACTGGCGCATTAGTCCCCTATATTAACTTAGGAGAGTATATAATAGTGACTGGGGCATCTTATAACCAAGGAGGGTTATTTTATCAATATTTGAGAGACAATGTATGTGTGGCCTCTACTCCAGATTTTGAGTTAACTAACAAGTTATTAACGTCTTTCTCTAAAAAGGGTTTGAAGTATTATGTAGGAAACGTATTTAGTAGTGATGCATTCTATGCTGAAGATGAGGAATTTGTAAAGAGGTGGAGTAGTAGGGGTAATATAGCTGTTGAGATGGAATGCGCGACGCTGTTTATGTTAAGTAAGATTAAGGGATGGAAGAGTGCAACTGTTCTGGTTGTAAGTGATAATTTGGCTAAAGGTGGCGTTTGGATTTCAAAGGAGGATTTGGAGAAAAGTGTTATGGAAGGAGCTAGAGCTGTTTTAGATTCCTTGACTAGTTAACTTTGGAATTGTTTTTTAAATATATGTAAAAATTGACTTAGTAAAGTTATTTGCTGAGGACCACTTTAGGTGTTAAAATACGTTAATGATCAGATGTTAGAAGAGTATTGAAAATTCAGTTGATATCTAAACAAATGGAGGATTGCGACTTTAATGTTTATTAGTAATTTCTAAATAAAAGGCAAATCTAAACTAGAGCTTTATTAATTCCATAACACAGTTTATATTAAATAGAAAAATTTTAACGCTATGGTTCTACAAGAGGATTAAAAAAATTAAATTTGTGGACCAGCTAATAGGGCGAACTCGCCTGGACCTAATAGAAGTAATATTATTGCCCCTGCTAGGAATAGTATATCTAGATCTACTCCAGGATTCATTCCAGTAACTAGTGGTTTTTTCATCCTATGGCTTACTACTATAGTACCTAGGAAGAACAAAATTAATACCGCTGAAACTATTAGCGATATTGCTCCAATCATTATTAAAAGTCCTCCTAAAATTTCAACTAACATTGAAAGATCTACGAATATCGGTGGTACTCCTAACTGCTTTATGAATCCTTTAAATTGGGAATTAGCATTTTTATTAGCCTTAATTACACCGTGTGGTATTAGTGCGATTCCGTATAGTATTCTGAATATTAATAGACCGACTGAGGCTAGGGTTGGATCCATATTTGTTTCCTCCGGAAAACTACTTTACTTAGTAAAGCTTATATGATCAACTTAACTTCTGTTAACTTAGTTACCAGATGTAAAGTTAGTATAATAGAAGTATTATATACCTTTTTAAGGATATTATTGTATTTATTAGCATTTCTCAATTTTCATTCAATTGCTACTTATGGAAACGATTTGATTTACTTAACCTTTTTAAAGTTGCATTCATTTTCTCACCTAATGCATTTAGGAAAGATAAATGAGGATTTATTTAACAAGGTAATCTACCCTCACCTTGGGGAAAAGCGAACAGAAGTTCTAGTTGGTCCTCAGCATGGGGTCGATACTGCAGCAATAGATCTTCAAGATGGTAGAGTCTTAGTCGTAAAGACTGATCCAGTCTTCATAGTACCACAATTCGGATTCAAGAAGGCAGCGTGGTTTGCAGTACACATACTAGCTAGCGATGTAATGACCTCTGGTATTCCCCCTCAATATGCTGTAATAGATCTAAACTTACCTCCTAAAATTAAGGATGATGAATTTGAGGAGATGTGGATTGGCATTCACGAAGCATTAAAGGAGATTGAAGTAATGGTAGTTGGTGGTCATACGGGTGTTTATGAAGGTACTGATTATCCAATGGTTGGAGGATTCACGATGTTTGGAATAGGGGAGAAGGAAAAACTTGGAATGCCATCTAAGGTTAGAGTCGGAGATAGTGTAATAATGACAAAGGGCCCTGCGATAGAAGCCACTGGTCTCTTAACCAATCTTTACCCTGAGTATTTTAAACAAAGATTGGATAAGGAGACCTTCAATGAAGCTTATAATATGTATTGGAAAATGAGCTGTTGGAAAGATGGTTTAATAGCATCTAGAATTGGTATTCATCTTATGCATGACGCTACAGAGGGAGGAGTTTTTGGAGCTTTAACAGAGGTTGCAAGAGCAAGTGGTAAGGGTATGAATGTGTATGAGGATAAACTTTTCATTAATAGTGCTGTTAGAGAGGTAACTAGGTTAGTTAATATAGATCCATGGATATCCATAAGTGAGGGTACTATGATCATAGTTACTGATAAGGGAAAAGATGTGAGGGAAGCGTTGATAAAAGAAGGAATTGAGGCTGAAATAATTGGAGAAATAGTAGACCAAAGTGGAGATGTAAAGTTAGTTAAGAAAGATGGAAGTAGAGTAAAGATTGAACATCCATTAGAGGATCCCTTCTGGAGAGCGTTTTTCGATTTAGCTAGCAAAACTTAACTAATATTTTCTCTATAAGTTCTCTAGTTTTTTCCTTAAATTTTCTCTCCTTACTTTCTTCACAAATAACTTCTCTATATTCCTCCGTCTCCTCTAAATATTCTGTTAAAACTTTTGTCACTCTTCTCTTATCAATCTCTGCTAGGACTTCTATTTCTGTTAGTTTTATGTAAGGGTTATCTGGATCAATATCTATAGCTTTCTTTATGGTCTCATAAGCCTCATTAATTTTTCCCATAAAGATTAATGTTCTAGCTTTGCCTTCGTAATGATACGGATCTTCTGGATTTACACCTATTGCCCTATCGTAGTACTCAAGGGCTTGTTTATACTTTCCTATCGTAAAATACGTATACGCTATTGCGTAGAGGTTTTTATCATCGTTTAAGTTAGTCCTATACTCCTCAATTGCTTCGTTGTATTTCTTCAATTGAAATAAAATATCACCTTTTAACTTATGAACTAATGGAGAGTTGTCAAATTTTAAAGCCTCATTAACCTCTTTTAAAGCTTTTTCATAATCTTCTAGTTCATATAAGATATTAGCCATGTAGTAATGATATTCCTTCTCCTTATTAGGTATATCCTTATCGATCTCTACTGAAAGTTGAAGTTCCTTTAAGGCCCTTCTTATTAATTTTTCATCGCCATTGGCATATCCTTCACCATATAGTGAATAACCTAACAGACAATGGTATTTTGCCTCATCCCCCTTTAGCCTAACCGCTTTACTTAAGCTATCTATTGCCCTTTTATACTTACCAGCCTTAAAATATACTAGCCCCATTAAATAATATAGTTCTGGATCGTCTTTCTTTTGCTCTATTTTTTCTTTAATTCTCTTTAAGGCCTCACTGTATTTCCCTTTATTTATTAGCTCTAATATTTCACTCATCTATTCTTCTTTAGCTCCTCTTATTTAATAACGTTTTCTTTTGTTCACTAGCTTTAAGTCTTCAATTTCTATATTAATATTAGGATAACCATTTATTTTTCAAATTCCATTCTTCGTATATGAAAATTAACGCTGATCAGATTAATCTAATAACGAAGAGAGGTTTAAGAGGTGATTTGAAAAGCTTTGAGAGATTACTAGACTTTCTAGAAAAATATGAGGGTATATCTATAATAAAGTATGGTATGTATTCTTTGATATTTCAGATCGCCATGAATAAATTTATAGATACTTCAAAAGACTGTGAGGAGTGTGGAGGGAAATGTTGTCAAATTGGTTATCCCGTACCAGTTTATGGATTTGATTACGAGGAGTTAAGGAATAGGTTGAACACAGATGATTTGAAGAAATTGGAAAAAATAGAGAATGACTTATTTTTATTACGAAGGCCTTGCCAATTTCAAAAGGGATGGCTCTGCAGTATTCACAAAATTAAGCCATACGCATGTCTCTCGTATCCATTCGCAACTGAAGATGAGCAAAAGGAAGTAATTAATTCATATGATGGGAAAGGAGTTCCAGATTTCAAAGTACCGGAATATTGTCCAGCAGGGAAGCGAGTAAAGGATATTATGAACAAAATTATTAATGATTTAATTAACAAGTTGGGAAGGGTTCCTACTCCGAGAGAGTTATATAATGAGTTAAAATCAAGATATTATAGGAATGAGGAAACCACCAGTAAATGAGTTGATGATTAAACCTTCAGTGTACTGATTTTGACTTGGGTTATTTTTTTAAAGTAGAAGTTGTATCTGATAAACATGAAAGCTATTTCAACTCTTGCAATAGCCATTATAATAATAATTGTAATAGCTGTAGTAGCTGCTGCGGCGTATTTCATCACCTCAAGTAGTCATCCTTCTGTTGCGACGACCACTACACCGACCATTGCTACCAATACAACTGCACCAGTTACACTAACAGTAGTTACATTTAGTGGAGAATTCGCGAACCTTATCCAATACGCTGGTGATATTCCATCAAATTCATCCAAACGTTCAAGTTGAAGTTATCAAATACCCATTTAGTGAGTACATTCAGAAAGAACTTACAGCTCTTGAAGCTCATTCTTCCCAATATGATATTGTAGGCTTCACTTCGACTTCTGCTTTACATGTTGCACCATATTTGTTGCCTTTAAATCAATCAGTTTTTAATTTCTCTGATATAATATATCCTCAAGAAGATTTCGGAGGATTATACTATAATGCATCTACAAATAAAACTGAAATAATAGGTATTGCGTACGAGACTGCTGTTTATTTAATGGCATACAATGCCACAATATTTGATAATCAGACCTTAGCACAAGAATTTGAGCAAGAATATCACATGAACTTTTCACCTATTACGTACGAGAATTGGACTGTAGTTTTAGATGTTGATCAATTTCTAATGTCACACCATATTACAAAATACGGTTTCCTAATTGACGACCATGTTGCACATGGGATTATCGACGCATTCCCTGCAGTATATGGCTGGTACTACTTTAGGAATAGCTCATTAAATATGGGTAATCTAGCTGGTTTACCTAACTATAACATAATGTTTGAAGGGAAAATATTGCCAGGCTTTAACTATCCTCTACCATCGTTTGATTCAACCTCTGGCGTTCAAGCTCTAATCACCTATAGGGAATTGGTTAGTTATGAACCCAGCCCATCACAAATTCAAATATCATATGATAATCTTCCAGAATTCTTCTCTCAAGGAGCAGGTGCGTTTCTATTTACTTCCCAGTTGAGTTATATTAACAATTCTAAAGATGTACTATTAGCACCCTTGCCTGGGGGATATGCAGAAACTGGTACTGACTTTTTAGGCATTAGTAAGTACTCAGCACATCCTCAATTAGCTCTAGAGTTTTTGCAATTTTTAGTATCTCCTAAAATACAAGAGAGTGCGTTCTTAAAATACGGTAAGTCCCCGATTTCTAAACAAGCTTTTCTCTCATTAGTAAGCAACTCCTCATTGCCATCCTATCAAAGGGAGTGGTTACAAGAGACTTATTTATCAGCGTTAAATGCGACAGCGAACCCTCCAAATGTTCCACAAACGTATCCGTCGTTAATTCCAAGCTTCAATAATGAGGCGTTTCAGTTCTTAACAGCATCTCAATATAATGAGATATATGCTATGTATGTATTACAACAAGCAGCAAACGCGTGGATCAAGGCACTTTCTTCATAACAAAAGTTAATGCTTTTTATTTTTATATCTTATTGATAGTTCGTGATTACGCTAAAGGAGGTTACAAAGTTTTTTGGGAGTTTTAAGGTCATAGATAATATTAGCCTTAATGTTGAGAAAGGGGAGTTTTTCGTAATTTTAGGCAAGTCAGGTTCTGGTAAAACCACCTTGTTAAGGCTAATTGCTGGTTTAGAGAGAGTTAGTAGTGGAAAAATATTTATTGGCAGCATGGACGTTACTGATTTACCACCCTCGAAAAGAGATATTGGAATGGTTTTTCAAAATTATGCGTTATACCCGAATAAAAAGGTTTTTGAGAACTTGATGATTGCATTGGAAAATTCAAGAATCGACAAGAAAGATAAGGAGGAGAGAATTATGGAAATTTCCAAGGAACTCGAAATATACCATTTAATGGATAAATATCCAGTTCAACTCTCTGGAGGACAGCAACAGAGAGTCGCTATAGCTAAAGCATTAGTAAGAAGACCTAAGGTACTACTGATGGACGAACCTTTATCTAATCTCGATGTGCAGCTGAGGTATTCGGCAAGGAAATTGATCAAGAAAGTTCAAAAGGAATTCAACATTACTACGGTATACGTTACACATGATTCAAATGAGGCTTTAGCAATTGCGGATAGAATTGGTGTAGTTGACAAGGGTAGACTACTACAAGTGGGGATTCCCGAAGAGATCTACAATAATCCATCAAGTGAAGATGTTGCGTCTTTGATTGGTATCCTCCAATGAGTTTTGCTAAAATTGATGGTAAGATAATTGGCGTTAGACCAGACGACGTTACTATAAGGAATGATGGTAAGTATGAAGGAGTTGTAAGTAATTGCGAATTTTGGGGTTCATATTATTTAATTTACATAGATTTTATTGATAACGAAGTTAAGGCAATGACTAAGGAAAGGATCAAGGAAGGCTCTAGGGTTAAATTTGATTTCATTAATTATTAAGGTAAGGTGTTTGGTAATGGTTAAGTATTCCATCCCTTACCTAGTATATATTATAATTTTTGGCATAATACCACTAATTCTAACCTTTGTTATTGTTGGAGTTAATTTATCTAGTGCGATAAAGTCTTCCTTTAGCATTGCTCCTCCACTAGAAATAATATATAATACGTTTTTCTTTTCATTATTTATTGCAGTAGTGTCAACATTATTAGGGTATATTATAGCCATCACTGTTGACATGTATCCTAAAAAGTTACTAATTCTTTTAATATTACTATCGTTTACAATACCATTTACGGCATCAGCTTTGATATGGGTTATAAGTTTTTACGGAGGTTATGGATGGTTTACATACTTGTTGGGTATAAATTATGATCCATTATACTTTTCTAAAAGTGCATTATTTGCAGTAAGTTTAGTAAGTGCGTGGAGTTCTGTTCCTTTAGCTTTCCTTTTAATTTTGGCATCCTTGAGGAGTATTCCTAAGGAGATAAAAGAGTCTTCTCAAATAGATGGTTTAACATTATCTCAATATTACTTTAAAATAGCCTTTCCGTATTCATTAAAGGGAATTTTACTAGCGTTTTTGATAACCTTTGTCCTTTCCATGGGTAACTTTGACTTACCTTATGTTATGACTCAAGGAGGTCCAGGTTTTTCTAAAACAACATTACCATTAATTGTATACTTCATGATGTTTCAATACGATAACTTCTCTGGTGGGGCGCTTTTCGCGTCGATTTTAGCGTTAATAGCCTCAATACCAGCAATCGGCGTTGTATTACTGGTGAAAAGTAAGGGTTTCAGATTTTCTCTTCCAGCAGTAAAAATTCCTGACAAAGTATTCAGAGTGTTAATGTTAGTAGTGTCTTCAATTATCATAATATTCTTAGACTTTCCAGTATATTGGATGGTATTAGTAGCTACTAGACCAAATACCTTAGACTTTTTAAAACCTCCCGTTTTAATCCCAAAGGAGTTTACGCTCTCATACGTAATTTCATCATTAGAGTCATCTGTTCCATACATTATATCTTCAGTTATAGTATCATTGATCGTAGGTATCCTTACAATATTGTTATCTAGTCTGGGAGCATACGAGGGTGCCAGAAAGTTCTGGTTCTGGTTACTATTATTATCAATTTACCTCTATGCGTTACCATCTACCTCATACATTATTCCAGTATATTTAATGACTTCTGACTTACATTTAATAAACAGCTGGATAGGATTAGCATTGCCTTCAGCGATATTTACAGTCTCATTTGCCTTTTGGACTATGTTTAACTTTTACATAGATTTTCCAAAAGTGTATGAGGAGGCCTCTGAAATAGACGGTATGAAGAACAAGATACTAAGATTGATATTGCCACTCTCAAGACCATTTCTAATTGCGACATTCGTAATCTCATTTACATTTGCTTGGCACCTTTTATTCTATCCTTTAGTTCTAAGTGAGACTCCCTATCAGATGAACTTTCCACCAACTGGAAGTGAGACTGCAACAATTTTTGCTCTAAATGCCATAAGTCAAGGGTCAGTTAATTGGGCCTTATTAGCCTCATCAGCTTTAGTAGCATCACTACCAGTCATAATAGTATCATACGTGGCGCAAGACTACATGTTAAGGGGTTTATACTCTGGTGGTATTAAGGGAGCATGATAATTTATCAATTCGTTAACAATTATTAGGTTTACCGTTTATTAAGCAAACTTTTTAAGATCCCACGTATCAGTTTAGACGCGATGAATACTAACTCTATCTTATTTGTATTAACTCTAGGATCTCTAATGGCTGCAGTTGATACCACGATAGTATTATTGGCACTACCTACTATTACGTCAAGCTTACATACCGACTTGTTATCGTCAATATGGGTACTTTTAGCTTACATGATAGTTATTTCAGTTTTATCAACACAAGCTGGTAGGATAGGTGATTTATTTGGAAAAGGAAAGATCTACAATCTAGGATTTGTAATATTTACAGCAGCCTCAGCCTTATGTGGTATTTCAGCTAATATAGATATGCTGATAATATTTAGAATTATACAAGCTATCGGGGGAGCAATGCTAGTGGCTAATAGTTCATCCATAGTAGCTGATGTTTTTCCACCTGATAGAAGAGGTAAGGCTTATGGAATAACTAGTTTAGGTTGGAATATAGGAGCGTTAGTGGGTATTATTTTAGGTGGAGTTTTGACTACTTTCTTAGGGTGGCAATACATATTTTACATCAATGTACCAATCGGAATAGCTGCTGTAATTTTAGGAATAATGAATATTAAAGATATTAGTAAGATTAATACGAAACTAGATATCCATGGGGCTATTCTGTTAGGCATCTCATTAGGTTTAATCTCGCTATCATTGATGTTTATAGCTGCATCTGGAATTTCTACAGATAGCGTTATAGAGCTAATTTTAGGTATAGTGTTAATACCATTTTTCCTCTTGAATGAAATTAGGAGTAGATATCCTATAATAAACTTGAAAGTATTCAAAATTAGACTCTTGGCATACTCAATCTTAGCTAATTTTCTCCAAGGTATAGGTGGACTTTCCTTGAGCTTCTTACTTATAATGTATCTTCAAGGCGTTAGAGGACTTAGTCCATTAGATAGCTCGTTATTGTTAACTCCAAGTTATGTTATTGCTAGCATTCTGGCTCCATTTATGGGAAAAGTTGCGGATAGGGGAAAGCCAGGCGTAGTTGCCGGCATAGGTTTAATATTCATTTTTATAACCTTGATTCTCTACTTCTTCTTGCTAACACCTATTACGAATTATTACTTAATTGTAGGAATAAGTGCAATCACTGGTATAGGTTCTGCTATGTTCTGGCCATCCAATTCTACTGCCATAATGTTTTATGCACCTAAAGAATATTATGGTTCAGTTTCTGGGCTATCTAGAACGTTAGGTAACATAGGTACTATTCTAAGCTATGTTTTAAGCATAGTAGTTGCAACTTTAAGTATACCAAGGAATGTTGCTTTTGAGATATTTATAGGGACTACCACGTTAAATGGAGACGTTAGTGCAACATTTGTAAATGGCTTACATTTTGCTTTTCTCATATCTTCGATAATAATAGTAATTGCTATGATATTCTCTTTTATGAGTGGGAAAACTAAAGAGAGTGTCACTAAATAGGATCCATTTTTACGAGGACTTTTATGTTAGGTTGTTCTATTACACATTTTCTGAAACATTCATTAATACTATCTATTGAACATACCTTGTCTACTATTTTATTGAATTTTTCTCTATTTCCACTAACAAGTTTTATAGAATTTAAAAAGTCATCTCTATTATATATAATTGAACCTTTAATTATTACCTCATTTCTAACTATAATATCTCTATTTAAGCTAATCTGTTCCTCGTCTAACCCAGTAATTATTAGCTCAGATCTAGCTACTGAGTTTTTAAGAATCGTCTGAGCTACTGATATACTCTCTTGGTTATTTATGGTATCTATAACTGCAATTCTATCATTAAACTCAAATTCACTAGTTACTTTAAACCCTTTCTCTTTAAGGATTTCCTCTTTTCTTCTATCCTTCTCTATAATAAATGCTTCTAATTCTTTTATTTGAGCTACTATCGATATTAGAGTTCCAGTACTGCCGCCCCCTAGTATTACTACTTTCCCTATCTCTTTGTCTATCTTATTCACTGCGGCGACAGCAACAGCCGTGGGTTCTATTAAAGCCCCTAATTCCAAATTTAAGTCATCAGGTATTATAAACACAAAATCTTTAGGTACGTTAATATATTCTGCCATTCCGCCATCAACATTAACTCCAATTGAGATTTTATTCTTACAGCTGTTATGAAATCCCCTTCTACAATTATTACAATGACCGCACCAATAATTTGGAAAGACAACTACTTTTTCCCCTTTTTCCGTTATCCCTGATATTTCGTGTCCTAAGACCAACGGTTCCTTAACCGGCTTTTTACCTAAATAGATATTCTTATCAGTACCACATATTCCTACGTATTTAGGGAAAACCTTTATTTCATACGAATTAGGAAGTTCATCCTTAACACTTTCTTTGATGAAATTTCTATTAAGAAAAAATACCTTCCACAGTCTTAGTTCACCTTTATTTGCCTATAGGTGGTTACTAATACTGTTCCGATGAAGTATATAAGACCTATCCCGATTAAAATTTCCATGCCTAAAAGATATTCTTTGGTAGCTTCCACAGTAGCACCAAACACTATTGGCACTACTATTCCCCATAAAGTTTCCCAAAAACCAATATGACTGCCAAACTGACCAGCTAATTCAGGCTGAACTAGAAAGGATGGTGCAGCCCACTGAATATTTGGCCATCTTAGGAAGAAGAAAGTTACCATTAATATTTCAACTGCCTCTATGGGTGAGGAAACTAGAGTAGCAGCTGCAGGACCTATAGTTACAGACAAAGAGCTAATCGCAAACCCTACTTTGAAGCCTAAATTAGGATTTCTCTTAATTAATTTGTCAACCACATAACCTCCTACTAATTCTCCTATGAAGCCAAAACTCCAAATTAACGCAGTGTATTCTAATGTAAACGCTAGGGAAAGATGTCTAGCATAAAAGAGATATAAAGGTAACCAAGTAAATAGACCGAAGAATATTCCGGCCTGTGCTCCTAAACCTTGCATATAACCTCAGTAATTTTTACTTCTTAACCAATACGACAATGACAGCTTAGTTTTCATACTAACGTTTTCCCTACCTGATAAAATGTAGTCTAATTCTTCTTTAGAAATTTTTGGATGTTGCTCTAGTAAATCATACAAGAGACGACCTAATATGATGGCGAGAATAATAGCCAAAAGGCCACTAATCAAAAATCCTAACCTCCAAGCTAAATCTTGATTAGGAATTATTGCAAACAATCCTAACATAAATAAAGAACCGAAAACTATCCCTAAATTTACTCCAGAATCTGAGATGGTACCACCTCTAGCCTTTTCATCTTTTCTTAACCAATTTGCGGTTATCTTTGTAACTCCGGGGAAACCTACTGCTTCGCCAATACCCAGCAATACTCTCGTTGCTATAAAATAAAGAGTCGAGAAAGCGAATACATTAATAGCTTGCACAGCCCCCCAAAAGATTGCAAATTGACTAAAAACCCTTTTAGATCCTTATTTGTCCAAAAAATAGCCAGCTAATGGATTCGTTATAAGATATCCAAAAGTGAAGCCATCTCCAATTATTCCAGCTTCAAAAGAACTTATGTGAAATTCACTTTTTAGTACTGGTAGTGCAGTATTTATTAGTCCCCTATCTATGTAGTCTATTATAATTAACGCAAATACAATCAGAACGATCTTCCATCTTAGATTTCCTTTCATAAGGAGAGAGAATATAATTAGATATATATAAACTATTACGTTTACAAGTTTGTTAAAAAGGACTGTATACTAGTAAATAGTTTAAATTTACAATGTATACTTAACTTTAAAATTTATTTTCACATTCTTGTGGATTAATAGTACATCAAATCGAATCAACCCTTATCCAACACTTTAACCAATGATAGATTTATTTATATTTTCTCAAAAAGTGGGATATATCCATTTAACAACACTAGTACCTCTTTATTCGTAGTTCCACTAAAATTATCTTTTTTATTATACATCATTATTTTCTTATAATAATTAAAAAATAATTTTATAATAGAAATTGTATTTAACAGTATATTTCTCAAGGTAATGTGAATTATATATGCTAGATTAATTTATAACTTCCACAACCAGTATCTATATAAATGCCAGATATAGCTAGAAAATTTCACGTTAAGGACGGTAAGAAAATTTATATAAGAATTGGGGAAAGTCCGCCTACCATTAGAGAGGGAAAGATAAATGAAGGAGCATTCTTTATAGTAGTTGGGGATGACCTAGGAGAAAAGAGGATAAGGCTAAGTGATCAAGAAGCTTTGGATATAGCGTATAGGATTATAACTATGTATCAAATGCATATAAGAATTTATAGAAAACTAGATAGGCAATCATATCAAGAATATAAGCAGAGAATGGAAATAAGAAATGAGGGAAAAGAGGTAGAAACAGAAATCATTAGGTTTGTTATTAATGCAGGAGGCGAAACTACAATAGATGAAATAAAGAGAACGCTGGGTTCTAAGTATGCTGATTATTTGGAGACCTTAGAGAAGAAGGGATTAATTATCTTAAAGGAAAACAAAGTTTTGTTAAACATCTCTAAATAACATCGTGAAGAATTTTTAACCTATAGTTAATATATTATTTAATGGATCCAGAAAGGTTCTTGACAACTTTTCATTCATTAACCGATATAGGTTGGACTATAGATGGGGTAATGAGACTTGCTTTAAATGAATATGATATAAAAGTAAGAGAGGAACTAATAAAAATTCTATCGAGTATAGGTGTTGACATAAAGGTCGATGATGCCGGAAATATAATTGGAGAATTAGGGGGTAAATTGGACGATACCATTGCGATTGGATCACACATGGATTCTGTGCCTTATGGTGGGAAATATGATGGTTTTTATGGTGTTATAGCTGGGCTTGAAGTATTACGAAGTGCTAAAGAAAGAGGAATATCTAACCATTCCATTACACTTATAGATTTTACAAATGAAGAGGGTGCCAGATTTCAGCCCTCACTTCTGGGATCGGGATTATCCACTGGAGTTTTCGATAAAGATTATGTTTACTCAAGGAGAGATAAGGATAATATGAGTTTTGAGGAAGCATTAAGGACTTCGGGATTTATGGGAGATGAGAGTAATAGATTAATGTATAGAAAGCCTAGGTACTATTTAGAGCTTCACATAGAACAAGGTCCAGTTTTGGAGGAGGAAGGATATCAAATTGGAATACCTTTAGGGATTGCTGGTTTAAGTGTATATGAGATAACATTTAAGGGGCAATCTAGTCAAGCGGGACCTACACCAATGGATAGGAGAAGAGATGCCTTAGTTGGAGCTTCCAAATTCGTAACCAGCATTAGGGATTACGCAAAGAGACAGGAAAACCTTAGGGCAACTGTAGGTATACTTAACGTTAAACCAAATATATATAACGCTATACCTAGAGAAGTTAGGCTTACTATTGACGTTAGAAGCATTGAGAGGAATAAGATAGATCAAGCTATAAATGAATTAGTGGAGATTGCCAAGAGAATTGCTGATGACGAGAGATTAGAAGTTGAATATAGGCATTTGTGGACAGCAAATCCTGTAAGTTTCTCCGAAGAAGTTATTAGTATTGTAGAAAGAGCTTGTAGAGAGTTGGGTATGAGATATAAGTTTATGTACAGTTGGGCTGGGCATGATGCTCAATATATGACGAAGATCTCTAAAGTTGGAATGATATTTATTCCATCTCATTTAGGTATTAGCCATGCAAAGGAAGAGTTTTCTTCAAATGAGGATATGTTAAATGGGCTAAGAGTTCTTGAAAAAGTTGTGGAACTTCTAGATCGGTAATGATGTTAGAGATATATAGTTCTGTACTAATTTTAACTATATATGTAAAAAGTTTATAATGCGTTTTATAAGATAATAAAATATGGGAGATGCAGAAGATAAGAAGATTATTAAGGAACACACTTTTAAAACATGGAGTAAACAAAAGGGCTGGGATCCCATAATTGTGTCAAGTGCAAGAGGGGTTTATTTTTATGATGTAGAGGGAAAGAAATACTTAGACTTTTCCTCACAATTCGTTAACGTAAATTTGAGTTATGGAAATGAAAGGATTATAAGTAGTATAAAAGAACAACTGGATAAGTTACAATATATTAATCCCTCTTTCGGTGCAGATGTTAGGGCTAAGGCGACGATGGCTTTACTTAAGGTTATGCCTAGAAACATTAGTAAGTTTTTCTATTCTACTTCTGGTACTGAAGCTAACGAAGCAGCAATAAAAATAGCTAGACTTTACAAGAAGCCTAAATATAAGGTTTTAGCTAGGTATAGGTCATATCATGGATCCACCGAAGGATCAATATCTCTTACTGGAGATTATAGGAGGTGGTTTGTAGAACCTAATACTATGTCCGGAGTTGTGAGAATACCAGAACCATATTGCTTTAGATGTCCACTTAAGTTGAAATATCCTGACTGTGGAATAGCGTGTGCGAATTACGTGGATTACGTTATTAGACAAGAAAAGAACGTTATAGCAATGATCGTTGAGCCAATAACTGGTTCTAACGGTGTTATTGTGCCTCCTAAAGAATATATGCCTTTAATGAGGAAAATAGCTAAGGAGAATGACGTTTTATTTATTGCTGATGAAGTTATGACTGGTTGGGGAAGAGTAGGGGAATGGTTTGCCGTAAACTTATGGAATATCGAGCCAGATATATTGACTACTGCTAAAGGCGCTTCCGCATCTTATGTTCCAATAGGAATTACTGGTGTAAGTAAAGAGATAGGAGAGTTCTTTGAAGATGAAGTTTTCGCTCATGGACATACTTTTGAGGCTCATCCAGTTTCATTGTCTGCCATTCCTGCAGTAATAGAGGAGTATGAAAGGCTTAACATTCTCTCCCATGTGAAAATAATGGGGAACTATTTGGGTAAAAGACTTCAAGAATTGAAGGAGAGGCATAGAAGTATTGGTGACGTGAGAGGTGTCGGGTTATTCTGGGCAATTGAGTTGGTAAAGGATAAGAATAATTCTCCATTTGGAGGGTATGAGGATAAGTTTGAAGGTAAATCCACGCTCGTCGATATCTTAGCTAGAAAACTATTAACGGAGAGGAATATTTACGTTTATAATGGTCCCTCATGGTTCATAATCTCTCCTCCATTAATAATAAATAAAGAGGAAGTAGATGAGGGCGTAAACGCTATAGATGATATATTAAAGGAGGCCGATAAGGAATTTCACGGTTAAAAGACATTTAGACTATTTCTATAAAATAATATTCTTGCTGTTTGTTATATAATTACCCTATAACAAATTGATGCGTTTTCACCTTATTGTCTTCCAAAATTATATAAGTAGCATGCAGCATTCCCAAATTATACTCACTGCCTGGATTAATAATAATAGTCTTATTTATCTTGTCAAATGCCCTTGATTCATGAATATGTCCATGAATACCCAATAAAGGTTGAAATTCCTCCTCCAATTTCCTTATTGAAGTAGAGCCTACGTGTGTCATCACTATTTCACCGTTTTTTACCACAGGCTTTAACGTTTTATCTAATAAGGGGGCATTATCTAAATTTGTACCATATGGTGGGGCATGTAAGTTGAAAATTGCCTTTGCAGGATTCTCAACTTTCTCTATCATTTGCTTTAGGTTAGAGTAGATCTCATCTTCGGTCATTTCCCTTGGAGTGTTCCAAGGTGTGGGATTGACATAGCCGAAAGTGATCATCTCGTATCCATTTATATTCACAATTTCTCCTTCACATTTCACCATTCTTTCGCTCTTTCCTATAACATCAAACATGTATAGGGGATCGTCATTGCCTAAGTTAGTGTAGATTTTTAGATTAGTTCCTTTCAATTTTTCTTGGGCTATCCTATCCCATTCTTCTAATCTCTCTAGTATTACCCTCCTAAATTCATCATCTAATGCTTTTCGATTCTCATTCAGTTCTGTAAGGCCCTTTTGATCAACTATTGTGTAATAAACTCCAGAAGATTTATATTTCTTAATAATTTCATCCAAACCCTCTTTTCCCACAGTCTTATCTTCTACCTTAAACTTACCATCTCCAATATCTATTATTGGAACTAGTGATTTACCGGCTAGGTCTCCTCCTATAATTAACGTATCAGCTTTCGTCATTAAAGCAGCGTTAAGGAATTTTCTAAAAGCGGTTTCGGAACCGTGAAGGTCACTAGTAAACAGTATCTTAAGGCCCCCTATCTTATTTGAATCTGGATTATTCCTTTTGAATAGTCCCACAAGTGTTAAACTCGCATTAACTCATATTTAAAATTAAATATCTAAAAAGAAGATGAAAGAATAAAAGAAAAGAGTTAACTTATTCTGGTGGTATTTCCTCAAAAATCAAGTTCATCTGAATTCCTCTCTCCTTATTAATGATGTATGATGTTACATAAATCATAATTCCGCTTGCATATATTATTACTAATGAAAGTATTGTAGGAAAGTTTATTGGTAGTAACACTGGATTTCCCCAAGTTTGATATAACGCGTAAAGAAGGAATCCAAATACTGGAAACCCTATCAGAGATACTATGGGAATGCCACCTATATTTTTAATAGGGACAGCTCTGTTGAAGAAGTTCCTCTTTATGAAAGGTGATAACGCAGTAGTTAAGGCGAAAATTCCATAGCTTATTTCGAATATCACTGTTACATCTACGATTGATATTGACGACACATATGCGTAAAGTAGTACTCCTATTAAACCAACAATTACAGTAATTATTGTAGAGATTAATGGTATATGAAACCTTTCATTTATATCAGCCAATTTCTCTGGCATTATCCTATCAAACGCCCATGCAAAGAGATATCTAGTTAGGGAAACAACTAAGGGAGGATTGCTATAGAAATTGGGTAGCCAAAATGCTATCCACATTATAATGTATAAGAATACGTTGTGGTTTACTAATAAGGCGAAAAAGGGAGTGAACGTACCCATGGTACTTAAATCATTATAAACTGTACTATTTAACGAATTTGCGGAAATGTATGACCAAGATGTTAAAAATCTCTCACCAAAGGCGTGGAGATTAAGGGAGGTAAATAGAATATAGTAGACTCCTATGAATAGTACTGCAACCACTATACCTAGTAGTGAATTATACTTTACTTTCTTCATCTCTCCACCCCAAGATGCTGGTAAATTATACCATACATAATAATACCATACTACTGGAATTGCTAGTAAGGCTCCGTAAAATGGTGATACGAAACTTAAGCCATTTGAAGTAGTGGTTGATATTACTTCGTCATATGCATTGTTTACTCCAGTAAAAGATGATAATGCACTAGAGAACTGTGAAGGACTTATTAGGGCTAAAGCCACGAATGTTACAATCGTTGAGAGTATCGATATAATACCAGTTACAAATACAAAACTCCAACCGTATTTTCCTATAGAGGCTACGATTTCTCCCATAATCAATATGATAATACCTACTATTACACTTCCTAGAGAGACTAGTCATGCTTCGCTAACAAGTGAAGAGCTAAAAAGAATGGGAATACCAGAAGGTTTAATA
The DNA here is from genome assembly GCF_000022485.1 of Sulfolobus islandicus Y.N.15.51. NCBI lineage: Archaea > Thermoproteati > Thermoproteota > Thermoprotei > Sulfolobales > Sulfolobaceae > Saccharolobus > Saccharolobus islandicus. The sequence goes on along the minus strand of NC_012623.1, from coordinate 2,611,014 downwards.
AGAGTATCAGTAGGAATAGAGGATATAGATGATTTAATAGAAGATTTCAAACAAGCTATTTCAGTATGCTAACAGCTAGCATATTTTTTCAAAAATTTAGAGTGAATTTAATTTACATACTTAATATAAAGTGTATTTCTATTCTTTTTCCATTAATTAGTATTTAACATCTAAGAAAATCGGAAGGGTCTAAAAGTAATTGAACGCTTATCAATGGAATATAAATATCCCAAAAATAACTTAATATAATGTATAACCAATAACATCTACTACAATAACGTCAAGTAATATTGTTATGGATTAATCAATAAATTAAAAACAAGTTTAATGTTAATTTTAATAAAAGCTGAATTAATTTATTAAAAAATTATATTATATGTCTATAAAAAGCTTTAACAGCAACAATTACATACAATTCTGCATCATATTCTGCATATCATTACAATTACAGTTCCACTGATTATATGTAGTTGATGATATTGTATGGGATATAGACGATAGTGAATGTGCTATGAGAGGTGTCATTCCTAGTCCTAGTAATACTATTAATGGTAAAACAATTCCCAATAATATTAGGATAAGTGGATTTATTTTCATTTTTCCTCACCTTTAATATATTTCTTTAATAATAGTGAATTTTTTGTAATTTCTGCGTTATTCTCTACTTCGGAACTTCGCTTACAGCATTCACACATTTTTATCACTATATTTCTATACTTAAAGGTGTATAAAAATTCATTGTATATTTATATATATAAGCTAAATTCTAATTCACTATCTTACCCTTTGTTAATTAAGTTACTCTAAAATTACCTCTCAAAACTCCCTAACATTTTATTAAAATCCCTTAAATGAGGATCAATGATTACGCAAAGGAATTTTTATAACAGTAAATAATACAATATAAATTCTCGAAAAAAATGTAGGACTTTTTCTTACGCTTACTAAAGAATCATTAACTATAGATAGTGAAAAATGTTTATAGATGCATAAAAACATAGTCTTTAATATGCCAGAACATCCTGAACATCCAGGTAGGGAACATCCTGGTAAAGAACATCCGACAAAAGAACATCCAGGTAAAGAGATCAGTTTAGATGATTTAGCAAAAACAATAGAGGACTTTGTAAAAATGGATTCTGAGCTAAAAGGCGGATATTTTCTAATTTATGATACGGCAACTAATAAGCCATTGGCTCTTAAATTACAAAGAGTACATAAAGATAGATTATCAAAAGTTTCTGAAAACAAATATTTTGCATGTGCAGATTTTATATCATCAGAAGGTAAATTATATGATTTGGATTTCTTCGTAGAGAGTATGCACGATCAGTTGAAAGTTACTGAAATTTCTATACATAAGGAACAAAGTATACCAAGGTATAACTGGGTAGAAGAAGGAGGAATATGGAAAAAAGTTAAAATCTAATTTCTTATCTTTTTTATTATTAAATTATAATGAAGCTATCATAGTTCTCTTATTTCTCCGACTAGATAACCTGCACTATTGATTTTTTCTCTTATTTCCTTTTCTATTTTACTTAAATCAGATTTATCATTTACATCTAAATATGCTAAGCCCTCATTAAGATTAATGTTTATATTTAATATACCCTTAATCTTCTTTAACCTATTAGTTACGTTTATTACACATCCTTCACATTCCATACCTTTAATTTGAACTACTAATTTTCTCATACTATTATTATTCTCCATTATTTATATAAATATTTAGCTTGATTATCCTTTACTTACTTTATTGGAGTTAAGTATAGGACAATCGTAGTGACCAGTATAATCTGCTGCCCATTTAAGTAAGGGAATTACTGCCTTTCTTAATCTTTTGCCTTCAGTTGTTAAAGAATATTCAACTCTAGGTGGAGACGAATTAATTATGACTTTTTTAACTAATCCCATACTTTCCATTTGTTTCAATACATCAGATAAAGCCTTAGGACTAATCCCGTCAATTCTATTTAATATACCGTTAAAGCCAATCTTTTCTTCAACTCCTATTATATTTAGTGTTAGAAGAAACCATTTTCTTGAAATAACGTTTATAGTATCGACTAGTGGACATATTTGCTTAGTAGCTTTATTAGACTTTACCATATTACTAACTATAAACTTTATAGTTTATATATTTTTGTAACTATCTTAACACATATGACAACTCAGAATAAAGAGTTAAGAATAGAAAGGTTTTATGTAGGGGGCATGGCTTGTAGTTTTTGTGCTTCAACAATAGAGAAAGGATTAAGTAAAGTTAACGGTGTGGAATCTGCAAGAGTTTTTCTAGAATCAGGAGAGGTTATAATTAAATATGATAAATCCTTAGTTAGTCTAGAACTATTAAAAAAAGAAATAGAGAGATTAGGTTATTATGTTTTTGATAAAACTCTTGATTCATCAGCAGTATTGAAAGATTCTAAGAGAAGAGCTCTAATAAGCTGGCTCTTAACAATAATTTCATTTCTATTAACTTTGCCTATGATGATAAATGTATACACATTACCCTATTACATATTTTATGTTAACATACTAATTGTAACGTTTAGTTTGTTTTACATTGCGTTACCTATTCATGAAGGAGCTTTAAATGCATTAAAAAAGGGAATCTTAAACGAGCATGTTTTATATGGAGTAGCGGGAATTTCCGCGTATATTTTAGGTCTCATTGGCATTCTAAATCCTAATCTTAGGACATTCCTTTTCATTTCTGCTTTGCTTACTTCTTTACATCTAACTTCAGGGTGGATGGGCGCTATATTACGATATAAAGCAGAAAAAGCTTTATCAAAAATTGTAGAACTTAGACCTCCAATTGCACATTTAATTGATGGTAGAGACGTTCCTATAACTCAATTAAAAAAAGGAGATGTGGTTATCGTTAAGCCTGGCGAGAAAATACCGTTAGACGGAGTGGTAATAGATGGAGAGAGTGAAGTATCTGAGGCTATAATAACTGGAGAGTCTGAGCCAGTAATTAAGAAAGTTGGAGATACTGTAATAGGAGGCTCTACTAACGACAATGGGTATTTAACAATTAGGATAACTAATGACTATTCAACTAGTTATTTAACAAGAATCCTTGGATTAGTAAATGAAGCTAAACAAGGAAAATCCAGAATGATGACATTTTTCGATAAGGTTGTAGATAGAATATGGGTTCCATTTGTTTTAACGATTTCTTTCTTAACATTTCTTGGTTGGCTAATTGTAGGCCATTGGGTATATGGAATTATAAACGCATTATTAGTTATGGTAATAGGCTATCCTTGTGCAATAGGCTTCTCTTATCCTTCAGTAGACCTTTCATTATATGAAAAATATATAAATTTAGGAATTCTCATAAAAAATATTAATATTTTAGAAAAATTTAGTAACATAAAGGCTATAATTTTAGATAAGACCGGAACTTTAACTTATGGTTTACCAATAGTAAAGGAGTTTTATGGTGATATTAAAGCTTTAACTTATGCAGCTTCTATTGAGAGATTTTCTTCACATCCCATCGCAAAAGCAATAATACAATATTCTGAGAAAAAAGGTATTAGATTTTTAGAAGTTAAAAATTTCAGGGAAATAATCGGAAAAGGAGTTATGGGAGAGATAGAAGGGAATAAGGTATTTATAGGAAGGAGAGAAGCTGCGAATTGTGATGTAAATAATGAAGATATAAATATAGTAATTTGCGTTAACGGAAGACTGGTAGGGGGATTTATAATTAAAGACGTTCTTAGAAGTGATGCTGAAGAATTTGTAAAAGAAATTAGAAAGCTCGGAATAAATCCAATAATGCTTAGTGGAGATAAGGAGAACATAGTTAAAATAATTGCAGAGAGTATTGGCATAAAGGAGTTTTATGGAAATTTATCACCAGAGGATAAAGTAAAAATTGTTAAGGCTATTAGAGAGAAATTAAACGGAAATATCATGATGATTGGAGATGGGATTAATGATGGTGGAGCCTTAGCATTCTCTGATATATCAGTTGCCATGGGTAATGCTGTAGATATATCTAAAAATGTAGCGGACATTATATTAGTAGGTAATAATTTTAGCTCGCTACTTTTAATGCTTAAAAAGAGGAATAGACTAGCCAAAGCTCCGGCATTAAATGTTATAATAGCATTATCTTATAATGCAATAGGAATACCGTTAGCTATTTTAGGTATATTAAGTGGACCCTTAGCAATGTTAATAATGATATTAAGTTTAATTTCAGTATTTGCTAATGCTAGACTATCTATGATATATGCGTAAAATTACTTAAAATGTTCTAAAATCTTTATTTTTAAATTTTATTAGTTATGCTTTGTTGATCTCTTCAATTTATTTCATAAGCATGATATGATACACTGAGAATTTTTCAGTAATTAATATTTATTTCAACGTTATTCGCAAGCTCACACCCTAATACCCGGAGCTCTACCGACTACAGAATTAGCCAAGTGGACCATCCATGCATAAGCCCAGAACTTGAGCTTAGCCTCAACCACTTGTCCTAAAAAACTCCTACGGGGCAATCCACGCAAAACAAGAGAACGAATAAAACCAAGTATTACAAGAGAAAAGGAAATAAACAAGTAAGGAGAAAAACAACATAAGCTCATAGAAAACATGGGGATAAAACCCCATCTACAAGGCTAGCTGTGAAGCCCCTAGAACGATCTAACAAGAGGGGATAAAAACCCCCGAGTAGGAGGTTGTAACAAAATACTCTAGGGGCTGAAACACTTAACACTATGCAAAGAAAACAAGGTATTATGAGAACAAAAAATATCTCGAGAAACGCGTAATACACAAGCATGGAATTAAAAGTTACAAACAAGGCCTTCGCAATTGATATTTCACAAAGCAAACTAACAGCAGCAAAGGGAGAACTAGTAGTAGAACAAGAAAAATCAGCAGTATACGTCAAGGAGGTAAAGGAATTCAACCACGACAACGAGGGAATAGAGGAACTAATTAAATTCCTAGGAGAATATAAGGAAGGAATAATAGAGGCAACTGGAATATATTACTTCTACCTACACGAAAAACTAACGGAAAAAGGATACAAGGTAACAGTAATAAACCCACTACACCTAACAGAAATACTAGGGAAAAAGACAGACAAACTCGACGCACAAAGGTTACTAGTAGCACACATGACCGGAGTAATCAAGGGATCATACATACCAACAGGAGAAATAATGGAGCTAAGAGAACTAACGAGATATAGGGAAAGCTTAGTAGAGAAGACAACACAAGTAAAGAACGAGATAAGGAAAATATTAGAATTCGCGGGATATAAAATACAACCATTCGACAAGAAGGGAAGAAAACTACTTGAAAAGCTAGTAAAGGGGGAGGGACTAAGCAAGGAAGAGAAGGAGGAACTAAAAGAAAAACTAGGGAGAAACTTAAACGACGCGGAAAAACTAGCGTTAAAACAATTAGTTGAACTGTTAAAAAACTTGGAGAAAATGATTAAGGAGGTTGAGGATATGATAATTTCCAAGATTCCAAAACCAGTAATTGAGTTGAGTAAGATCCCCGGAATTGGTTTGATTAGTGCTGCAACTATTTACGCTGAGTTCGGTGATGTTTCCCGTTTTTCCAGTTCTAAGGCTGCTAGGGCTTATGCAAGCTTTGCACCCAAAACTAAGCAGAGTGGTGATAGCGAGTCTCACTCCGGTATGATTAGGGGTAATAAGTATTTGCGTAGAGCTCTCTACTTGGTTGCCAAGGTTGCTAGGGGTCTTGAGCCTTTTAAAGGGTATTATGAGAGGCTTATTGCTAGGGGGAAGAGTGTTACTCAAGCTACTTGTGCTCTTGCCGGAAAGCTTGCAAGCATTTGTTATCATGTTATAAAGGACGGTGTTTACAAGGGAGTTGTCAAGAAGAGTTTTAGGATTCCTAGGGGTAAGGAAGTTAATGTCAAGGACTTCGACGTGGGAGACGCGCTAGACTCGTTATCCCCATAGGTTTGTTAGAGGCGTCAGCATGTAGTGCCTTGTAGCCCTAACAGATTCCCCAAAAGTACAGCAGAGAATAAGGACTCAATCCTCCACCTAACACCGTAACCCCTCTCCTCCCTCCAACGATTATAACCCAACCTCTTGAACTCCCTTACAGCCTTTCTCCTAGCAGGATGGCCACGCCTAGTAGAAGCGTTCTTCCTAGGTGGGACAACAACCTCAACCCCAGTCTTGTAAACCTCATTAGCATCATAAGCTTTATCTCCATAAAACTTCTTTCCCTTATCTTGTAAATCCTTAACTGTCTTAACTGCAGTCTCAACTTCGTTGCTGGTTACTTCAGCGTTTATTACGTTGAATTGGTCCTTATCCATTACTATTTCGATCTTGAGGAATTTTGAGTCCTTGGTTTTTCCCCATTTTGCTATAATGTATTGTCCTCCTTTGTTTGTGCTTATTCCCGTTGCGTCTGCTTCTAGTTGGTCATTTGCCTCTGGGAATTTTATGTCCATGTTTCTTACTCTTTCCCATATTGTTGAGTAGTCTAGGCTTGATGATTTTCAGTCTTTCTAGTGCTCTCAATACTCCTTCTATATAAGGTAGGAAGATGTGGAGGAGGAATTCGTTGAACTCCTTTGGTGCCTTGTAGGTTTTCTTGGCATGCCTATTCTCCTCTGCTAGTAAACCAGTGTTCGAAGACGTAGAAGGGGAACATTAGGGTATATCTCGTTATAACGTTCTCGTCGTACTTGTGCCAATCCCTCTTGTACTTACTCTTTCCCATGGGTAATACTCGGTATAATTATTTATAAATTTTTGTATAATTCTGAAGTAGCCCACAAAGCATAATATACGTGCTTTGTTGAATACTTCAATTTTCTAAGATGTTAAGCTCATCAATTTTTCTTAAATTTAAAATCGAACGTCGATTTAAAAGTAAGTTCCACGTTAACTCAGATAAAAATTGAACTAATTCACAAAGCATAATATACGCGTTCATAACTACCTCAAGGTTCCAACCAGATAATATTTTACAACCTTAGTCAATTCTAATATGGGAGTTAACGCATAGAACTTTATCCTTATCACGTTAATAAGTGATATCTACCGTTATAAGGAGAAAAATGGATGACGAGGACCTAATTCAAAATAGAGTGATAATTGGATAGACCTGGTAGTTGTTATCCTTGTTTATAAAGTCAATTGAAATTCAAGTTATTAGCACGAATAATCCAATATATTATATAAAAATAGATTATAAATCAAAATTTAGTACATAATATCCAGAAAACACCAAGAAATATTACGAATAGATTACTGTAAGCTATATCAATCTGAACTTGCGATGACCTAGTTTGGTATACGTATTCATTATATATAGTGTTTCATCAACGTATTTATCTAAATATCTTTAGTGATCATCGGTCTTAATTCAAATGAGGTTTGTTAATGTACTCAAGACCAGTTTTTTGACAGTGGTTAAGCTACTATATTTATAGTAGATTATTACTTATCAATTTATAACGTAAAGCTTCTAATACTGGAAGTTAATTAACACACTGCTTCCATCCAAATCTCTCCTCGTATTGTTTTACTTTATCCATGGAAGTGGACTGGTTTTTGTCTAATGGTATTAATCCGATTATCTTATCTCCATCGTAAATATACATGAAGTACCTATCGTCTACTACTACTAACCTATAGCAGAACATTTTTTAATATATATTGTTTATCTTGATAATAAAAATTTGACAGGAATAGCGTTATAAAGATAGCTTGCCATGTTATCTATTATTTTCTCTTTTACCATTTTTCCATTTGACCAGCTAAACAGTGAAGGCTCTAAATAACAAGCAAGAGCACAAGCGTTACAATTCTCATATTTCTCCCAAGGATAAGTATTCCATAATTTAACTATATTAACCTCCCAGGCTTTATCAGTTCCACTATACTCATTTAGCACGTAGCAAGGGAGTATGATTCTACCTTGTGGGTCAATATTAATGGTCAACCAAGGTTTGCATTTCCATGGCATCTTATTATACCATGAGTTAACTATTGCCTCAAAGTAATCTACAGATTCAACTATGGGATAGCCCCTCTTCTTAAGCTCAATTATTAGCCTTAATGTATCGTAAAGTCTCCTCTTATCCGGACTTAATTTCTCAGCGGTAGAATAGTCGTACTCAACTTGTATACTAATATTAACATTAAGTTTTCGTGCAAGCTCAATTACATCCTTAACTTGATCCATATTTTCTCTAGTTATTGTAAAGCTAATCGCTACTGGTAAGTACTTCCTAGCCTCTTTTATACCTTCTACAGCCCTTTCAAAGGCGCCTGAAATTCCCCTAATTTTATCATGTACTTCGTCTATTCCATCTATAGATACAAATAAGTAATCTAGATTTTCACTTATACTCTTGACCCTATCTTTAAGGAGCCATCCATTTGTAACTAATGAAGTATAGAATCTCTTGTAAGACTCCTCTAATATTTGCTCTAAATCTCTTCTCAGTAACGGTTCTCCACCCTCAAACCCCATGAAAAGAACTCCCGCTCTTTCTAATGATTTCAACATTAAAACCTCTTCTTCTAAAGATAGTAATTTTTCGTCTTTCCTTCTCCAAAAAGGGCACATTCTGCATCTTAAGTTGCACGTATATAACAACTTGTGCCCTGCAATCAGAGGTAATTTTCTAACTCCAACCCCCAGAAGTGCCCTTTTCACGTTGCCTACTATCATAGGTTTTAAAGTTGACATATTTGATTAATATACAAACGCATGTATTAATCTTTTGCGAAAAGTTAAATATCACAGACTTCGTTAGTCAAGTTATGCCAACTGTGAAACTCACAAAGAACATTACGGTTATGACTGGGAGTCCAAATACGTTGATTTACGATAATAGAGTTGTGATAGATCTGGGAGGAAAGAACTCCTCCCTAGATCTGAATGCTGAAGTTCAATTAGCTACTCATGGCCATGCCGATCATATAGCTGGTTTATTGAAGAAGGATGCTAAAATAAGATATCTCCCTAAGGAGGACTATTGGTCATTAACTCTAATGGGAAGAAGAGCAATGATTTATGGATGTAGTTCGAAGGATTCCGAAATCTTCATATTTGATTACGTAAAAGAGAATCTCGATTCTTTGAATAATGAGATTCGAAATTCAGAGATTGAAGTGGTAAAATTGCCAGGACATACACCAGGTCATAGCGGTTATATTGTTCATAATGTTCTATATGCGGGAGATGCGTTTTTTGGTGAGAAAGTACTAGAGAGTTTCTCAGTTCCCTTTTATACTGATTTCTGGACTGCTCTAGAATCGTTGGATAAAGTTAAAGAATTGGCAAAGAGTGTTGATAACATAGTAATAAGTCATGGTCCAGTTTACACTAACAAGAATAAAATGGTCTCGATTTTAGAGAGTAATATTACTTATGCTCAAAAGTTAATAGGAAAAATCCTAGATCTACTGTCAAACAGTGAGTTTACAGTGGAGGAAATTGTGGTTAAGTTAAAGCAAGATTTAATACCAGCTAATATGTTGCTAAATTCCGTTGTTGTGAGGTCAATACTCCTAGGGTTAGAGAATATCGAGTATAATATAACTCAAAAAGGTTTAGTTTTTAGAAGAAAAGTTCATTAGGGGATATCTAAAAAAATTGACATAGTGTTATAGTCTCTAATACTGTATTAATTGCTGCTATAACTAAAGAACTTTATAGATTGTATTGCAATGAAAATACATTTTGGATAAATCAATCTTAGAATGTTTCTTTATCAGGTATCTACCTGAAATTAAATAATTCTCATTGTGAAATATATAACTCTCTGATTACAATGCAGCTAATGACTTGTACACTTATTATAAAGCATAACTGGCGTAATATTCGGTATCATTAAAGTAATTTTAGGTAAATATATGATATGGTTAATACCGATCCGTCAAGTTGTTTGTAATAAACCCGATGGCGATACCAACTCCTTAAATATGTTTCCGGTTAATATGAGAACTATATGATAGCTTATTGAGCTTAATATTATCAGTATTCCAATAAAATATAGACTAACATAAAGCGATTTGCCATATGCCAATGTAATCGCAATTCCATTAGTGAAGCTCAATATTAATAATATAATTAGAAATATTCGTGATATCATATCAATATTAACTTCAGAGAAACTAAATACTGTAGATACGTTCTGGGTTGAAAATATATTATTTAGCATACCAACTATCGATATTAGTGCAGCAGATACCCCTGCTGAAGCTGTTTGCAGTGCATATATTGATGTTTCAAAAGCTCTTCCATTTTGCTCTTTTCTAGATCTTATGTTCAGAACCGAATCACCTATCTTACTTAGAATCTCTCCAATTATCATGACATTTCCTCCCATACTTATCGTTTCATATAGTACTTTGCTTAATATGCTCACCAATACGCTTCCGCTTTCATCTCCTATCAATCTAAATATTTTTTCCTTATTGATGCCGAAGTTTAATCTATTTAGCGATCTTTTGATTAAAGGTTTTACGTCTCCTAAATCCCCCCTTAGTACTGCCATCAGAGACTCTTTTAAGTTGCTTACTATCGCATAATTTCTCGAAAAGTACCTAATAAAAAGTAAGAAATGCCTCTCTATTCTATTAATCTTATTTTCATATATTCTATACCTAAGACCAACTCCTAATAGAACTATACCAGTTACCATTAAAACTATATATGAAGTATATATTATTGAAAATATTATTGAAAGAGATATTGCTAATGTCAGAAGAAGTTTATCTATAACGTTGTACCTAATGTAATTTTCTGGTCTATATAAGAGATACATAACTAATGTTAAATTTCCTAGAAGTGCTAAGGATAAGATAGTAAGCTGTGTTATTAGAGTAGTTCCTCCACTATAAATTAATGATAAAATTGTAATGTCAGCTACTAAAAAGGTAAGGGAGCTATTTAATGTAGCATAGATTGTAAGAAAATTATTCATTGATTCTATTAACCTAGCAGAATAAGCATTGTATTCAGATAATGTAAAATCAATTTCTCTTGACAAGGACTCTATCATGTCATCACCAAAATTTACTGCTTGTGATAATCTTATTAAGAATTCTTTCAAGTATCTAATGTTGAGGTTCTTTATGCTGTAGGTTATTGCAGATGAGAATTTATATCTATACCCAGAAACTAAATTTCTTATTTTTTTGAAAACTTTGGTATATGGTTCAAAGGTGTCCTCCCTACTTAAATGCAATATAACGATTTCTGGAGGCACCCCCGAGGAAAATAACGCAAGCATAAAAGCTAACATAAAAATATATTTAGAGTCTACTTCATTTTTTATACTAAATATTCTTGGCATATCTTATCTCCTCTTCTATACCAAATTGTCTAGTCCTTAATATTTGATTCCATACGTCAAAATAATTAAAAATTTTTTTACTTATAAGTATTTTTAGAAACTCAGCTCTTAAGTTTAATTCGTCATAAAGAATTCCTATATTTTTACGTTCGATTCCTCTTTTAATTGCAACCTTATTTTCTACAAGATAAGAAGCTCCTCTTCCAGCAAAAATTATCTTATCTTCTGCAGGATCATATGTAAATGCTGGTATATAGACTACGTCATTAGTAACAGGATCTATATCTATTATTTCATCAACTTCCACTACTCTTCTTATCAAATTGCCCTTTTTATCATATAATGCAGTCTGAAATAGTGCTATGTTAAGGTTATTAATATAACTTTTAGGTACTTCTATAGGATAACCAGTAAGCCTTTGAACAAGTGTTCTTATATTTGCTGCATGAAAGGTAGCCATAACTGAATGTCCAGTTTGCATTGCTTGGAATGCTACATTACCTTCTCTATCTCTAATTTCTCCGACTAGAATATAATTAGGTCTTTGCCTTAAAGCGGCTTTAAGTAAGTCGAATAACTTTACACTTCCCTCACCGCCTGTTTCTCTAGTCACTTCTGCTACCCAATTTGAATGAGGTACCGTAAGTTCCGGTGTATCTTCTATTGTTACTATTTTTAAATTAGGAGGAATGAAAGCGGTAATTGCATTAAGTGTAGTTGTTTTTCCGGATGCAGTCTCTCCACATACGAACAAGTTCATACCCTCGTCTAACATCATCCATATATACGCTGCTAGAAGTGGGGACAAGGTACCGAATGAGATCAATTGAGTTACACTAATTGGTATTTTACTGAATTTTCTTACAGTCAAATTAGAACCTCTTCTACTTATATCAATTCCATAAACGAAGTTTACTCTTGATCCATCTGGTAAGCTTGCATCAATTATTGGTCTGTTATGAGATACTGGTCTATATGTTTTCTCACTTAAAGAAATAATTAGATTATCAAGTTCCTCTTCGTTCTCGATTAACAATGAGGTTCTCATAGGACCAAATACCTTATGCATAATGTAAATGTGACCTAAGCCTGGAATCGATATATCCTCGATAAATGGATCCCTAATTAACGGTTCTAATATGCTTAAATACAATTTATCTCTTATAAAATGATATATTGCGTATTCCTTTGGTACGGATATTCTTATCTTGCTTAGTATTTTATCTAAAGCTTTCCGCATAAGTATCTCCTTTTCTTCAACAGCAATTGGTGGTTCCACATTACTAATGGCTTTTGCGAATTTCTCTTCTATTTCTTCTATTTCTTTAGGTTTTGGTCTTGGTGGTTCAATCACTGTATATTGGTTATAACCATCTTCTGCCTTTGTACTCTGAACATGGATGTAAATATATTTATCGACCTTATAAATTGCATTATAATTCTTACTACCTTTCAGTTTATTTGGGTCATCGATAATTACTGGTTTTTCCGTGAATCTAGATAAGTAATCTTCTATGAAGCTCATGGTTAAGCCCTCGATAGGGAGAGTGGTACGACTTTAACTCCTAGAGCAGGATCTATATCAAATGAAATAGCATCAGCTCCTTGTATACCACCTATTGTTTTAATTCTCTCTAGGACCTTTATTCTTCTTCCCCCTATGCTTGTTGCAGAAAGTTTAAAATAAACGTCAACTATACTTGTGATTCTACTCTTTAGTTCCTCATTAAACACATCTGGGTGGACGGTAAATAATATAAGCTTTCCTAGATCAACTAACACTCTAGCATCTTTCATAAATTGTAAGATTTGTTTTATTTCTGCGAACGTTGCTACTATTGACAAACTATCAATAATAACGAAGTCCATGTTCTTCCTCTTTTTTATAAAGTCTATGATAACTTCAAGTATTTTATTCGCTAATGTCGAATTCCAATTAAATCTATTCGTATTTAAAGGGGCAATTCCCAAGACACCTTTTAAGAAAAATGGTATCAGATTTATCTTTACATCTTTCATCTTTTTCAAATAATCTTTGCTAGTTTGTTCTGTAGTTATTACATAACCCTTTTTCCCACCTATTAGTAGTCCATAACAAAATTGTGCAGATAGAACGCTTTTACCAGTTCCATGATCTCCCTCAATCATAATCAGTGCAGGGAATGGTATACCAGATAATCTTCTATCTAAATCTTCATTTCCAGTCTTTATTATCACAGTACACCCCTCCATATTGCTTCCGGTCCATAATTAGATACAACAACTACAGTCGCCTCAGTATTAGGGTATGGAGGATATGGTAAATCAGCTATAAAGGTGCCTACCATGTTTGGATTAATTAGAACGGTATTTGAGACCCACTTATATGTGCCTAAGCTAGTAGAGTAGTTGTAATTAGAAATTATAAGAGTAGATACGTTACTTACGTTTGCATAATATTTGATAATTATTGCGAAATCCTTAAAATCATATAATACTGTAGATCCATTATTAGTTATTGTTATATATAATAGATAACTATTTATCGCTACACTCTTTATAAATATTCTAGTGTTGAGTTGATTTAGATCCATATTTTGCCTCATATATTCCGCATGTAATAAGAATTGCTGACTTTTTATATATGCCCCTAAAGCAATTAATCCTAGCGAGATTGTAATGAAAAATAATAGCACATATGCTATTACTTGTGAAACTCCCATACCTAACTCGCCTCAAATGTATAGCTTACTGAGTATCCATTAGGGGTAACTAACTGAACAGTATAATACTGCGTAGTAGATAAGGGTGAGGATAAATAGATGATAATTTTAGCTACAGAACCAGGGTATAATGTATTAGTATTAACAACCCAATAGGGTAATGTACTAGAAGAGTTATATCCTATCTGTTGTAGATTTCCTTGCGGGCCGAAGTACAATACACTATTTTTCAAGTTAAAAATTGTTGACTCTCCTATATTATGTAAGTATACTATTACAGTTGTAGAACTGGCATTTGTAGCATAATCTATTTGAAGATCAGTAACCAATTTTTGCGATTGTAATATACTATATGATACCATGTTAGTAGATATGGATGACACTACAGAAAAAACCGATCCCGCAACTACTCCTACTAATGTGACTGCTACGATTAACATTATTGTCTCGCTAATCACTTCGCTAGCCATTCTTCCCTACCTCCAATACCAATAGATACTTTTTCATTTCTGCAGTTACTGAGGAGTAACTTTCAGCTACATTCATAGCAATATCGGCTAAATCTTTTGCTCTTATCTTTCCATTATTAGTCCTAATATAAGATTGCACCTTGTTCACAATAAACATATCATCTGCAGAGATGTAGCCTAATTCATATAAAGCTGTCAACTTAGAATCATCATAATCCAAAATCTCCAATAATACACAATTTCTGATGAAGGTACTCAAATCTATGTTGGATGTTCCAACAATTTCAGCTACAGCCTTTAATTCTTTATTACCCTCTGGCCTCTGTTCGCCTTTAGACCGTTCTGATATGATATTGAAAGGTGATGATGAATCAGCCTGAGCGGATTTTAGAGATAACACTGCATCTTCAATTGAAGAATTTAATTTCTGTAAGGTTTGCTTTAAATCTTCCATAGACCCATTTAGAACATTTACCAGATCACTTTGATATTTATCCATTCTATTTATTAGGTTCTTAAGAAGCTCTTCAATCTCCTTGCTAGAATTGGTCGTAATTTGCTGTTGTTGCTGATTTTGTTGTGTAGTAGAAGCAGTTTGTGGTGGTTGTGTATTCTTAGGCCTAGTTATTCGTGGAAATACTATCTTAAAAAAGGATATAAAGAATGCTGCCAAGGGTATGCTTATGCTAATCAGTAAAATAAATAGGGGAGATTCCATTAGTTGTTCCAATTCAAGTAAGTTTAAATTTATCATTCTTCACCTCATGAATGTTATAAAGTGGGAAAAAAAGAATGATACCTTTTTATTACCTATTTTTTGCACTCTGATCTCACCCTATTACCGATACACTGCCTTCTGGTTGATACACGTATTCAGATATTGTGAGAGGGGACCCTATGTTAGGTGTGATTTGTATTGTTATTGTCTGATATTGAAATACATGACTTCCTAAATCTGGCCCAAACAAGATCATTACTCCGATTACTGATCCAGCGGGGGCAATTGCACTACCTATTAACGGATCTCCAGCGACTGGATAAGTAAATGCAAATGTTTGATTAACAAACGCATAGTAAGTTACTAATGTGCCGCTAATATTTAGAGTGAAAGTAAACATGTTATCATGCGCTAGGAATGGATATGTTTGAGTTGCTGAAGAGGGAGTTGTAGTAGTAATGTATAAGGGGGATGGAGATACTTTATCTATTTTCGACAAAGTATAGTTAAGCGCTAGTAAGGCATAGTAGGGATTTGGGTAATATACGTATGTTTGACCTGCATTTGTCTGCTGGTTAACCAGATCTAGATATTGTCCATTCGCGTATACTTGATTTGCTAGTTCAGATGGTGATACTGTTAATAAGGTGTATTTATATATATTTGAATATGATATCCCTTCAACAGAGGCGGTAAATGAAATAGCTGTAGTACTAGGTGACAATTCCACGCTGGATACTCCAGAACTGGGAGATACTGTGAAGTATATCCAATAACTTCGCGTATTTGATGGATAGTTAACAGCGTATAGCACAGAGCCCGATAACGTTAATGCTGTTGACGCTGTCTCTTCTCCTTTATCTATAGTGGATTTGGCTTTTTGTGTCACAAATAATCCCATATTTATGGCTACGTAAGCTAACACTGATGCAGTTATTATGAATGCTATCAATATTATTGCTGTGTCTAATCCAGCTAATCCTTTTCTTTTCACTTTTTTATTGTATTCTTTTAACATTTTTTTGGTGTTCATTTTTAGGTCACTTGCTGAAATCCCTTTCTTAGAACACTTTTAAAAACCTCTCTCTGATTTTCGACTACCAGTCTACATGACTTTAGGCTATTTTTTAAGTAACTGTTACCGAGTAATGTTTGATGACTCCGGTCTTTCTAGAATACAAGGTTATACATGATAATATTACATATTATATTATTTACATTTTTATTTATAACTTATCACTAAAGTTAGTAACAATGTATACAATAAATCCAAATTCTCATACAATTCTTAGTTATAATGTATCTCTGGAGCCTCAACAAATTTTTTCAAACATTACTGGAATATCTACATATTATAGCTTGGATGGGAAAAAGATTCTTGCTTATGAAAATAATAATGGAAGTATAATCGTAGCATATAATGGGTTAATTCTGAAAAAGGTTAGCAATAACTCTGTTCGTTATCTAATAGCTGCTAACTATCCGGGAATTGATAACAGTAAATTCCTGCTTTGTGGGTTACTTCAGAATTATACAAAAATTTATAAATAATTATACCGAGTATTACTCATGGGAAAGAGTAAGTACAAGAGGGATTGGAGCAAGTACGACGAGAACGTTATAACTAGATACGAGCTAATGTTCCCCTTCTACGTCTTCCAACACTGGTGGGAATTACTAGCAGAAGAGAATAGGAATGCCAAGAAAACCTACAAGGCGCCAAAGGAGTTCAACGACTTCCTAGCGTTCCTGCACTTGTTCCTACCTTATAGGGCCATAGAAGGAGTATTGAGAGCATTAGAAAGACTGAAAATCATCCCAACAAGCCTAGACTACTCAACAATATGGGAAAGAGTAAGAAACATGAACATAAAATTCCCAGAGGCAAATGACCAACTTGAAGTAATAGCAGACGCAACGGGAATAAGCACAAACAAGGGAGGACAATTGCAAAATGGGGAAAAACCAAGGACTCAAAATTCCTCAAGATCGAAATAGTAATGGATAAGGACCAATTCAACGTAATAAACGCTGAAGTAACCAGCAACGAGGTTCAGACTGCAGTTAAGACGGTTAAGGATTTACAAGATAAGGGAAAGAAGGTCAAGAAGTTTTATGGAGATAAAGCTTATGATGCTAATGAGGTTTACAAGACTGGGGTTGAGGTTGTTGTTCCACCTAGGGAGAACGCCTCCACTAGACGCGGTCATCCTGCTAGGAGAAAGGCTGTAAGGGAGTTCAAGAGGTTGGGTTATAATCGTTGGAGGGAGGAGAGGGGTTACGGTGTTAGGTGGAGGATTGAGTCCTTATTCTCTGCTGTGAAGCGTACTTTTGGGGAATCTGTTAGGGCTACAAGGCACTACATGCTGACGCCTCTAACAAACCTATGGGGATAACGAGTCTAGCGCGTCTCCCACGTCGAAGTCCTTGACATTAACTTCCTTACCCCTAGGAATCCTAAAACTCTTCTTGACAACTCCCTTGTAAACACCGTCCTTTATAACATGATAACAAATGCTTGCAAGCTTTCCGGCAAGAGCACAAGTAGCTTGAGTAACACTCTTCCCCCTAGCAATAAGCCTCTCATAATACCCTTTAAAAGGCTCAAGACCCCTAGCAACCTTGGCAACCAAGTAGAGAGCTCTACGCAAATACTTATTACCCCTAATCATACCGGAGTGAGACTCGCTATCACCACTCTGCTTAGTTTTGGGTGCAAAGCTTGCATAAGCCCTAGCAGCCTTAGAACTGGAAAAACGGGAAACATCACCGAACTCAGCGTAAATAGTTGCAGCACTAATCAAACCAATCCCGGGGATCTTACTCAACTCAATTACTGGTTTTGGAATCTTGGAAATTATCATATCCTCAACCTCCTTAATCATTTTCTCCAAGTTTTTTAACAGTTCAACTAATTGTTTTAACGCTAGTTTTCCGCGTCGTTTAAGTTTCTCCCTAGTTTTTCTTTTAGTTCCTCCTTCTCTTCCTTGCTTAGTCCCTCCCCCTTTACTAGCTTTTCAAGTAGTTTTCTTCCCTTCTTGTCGAATGGTTGTATTTTATATCCCGCGAATTCTAATATTTTCCTTATCTCGTTCTTTACTTGTGTTGTCTTCTCTACTAAGCTTTCCCTATATCTCGTTAGTTCTCTTAGCTCCATTATTTCTCCTGTTGGTATGTATGATCCCTTGATTACTCCGGTCATGTGTGCTACTAGTAACCTTTGTGCGTCGAGTTTGTCTGTCTTTTTCCCTAGTATTTCTGTTAGGTGTAGTGGGTTTATTACTGTTACCTTGTATCCTTTTTCCGTTAGTTTTTCGTGTAGGTAGAAGTAATATATTCCAGTTGCCTCTATTATTCCTTCCTTATATTCTCCTAGGAATTTAATTAGTTCCTCTATTCCCTCGTTGTCGTGGTTGAATTCCTTTACCTCCTTGACGTATACTGCTGATTTTTCTTGTTCTACTACTAGTTCTCCCTTTGCTGCTGTTAGTTTGCTTTGTGAAATATCAATTGCGAAGGCCTTGTTTGTAACTTTTAATTCCATGCTTGGGGGGTGTTCTCATGCAGTCATCTTATTCGATATTGAATAGTAAAAATATTAAATATATGTTAAGATTATAAGTCTTCGTGAGAAAACTTCTTGTGTGAGGGTGACGAGATTGTATAGGGGAGACGAGAATGGACCTCGTCACCCTCACACAATTAATAGTATTGATTTTAGAGAATTTAAAGGTTAAGCCTAGAAAACACGATCTAGAAAGGATCTCAATGGCAATAGCTGCATACTTGTTGGGAGTGCCAATAACTAAGCTTGGAATACCGCCATCAACAATTTATTACTACACTAGGAAATTGGGTGTAAGGAAGAGGAGGGAGATTAGGCCAAACTGTCCATCTTGTAAGTCGGACAAGGTGATCAAGAATGGTTCATCAAGAGGTAAGACAAAGTACAAGTGTAATGTCTGCAGAAGGACTTTCTACGATGCTAATAGTCGTAGGATGAGTAGGGAGCAAAAGGAGAGGATCTTGAAGGAGTACTTGAATAGGATGAGCATGAGGGGAATAGCTAAAGTTGAGGGAAAACCTTTAACTACAGTTTACAGTCTGATAAAGAGAAAAGGAATAGTGGCATACGTTAATTTATTAGTCCTACAAGAGCAACTAAAAAGCTTTACCGCAAAAGTCACGGTATTTGACGAGAGTTGGACTTACCTTAGGGTTAGGCATGGTTCCAAGAGGGAGAACTTGTGGATTTGGAATGCCTTAGCTGATGGTTTACCCTTCTTTACTACGGGTGATAGGGATTATAAGACTTTTAGTTTTCTCTTGAATTCTCTGCCTAAGAGTGAGGTTAATTACACTGATGATTACTCTGTTTATCAAGTCCTTGACAATCACGTTGCAAGTAAGAAGTACACTTATACGGTTGAGAGTTATAACTCTTACTGTAGGGCTCATTTGGCTAGGTTGGCTAGGGACACTAGGGCTGTCAATAGGAGTGAGAGAATGGTTGATTATAGTCTTGCCTTACTTAATGTCATGTATCCAGTAATTTATTCAAGGGAGAAGACTCCCTTGAACGAGGCTTACTTGAGGGGAGTACAGAATATTAGAGAAACTCTGATATAATTTTACTATAAGTTCTCGAATAAGATGACTGCATAAGAACACTCCCCATGCTTGTGTATTACGCGTTTCTCGAGATATTTTTTGTTCTCATAATACCTTGTTTTCTTTGCATAGTGTTAAGTGTTTCAGCCCCTAGAGTATTTTGTTACAACCTCCTACTCGGGGGTTTTTATCCCCTCTTGTTAGATCGTTCTAGGGGCTTCACAGCTAGCCTTGTAGATGGGGTTTTATCCCCATGTTTTCTATGAGCTTATGTTGTTTTTCTCCTTACTTGTTTATTTCCTTTTCTCTTGTAATACTTGGTTTTATTCGTTCTCTTGTTTTGCGTGGATTGCCCCGTAGGAGTTTTTTAGGGCAAGTGGTTGAGGCTAAGCTCAAGTTCTGGGCTTACGCGTGGATGGTCCACTTGGCTAATTCTTTAGTTGGTAGAGCTCCGGGTATTAGGGTGTGAGCTTGCGAATAACGTTGAAATAAATAGTAATCACTAAAAAATTCTTAATGTATCATATCATGCTTATGAAATAAATTGAAATAGCCCACAAAGCACTGCAGAGAGATAGACTTTTGGAGTCTCAACCATTTTTAAACCTTTCAATATTACCGAAGTCTTTCCTATCCTTCTCACACCGATTATTGTAGTTGGTTGCCTTCTATTTGCCATTTCAACTAGTTGCCTTATCTCGTTTTCCCTATCAAAAGGTTCATCAACTGGTTTACCGAAGATGAATTTTATGGGTACTCCTGGGTACCCATGCTATTAAAGTTTATCTAGAATACTTTTTAGGTTAAGAAGAATCCAATTTCAAAACCAACCTTATGAAGATTAATATTACAGAATCTTTCTTTAAGAATACACAACGTAAACTAATAAGGAATTTGATTTTTTAGTCTCCAAATCTAATTCGCTTTTAGCAAAATAGTTTATCATATAATCTTGATTCTCTACAAACAGCGTATATAGAATTTACCATATTCTGATAAAAGTTATAAACAAAAGAAAAACAGAAAATGATACAAAATAGTAAATTTAGAATTTACTAATTAAAGATTATTAAGACAACCCTAGAGGGTTGCAATGATTACTATCGATACCGATAATTGGGTAACTTTAAATTTATTACTATCGATTCTGATAGTATGAGTGAGTTAATAGTAAGACAAAAAGGAAGATTAAGATTAATGACCCTTTGGCTACTATGGCAATCTCCAAAAAGAGGCATTGACATTATCGATGATATTAACAAAATGAGCTGGGGCTTTTGGAAACCTTCTCCTGGTTCAATATATCCACTTCTTAATAAAATGGTAGAAGAAGGAACAATAGAGAGAACTTCTGATGGCAAATACAAGATCACTGTTAAAGGAATAGAGGAGATTAAGGAGATCTTACCCATTAAGCAGATAAATAGCATTGAAGATTCTATACAAGAACTAGAAGGACTAGCGCAATTCTTTAAGGAAGTCGAAAAGAATAAACTCTTTGAATATAAAGAGAGGATCTTGAACGCGGTAAAGGAAATAGAGGAGGTCGTTAAAGGTGCGTAATCTCGCGATAAAAGCTATAAATCTGACTAAGAGATTTGGAAAGTCCGTTGCGGTTGATCACATTAATTTTGAAGTATATGAGGGTGAAATATTTGGCTTTCTAGGTCCTAATGGGGCTGGGAAGTCAACCACAATAAAAATGTTAACTACTGTATTAACACCGTCTGAAGGAACTGCAACTGTTAATGGATATGATGTAATAAAACAGCCCGCACATGTTAGACAATCAATAGGCGTAGTACCACAAGAATACACTGCGGATGAGGATTTGACTGGTTGGGAAAACATGATGATGATGGCAGGACTTTACGGAATACCAAAGAAAGTAGCAGAGGAGAGATCTAAGGAGTTACTTGAAATGGTTGAGTTAACTTATGCTGCTAAGAGAAAAGTTGAAACGTATTCTGGAGGTATGAGGAGGAGATTGGAAATTGCTATGTCACTAATAAGTAGACCTAGAATACTGTTCTTAGATGAGCCAACGTTAGGTTTAGACGCGCAAACTAGGGCTGCAATATGGCAATACATAATGAAGCTAAAGGAGGAATATAAGATGACAATATTTGTTACCACGCACTATTTAGAGGAGGCTGACATGTACGGGGATAGAATTGCAATTATTGATAAGGGAAAGATTTTAGCAATAGGAAGCCCCAAGGAGTTAAAAGAGAAGATTGGTGGGGATTTAGTTTCACTCCAGACCAATAATGACGAATTGGCAATTAAGGTAGTTTCCTCAATAGATGGAATATTAAATGTAAAGAAAGCAAATGATGGTATTAGAATTAAGGTTAGGAATGGTGAGGAGAAAGCTCCAGAGATCCTAGAGTCTTTAGTTAAAAATGGTATTAAGGTTAGTAGAATGTCAATTACTGAACCAACAATGGATGAGGTATATATGGAGTTCACTGGAAAGAGGCTGAGAGATGAAGATGCTAGCGCACAAGAAATGTTCGCATTTAGAAGAACTATGAGGAGGGCGAGAACATGATAGAGGAGGAAAAAAATAACTATTCCGTTTTTCACGGTTTGTGGACTTTAGCATCTAGAGAATTGAAGAAGTGGTATAAGGCTCCAGTGATACTTCTCCTTTCATTAATACAGCCAATATTCTGGATAGGAATATTCGGTAAAGCGATGAATCTAGGTAGCATCTTTACTGGGACCTCCTATAACATCCCTGGCCTAACAATACCAAAGCAAGTGTTAGATCAAATAGGTTTAGAAATACTTAAACAGACCTTCGGGACTAGTGATTACTTCTCCTTCCTAGCGGCTGGAATGCTATCCTTCATAGTGCTATTCACATCGATGCAGAGCGGTATGTCTATAGTTTGGGACAGAAGATTGGGAGTACTAGATAGAATTCTAACTACTCCTGTAGCCAGAGGGAATATAATAATAGGTAAAGTGTTATCTGCTGTAATAAGGTCACTAGTGCAAGCTACGATTGTCCTTGCAGTAGCTATATTGTTAGGAATGACCTTCTATCCTGGAATTAACCCTCTTGACTTCCTAGGAGTTTACGCTGCATTGTTTCTCATGGCTTTCGGATTATCTTCACTATTCCTAATGCTGGCACTGAGAGTCATAAGTTGGGAGTCCCAAATGGCAATAATGAATTTATTAAACCTACCATTACTCTTTACCAGCAACGCATTCTATCCAGTGAAATCAATGCCGTACTGGTTAAAGCCAGTAGCATACATTAATCCATTAACGTATTCCAATGGTGTTGCAAGAGGATTATTGCTAGGAATAAGCACTAATCTTGGCCTAGACTTCCTTTATCTAGGATTATTCGCATTAATATTATCTACAATCGGTATAGTACTATCTTGGAAATATCTCTCCAAGTGAACCTTTTTCACGTAGAAACACTTTTATTTATAAAATAATGAGATAATTGCAATGAGCTACTTCGATAATATTCAACTTTCAACAAGGATTAAAACGTTCATAGTAGCTTCAGCAGGTTTTTACTAGACGGTTACGATTTAAACGCAATATCATTTGCGGTTACGGTAATATATAAACAGATCTCCTTAACAACTGCCCAGTATAGTTTATTGTTAGCTGCATCGTTGATTGGTATGATACCAGGCTCCATATTATTTGGATGGTTATCAGATAAGATGGGTAGAAATAAGATAATTGATCTCGATCTTTTCTTCTTAGTTTTTGGCATAAACCCAATTAAAAATACATCTCCAGAAGTAATTTCCGATAGGCAATAAAAATAACGTTACGATTCCGGAAATTGCAACACCAACCCAATACATTGCTACGGACCCAGTCAAATATCTTCCCCTAGATCTTGAAGGTGAAAGTTCAGACATTAATATGCTACTTATGGGAAATCTCCACCTATTCCAACTCCCAATAACAATCTCGAGATGAAAAGTTCAACAAAGTTCTGGGAAATTGCAGATAATAGAGGTGTAGCCGATTTATTTAAGGGAAAACTACTAAAGATTACACTTTTTGTAACTAGTGTTTGATTCCTATTTGATGTTGCCGCTTATGGGATGGTCTGTATTATCCAGCTTTACCTGAAGAATTTGCATTTCCATCTAAATATGAGGCAGTACTGGGGACTCAGGCTATCGCTGGAGCTTCCATTTTAGGATATATTATTGCTGATCTCCTTGTTGACTCTTTATGAAGAAGAATGGTACTTCTAGTTGGATTAGGTTTCATGACGCTATTACTTTATCTAGGAGGAGTTTATAAGGTCACTGGAGGAATATTAGTACCATATTTCATGTTGTTCGTAGCCTTTGAACAATGGTCAGGAGCAGTAACATTATTTTATCCAACTGAACTATATCCAACTCCAGTTAGGGCGGTTGGACAAGGATTTGCTACTGAAATTAGTAGAGTTGCATCAGTACTTGGCGTATTTTACTTTCCAATATTAACGAAACAGATAGGATTCATTAAATAACACGGTTCTTGAGGCGTTTGAATAATCAGTTATGTGAACTTTCCCATTAGTTAATTTCCATATTAGATACGTATCTACAGTTCCAAACTTTATTTCTCCTCTTTCAGCCTTTTCCCTTGCATTAGGAACGTTATCCAATATCCACTTTATCTTGGATGCGCTAAAATAAGGGTCTGGAACTAGCCCCGTTTTATCCTTAATCATCCTAAAGTAATTTGACTTTAGCCAATCTGTTGTATGTGAAGTTCTTCTATCTTGCCAAACTATTGCATTGTAAATTGGCTTTCCACTTTTTACATCCCACAGTATTATAGTCTCCCTCTGATTGGTCACTCCAATTCCGGTAATCTGCTTGCCCTCAATCTTTGCCTTTTCCATCGCCTCCTTTATGGCCAGCATTTGTGAATTCCATATCTCATGGGGGTTATGTTCAACATACCCTGGTTGTGGATAATGCTGAGGGAACTCGTGTTGACCTATTCCTACTATTTCTAAATCTTGATTGTAGATTATTGCCCTAGCACTTGTTGTTCCCTCATCTATTGCAAAGATGAAGCTATTAGGCACAATAAAATTATTTGTTTAACTAATATTTAACTCTTTTAGATCATTTTAGGAAGATATTTGGATTTATATCTAAGTAATATTGATTACTAGATACATTTTAAAAAACAAAATTTACAAGTGATATATCTATAAGCGAGTTACCAATATCAACATTTTTAATGCTAGGTTCGTAACACATTACTATGGAGATTAAATCTACAGTAACAGTAATTGGAGGAGGAATCAGCGGTTTATTTACTGCCTTAGATTTAGCGTTAAGAGGAATTGACATAATACTGGTAGAAAGAAGCGATATAGGTTCTGGAACTTCCGGAAAATTTCACGGGCTTCTTCATAGTGGGGCTAGATATGCGGTATCTGATCCAGAATCCGCTAAGGAGTGTATTCAAGAGAATAAGATAATATCGAAAATTGCTCCTCATGCAGTGAAAGATACTGGTGGAGTATTTCTTGGCATTACTAACGATGACCTACAATTCTCTGAAACTTTCATGAAAGCGTTAAAAGAAGTTGGAATCGAACATAAAGTCGTGGACGTTAATGAGTTGTTACAGAGTGAACCCTTTATTAATAGGGATACAAAGCTGGCGATTTGGGTTCCCGACAAAGTAGTTTATGGTTACGACCTAATGGCTAGCGTCGCAGTTACAGCATCGTTAAACGGAGCTAAGATTTTAACGTATAATGAGGTAGTAGAGTTTATAAGGGATAAAGATAGTGTTAAGGGAGTTAAGGTTTTCGACAAAATAAACAATACTACTAACGTGATAAAATCTGACTTTATAGTTAATACAGCAGGACCCTGGTCCTTCAAAATTATAAGGATGGCTGGTTTAGAGGAAATACCAATAATGCCAACTGCGGGAATTATGACAGTCTTTGCCCAAAGGGTTAACAACATGGTTATTAATAGATTGAGACCGCCCTCTGATGGAGACATAATTGTACCATACGCTGATTCGTCAATTCTAGGAACTACAGCTACAATTATTGAGGATCCAGACAACTTCACCATGTCAGATGAAGATATTAATATGTTAGTAAGTGAGGGAGCTTACCTAATACCAAAATTAAAGGAAATGAAGGTAGTTAGATCTTATGCCTCCATAAGACCTTTAATTAGAATTGATGTCTCTGCAAGAGAGGCTACTAGGGATTTTAGATTAATTGATCACGAAAAAGAAAATGGGTTAAGAGGATTAGTATCCGTAATTGGTGGTAAGTTTACAACTGGTAGACTAGTTGGAGAAAGAGTAGCTGATTTAGTCTCTTCTAAGCTAGGCATAAAGAGTGTGAGTAAAACTGCAATGACTAAGCTGATTAGCCCTCTAGATATTAATCTGTTGGATTACGCTGAAAGGATTGGGATACCTAAAGCGGTGGTGAAGAGTATTTTAGATAGGAAAGGATCCTTAGATGAGGAAAGGTATTTAAGTTCACTATATATTTTTTTATCACTAATTTCTAGGGGGAGGATATAGGAAATGGATTTTAAGGGAATTTTTGAGGTAAAGAAAAAGATAAACGCAGCTAAGGAATTCTTAACTAATCCTAAGCAGTTTGCAGAATGCCTCCCTGGATTACAGAGCTATGAGGTAATGAATAATGCATTTAAAGCGAATTTCAAGCTAGATGTGTCGCAAATGAAAATACCCCATATGAGCACATTAACTGCCTTAATAACTGCAAATATCCTTGAAAAAGAGACTAGTGTAGAGATAAACGGTAACGGTAGATCTGCTGGGGTTGGAATAAAGTTTAATATCGTCATGGGATTAGAGGAAGGTGAGGAAATTACTAGAGTGAGTTGGTTTGCCAGGGTAGATCTTGGAATGTTATCTAAACTTTTAGGGGAGGACAACATTAGAAGAATAGCCGAGCCCAATATAAGCCATATAATAAACTGTATTTCTTCAAAATTATCATGATCTATTGTAATTAATATTCTTCGTATTAGTAAAAAAATCTCTAACTTCTCATTAGCTTATTTGTTACTGATTCCTTTCTCTTTCTCTTGAAGTATCCTCCACAATATTTTACCTGATCCACTCTTTGGTAATGAATCTACAAATTCTATAACCCTGGGATATTCATAAGCGCTCATGTGTTGTTTACACCATTCCCTTATTTCTTCTGCACTTATCTTCCCCTTATATTCTGGTTTTAATACTATATACGCCTTAACTTCCTCATTAGTTCTCGGATCTGGTGTAGCAACTACACACGCTTCTAAAACTGCCGGATGCTGATATAGTTTGTTTTCTACCTTAGTTGGCCATACCTTATATCCCGCTCTATTTATCATTCTCTTTATTCTATCGAGGATAAAGAAATATCCTTCCTCATCCATATATCCAAGATCTCCAGTTCTGAAATATTCTAAACCATTAACAGTTATGAATGACTTCCTAGTTTCTTCCTCATTATTCCAATAACCCTTAAATAAACTAGGGCACCTAACTATTATTTCCCCTTCCCTATTAGGTGGAAGCACTTCACCAGTGGATGGATCGATTATTAAAGCGTCAACTCCAAAATGTGGAATCCCTAAACACTGTAACTTAGGTCTCTGTGGAGGATTAACATGGGTTTGAGACATGGTTTCAGTTAATCCGTAACCCTCAATATAATCTAACCCAGTTAACTCCTTTAACTTTCTAGCAACAGCCTCAGGCATGGGAGCACCTCCTCCACCTACCAGCATTAGCGAGCTCAAATTCCTCTTTTCTACGCCTGGTGTAGCTAACAAATCTACAACCATGGTGGATATGTTAGTCCAATGGGTGACCTTATACTTCTCTATCGCATCTAGGGCTGCCTCCCTATCCCAAATAGTCAGTAAAACTATCGTACTCCCAATATATAATGGAGCGTTTAAGCTATGAACGAAACCAGTCACGTGAAATACTGGTAACGACGATAAGGTTACTGCAGAAGGCGCTAACGTATTCCAGATAACTGAACCCAAGATCGTAGGCCATATGGTTGAATGCGTATGAATACAACCCTTTGGAACTCCAGTTGTGCCCGAAGTATAGGGAATTACGGCAATATCTTCAGCCCTTACCTCAACTGATGGTGGAGTATAATTGTTTCTTAAAGTTTCCTTCCAAGGAATCACGTCATCGCTTAACTCTGGCTCTTTCTGCATCAATGGATGGACCTTTATTTCTGGTTTCTCTGGAAGATAGTCCTTAAACTTACCTGCTATAACCCATTTAACTTGAGTATTCTCTTTAGCTTTAAGTACCTTGTTAAGATATGAGGACAAAGTTATTACTCCAACTGAACCAGAGTCCCTAAGTATGTAGTTAAGCTCATCTTCTGCCAATAATGGGTTTATTGGAATCAATATCGCGTTAGCTCTTAGAATTCCAAAATACGCTATAACCCATTGTATTGAGTTTGGCATAAATACTGCTATTCGATCCCCTTTTCTCACTTTAAGTTCATTATGTAGAAATGCTGAAAATCTAAGTATAATTTCCCATAATTCCCTATACGTTATCCTATTACCATAATATATTATAGCAGTCTTATTAGGATACCTCTGTGAGGAGACCTCAACAATATTGAATAGGGGAACTTCTGGGTAGTCTAATGACTTAGGTAATTTAGGTGGCCAATATTTAAACCATGGTCTATCAGATAATATACTTTGGTTCACAGAAAAATTTAGATATATACACTAATAAACCTTTATTCACAGAAAAGCTTATCTATTATGGATAAAAATAAACTATTATATGAGAATACCATTAGTTGGGAAAGAGCCAATAGAAGCTGAGGATATGGGATTTACGCTGATTCATGAACATTTAAGAGTTTTTAGTGAAGCAGTCAGATATCAATGGCCTCATTTGTACAATGAAGATGAGGAGTTAAGAAACGCTGTAAATGAGGTTAAAAGGGCTATACAATTTGGAGTAAAGACTATAGTGGATCCTACAGTAATGGGATTGGGAAGGGACATTAGATTTATGGAAAAGGTAGTTAAGGACACTGGGATAAATTTGGTAGCAGGGACGGGGATTTACATATACGTTGACTTACCTTTCTATTTCTTAAATAGGTCAATTGATGAGATAGCTGACCTATTTATTCACGATATAAAAGAGGGAATACAGGCTACTTCCAATAAGGCTGGCTTCGTAAAGATAGCTGCAGACGAGCCAGGCATTACTAAAGATGTAGAGAAGGTAATAAGAGCAGCAGCTATAACCCATAAGGAAGCTAAAGTACCTATAATTACGCATTCTAATGCTCACAATAACACTGGATTAGAAGAACAGAGAATATTAATGGAAGAAGGTGTTGATCCAGGAAAGATATTAATAGGACATTTGGGGGACACTGATAATACGGATTATATAAAGAAGATAGCAGATAAGGGATCCTTTATCGGATTAGATAGATATGGTTTAGATTTGTTCTTACCAGTTGATAAGAGAAATGAAACAACATTGAAACTAATCAAGGATGGTTACTCTGATAGGATAATGATTTCACATGACTATTGTTGCACAATTGACTGGGGGACTGCTAGACCAGAGCTTAAACCTAAACTCGCTCCAAGATGGAGTATGGCACTAATATTTGAGGATACCATACCGTTCTTAAAGAAAAATGGAGTGAGTGAGGAGGTTATAGATATAATATTCAAGGAGAATCCGAAAAAATTCTTCAGCTAAATATTTATTTTAATTCAACATATTTATTATAACATGCCACTTGATCCTCAAGTTAAAGATCTCCTAACTAAAATAAATTCGTTATTACCTACAACTCCTCTAACACCACAAGAGTTCAGAAAAGTCAGAAATGAACTTTTTGTCAATTTATTTAATAAAGAGAAAGTTGAACTGAATGATATCCGTAATATGACTATTTCAGGGAGTAATGGGGATATAAAAATTAGACTCTATTTTCCAAGCCTAAAGGAAAACCTACCCGCTGTAGTGTATTATCATGGAGGAGGTTTCGTTTATGGGAACTTAGATACTCATGATAGTGTATGTAGGCTAATTTCGAAATTATCAAATACGATAGTAGTTTCAGTGGATTATAGATTAGCTCCAGAACACAAATTCCCTACACAAGTTTATGAAGCTTATGACGTTGTTAAGTGGTTGGCTAATAATGGAGGAAAGTTATCAATAGACACGTCAAAAATTGCAGTTGCCGGTGATAGTGCAGGAGGCAATTTGTCTGCAGTAGTTAGTATTCTTAATAGAGATAATAAGGATAATATTGTGAAGTATCAAGTTTTAATATACCCTGTAGTTAACATGTTAGATTCCTCCCCCTCAATATATAATTACGGTGATGGATATTTCCTAACCTATGAGAGAATTTTATGGTACAATAAGCAGTATGTTAAGGATGATAATGACTATTATAATCCTTTAGCCTCACCTGTGTTCGCTAATCCACATAACCTTCCTCCAGCGTTGGTAATAACTGCTGAGTATGATCCCTTAAGAGATCAAGGGGAAATTTACGCTCATAAATTGAAGATGAGTGGAGTAAAGGCAATAAGCTTAAGATATAACGGCATGATTCACGGTTTCGTGAGCTTTTACGAATATTTAGATGTGGGAAGGGAGGCAATACATCATATTGCATCATCAATTAAAAAAATATTTAACTATTGATTTTTTACTATAACATTTTTCAGAATACCTATTTTTTCCACATAAAGTTCTATACTACTATTTGGCTTTAACGATTTACCTATATCTAATCCAGTACATCCACTTACAGTGCCACTACCGAAAACATCGCCGGGCCTAATGTGTTCGTCTTGTGAGACATATTCTATCATTTCTTCAAAAGTCCATTGCATGTCCTCTGCCCTAGTATCACACCAGATTTCATTATTGATTTTAGCGTAAACTCCTAACCCCTTAATGTCTGATAACTCGTCCTTAGTAACTATCCAAGGCCCCAATCCATTGGCGAAGTCCTTACCCTTAGCTGGACCTAACAAACCTTTCATTTCAGCCATTTGTATATCTCTCGCACTAAAATCATTGAAAATTGTAAAACCTAATATGTAATCCTTTGCTTTTCTTTTATCAATATCCTTACCTTTCTTATATATTATGGCTGCTATTTCTAACTCTATATCAACGTGATTAGAGTACTTCGGCCAAGGTACTTCCTCTAAATGACCATAAAATATTGCTGGATCTCCCTTGTAATAAATAGGTATCTTGAACCATTCTTCAGGAATAGGCTGCCCTCTTCTCCTATAAGTAGCCTCAACGTGACCTTTAAATGCTAAGAAATCCCTTAACATATTCGCCCTTAATAATGGGGCCTTTAACTTAACATGATTAATATTATAAAGAACCTCATTTCTCTTCTTTGCCCACTCCAAAATTTCCTTGACCATTTCCAATCCCCTATCTCCAGCTTGAAGAACACTTAGCATATCTGGAGGGACAATAGCTTGGCAATACCTCTCCACAAACTGTTCATCTTCCCCTTTCTCCATTAGCATTAGATAACAGGAGGTATTCAGATCTGCCACATGCTCATCGTTAACCAAAACACCACTTCTTACCCTATTATCCTTAACGAAACTTAGTAGTTTCATGCTCTCTAAAAATATTTAATCGAAAAAGGTAATATATTATCATGGAAGTTCAATATAAGTTCGAAAGGATAAGTGATAACGTATACGCTTTCATTCAACCTAATGGTGATTGGTTCTTAAGCAATACTGGGGTAATAATTGGTAAAAATTACGCTATAGTAGTGGATTCATTAACGAATGAGAAAATGACTAAACAATTCATTTCTGAAATAAGGAAAGTAACGGATAAGCCAATAAAGTATTTGATAAATACTCATGAACATGAAGACCATTTGTGGACTAATCACTTATTCCCTAACGCAATAACCATTTGCCATAAGAATTGTAGGGAGAAGGTAGTAGAGGGAATGAAGAGAGGGAGTAATCCCTACGAGAAGTTATTTAGTACAATAGATTTTTCGGGCTATAAATACACTCCCCAAGAAGTAGTAATTGATGATGAGATGAGAATATTTATTGATGATGATGAAGTTAGAATAGCTTATGTTGGCTACGCACATACGATTAGTGACATCTACGTCTATGTTCCTAATAAAAAGGTTGTATTTACTGGTGACCTCCTCTTTTCTCCACCTTGTACTCCATTTGCGTTAATGGGCTACATTCAAGGATATATAAATACGTTAGAGAACCTAGCTAATCTTAACGCAGAGGTTTATGTACCTGGTCACGGTGAGGTAAGTTATGATAGAAAAACCTTATATGAATCAAGGGATTACTTAATCTTTGTGAGGGATGAGGCTAGAAAACTGATGAAGAATATTGATGATCCTATTAGAGCTGCCTATGAAGTAAATTTAGGCAAATATGAGGAATGGATAAGTAAGGAGAGGATAATTGGAAATTTGGCTAGAGCTTATAGCGAGTTGAAGGGAAATCCTCCAGCCTCAAAATTGGAGAACATTGATAAAATATTAGTAGAGATGGTTAAATATAGGGAAAAGAAAGGTGAAATAAAGTAATTAATGTTGTTGCGACAACCACTTTAACACTATGGAGTTGACGTCTTTTTCACTGTTTTCCGTTTGTCCCCTACACTTTCATTTCAATCATTTTATATTCATTCATGATCGAGTGTAGAGACTTAGCCCTCAACCACCTACCAAACTTAACGGTATGTGGGTCATGGGGCTCCTTCGACCCCAACGGCACTGGGCTCACATCTCCGTAATCCCCCTCACCCTTTTGGGCATAGCCCACATCGGCATGAGAGATCATCATTTATCAATGAAATCTTAACATACTTAAATATAAAAAGATTTCTATTAACATGAAAAAGGATTCAGTCCAGTGTACACATCCAAATGGCCATATCCCTTCAACGAGATGACTTCACTATTTGGAGGTAATCTCTAGCTGTCAAAGACTTGAAGACCGAACCTTTTGCTGACAAATGCTATAGTGGGTACAAGTATTTCCTTATAGTCAAATTTTAACCCCCTTTCTAGACTTAACCTATGGCCAGTAAGAGTCGAAAGAAGCTAAAATTGGGAACATCTTCTTTTTTAGAACATGGATAATCGTAAGGATTCGCTGATCCACTTATATACAAACTATCCATTAAGAAATCACTTATAGTCTTATATTTGGGATCTGGACCTGGCATATGTGGATTTGCTAACGCGTAAGCCCAGATAGGGTTATTTGGCCCTCCTCTACTGGGTATAGCGTAAATACCTTTAGCTTCCATTTCTTCAATGCTACTTACTTCCGGATCTAGAGGAATCCTTCCACCTAATCAATCTTATATTTTTGACTCCATATATAGTTTACTATTTAATTTTAAGAAACTTTCACTATTAATTCTCTAAAGTTTCGCTAATGATTATTTAGCTATGACTTATCTTTGTGTAGCGCCCTCTCTGTAAGCTTCATTGACCTCCTCAAGTCTAACCCCTACTGTCTTTGGAATTGTAAACCATAACAATGCAGCAGCAAAAGGAACTGGAAAACCTAGAACTATCCATGCTGGTAATGGACCTATTATCCCTATTAAGGGAAATAAGAGCAAAGGCCCAACAACTCCACCCAAATGCCCTATACCATCAGTTATGGCGAAGCTTGTTGATCTAACTGCCGTTGGGAAGGCTTCGCTACTCATTAAATATCCAGCTAGGTATGGCGGGTTAAGAATGAATTCAAGGAGAAAATATGTTATAAACCAAGTTATAAGTTCCTTGTTAAGCAATAAGTAAGTTGAAACGAAAGAGCTAACTAGGAACCCTATTCCTCCAATCTGGGTTAATAACCTTCTATCAGTCCTTTCCACAATGCCTAGCAATAAAAATGAGATTATGGTGGCTCCTATCGCTGCAAACCCTGATAATCTAATATACTCTGCATATTGGGCCGGAGAAAATCCTACCACTACTTTTACGAATGTAGGACCGAGTCCAGTGGATGTGTATTGTATAAAGTAAATGAAGAACCAGAAAACTGTAAGCGAAATTAGACGCTTAAGATATTTCGGCTCTCTTAGTATTTTCAGTTGGCTATAGGATGGAATCTCTTCGTAATGAACTATCTTAGGCTGTGGAAGCGATTCCATTTTAGCTCTCCTCATACTTATCTCTTCCATTCTATTTACAATCCTTTCCACATCTTGTATCTTTCCTTTCTTCACCAATATTCTAACACTTTCTGGTGATGAAATAGCTAAAATGACAGTAGTTATAAGAGCTAAGACTCCAGGCAAAAGGAAAATTATTCTCCAACCTATTGTAGGGCTAATAGTGACGATAAACGCTGCGACTACCGTACCTGCCCCCACTGCTGTCCACCCTGAAATGAAAATCCAATTTGCATATTTTCCCCTTTTCGTACTAGGAGAAAACTCTGCAACATAGACCATAGCTAAATTGAGAGCTGCTCCTATACCTATGCCCTCTAGTACTCTAAAAATAAAAAGCGTAAAATAGTTAGTAGCTAAACCCATACCTAAACTGCCAATTCCTAGAAGCGCAAACGTGACAATCAGTATTGGTCTTCTACCTATCCTATCTGAAGCGATACCAAATCCCATCGAACCTACTATGTAACCTGCTAATCCCACAGATACAATAATTGAAGCTTGAGTTGCGTTTATGAAAGGGATAAATGGTAAAGCGTAACCTAAATTCGATACTGCATCATATAGGGTGGCAAAATACCCTATCCCTAATGCCCATAGTAGCGCATATGATAGTCCCCAGGTTGGTAATCTATCTATCCTAGCTAGATATTCATCTAACTTACTACTCATGAGGTTACTTAGATCAATAAATTCATAAAAATATCTTATGAAAGTCAATTTTTTAGACTTATACATAAATTGTATAATTAGATATTAGCTATCAATAATATATATCATAGAGAAATTTGATACAAAATTCGAATGAGTTTAACTCCTAATTAGAGCAAAGGGCAAACCTTCTTATTATTTATCTATTTATTCAATTTTTAAGGTCAATGAAAGTACAATAAGTTTATTGGACTAAAGAGATAAATTTTAAAGTTAGTCAAGAGATAGTGAGTTTGTGACGATATTTACTTTAAAGTTACCAATGCAAGGTCCCTTAAAGTACATAAACACATATTTAGTAAAAGATAATGAAGAGGGCATACTAATCGATACTGGACTACCTACTCAAGAAGATGTAATCACTTTAACAAATTATTTGAAGGCTCATGGTTATCCAAACTTAGTTGTAATTACCCACTACCATCCAGATCACATGGGGCTAGTTAGATTGTTTAAGGATAAGAGTGACATATTGATATCGGATAGGGAGTTCGAATATATAGCCTATCTGGTAAGTGAAGAATATGAAAAGGAAATGAGACAATATCTTCTCGCGAACGGATTTCCAGAAGAGTTCATTCAGAAAATGTTTAAAAATAGAAGTCGATTTAACGAAATAATTGACAGCGTAAATTTCAATACCGTTAAGGATGGGGATGTGGTAAAATTTGGGCAAGGACAGATGAGAGTATTATTAACGCCTGGTCATACCATGGGACATATTTGCCTAGCCTACGACAAAGTAGTCTTCTGCGGGGATCACATATTGCAAGACATAACGCCAAATGTATCGTTATTGAGATTGGAAGATAACCCATTGAAGGCATATTTAGAAAGTCTCGATAGGATAGAAAGATTAAGTGTTGAGCAATTATATCCAGCACATGGAGAGCCATTCAAAGATGTAAGTAAAAGGGTAGAGGAAATAAAGGAACACCATAAAAAAAGACTAGAGGAAATAAAGAATATTATAAGTGTTTTGAGAAGGGCTAATGGATTTGATATTGCGTCTAGAATTTCTTGGTATAAGAAGTGGGATGAACTCTCTACTTTTGATAAGCAATTGGCAATGGGGGAAACATTAGCACATATTAAATACTTGGTCGAAGAGGGCGTTATAAGGGAGATAAACAACACTAATAGTATTTATTATACTATGAGTAGTTGATATAAAATGGGTAAATATTAAAAATTGTATGAAGATTGAATTGAGATTACTTTTTAACCTTATTTTGCTTATCTTTATCCGATGAAAGTAGAAGATATTAAAAAAGTACTTGTAGTCGGAGCAGGAACAATGGGACATGGTATAGCTGAAATTGCTGCAATTTCAGGATATAAGGTGTACTTAAGCGATATATCTCAAGACATATTAAACAGTGCATTAGAAAGGATAAGATGGAGTTTAAGTAAGTTACGAGAGAGAGGACAGATAAAAGAGAGTATCGATACCATAATGTCCAGGATAACTACTATATTGGGATTAGATAAGACAGTAAGTGACGCAGACTTCTCAATAGAAGCTTCAACAGAGAGGATAGATATAAAAAGACAAGTATTTTCTAAACTTGACGAATTATTACCATCTCATGCAATATTAGCCACAAATACGAGCAGTCTACCAATTACTAAAATAGCTGAAGCTACTAAGAGACCAGATAAAGTTGTGGGGATGCACTTCTTTAACCCACCAGTATTAATGCAACTTGTGGAAGTGATGAAAGGAGATAAAACTAGCGACGAAACCGCCAAAATAACTTACGATTTAGCAAAGAGGTTTGGCAAACAACCAATAATGATAAACAAAGACGTACCAGGTTATGTTGTTAATAGGATATTGGGCCAGATAAATGTCGCCTCATGTATATTAGTGGAGAAGAAAGTTGCGGACTACAGAGAAGTTGACTCAGTAGCTAGATATAAATTAGGATTTCCAATGGGGGTGTATGAGTTAATAGACTATACTGGAGTAGATGTTGCATATTACGTTTCAAAGTCTAGAGAGGAATTAGGGATAAGAGATGATATACCAATATGCAGTCTAATAGAGCAGAAGTTTAAGAACAATGAACTAGGTGTAAAAACTGGAAAAGGTTTCTATACATATCCAGGACCAGGCAAGTATGTTAAACCAGAATTGCCAAAAGAATTAGCTGATAAATTAAACCCCGTATTAATTTTAGCTGGAGCTGTAAATGAGGCTG
Organism: Sulfolobus islandicus Y.N.15.51; assembly: GCF_000022485.1. Taxonomy (NCBI): domain Archaea; kingdom Thermoproteati; phylum Thermoproteota; class Thermoprotei; order Sulfolobales; family Sulfolobaceae; genus Saccharolobus; species Saccharolobus islandicus. The sequence continues at coordinate 2,574,007 of NC_012623.1, read as the reverse complement.
CTAGACTATTGAGAGAAGGAATAGCAAGTAGGGATGACATAGATTTAGGTGTGAGATTAGGCTTAGGACTTCCAAAGGGAATATTCCAATATGCAGATGAACTAGGAATTGATAGCGTGGTTAAGGCTTTAGAAGACCTAAAGGCATTATCTGGTTATAGTGTTTTCTCACCGGATCCCTTACTAACTCAAATGGTAGGAGAGAATAAATTAGGAATAAAGACTGGTAGTGGGTTCTATACATATGGAAAGGTTGAGGAGAAGAAACTAAACACACTTATTATACGTATTGAACCACCCCTAGCGTGGATTATATTAAATAGACCAGAGCGTTTAAACGCATTAAATCCAGAGTTGGTAAGTGAACTTGACAAGAGTCTAGATGAATTAGAGGGCAGAAATGACGTAAGAGTTGTTATCATCACAGGGAACGGTAGGGCTTTCTCAGCTGGAGCCGATGTTAGTTCGTTTATTACGCTAAGACCTATAGACGTAATAAGATTGAGGACTCTAAGGAATGTAGTAAACAAAATTGCTCTTTATACTAAGCCAATAATTGCAGGGATAAATGGGTTTGCATTAGGGGGTGGACTTGAGTTGGCAATGGCTTGCGATATAAGGATAGCTTCTGAAGTTGCGCAATTAGGACAGCCTGAAATAAACATAGGTATAATACCTGGAGCTGGGGGAACACAGAGATTACCCAAGCTAGTAGGGAAGGGAAAGGCTAAGTTAATGATATATACCGGTGATATGGTTTCCGCTGAAGATGCGTATAAGATGGGACTAGTGGATCTAGTAGCTCCAGCCAATAGGTTCGAGGAAGAGGTAAGAAGGGTAGCATTGAAAATAGCTGAAAAATCTCCAATATCCTTGTTGGCAGCTAAACTAGCGATAGAATTAGGATATGAATCCAATATCTGGATTGGACAGACCCTTGAGTCCACATTATTTGGGCTTTTATTTACAACTAAAGATGTGGAAGAAGGAGTAAAAGCTTTCTTGGAGAAAAGAAAACCACAATTTAAAGGAGAATAATTTTTTATTCACTTTATTTTCTTTCTTTAACCTTTTGGTAATCCTAGAACAACCTCCCCTAATAAATTCCTTAATATCTCTGAAGTCCCTCCAGCTATTGTTATAGCTCTAGAGGCTAATAAGCCATATATTATCTCTGGTCTAAATCCGGCTCCATTTTCCATTACTAGTCCTTCTATTCCAGCATTAGCTACTGCATTTTCATAAACTCTCTGTATGGCCTCTGAAGCTACCAACTTTATCACTGCAGCCTCTGGACCTGCAACATATCCCTTCTTAAGCCGCTCCAATACCCTCTTATAAAATGACTTTAGTGCTACTATATCCTCAGCGGTATTGAACAATTGCTCATTGTTAATAGATAATTCCCTTACAAGCCTTTCTACTGTAAATAATATTGTTCCTATGTTAAGCCTCTCATAATTTAGCGTGGACATTGCCACTTTCCATCCTTCACCGACGTTACCAACAACGTTCTCCTTAGGAACCTTTACGTTACTAAAATACAATGTGTTAAATTCTGACCTCCCAGTAATTTGCTTTATTGGGCTTATTCTTATTCCCTCACTTTTCATATCAACTACAAGCATAGTAAGCCCCTTATGTCTCTCCGATACATCACCAGTTCTAGTTAGAAGAAGACAATAGTTAGCCAAATGTGCATAACTACTCCATATCTTCTGTCCATTAACTAGAAAATGATCCCCCTTATCCTCAGCTTTAGTCTTTATTCCAGCTAAATCTGAACCAGCCTGTGGTTCAGAAAAACCTTGACACCATATATCCTCAGCCGTTAATATTCTCCTTATGTATTTCTTCTTCTGTTCTTCAGTACCGTTGAGAATTATTGCTGGACCAACTACGGATACTCCTAATCCAACTGTTGCATAAGGTACTCCTGCTTTGGCGAACTCCTCTCTAACTATTATCTCCTTAATCGGATTTTCTCCCCATCCACCATATTCCTTTGGCCAAGAAACCCCTAAATATCCTGCCTCATATATTCTCCTTTGCCACTCCCTTAAGATCTCAGGAGGAGCCATATCTCCTTTAGAGCTTATCTCCTCCGGTACATTATTCCTTATCCACTCCCTTATCTTACTTCTGTACTCTTCCAATTCATCCTCATTTTTACTCATAATTTTAATACCTCCTCTTCACTTTAAATACTTTCTTTTCTATCACTAGTAAAGAAATCTCTATATTTTTCCCTTAAAACCTTCTTATCAAATTTCCCTACACTAGTCTTAGGAATCTCCTTAACGAATATTATATCATCAGGTAGCTGCCATTTAGCAAATCTCTGGCTTAAATACCCTAATAGTTCCTGCTTACTTACTTGATTTTCAAACCCTTGCCTTAAAACAACGAAAGCTAATGGTCTCTCCCCCCACTTAGGATGAGGAATACCTATAACTGTAGCCTCAGCTACAGCTGGATGGGTCATTAAGTGGTTCTCCAAATCTACTGTACTTATCCATTCTCCCCCACTCTTTATAACGTCCTTTATCCTATCTACTATTTTAATATAACCTAGCTCATCTACTACAGCTAAATCTCCACTTCTCCACCATCTATCTACACCATCACCTACAAAAGACTCTACAGTTCTGGGATCATTATAGTAGGCAGAAGCAATCCAAGGCCCTCTGATCCATAACTCACCTATAGTTTTACCATCATGAGGAACCTCTTTACCAGTTGAAGGATCAACTACCTTTATATCAATTCCAAAAGCTGGTATACCTTGTTTTCTCAACAAATCCAACATATCCTTTTCAGAATATCTTTCCTTTATCTTGGGTTTAACAACACTGCCTGCAACTGAAGGTGTAGTCTCAGTAGCACCATATCCTTGTCCAACTTGAAATCCAAACTCCATTAGACCTATTACTAAGCTTAGAGGAGGCTCACTTCCTCCTATAAGTATTCTAGAATTCACAAATAATGGTTTGTTTTCCATGTTCCTTAAATAGTTTAAAATTGAACTAAGCACTTCTGGAACACCAGCAGTAACTGTAACTTTCTCGTTAATCATTAAGTCAACTAACGGTCTTGGGTTATCTGCAGTATATCTCCCTGGTAACACTAACTTCGCTCCAACTAGTGTAGTAGCCATAAATCCTAACCAACCATTTACGTGAAACATAGGTACTAATTGCATAAAAGTATCATCTATTGTGATATTACGTGATATTACTAATGTATTTAATACAATTGATCTATGTGAATAATATATCCCTTTAGGGTCTCCAGTAGTACCAGTAGTATATGCTGCATAACACGACGTCCTCTCATCGAACATTGGTATCTCATATTCCTCATCACCTTCCTCTACCAATGTCTCGTAATCGTAGTAACTATTTCGATGCATCTTCTCAGTGTCGGAAATCAATATGAGCTTCTTAACGGACGGTATATTGTTTGATATACTCTCAACTATAGGAATGAAGTCCTCGTTTAAGAAAAGAAATGATACTTTAGAGTGGTTAATAATCTTTGCCAATTGAAGTGGGTGAAGTCTAGGATTTAGCTCTAACATTACAGCACCAGTAGCAGGGATTGCGAAGTATAATTCGTAAAACCTATGCGTGTTCCATTCTAGTACACCTACTCTATCACCCACCTTAACCCCTAAAGACTTAAGCGAACTTGCAAGTTTCTTAACCCTTCTAAATGCTTCCCTATAATTGTATCTAAAGATCGTATTATCCTTTTTCCTAGAGACAATTTCTTGTTCCCCATACCACTTCCCTGCATGTTCTAATATTTGCTTGACGTTAAGTTGATAGTCATCCATCATAGTTGAAGGAAAACCTTTTATTATCTCCACATGTAATATGTAATCTTTTCTATATTTAAGCTTTTTTACCTTTATAGATAAAAAATGAAACTAAGAGCTAGATAACCTTAAATAGGGGGTATTTCTTGCCGTTAATCTCCTTAAATATTACTTCAACTCTTTTAGCAATGTCAGCTTGATTCCCCTCGACTATATTGGAATACATTCTAAACCCCTCCTCTAGCTCTACTATCCCATAAATAACATAGCTACCGTCTTTCCTATAGATTTTAGTCATCGCAAATATTTTACCTCGCCCTTCACTAAATCTAACTTCAAGATCTGAAGAGCCACATTTAGGACAAAATGCTCTTGGATAGTAAAACCTATGACCACAATTTTTACATTGAATAAACGGTAACTTCTCCTCATTGAAATATTTAAAGTATGATTCTCTTATCTCGTCATCTCTCATTTCCGCTCACCCAATACTAAAGTTACACTATGCTTTCTACTCCACCACCCAATTCCATTTAGGAATACAACGTCAGTACCCTTAACCTGATGGCCATCTGCCATATCGTTTAATTGAAGTAAAGCTTCTTCTAAAATAACACCACCACTCATGTAAGCGGGTTGACCAGTATTCAAACTACCACCCCCAGTATTAATGGGAACATCACCCTTGAAAGTTAAGTCATGGGATTCAACGAATTGCCCAACCTTACCCTTCTCAACTAACCCTATGTCCTCCATTTGTAGCATCACGGTTATGGTGAATGAGTCGTAAAGTTGAAAGGTGTCTACACGATTAAGGTCAAATGAAGCCCTTTTCGCGCTTTCAATTGCTGGAGTATAAATTATATCATCCCATTCAGCTGGTGGATTTGGCCAATGAGCCTCTCCATATGCTAAAATATCAATATTCCTAAGGGCTGATTTGCTACTTCTTTTACTTACTACAAAAACGTGAAAGCCGTCTATAGGGTAAACTATTTCAAGAAGATGCAAAGGATAAGAAACTATCCTAGATTGCAAAACGTCTTCTACTGTAATAGGATTTCTGAATAGAGCTTTAGGATTGAAACTTGCATTATATCTCTGCATTACTGCAATTTCTGCCCTTTGTTCATCAGTTGTACCGAAGAGTTTGGAGTGTCTATAAGCAACCATTGCATAATCAGATATTGGAGACATCTGGTCGTAAATCTTTATGTAATCATCAAAGGGGCTATCTATTATATCTGTTTTTTGGAAATGATTATCTTTTAAATGTGATATCTTCCCTCCTTGTATGCAAAGTATCGTCTCTGCATCCCCCGTCTTAATTGCCTTATATGCCCTATATATCATTGATAATACTGAGGGTCCACCGTATTGCACATGGTCTATAATTTTTGGCTTAATTCCAAAATATTCGCTTATCTGGGCAGGAGGATTAAGATATGTCTTATTACCGTGAAATGAACCTCTACCTATATTCGCCATTATTCCATCAATATCAGCATAATTTAATCCTGCCATCTCTAGGGCCTCATCAATGGCTTCTTTTAATAGCTCTATTCCATCTTTCTCATAATTTTTAGACAGTTTTCCAGCAAATCCTACAATCATTGTTAATCATGATTTACTACTTATTAAAAAATCTTGTTCAAATTTATCCTTCTAATAATACTTATTAAGAAGTTCAGATTAACTTTTATTATGGCTGAGTTTGTGTATCCTAGTAAGGAATGGGCAGAAGAATGGTGTAAACTACTAAATGAAAGCAAGGAATATAATGACGCAGGGAAAGGGTGGGTTTCGCCAATTTTATTCGTGGCAACCGATATCCCTATCCAAGTATTGGACTATTTAGGTGTAAAGGGTACTAACGCTATAGCAATGAAGCTTTATCTAAATAATGGAAAGTGTCAAGGTACGGAGTTTTTCAGCGATATTACCAAGGCTGATGCCCCATACGTACTTGAGGCAAGTTATAATTCTTGGAAGGATATAATTAGCGGAAAACTACAAGTTGTCTCAGCCTTGTTGTCTGGCACAATAAAGCTTAAGAAGGGTAGCCTCTTCGATCTGGCTAGATACACTACTGCTTCAGTGGTTATGGCTAATATCTCAAATAAAATAAATACAAAATTCCTTGTTTAGACTACTTGGGTCTTAGCATATTTTCTATAAGAATGGCCAAGTCATTATATTGTTTTTTATTTAACCCTTGATTTGTCCACAGAATATATCTTCTACCTATCATCTCGCCTATTCCTATTAATACATAGGCTAATAATTCTGGATCTACTTTAACAATCTCTCCCCTATCCATAGCCTCTTTTAGGCCAATCTTGTATCTCTCTGCCAATTTAGTGAAATGCCATATGTACATTTCTGGCCTATGCACTTGAGCCTCTACGAATACCTTGTAGTATTTTTTATTTTGACTCATCCATTCTAGGAATTTAGCTAAACCTTCTTTTTCCATCTCTATCCTATTTTGAATACCCATTGTATTTACCTTTAAATAATACCTCATATCGGTATTGAATTTTCTAATTAACTCATCTAATATATCATGTTTACTCTTAAAATAGAAATAGAATAAGCCGTAAGCAACGCCAGCCTTGTTAGTTATATCACTTATACTAGTATTCAAAAAGCCTTTCTCTGAAATTAAGTCGAGTGATGCAGTTATTATTTTATTTAATGACTCCTTTCCCTTTTCAGTTTTTGGGTACCTATACATTTGGATCACCATTTTTGATTACTGAGTCAATTTATAATTTATTGTCATCGTATATAAACCTTTCTAAGAGGAATGATATTATAATAATACTTTCCTAATTTATAAATAAGTATTATTTAAAAATATAGGTAAGTCCCAGTCAGTATAGCGATAACCTCTTTTTTCTAAACGTAAGCTAAATTAACAAATGAGTATAAAGCTATATAGTATGCTTCAAAATAGAATCTTGAGAATTCCTTATTATAGAATAAATGTATAAATCTACAAAATTGACTTTCATAAGATATTTTTATGAAGTAATTGACGTAAGTAACCACATGAGTAGTAAATTAGATGAATATCTGGCTAGAATAGATAGACTACCTACATGGGGACTATCATATGCACTACTATGGGCTATAGGATTTAGCTACTTCATAACACTCTATGATGCCGTGGGAAATATAGGAGCTGCACTACCGTATATACCCTTTATCAACGCATCTCAAGCTTCTTTGATAGCATCTCTAGGTCTCTTTGGTTATATTCCAGGTTCTCTAGGATTAGGTTACTTAGCAGATAGAATAGGCAGAAGGACTGTACTAATAATCACTGTCTTATTGACTGCAATAGGCAGTTTGGGGATGGCATTATCTGTCAACTTTCCCATGCTAGCAGTATTTAGATTCATTGAAGGAGCAGGAATAGGCGGCGACTTAAATCTAGCAATGGTTTATATATCTGAATTTGCTCCAAGTGCAAAAAGAGGTAAGTACGCAAACTGGATCTACGCAGCTGGATGGATAGCAGTTGGTATCGGTTCAACAATTGCCGCATTATTGGTTACTGGTCTACCTTCAATAGGATGGAGATTAGCCTTTGGAATAGCAGCTATAATGGCGGTTGCGGCACTAGTAATTAGAATAAGGGCTCCAGAAACTGTAAGATTCTTAGTCAAAAAGGGCAGGATAAACGAAGCTGAGAGTATTGTAAGAATAATGGAAGAGACTGCCATGAAGAGAGCAAGAGTCCAGTCATTACCAGAACCTAAAATAATAAATTATTCGTATCAAACTACAAATCCATTTTCAATATTAGCCAAGAGAGTATTTACAAAACGTTTAGTAGGACTTCTATTGTTCTGGTTTTTCATATACTTCGTACAGTATACATTTTCAACATTATGGGATTACTATGGAAAATTCATAGGTTATTCTGGCACTATGCTTAACCAGTTTGTTCTCCTTACAGGATTTTCAGCATTGGGAGATACTCTTATGGCATTTCTTCTATTAATTATTATAGAGAGAACAGATAGGAGATTGATTACCCAAATAGGCTCCATAGGTTGGTTAGTAGGTATGATAGTTGCATCGTATTTTGCTGTACACTTTAACTTATTAGGTATGGCATTGACTTTAGGACTCATTACGAACGCTATTGGGGGTGGTATGTCATATTTAGCTGGATATTTAATGAGTAGTGAGTCCTTCCCTACAGCAGCTAGATCTACTGGATTTGCTATAACTGATGGATTAGGACATCTTGGAGGAGCTATAGGACCATTATTGCTCTTCCCATTAGTAGTAGCCACTGGACCAATAAATGCCTGGGCTATTGAGGCATTCCCGGTAGTTATAGCTGCAGTGATCTTATGGTTTACCGTTCCTAGGACTGTTGGAGTAAGATTAGAGGAGATAAACGAAATCCATCTAACTCCACAACAACCTCAAGGAGGAATTATAAAAAGCGAGAAGTAAGTACCAAGAATAAAGATAATTTTTGAAGAAAACTTTTTTTTGGAGTTACCTTACTTTCACTAGCATATTCAAGATCTTTTTACAAAAATAATTCCTAGTTATGCAAGATCAGATTTATAGAAAAGACTGGAACTTATTATAATAATGCTGAGAATTCAATAACTTAATAAAACTTGACGAAGGATTCCACTCGGTTAACGTAGTAGACTTCATCTCACAATTCAAATACATTATCTCAGTACCAGTTGATGACGTTAAAATCTACGAGGAACGTGATTGGGAATAAATTACGAATAGTAAGAGGCACGAGAAAGATGAGCAAGTCTAAGTTTATCGCTAATCGTAAGGAGAAGATGAGGAGGAAGAAGGGAATGAGAGTTGAATAAATAGTTAGAGCTACTAACCTTGATCTACCCAACAAGCCTTGAGAGTATATGATGAGATGAGAAATCCCATAGAGACGTCTTATAGGAACGTTTCCTATCTACTAGTTCAACTAAGTTCTTGTTTTGCATTTTAGCCTTCTTGATTGCAACGCTTATCTATTCACTCTTCAACGTATTCAAACTGAAAAAGAGGATTTCAGATTATTATCTATTCTCCCATTTATTAATAATCTCTTTGACATAGTGTGGTATTTAGTTAAAGTAAAAGAAGTGCTTTTTAATAATACAGATTTATTTTAAAGGGTTGATTTTAGGTCAATCAATTTGCGGTATGTTCCCAACCCATATCATAGAGTTATTTCTTTAAGGTAAAGAAAAAGTTAATAGACTAACATGAGTTATATTATTTATGAGATCAAAAGAAGATTTCCTAAAGTCCTTAAAAGATGGAAGAAATTTGTATTATAGGGGGAAGTTAGTAGAAGATATAACAACACATCAGATCTTAAAGACAGCCGCATTGCACGCAGCTAAGTTATATGAATACGCTGATAGAGTCTATGAGGATAATAAAATGGGAAAAATGAGCAAGTTCTTTAAGGTACCTTGGACATCTCAAGATTTGCTAGATAGACATAAACTAATTTACGATTTAACGATGTATTGTAATGGGGTATTTAACATTTCACAAGCAATAGGAAGTGATGCGATCTTTGCCCTTATGATCACGGCAAAACAAGTTGATAGAAAATACGGAACTGATTACTCAAAACGTGTTGAAAAATATTTTGAGAGAGTTGCTAAAGAAGATTTAACGTTAGCCACTGCCCAGACTGACGTTAAGGGAGATCGAAGTAAGAGGCCTTCTGAACAAGTTGATCCAGATATGTATGTTAGAGTAGTTGATGTGAAAAGCGATGGAATAGTTGTTAGAGGAGCAAAGGCTCATACAACTCAATCTGCGGTATCTGATGAGATTATTGTCATACCAACCAGAGTAATGAGGGATAGCGATAAAGATTACGCAGTAGCCTTTGCGGTTCCAGCTAATACTAAAGGTTTGAAGATGTATATTAGACCAATTGATGAAATTGAGGGCAATTCCTCCTCAGTACTCAGTAGAAAAGATTATGAGCTAGAAACATTAACCGTCTTCAACGACGTTTTCGTTCCTTGGGATAGGGTATTTTTATTTAAGGAATACGACTACGCTGGAACATTGGCTATGCTATTTGCAACCTTCCATAGGTTTACTGCATTATCGTATAGGTCAGCGACCATGAATCTATATTTGGGAGCATCTAAAGTGGCATCTCAAGTAAATGGCATTGAGAATGAAAAGCATGTGAGAGATGATATAGTTGATATAATTCTCTACAAGGAAATTATGAGGAGTAGCGCGATAGCTGCGGCTGTGTATCCAGTAAACATGGAGGGTATAGCTGTGCCCAACCCGCTTTTTACTAATGTTGGTAAATTATACTCCAATATGCATTTCCATGATGTTGTAAGAGATTTAATTGACATTGCTGGGGGGATAATAGCTACTATGCCCTCTCAAGAAGATTTGGAAAGTGATGAAGGAAAGAATATTGTTAAATATTTAAGGGGCTCAGTTGATGGAGAGGAAAGAGCAAAAGTGTTAAAACTAGCTAAGGAATTAGGGGCTAGTACGTTTACTGGCTATTTGCTAACTGGTATGATACATGCGGAAGGTTCTATGGAAGCTAGCAAAATAGAGCTATTCAGAAGTTATAATTTTAAGGAGGCCGAGAACTTAGTTAAAAGGGTATTAAGCTAGTCTTTTTTCCTTTTGATTTAATAATAGAAAAACATAAAAAGAATAAATAGGAAAATAAATCTATGGAAATCACGTTCCCTACACAGCATGATATACAAGCTTTAGCAAAAATTCTGTCAGATCCTATTTTTACGTTATACAAGATATTAGGAGCTGAAACAGTATCTGTAAAGGGTAATGAATTTGATGCCTTGATATCGTTAGGAGTTACATCATTAATTCTACACGGTACGGTCTATGTAGGGAATAATAAGGTGTCTTATAAGTTTTATAGTGTGGGAACACAAAAGGGAGAAGGTGGAGTTTTAGAATTTGACTTATTTAAAGAGGGTGAGATTAGACTAATAGTAGAATTTGAAGGTAGATTTGCTTCTTTTATTAAATTCTCACTAAGAAGAAAAATTGAGAAAAATATCAAAAGATTTGACGAGGAAGTAAGGTTAGAAAGAATTAAGAGAAAGATCTGAGCCAATTTTGTTAAAAAGCTATTTCTCTTAATAAGGAAAATTGAATTCTGACTCTATTATCAATTTAGATAAATTGTTTGAAAATAGTAGGCTACTACCATTAAAAGTTGACTGTTATGTTTGTATCTTATATTATATACAATTTATACAATATATGATTTCACATTAAAATTATATCCTATATCTCTAGGGGAGTTTATATATAAATAGAGAGGTATTAAATAAAAAGTCGACTATTATAAAGGAAGAAATTAATTCTATTAAAGATATAGAAAGAAACAATGAAAGCAGCCGTATATAAAGGGTATGGATTACCATTAGAAATAGAAGAAGTTCCCAATCCAGCTCCAAAAGAAGGAGAAGTCTTAGTGAAAGTAGCATCGACCGGAATATGCCATAGCGATTTACATCTATTAAGTGGTGAATTGGTAGGGCCACTTCCTAACGGGTTTATAATTGGTCACGAAATAGCTGGGTGGGTAGAGAAGATAGGTGAGAACGTTAAGAATCCATATGGACTAAAGGAGGGAGATCCAGTTCTAGTATCTTGGATAGTTCCATGTGGTATATGTAGATATTGCGCAAATGGTAAGGAGAATTATTGTAAAGATAATGCAAAGAGACTAGTAGGTCTAATTGGTATTAATGGAGGTCATGCTGAGTATTTAACTGTTCCAGAGATAGCAGTAATTCCTCTGGACAAAAATCTTGATCCATACTATTCTTCTCCAATTGCATGTGCATATGGTACTGCTTATAATGCATTAAAGAGTGCGAACGCTACTTCAGGAAAGAGTGTTGTTATAGTGGGAGCTGGTGGTGTAGGTTCTGCTGCAATACAATTGGCTAACTCAATTGGATTAAATCCTATTGTTGCAGTCGACATAGATGAGAATAAGTTAAAGAGTGCTAAATTACTGGGCGCAACCCATATTATTAACGCTAACGAAAATGATGCGAGGGCGAAAGTTCTGGAAGCTTTAGAAGATGGTGCTGATATAGTATATGAGACAAAACCTTATCCAGATTTCAAATTATCGTTAGAAGTAGTTAAAAGCGGTGGGACTATAGTTGTTACGGGATTGGGAGGATTCTCTACATTAGCACAAATTCCCGTAACACTATTCGTCTCCAGAGGTATAACCTTAATAGGAAGTTTAGGCTACAGACCTAGAATTGATTTACCCGATCTAGTAAGTTTGGCCTCTTCCGGGAAAATCGACATTAAGAAGTTAGTTTCGCATATTTACACTCCAGACAGGATAAATGAGGCTTATGAGAATTTAAAGAAAGGGTTACACATAAGGGCTATAATAAGATGGAATTAGAAAGTTTTTTATTGCTAAAAATTTTATATTATTCATGTACTCCCTAAAGGATAAGGTCGTTGTAGTAACGGGTTCTGGTAGGGGTATTGGTAGGGCAATAGCTGTGAGATTAGCTAAAGAAGGTAGTTTAGTTGTAGTAAACGCTAAAAAGCGAGCTGATGAAATGAATGAAACAATAAAAATCATAAAGGAGAACGGAGGAGAAGCTATTGGAATCTTAGCTGATGTCTCTACGAGAGAGGGGTGTGAAACTTTAGCTAAAGCGACCATCGACAGGTATAGAGTAGCTGACATATTGATAAATAATGCTGGTTTAGGACTATTCTCTCCCTTTTTAAATGTAGATGATAAACTTCTAGATAAGCATATCTCGACTGACTTTAAATCTGTAGTTTACTGCTCTCAAAGTTTAGCAAAGGAAATGAGAGATGGAGGAGCAATTGTTAACATAGCATCAGTTGCTGGAGTATCACCAGCCTATGGCTTATCAATATATGGCGCTATGAAAGCTGCAGTAATTGCACTAACCAAGTACCTAGCTTTAGAACTAGCCCCTAAAATAAGGGTTAATGCTATAGCTCCAGGATTCGTGAAGACTAAACTAGGTGAAAGTATGTTTCAAGTGTTAGGAATGAGTGAAAAGGAATTTGGTGAAAAATTCACTTTAATGGGTAAAATTCTTGACCCAGAAGAGGTAGCCGAGTTCACTGCAGCAATTCTTAAGATAGAGTCTCTCACAGGGCAAGTTTTCGTGTTAGACTCTGGAGAGAGTTTAAAAGGTGGAATAAAATAAGGGTCTTTTCGTTCTCTGGCTTAACTAAAACTTTATTTTATCGTATCTAAGGCAAAATTTAAATATAAACAAATCATTTATAGTTAATTATGGGTATGAGTTTTGAAGAATATAAGCATGAATACTTTAAGTCTATAAGATCTGGAGGCTTAAATTGGTCACTTTTCCCAATGAAATTATATCAGCTTGGAAAGAAGCTTTTCTGGGATCCAGCCAATATAGATCTAAGTAAAGATGCAGAAGACTGGAAAAAATTAAATGATTTAGAGAAAATGTTTATAATAAATGTTGGTTCAAAGTTCGCTGCGGGAGAAGAAGCCGTAGCATTAGACCTCCATCCATTAATCGTGACACTAGTTAAGGAGGGAAGGGTAGAAGAGGTAATGTATTTAGAACAATTCGTTTATGAGGAATCTAAACACGTTGAGGCATTTAGAAGATTTTTTGATATAGTCAATGTTATGGAAGATCTGAGCGCATATACAAAGGATCTTTCGCCTAATTATAAGAAGATATTCTATGAAGAATTACCAAAGGCTATGTGGAATTTATCTAGAGATCCTTCTCCTGAAAATCAAGTTAGAGCCGTGGTAACTTACAATTTAATAGTTGAAGGAGTAGCAGCTGAAGGAGGTTACAATATTTTTAGGCAGATAACAAATACAAGAAAGATCCTACCCGGCTTGGCTAAAATGGTAAACCTCATAGCTACTGATGAGTCTAGACATATAGCATTTGGAATATATTTAATTACAAGATTAGTAAAGGAATATGGAGAGGGAGTATATAAGGCTGCCATGGATCACATAAATTATCTTGCACCTTATGCTATAGGAATATTCTCTGAACCTACAATGCCCCAAGTTGAAAGTCTACCTTTTAATCTAACTAATATAGAGCTAGTAGACTACGCTAAAAAGCTCTTGAATACTAGGATTGATGCAATAAATAGAGCCAGGCGGATGAAATTGGAAATGTTATTACCAAAGGATTTGGATGTAATTGAATCATGGTGATTAAATGCTCCTAGATCTTAACTTCGAAATTAGCGAGGATCTTAAACTGATTTTAAGCAGTCTAAATGAATTACTGGAATCAAGGTGGTCCACAAAAAAGTTAAGGGCAGTAATGGAGGGAAACAAGGATTATATTGAGGAAATATGGAAGGAAATAATTAAGCTTGATATCTTACCTTACCTTTCCACACTATCATTAAGAGATAACGTGATAATAAATGAAGTTATTGGTAGAAAATTACTGCCTGGAATTGTGGTAAGTAGTATAGTAGCATCTAGGGGTATTAAGAACAAGGACATTTTGAATAGAGTATACGCCGGTGAAATTAGAATAGCAATATCTGATTCAAACTTAGTGCCCTCGGCTGATGAGGCTGATTATATAATAATAGGAAATAGACTGATTAAGAGAAGCAACTGTACAATTCGCACTTTCAATTCTCTTGATAACTCCATGAAAATTAGTAAAGTAGACAACATTGGAAACCATGAAGATATAGAAGTTAATAACGCTGAAATCGCACTTTCATTAGCCTCTCAGATGGTGGGAAGTGGTGAAGAAGTAGTTAGTATGTCAATTAAGTATAGTAAAGAGAGAGTCGCTTTTGGAAAACCTATAGGTTCGTATCAGGCAATAAAGCATAGAGTGGTTAATGACGCAATTGATGTGGAATTAGCTAGATCTTTAATATTGGAAGCAGCAGAAAATATAAAGTACGCATGGATAGCTAAGGATTTAGCTAATAAGAAGATACCTAAGGCTATATTAAGTGGTATCCAAGTCCATGGCGGGATAGGATTTACAGATGATCTTGATATTCACCTCCATTTAAGGAGAGCGCTTACATTAAGTAAGTTATACAATAGTAAAGTGAATATCTCTGAGTTCCTGCAACCTATATAATCTATCAAATAAAATAATATAGTGGGTTAGATGATAAGATGTTAGAGGATGTATATCTGGTAGATTATGCGAGAACGGCATTTACGAGGTTTTCACGCAAGGACTATCAAAAAGATCCATTTTACAATATAAGACCAGAGGAATTAGCTGGAATGGTAATAAATAGGTTAATAGAGAAAAACGGAATTAAGGCAGAAGAAATAGACGAAATAATCACTGGATGTGCGCTCCAAGTAGGCGAACAATGGGCTTTCGGAGGTAGGCATGAAATTTTCGCAGCGAGATTACCATATAACATACCAACTATGGCTGTGGATAGGCAATGCGCTTCATCATTAACTACAGTTTCTATAGGAGCCATGGAAATATCAACTGGTATGGCTGATATAGTATTAGCGGGTGGAGTTGAAAAATTATCTAGAACGCCAATGTTTGATAATCCACATATTGAAGTTAACACTAAGTTTCTAACTGATAGTAAATATATTGAATACGATTTAACTACAGGATATGTTATGGGATTAACTGCTGAGAAATTAGCTGAAGAAGCTAGAATAAAAAGGGAGGAAATGGATAGGTGGTCTTTAAGGAGTCATCAATTAGCATGGAAAGCTATACAAGAGGGGTATTTCAAAGACGAGATCCTACCTATTGAGGTAGAAGTTGAAGGGAAGAAAACTGTAGTGAATGTAGATCAATCGGTTAGACCAGACACTAGCATAGAAAAATTAGGCCAATTGCCTCCAGCCTTTAAACCTAATGGTACAATAACTGCTGGAAATTCAGCACCTTTGAATTCTGGAGCTTCTTATGTACTTCTAATGTCAAAAAATGCATTGAAGAAATATGGATTAACTCCAATGGCAAAAATAAGGAGTTTTGGGTTTGCTGGAGTACCTCCAGCAGTAATGGGGAAGGGACCAGTACCGGCTTCCAAGAAGGCCTTAGAAAAGGCAAATTTAAGTACAAGAAAAATAGACTTATGGGAAATAAATGAGGCATTTGCAGTTGTAGTATTATATGCTATAAAACAATTAGAATTGGATGAGAGCACAGTAAATAAGAAGGGAGGTGCTATTGCTATAGGGCATCCACTAGGAGCCACTGGGGCTAGACTAGTGGGTACCTTGGCTAGGCAATTAATAATAGAAGGAAAGGATTATGGTGTTGCAACGCTGTGTGTTGGTGGAGGTCAAGGTGGGGCAATAGTTCTAGAAAGAGTTTGAGATCAATATTTTTCCGTACCTATTTTTACTGTCATTAAGCAAGTCAAGAGCTTTTCCAAAATTCTCTAAGCTAACCTCACTTCCAATAACAGGTTTTATTTTACCCTCCTTAACAAGGTTTAGAGTTTTTATTATATCATTTTTATTTGCGCCTATATGCCCCATTAAACTTATGTCTTTAAGAATAATATAGCCCAGCCTTAAATTAAATGTTACAGAAGGATCTAAATTACCGATCTGTATAATCTTACCGCCACTCCTCAGACTCTTCATACTTTCTTCTAGCGTATAGGGACCCACATTTTCAATTACAATGGAAACGTCACCTATCTTTTTAGCCTCTTCTGAGAACTTCTCACCTACAATTACGTAGTCAGCATATTTAGAAACTATCTTAGCCTTGCTTTCCCCACTAGTAACTCCTATTACCTTAGCCCCTAAAGCCTTAGCTACTTGAATAGCATGAATACCTACACCACCACTTGCTCCAGTAACCAATACAATTTCTCCTTTTTTTATTCCAGCTTTTTTCAAACCCCTATAAACCATTGCAGCAACACATGGTACTATAACAGCTCCCTCATCGGAAACACTCTCAGGTACTTTAACTAGACTGCTTGCCTTAACTTTAGCTTTTTCTGCGAAAAATCCATCTAATTCTTGAGCGTATACAACCCTATTCTTACAGTAAACTTCTTCTCCACTTTTACAATATTCACATGACCAGTCAGGGACAAAAAGCATTGACGTAACTCTATCCCCTTTCTTAAAATCCTTAACGTCTTCTCCAACTTCCTCTACAGTTCCCACAACTTCATGACCTAAAATTAACGGGTATTTAGATCTGGGGTAGAATCCTTTTATTTGCAATAAGTCCCTATAACACAGTGCAGCCTTGTTAACCTTAATAATGGCTTCATCCTTACCCGGTTTAGGATCTGGTACTTCCTCAATTCTATAACCTTGTTTATGAGCTGGAAGAATAACAGCTTTCATAGTCTTAATTTGTTATTGACTCTTTTTAAATGTTTTTAATAAATGCCTTAAAACAAAAATTAAAATAAAAAAGATTATTAACTTTTATCATAAAATGCGCGCCTTAAAACAGAGCCTATTAAACCTATAGCATCTCTTCCTTGCTCTATTAACGGGAAAAATGAAAGGAATCCATGTATAACGTTATTGAACCTAACACTGGTAACCGGTACTCCAGCTTGTAGTAATCTATTCGCATAAGCTTCTCCTTGATCCCTTAATGGGTCATATTCTGCTGTTATTATTAAGGCTGGAGGTAATCCGCTTAAATCTTGTACTAGAATTGGAGAAAACCTAAAGTCTAGTAAGTCTGCAGGACTTCGTAAGTATTGAGAACCGAACCACTCTATATGTTCTCTAGTTAGGAAGAAACCATCAGAGTATTCTATCATGGATCTTGAAACGCTATCGAAACCTACAGCAGGGTAAATTAGAATTTGATACTTTAAATTAAGTTTACCCTTTGAAAGAAGAGCTACAACTGCTGCCAAATTTCCCCCAGCGCTATCCCCTGCAATAGCGACGCCCATTTTTCCATCAAACTTGTCCAAATTATTATAAACCCAATTAGTAGCATCAAATGAATCGATGACAGCAGAAGGAAACTTATATTCTGGAGCTAACCTATAATCAACTGATACTACGACACAGTTGCATGCATTGGTGATAGCTCTACACAATGGGTCATAAGATTCCACATCTCCTATAACAAAGCCTCCTCCATGAAGATATATTAAAACTCCATATGGACCGTTAGCCTTTGGCAAATATACTCGAGCGTTTATATTGGCTTCACTACCTGGTATTTTTATATCTTCTACTTTTCCAACTTCAACTTTAGGCGCGGCTGATGCTAATTGCCTAAATATTTTTCTTACCTCATCTACCGAGGCTTTACCAATTGGTACGATAAAACCTGATTCTAGGAGCTCTTTGATTCGAGGGTCTAGGGGCATATGTTATATTGAAATTGGAAATATAAAATCTTTTTACATATCACATTTATGATTTCTAAACTAGTATTATATAGTTTGATTTTAGTACCTCATGTTAGAATTTTGTCATGAATTCTAAGATGTATTTATCCTAATTAGTTTTCTCTATGTTAAATTTTTCATCATAGTTCTCTTCGCACTGGTTTAATATAGCGTCAATAATAGTTCTGTTTATAATATAATGAACATCAAAAGGCTTATTTGTTAATAATACATACTTAGAATCTAGATAGTTCCAACTATTGGAATATTCGGTTGTAGAATTTAGCGAGAAGTCATCACTAAGAAAAATACCTATTTTGAGCTGAGAAAACTCATAGATGATTTTAATTATTGGATTTGTCTCTGATATTCCAACATAATTATCTATTATAATATAATCCCAATTTCTGGATAAAACGAATTTAAGTTGCCTCAATCTTTCATTGTCATAAAAATTATCTAAAAAATATACTTTATTACGTAATTTAAGTATGAAAATATCGTCTATTTCTTTTAATGAAGACCTTAAATCGAAACCATCTAGTAATCCATCACCATAATGACCTAGTAAATTCGATAAAGTAGATAGAGAATCATTATCGATAAGCAGTACCTTCTTAAATTTCCTTTTAGAGATATATCTGGATAACTCATAAGATAGCCTACTCTTCCCTATTCCACCTTTTAGGCTTAGGACAAAAATTGAAATAGACATATCTATTTTAGGTAAGCATTTCCCTTAATAAAGATTAGTTAGGAAGATTCTAACTACTTTCATCCTAATATAAAATATATAATAAAGAAGAATATCTATAGAAGTATTCACGACATTATTTCTCGTTTAAACATTAGTAATCTTCATTACTGTGATTCCTCCATCCTCTCCAATCGCCAAACTTCTTATCGTATTCTGGACACCCTCTTCTCCAATTTATACTTCCAATCCACTCTGTATTAACAAAAATATCATAAAACTTCTTTTCTCTAAAGGATATTTCACTCTTAATATAATTCATTATATTTTCTATAAAGTTTTCCATCTCTTCTTTAGTATCAAAATAAAAAATTATGACTCCCTTACTTAATAGGTTTAGGGGAAATCCAAAAATCGCATATTTTCCAGGGACATCCTTAACTATATTTAAAAATTGATCCAGGGGAATTTTTAGCGCATCTATTGGAATTCCCAGTTTATAACAGTTCAAAGAATTTTCATGTTGAATTCGCCTTTCATAAGCTAACCAACACTCTTCACACTTACCCCATCTTTTTCCAAAGCCCTTCCACTCTATCATTTTAAAAGACCTCTTCTATAAACCTCTTAGCTGTTTCTATGTCAATTTTAACCGGATTTCCACTATTGTTCACAATTTGAATGAAAGTTTGCACATATTTTAATGCCTCATCCAAGGTAGTAAATTCAGATAGTCTCCGCTTAGCTCCGATATCCTTTAGGAATTTATCCATGAACTCGTATAATGGCTCACCTTCATTCTCTATCTCCCTCAATTTATTTCTGGCAACACTATAGTTTAACTTAATTGCTGATGGCAATGAGATACAAGAGGTTACTCCGTGAGGTATATTAAATCTAGGACCATAAACGTAACCGAAATTATGACTTATCCCCATTTTAGCATATCTCATCGTTAATGACGATAACCACGTGCCTATTTGGCATAATGCCCTATTTTCAATTGAATCTAGATCTCTTATGCATTTAACTAGCTTTTTATAACCCTCTATAGCTAAGGAATCAGTAAAGGGTGTAGAGTCTTTAGAGTATAATGCCTCGACCGCGTGGTCTATTGCCCTTACTCCACTCGCTATAAGCAACCATTTTGGTGTTTCAAGTGTGGCTCTAGGATCTAAGATTATTGCATCTGCCTCTTTTCCTATTCTACTTTTCTTTATTCCATCAATTGTTGCTCCTCCAGATCTAGTATGCTCCGCTCCAGAAAAAGTAGTAGGTATTGCTATATAGTAACCATTAAATGAAAGCTTAATACCATCTATTACACTTCCTCCGCCTAAGCCTATTACAACATCATATCCCTTAAGTCTCTCCGTTAAATTATTTACATCACCTACTGGAGTGTGTTGTCTTGGTCCCTCAATTACCTCAGCGTTTATAAGACTTAATATTTGTTCAAGAATTTTACTTTTAAGCAAGCTCCTAGTAGTGACTAAAGCTATCCTTTTCCCCTTCACACTTGCTAACCAATCTAGTGCGTTAAGTCCATAAATTACTTGTGTAATAGGGTACTCTACTTTGAACATATGTATTAATGTATGACAAATAAATTAATAAACTTACAAAACTCTACATGGTAAATGATAGTTTCTTGATTAGTCTATTAAGCATGGTAAGATTGTGAAATAGAACAATAGCTGAAACTATTGGTAGGGCGTAATAGGCTAATATGAAATACGCGAATGAGGACAAAATGGAAAGTATTGTCGCAGTAATTGAGCTTATTGAGAGAGCAATAGAGTACATTACTATACTTGGTAGGAATACACAACAAGATGAGCCAGATACGACTCCCAAAGAGGGGATCAAAACTATTGATTTGCTAAGTTTATTTGAAATTCCCCATAATTCCAATATTTTCATAACATTTAAGCCTATTAATAATGCTAGAACTACTCCTAAGAAAGTTGAGAAAGGTATAACATCCCCCTCATAAGGACCTATGAAAAACCATATTGCAGGACTATTTGATACCCATTCAAGAAAGTAAGTGATTGGGGGCGGTATGGAATATCCTATTCCCGCATTAAACGAGAACCAAAAACTTATGTTCTTTATAGAGCCAGGAAGCAATAAATAGAAGAAGAACGAATAGAGAATCACGTGATATGATATATATAATCCTATTGTGAACCAAAATATTTTCTTTTTGCAATATTTTACAATACCATCTTTGATGTAATTATAGAAAGAAGTCGGTAAGATTAAAATTATGAATGTCCAAAACAATATTGTGGATAATGTTGAGTAGAGAAGTATGTCATTTCTACTGAGATAATAAGCTATCAAGGAGAGTATCAAAAATAAAGGGGATATTGTTAGCCTTTTAATCATATTGATATTTAAGAAAAATATTAAATAAAAAATTTTCCCTTAGCCCCAGCTATGAGTTGTTGAGGTTGAAGAGGATGAGGAAGAAATTATGAAGTATGGGACTGAGACAGAGTTTGATACTATTAAATCAGCCCACATTCCATTTTCAGCGTGGCCAGTTATTCCACACGCAATCCAATAGTAACCAGCTGAAATGTTATCTAATATTCCAACTGCAGTCTGACCAGATAGAATTCCATTATTTGCAAAATTTGATGGTGAGTCACCTACATATAGTAAGATTTTACCATCTGCGGAGATATTGGGATTGTTAGGGATTTGAGTATCATTTAATACTATATTCGCATTATGGGGAATGGATTGTTCATTCGTTAAAATTATCATCACATTCCATCCTGCAGGAACGTAAATTTTCATCTGCCCATTTGAAGTACCATTATAATTAAATGCTGGACCAGTAGCTGTAACAGCTAGATAGATAAATACAGTCTTATTGTTAGGGTTATAAGGCAACATATTAGCCCCAGGAGGTAAAGTTACCGACTGTGTCGTGGTAATGGTAGTGGAAGATGTGGTAGATGAACTTGTTGTAGTTGTGGAAGATGTTGAAGTCGAACTTGTTGAGATTGTGGTAGATGTTGAGGTTAAAGTGAAGCTTGTTGAGGTTGTCTCAACTGAACTTGTTGTAGAAGATATCGTGGCAGGATGATGTACTAGCGTTAGATAAGCAACTATTCCTACTACTATTATTAATATAACTATAACAGCTATAATTATTGATGTATTCACGACTACCAAGTCCCATGGGACCGTATTTAAATGTTTTCCCAAATATAGTAATTAACTCTATTATCAAAATAATATGGAATAGCAAATCTATTTAAGTTTAGGTGACTAATAGCTTTGACTAAATTTAATAATTACTTTTTATTAGATTTTATATATTCATTTGACGAAATAATATTATCAAACGCCGATAGTTAACTTTTATGCATGTAATCTACAATTGAAGTAGCCTAAAAATATAATAATTTAGATAACGAGAGATTTATCTATTCGGACTTTGGAGAATGCTCAAGTAACTCGAATACGATATAAAAGCTCTTTTTGTTAAAAATTAATTGGTTAATATTGTTAAATTTTTCCACATCATTCTGGTATTTTGACTCCCTCTAGTTCCAATAAGGCTCTCTTCAACTTTACTCCTCTGGAGTATCCTCCAATACCATTTTCAGCTATTACTCGGTGGCATGGTATGATTAAAAGAATGGGATTTTTAGATAAAGCCATACCAACAGCTCTTGGAGAAGTTCCCAGTGAATCTGCTATCTGTTTATACGGCATAACTTTTCCCCAGGGGATCTTCATTACTTCCTTAAATACTGATAATCTAAAAGGATAGGTCTTTAGGTTAATAGGCTCCCTTAAGTTTATTGGCTTACCCTCAAAGTAGAGATCTAGCTTATGGAAGAATTCAGTAAAACTACTATCGTCTCTTGAATTTCCTTCCACACAGTCACAGAAATCCAACATAATAAATCCCTTATCGTCCTTAGCAACAGTTATATAGCCAAGAGGACTTTTATACAACCCATACACTAGCACAAGTATTAATATAGTATATATTGTTATAAAAAATTCACTATTTTAACGCTTTTACTGTAGTTTGTTCTACATCCCTTTGCGCAATCTCGGTAATCAATAACTCTAGGAACTTTTCAAACTTAACGTTCCTCACTTCAATGTTACCCCTAGCTCTAACAGTTACTGTACCCTCACTAGCTTCTTTCTTACCTACTATCAATATGTATGGAACTCCTTGATCGTATGCGTTCTTAATCCTCTTACTTAAGGTCTCACCTGCATAATCAATCTCTGCTCTTATTCTCCTCTTTCTCATATCGTTTAGCACTTTTTCAGCGTATTCATTTACTTCATCAGTTATCGGTAAAACCCTAACCTGGACTGAACTTAACCACGTTGGTAGCTTACCCTTAAAGTGCTCAAGTAGTATTGCAACAAATCTATCTATTGATCCATATATTGCTCTATGTACCATTACTGGCCTCTTCTTTATCCCATCCTTATCAATGTACTCCAACTTAAACCTCTCAGGTAAGTTGAAGTCAACTTGTATTGTGGATAATTGCCACCATCTACCTAGACTATCCCTTATCTCGAAGTCGATTTTAGGCCCATAAAACGCACCTTCTTTTTCCTTAATACCGAATTTTAAGCCCGATTCTTGCAACGCGGAAATCAGCGCGTTAGTAGCTTTTTCCCACAGTTCATCAGAACCTATACTCTCATCCGGCCTTGTACTCAAATAAGGCTTAATATCGTCATCTTTGAAGCCGAACTTGTGCCAAACTTCCACTGTCTTAGAAATAAGCATCTTAATTTCTTCCCTTAGTTGATCTTCCCTAAGGAAAATGTGACCATCGTCTTGGACGAAACCTCTAACTCTCAGTAACCCATATAATTCTCCTTTCTTTTCCCACCTATATACATGGCCAAACTCTGAAAATCTGATTGGAAGATCACGATAGGTTCTAGGTTTAGATTTGTAAATTAGAATGTGAGCAGGACAATTCATAGGTTTTACTCCATATTCATCACCTTCCATGTTAAAGACAATTAGTTTATCCCTATACAAGGTATAATGACCGGATATTTTCCATATATCAGTCTTGAAAACGTGGCTAGTATAAACTTCTTGATACCCCATGCTATCATTTATCTCTCTCATAAACGCAATGAGTTCATTTCTTATCGTTTGTCCCTTAGGATGAAATAGTACTAATCCTGATCCAGCTTCCTCATGAAAGCTAAATAAGTCTAACTTTTCTCCAATCAGCCTATGGTCAGTCTCTTCAGCCTTTTCTAGCCAAGAAAGGTAATCCTTTAACTGTTCTTCAGTCTCGAAAGCCACACCCCTAATTCTGACGTATTGTTCATTGGGATTTGGATGATGAGTTGAGATATTTAAAATTTCAAAATACTTAGGATTTAAATTGGTCGAAATTGAAACCTTATCCTCTATTATTGAAACCTTGTTTCCTTTATACACTATCTGATTATTCTCAATGGATACATTAGCTAGAACGTTCTCATTGATTGCCTTCTTTACCTCATCTAAGGTAATGCTAGTGTCTGATTTCACATCAATGTAGAAATCCCTTTCACCTAGGCCAACAGCAACTGGCTTATATCCCTTATCTATTAGGTTTATGGCTAAAATTACCGCACCCTTTAGCCACACTGGCTTATAACTTTCCATAAATATCGCTATGTCATTTAACTTAAATCTTTAGCTGTTACAAAGAGTATTGTGACAAGAATCTTAATAATAGCCAGTGGTGGTGGTCATACAGGCTTCGCCAGGGCTATTGCCCAATATTTACCCGAAAAAGTAGATTTCGTGATACCAACAAATGACCCTTATAGTAGACAAATGATATCGCAATATGCAAATAAAATCTACGAGATACCTAAAGGAAGAGAACCAGACGAAAGTAGTCTAGTATTATTTAAGAGATTATTCTCTATAATAGTAAAGAGCGCCAGTATTAAGAAATACGATTTAATCATAGCCACCGGGAGCAATCACTCCATATTTCCTTCCTTTTTTCAATTCTTAAAAGGTGGGAAGGTTTACGGTATCGAAAGTCAAGATAGACTTATCACCAAGGGAAAGGCGATAGGCATAATATCAAATTACGCAAAGGGTGTATTTCTTCATTGGCAAGAGCAAAGGAAACTTTATGAAAAGAAGGGTATTGTCGTGGGACCCATTGTTGAAAAGCCTAAGTATGAGAGTAAGGATGAAGGCTACATATTAGTTACAACTGGTAGCATGGGTTTTAAGAGGTTATTTGACGCAATAGTGAAATCCGTTATAGGGAAGAGGATTGTCATACAGACGGGGAAAATAGATCCCACAATTTATCGTAATCAAAATGTTACTACGTTTAGTTTTGATCCAGATTTAGAAAAGTGGATTGCTAATGCATCTTTGGTAATAACGCATCAAGGTAAAACTGCCATGGAGGCAGTAGTAATGTATAGGAAGCCGGTAATAATGGTTTACAACAACGATTGGAAGAGTGCAACTACGTTAAGTGATGCCAAGAAGTATGCTGAGATATTGGGAGCTACGTTTTTAAGTGATCCAATAACGTGGAGCGATTATAACGTTTTATTAGAAGCTATAGAAAACGCTAATGAGCCTAACGTTTTTGATACAGGTACTCCAAATCTGGTTAAACATGTATTAAGTGAACTATAATGGTTCGTAAAATACTTGACACATTGCTGAAAATATTTGAAAATAATAAAAGCATATTGAAGGAAAAAGGTTGGATAGTTTCGTCCGAAACTTCTTATGAATGGTGGGACGGACTAAAAAGTGCAGAAGAAATAATTATTTCAGCAATATTGGTTCAAATGTCAAGATGGGAAATTGTAAAGAGCAAAGTAGAGGAGATGAGGAGTAAAGGTTTGACTGATTTTTATAAATTATGCAATACTACTGAACAAGAATTATATGATGTATTGAAAGGAATTAACTTCTATAAGACTAAGGTTAAGAGGTTAATTAATTTATCTAAAATCATAATAAATCTAGGTAGTGTTGAGAAATTTTATAATAGAAATTTACTTTTAAGCATTGATGGTATAGGCGAAGAAACAGCTGACTCAATCTTGCTTTTCGCAGGTCACAAACCAAACTTTCCACCATCAGAGTACGGTAAGAGAGTATTATCTAGAGTATTAGGAATTAGTATAAAGAAAAAGAATGAGGTTAAAAGACTAGTAGAGGAGAATTTAGAGCGAAACGTCTACGAATACAAATTACTACACGCTGGAATAGTCACTGTAGGTAGAGCATTTTGTTTCATTGAAAATCCCAAATGTAAAGACTGTATTTTGAAGAAAGTATGTAAATATTATAGAGAAAATTCCTCGTGATACAAAATAGGCCTCTTTAAATACTTTTACTAAATTTAAGTAATGCATAGTAATGTTTAAATTTTTATGTGATAAGTATGTGGTATGAAATTATATGAATATGAGGGAAAGAGTCTTTTTAAGCGTGTAGGGATACCAGTGCCTAATGGTGTTGTAACTTCTGAACCAATAAGATGGCAAGGAAAAGCTGTAGTGAAATCTCAACTATTGGAAGGCGCTAGAGGTAAAAGAGGATTAGTAAGAGTAACTGAAGACATTTATAATACTATTTTAGAACTGAAAAAACTAGGAGTCGAGAAATTCTTAGTAGAGGAATTTGTTCCTCACGAGAAGGAGATTTACGCTTCAGTATTGTTAGATAGGGAAACTGCGGAACCAATGTTAGTTTTATCAAGAGAAGGAGGCATTGATGTTGAACAAGCTAAGGACGTTAAGAAGATGATAATACCACTAGAGAGGGGAGTTAGGAGTTATGATATTGTTGAGGCTGAGAAGTATCTAGGAGTTAAGGGATTAGGACAAATAATACAAGGTTTATATAAATTATTTGTAGATTACGACGCTGAACTAGTTGAGATAAACCCATTAGCATTGACTAATGATGGTAGAATATTAGCTTTAGACTCTAAAGTGATTTTAGAGGATAACGCGTTATATAGACATGAGGATTTGTTAAAGGAGTTAGGGAGGCAAGAAGTTCGTGATAGTTATGTGGAACTAGAGGGAGATATAGGAATAATAGGCAATGGTGCAGGATTAACCATGGCTTCAATGGATCTAGTTAAATTAAATGGCGGAAATCCAGCAAATTTCTTGGATGTTGGTGGAGGAGCTAATAGGGAACATGTTAAAGAAAGTGTTCTCAAAGTGGGTAGCAATCCTAGAGTCAAAAAGATTGTTATAAATATTTACGGTGGAATTACTAGATGTGATGAGGTAGCGTTAGGTATAATTGATGCGCTAAAGGAGGTGAAGAAGCCAATATTTGTTAGATTATTAGGAACTAACGAGGAATTAGGGAAGAAAATATTAAGAGAGAACGGTGTAAACGTATATGATGATGTATTAAAAATGATAGGTGATGCAGTACGCTCATAAATAAGAATACTAGGGTAATTGTCCAAGGAATAACCGGAAGAGAAGGGAGCTTCCATACACAGCAAATGCTAAAATACGGTACAAAAATAGTTGCTGGTGTTACTCCGGGTAAGGGAGGAACTCAAGTTAACAGTGTTCCAGTTTACGACACGGTAAAGGATGCAATGAAAGAACATGAGGCAGATGCTTCAATAATTTTCGTTCCAGCCAGATACGCAGTGGATGCCATATATGAGGCAGTTGATGCAGGAATAAAATTAATTGTAACTATAACCGAGCACATACCGGTTTTGGACATGGCTAGAGCTATAAAGTATGCCAGAGCTAGGGGAGCTAGAATAATAGGACCCAATTGTCCCGGAATAATAGCTCCAGAGGAAAGTCTAGTTGGAATACTTCCAGCCAGAGCATTTAAGAAGGGTAAAATAGGAATAGTGTCTAGATCTGGTACACTAACATATGAGGTTTCAGAATTACTTAAGAACTCTGGTATGGGCCAATCTACTGTTATAGGTATAGGAGGGGATCCAATAATAGGTACGAGTACTTTAGAAGTTGCAAAGATGTTTGATCAAGATCCAGAGACGGAAAAAATTGTTGTAATAGGAGAAATAGGTGGTACCATGGAGGAGAGATTAGCAGAGGCGTATAAGAGGGGAGAAATTAAGAAACCAATTATAGCTTACATAGCAGGAATGACTGCACCTAGGGAGAAAAGGATGGGACATGCAGGAGCAGTAGTTTATATGGGTATGGGTACATTCGAGAGTAAAATAAGGGCATTTAAAGAAGCTGGAATTCCAATAGCTAATACCCCCTACGATATCCCCAAGTTACTTCTTTCTTAACATATAAGTAGCTGTAATTACAACTGCAA
The DNA here is from genome assembly GCF_000022485.1 of Sulfolobus islandicus Y.N.15.51. NCBI lineage: Archaea > Thermoproteati > Thermoproteota > Thermoprotei > Sulfolobales > Sulfolobaceae > Saccharolobus > Saccharolobus islandicus. The sequence continues at coordinate 2,545,745 of NC_012623.1, read as the reverse complement.
CTACTATAACTGCAGATAATGCGTAGAGTAGGGAGAACCCATGACCAACATCATTATTTTTTATGTTAATACTTCCATTAACATAATTTGAGTAGTAATTACCAAATATAATTACTATATTTCCAGAATACGGTATAGATATCATGTAGTAATTTGTTCCAGGTATATAGCTTCCGATTATTGGCACAGATGTATTGTAATAATACGCACTTCCCGTTGATCCCGTTGATGTTAATATAATGATGTAAGGGCTTCCATTATAGATAAACTTAGATACTCCAAGTAAGTCATGGAATGTAGTTATGGGTACTAACAGACTTATAAACTTTAAACCAGTTATATTCAACGCTACATGATTAGAGTAATTCAAGAGATTAATCTCTGCATTTGATGACGCTACCAGTAAGAACAGATTTACGGTGTAGTTTTGGTATAAATAATTGAATGAAACGTTATACAAGTTATACGGTCCAGTGTAGAAGTTTAAGTCACCTTTTGTCAACGTGGCGGTAGCGCTATATGTTAAATTTGAAGCAGGGTCTATATTTATACTGTAGTATGACTTTAGAGGTATCATATATTGTAGGGAAATGTAGGTATAGTTATTATAGTCTAGGAATTCCACAGCAGGAATGCCATTATAAGTAGTGAATTCTTTGCCGGTTTCTAGAAATCCGCTAGGAGTGCCAGCAGCTGCAGTGTTAATCCATACACTCAGAGGATATGGATACGAACCACTTATGTTCTCTATTGTTAAATTGTTTGTATTTATTGCGGGAAACACTTTATTTACTGATTTACCATTTATCACAAAGACAGTTCCATTCCAAACTAGGTTCATACTTATATTAAAGGTTAAGTAAGTTCCAAGTCTAGATGATGTTTCATAAATGTTATAGCTAATTGTATTTCCAATATTTAGAAAACTAAATTGGTTAGAAGAGTAAGTTATTGGTATAAATATTATACTTGTTAAAACTAAAAATAATATGAGGTATCTTTTCATCTCGAGTAGTACTGTATTTTTTATTAATATTTATTATTTATCCGCATCCTTGCTTTATGGACTAATTCAATTTTCTAAGATGTTAAGCTCATCAATCTTTCTTAAATTCAAAATCAAGCGTTGATTTAAAAGTAAGCTTGACGTTAGCTTTGATAAAAATTGAAGTCATCCACAAAGTACCGTATCCTTAAACGACTATTGATTAAATATCCCTGATGTCAAATTAATACTGTGAAAAAGAAAGCAATTGGGCTAAGTGATGACGGTTACTATGTAATATTTTTCATATCGGAGAGTGAGATAGGGTATAAAAAGACTCAAATTAACGAGATGTATTATATCTCATTCATTATTGTCTTATTGGTTTCCATTTTATATGTGATTTTTAGATATATTTTAGTCCTAACACTTTTTATAATACCCATTTTAGTCTATCTATTCACTATTGCGATCTCATTACATCTCTATAAACCTGAAATTTATGAAAAAATAACTAGGGTTGAGATAAAGGATAAAATCATTAAGATTCACACTTCTAACAAAACGTTTATAATACATAGGGGAAAAATCCTTGGTTTCACTGACCAGATTTAGGCTTTATTGTTATTGTTCCACTATCCTCATCAACTTGAAGCATATATTTTGTTCCGAATTTCTCTACCATTGACTTAGGCAAGTATAGGTTCAACGGTAACGTGAAGTATTCATACTCGTATATTTTTCCTCTCACATTCTTCTTTCCAACTAATCTTTTAGCTTCTACTTCTCTTTCTTTCATAAGATAATGTCCGTACTCTCTCTTTTTAAAACTTTTCCATAATGTACTTTAACACATTTTATTAAGATATTAGCTTTTCTTGTACCTATTTAATCTTGTTAAATAAGTTCTTAAATATAAGTTACTATTTACTAAATTTTATCTGGAAAGAATTATTCAAAGGCTTTAACTTTTTAACTTTATGAGGGTGGATTTTGATAATGTTTTCCATGAGGGTTGGGTAGTTTTAGGCTACGTAAAAACAAATAATACCTATAATTGTTTGAAATGTATATTGGTCCTCTTTACTATATAAGAGTGTTTACCCGTGGCGTAACTTTTCCTTACTTTTAATTACTTCTAATTCTGCCACGGGCACCCCTCTTAAGGGATCATACGCAGTCACCCTTAAATCATTGGGGCTGGTCGAGGGAAACGCCTATATAGGTTTATTAGTCGAGGAGAGTAATACTCTCCTCGACTGGGGAAACATGGTCGACGTGAGTTCTGAAGCAAAGTCTTCGGCTACGGGCGTGACTAACCCCTACCGTCGGACTGAACATTGTGATAAAATTCACGCATATAGGTGTGACAAAGAGGTAGGGATAATAGGAATAGATATATCAAAAGAACATTTAATAACTAGCAGGGGGAGGGTGAGAAGATACGAGAACAGTAAGAAGGGTTATGAGGAAATCCTCAAGATGAAACCTTGCGTAATAGTCCTAGAGCCTACCGGAGTATACGCAATAAGGCCTTCACAATACTTCAAGGAGAGAGGGGTAAGAGTACTACAAGTCAGCCCAAACGTGTTATCAAGGGAAAAGGAGTTTAGGGGAAAGAAAACAGATTTTTACGACGCAGAAAAATTAGAAAACATGGTCGACAAGGCTAAGGAGTACGATTACAACCCCTTAAAGGAATTAGTAACACTCTACCTCTTCCTAAAGGACATAGAGACGAAATACAAGAACAGGCTAAAGAGAGCACTATTCCTAGTAAGCGATAACGATAAGGTAAGCAAGGACAGGTTGGAAAAACTTGCGAAAGGAGATTTCACACAGGAAGAACTATACCAACTTGAATATACGCCAATAGTACTTGAGGAAATCAAAATCCTGGCTAAAAACATCCTAGAAACGCAAGAGAGGTTGAAGGAGGTTAGGAGGATGATTGAGGGGCAAGTCCCTCAAGACCACGTCCTATTAACGATACCAAGTGTTGGGAGGCTTGCAGCTGGTATTGTTGGTGATGTTAAGCGTTTTCCTAAGCCTGAGTCCTTTGTTGCTTATTGCGGTTTAGATCCCGTAGTGGAGAGGAGCGGGAAGGCTGTAATAAGTAGGGGGATTTCCAAGAGGGGTAATAAGTACTTGCGTAGCTTGTTCTACTTTTTAGCAATGAGGAATTACTCTAGGAATCCAACCTTGCTGAAGTTTTATGAAACACACAAGGATAGGTTGAAGGGTAAGAAGTTGTATGTCGCTTTGGCTAGGAAGTTGGCAAGGGTTGTTTGGAGTGTTTGGTATAATAATAAGCCTTATGAGCCTAAATAGGTGAATCCCTCCCCCGAATCGCCACGTGGGTTGAAAGGACCCACGTGGCAATGTTAGCTAATACTATGCTTGAAGTTTGAGCGAAAGATTTATTACTGAACGCCGGAAAGTTCTTAGACCTCAATTTTATCACTCCCCAAACCTCGTGAGTAGTACCCGTCATCAGTTGGGAGATCACCAATAGAAAATACATTGTAATACTATATAAACATTATTTAATCAAAACGATATTTAGAAGTAATTAAAAATAACCAGTGGTTACGTAAAAGAGTTGGAGTCTAGAGCTGAAGAATTCGAAGGAAAGAACTTTCAAAATAGTCCTCTACGCTATGAGACTTTTAGGCTAGTATTGGAAAATGTTTATTAAATTGGAAATAATATGTATGTTATGCACGCGGTTATTTTAGCGGGTGGGTATGGTAAGAGATTAAGACCACTTACAGATGATAGGCCTAAGCCTTTGATTGAAGTGGCTGGGAGACCAATTATTGAATGGCAGATCTCTTGGCTTAAACAATTCGGTATTACATCCTTTGTAATATTAACAGGCTATAAATGGGAGGTTCTCATAAAGTGGTTAAGTGAAAACGAAAAGAGATTGGGAATTTCAACGTATTTTTCTATAGAAGAGGAACCTTTAGGTACTGGAGGAGCACTCAGGAAGGTCGAGAGATTATTAAGTACGGAAAACACGTTTATAGTTCTCAACGGTGATATAATAACTAACCTAGATATAAGTAAGTTAAAAATATCTAATGAAAACGTAATGACAATGTCACTAGTTCCCTTGAAGAGCCCATACGGAATAGTCGAAACTAAGGATGACAAGATTATAGATTTTAAGGAGAAGCCAATCTTAGAAAACTACTGGATAAATGCGGGAGTTTATCTAATGAGAAAGGAAATATTCAAATACTTACCAGAAAAGGGAGACATGGAAAAACTCACTTTTCCTAAACTTGCAAAGGAATCGTTATTGATTGGCATAAAGTATTATGATGTCTACTGGAGATCAATAGATACAATAAAAGATATAGAGGAGGTCTCTGAAGATTTAATAAAGATGAAGAACGGGCTAAGCTCTGAAAGGTGAAGATCAAATCCGCGACTGATTTAATCAACTATGATAAGTTCCTCATCTTCCTCACCTAACCATTTTTTTATTGTCTCCTTAACACCTAGTTCCTTAATATCATCCATTAGTCTATTCATTAATCTGTTAATTACCAAATCTCTACAGTCATCTGGCACATTCTCATTAATTATTAAAAATATTTGTTTTATTAATTTTAATTCCTCTTCCTCTTCAATCATATCAGAAATTTTACTTAAAAAACACTACCGAGATTCACGAAAGTATTTTCTGTCTCACGTTCTCAACTATCTTGGGCAATGAAATTTCCACTGGTTCCCTTACAACGTAATCCGCAATACTATCCAACGGGGTCTCTTCCATATTTAAAATTATTAGCTTACCACCTCTTTCTTTTACGGTCTGTGGAATTAAATTGGCTGGATATACAGTTAATGAAGAACCAATTGAAATTACGAGATCAGATTCATAGGCAATACTTAGTGCCTCATAAATGTTCTTAACTGGTTCCCCAAAAAGCACAACATCTGGCCTTATTATCCCACCACAATCACACCTAGGTGGAAGATTACCCTTTTCTATCATACTTAGGACGTTTAGCGAATCATAAGTCCTTAAGCATAAAACGCAATATGACCTCCTCATAGTTCCGTGAAGCTCAATAACGTTCTTAGAACCAGCCTTCTGATGTAGACCGTCAATATTTTGTGTTATTATTACCTTTATTATGCCCATCTTTTCTAACTCAGCCAAAGAGTAGTGTGCCTTATTAGGTTGGGCTTCGAATAATCCCCTCATTCTTAATGAGTAGAATCCCCAAAAATTTTTAGGATCTTTTTCAAAATATTCTATACTAGCTAACTCTGGTGAATACTTCTTCCATAATCCTTGAGGACCTCTGAAATCGGGAATACCAGAAGCTGTACTAATACCGGCTCCGGTAAAGGCTATGGTGTAAGAAGAGGAAATAAGTTCTTCAGCTACTTTCTCGTATATCATAATTAGAATATACTACTAGTAGGTAAATAAGATTTTAAAATAAAAAAGGTTTGAGTTTAACTTTCATCCTTTTAGATCCTCTGCAGATATATTGCTTTTAGTCTTGAACCCTAGGGCATTAGCTACAAGCGTACCTATGACTGAAACTACCAGGTTCAGTACTAACGCTATTACTGCAGCATACATTAAACCGAAAAGCGTAGGATATAGAGACGTGGCACGAGGTAGTCCAAATGTGAAGAACATATAGGTCCCGCTTATAATTCCAGTAGCCCATCCCGCAGTTAATGCCCATGGATTAAACCATTTAGTGTATAAACCTAAGAACACTGCCGGTAATGTCTGTGTTATAAGTATTCCTCCTAGCAATTGGAGGTTGATGGCATATGTAGATGGGACTAGGAAGACGAAGGCTAAAGCTAAGAACTTTATAACAGCTGATATCCACTTAGCTAGTGTTGTCTCCCCTTTGGGTGTAATGCTTGGATTTACCTCTTTTATTACATTTCTAACTAGTAAATTGGATGCCGCTATTGCCATAATTGCAGCTGGGACTAGGCCACCAACAAATATACCTAGTAGCATTATACCAGCAGCCCAATCTGGCATGGTTGATGTTATTAATGCAGGAACTACAAGGGCACCCCCATATTTAGATACAACACTCAATGCGTTTGGTACCGCATAAACTAAAATACCAAATAATGCTATTATTGCTAGACCAATACCATAAATTGGCAACAATGCTGTACTATACATTAATCTATTCTTATCATCAGCGCTTAATGAACCGTTTATTGAATGTGGATAAAGGTATAGGGCTAGTGCACTACCTAAGAATAAACTCCAATATGCTATTTGTAAGTTACTTGGTAGTGTAGTATATCTTGCTGAAAGGTTTGCTGAGTTTATAACACTAAAGGCGTGAGTGAAACCCCCATATTGTAGTGGTACGATTACGATTACCGATATAACCGTGATCCAGATCAAAATATCTTTAAAAACTCCAGTTAACGCAGCACCCCTAAGGCCGGAAGTGTACGTAAATGCCGCTAAAATTATGAAGGAAACTATTAGGGAAATTTCAGACACTAAGGCCGCGTTACCTATTCCTAATAACATCATCTGTAGGACCGACTTCATACCTACTATTTGTAATGCTATATAAGGTAATTCAGCGACTACACCAGTTAACGCTATTAAAGCAGCTAAAATGCTACTGTTGAATCTATCTTTCACGAAATCAGCTGCCGTCACATAACCTCTATTTCTCGAAACAATCCATAGTTTAGGCATTGTTAACATCGCTATGGCAAAGGTTAAAGAAACATATGGTACTGCGAAGAAATATATTGCACCTTTTGCGTAAAGGCTTGATGGTACTGCAATAAATGTATATGCTGTGTATAAATCTGCACCCATTAAGAACCATACTAGAACAGTACCTAACCTTCTCCCTGCTAATCCCCATTCATGAAGCAAATCCAAATTTCCTTTTCTCCAAAAAGCCCCATAAAATCCAAGGAATATGAATACTATGAAAAGTGCTATAAAGACGATTATTCCAGCTAGCCCTAACATTTATATCACCTTCTGGCAAGAAGGAGCGCAGCTATTGAGAAAAGTATTGTTGATATTGCCAACCACACTGTTTGATACCAATAGAAGAACGGCAAACTCCCTAAGTCTGGCTCTACTTTATTATATGTTGGTATTGCAAAATATACGATAAATGGTATTAGAAGTAGGATTCCCGCTAAAATACTTTTCGCACTTACCATTTAACCACAATTTTTATGATCAGAAATTCTTGTATATAATTCTTTCTTTCATTATATCGTTTGAAACATTAAAGTATTTATAGAATGGTATTAACTTTATAAACTAATAGTAAGAATAGTTATATCTCACCTACTTTCTAGATACTCTAGCACATATTTTGCCAATTCACTAATTTCCATTGGCGTGTTTAGTTGATTAAAGGGTGTATAAATTGCTTCTTTCTTGAATGGAATTTTAACTATTTTACTAGTTAAATCTTTAATCTTACTAATATCTATTCTTTCCCTAGGATTATACATGTTTATTACTGAGGATATTACATCAAAATTTACTAAATCATTTCCCAGAGATATACTTAATTCATTCTTAATATAATCCTTAAATAGTTGCATGAATGCCAGACTTTCATCTAACAAAAGCTGATTTGGGGGTAATATTAAGATCAAATTGTAATCTAATCTCTTTTCATTCAAATAAGTATAATAAGCTTGAAGCTCAGTATCTAAACAAACATCTGAGGGTATTGATGGGTTATCAACTATCATCAAATCGTGATCCGAAAAGCCACTATAGATATCTGCAATTTTTTTAGGTTCTACATTTTTTATCTTTCTACTGCAGCCTACATTAACTACTGTAAGTCCACTGTCAACTTCTTTGAAATAAGCTAAAGAGGATTGACCCACTGTCAAATAAGATAGTAAGTTGCCTTTTATATTGTAGACCCTACTAAGTGTAGATGTTAAATCTTTATCTATCAGTAATATTTTATGACTTGCAGCAAGTGTTTTACTCAGAAAATAAGCTATAAATGATTTCCCTACACCACCTTTAACGCTTACTATGTCAATTCTTTCCATTATAAGAGTAACTTAATCATTAGAGCTTAAATAAATTAATACTTTTCAACAATATGACAAAGTAGAGACAACTCAAAGCTAAAAAGACTAGTAATACATTGGATGTAAAGCAAAAGTTTATAAACTGCAATATATAGAAAGTCTATCATGGCTAAGAAAAGAAGCAAGCTAGAAATTATACAAGCAATACTTGAGGCATGTAAATCTGGATCTCCTAAGACCAGAATAATGTATGGTGCCAATCTAAGCTATGCTCTAACTGGGAGATATATAAAGATGTTAATGGATTTAGAAATCATAAAACAAGAAGGAAAACAGTACATGTTAACTAAGAAGGGAGAGGAACTACTTGAAGATATAAGGAGATTTAATGATATGAGAAAGAATATGGATCAATTAAAGGAGAAAATTAATAGCGTGCTATCCATTAAATAATAAAAGGATTTTTTTCTTTAAATATTAGCAGTTTTTTCTATCTCTACGCCTATAACATTTGCTATCTTTACCTTTAAATCTTTCATTAATTGGTCTAGATCAACAAGTAATTTCTTGTTTAAATAATTTGAATCCACCTTATACGTATATGCCCTTCTCCCTTTTTTAGAAGTTTCTATTTTTTCTTTAATTATTATATTCTTCTTCTCAAGATTCAGTATAGATTTATTCACAACAGATTTTGTAATATTCAATTTACTTGAAATTTCTTCCATGGTGAGAGGGTTTTGAGATTTAAGTAACAATTTTAAAATTTCTATATCCCTATCACTGAGTCCATAAAGGAACTTTATTACATTAAATATATCAGCTACTCTACCATCTGGCATGTTTATTTCAGTTTTACCTTGCATAGTTAGAGGATTTCATAAAACTCTTAAAAATCTTTTGGTAACTTGTAAACTTAATTTATAATGATAAAAGATAATAGTTAAAATTACGATTTATTTAGGATCTAATGTGCCATTTCTTAATGCATATATTGCCCTTATTAACTCTGCGTGGCTCCACGCTAAGGGAGAAACTGATGGATATTTGTCATTATCGTCAATTTGTTCTGGTATAACTCCAGTTGGTAAAGATTTCGACAAGACCCAATCTATCTTTTCCTTAGCCTTATCTTTCTCACCCATTAACGAATAAACTTGAGATAACCATAATGTAGATATAAACCAGATATTGGAATTATTACCTCCTCTTAAATATTGATCACCCTCATACCTAACTAATCCCCTTTTAACACTTAACTTCTCTATAACAGTCTCTAAATTCTTTACAAAACGGGAGTCGCTCATCGGAATTACATTAAATATTGGTGCCAACAATATACTTGAGTCAACAGTTTCATCGATCTTATGAACTTGACCTTCCTTCATATATATCGTTCTAGCGTAATGATCACCAACCCAGAATAAATCTAATGAATTACGCATTTGATCTGCGACAGTTTCATATTTTTGTGCTAGCTCGTCTTCTCCAAAATATCTTGCAAAATCCGCTGCAGCCCTTAATCCTGCGATTACAGTTATTGTAGTATAAAAGTGAGTACCAATCCTCTCTTCCCATAGATCGAATGAGGGAAGTGGAAGATCGGTAGCCTTTTCTCTATAATTTACTAGAAAATCAGCTATACCCTTAACCATGGACCTATAGTAAGTCTTTATAAAATCAACATCTTTCCACTTTGAAAAATGAAACCATAAGGCGTAAAGTACTAATGCAGTCTCATCTTCTTGAATAGGCAAATAGTCCAAAGTCCAGGGATGCCATGTGGAACCGAAATGTCCATCAACAGTATATTTATGAAATAGCGCACCGTTTATTGTGAAGAGCCTCCTAGTGAATTCAAAGAACTGTCTAGATCTATCAAAATACCCCATTAGTTCAAGAGCTAAAATACAGAATACAGCATCTCTATGCCACACGTAGTTATATGTGTCCCTATTAAACTTCATAATATCAGTATCTAGTGACGCTACTATGGCACCGTTGTTCTGTACATGGGATTGCAAAATCAGTAAACTTCTCCTTAAAATCGAATCGTATTCACCGTAATCGTTTACTTTACTTAACCACGCTCTCCAATAGTCCTTAACCCTCTTGAATAAAATCGCGGGTGTTCTCTTCCTCACGTAATCGCTTAAACCCTTAGCTTCATTATAATTTTTACCGGCTACTAACCATATATATAAATCTTCTCCATACAATTTGAAACTACTAGCAAAATCAACTGAACCTTGAGCAATTGGATTACCGGAAAGTTCACCATCTTCGCAATCTTTCCATGTCCCTAAAAGTCCCTTATATTCCTTAATTCCCGTAGCGTACTGATAGAAGGGAATCGGAGATGAAAGTAAAAACCATCTAGAACCTTTATATTGTATCATAGACTCAGAATAAGGGTCAAAAAGTGCAGTATTACCATCTGGTGTTCCCCCAACATGAAAATCAAAAGCGGTAAAAACTCTAACGTCCCTATCCTTTACGTCTTTTACTGAAACTTTCCTTATCCAAATATCATAAGCCATATCTATTACATCTTCTAAATAAAAATTCACTCCCTCAAAGGAAAAAGATGAATATGCCGCTAAAGTATCATCTAAATATCCAATCTTTGGATTTAAATTATCTAACCATGAGAACTTACCATTAACAAAAACACCAAACCTGCCCCTATGTAAATTATTTGTAGTAGTTAATGGCCAGTATATTTCCCTTATTGTAAAATTACTATCGTATAGAACTGTCAATGAACCGTTTCCCAAGATCAAATATCTAGTCATATAACATATAATGTTAAAAGCTTCCTTTTATTCTAACTCTTTTTAATATAAATCTAATAACTCGAGAACTGAAAAGAAATGTGCTCTGCCTATTTATATTTAGAAGAGATCTGAGACTAGACGACAATACTGGATTAATTAAAGCTTTAGAGGATTGCGAGAAAGTTATTCCAGCGTTTATATTAGATCCTAGACAAGTCGGTAATGAAAACGAATACAAATCAGAGTTTGCCATAAACTTCATGATTAATTCATTGAATGAGCTAAATGACGAGTTAAGAAAAAGAGGATCCAGACTTTATGTCTACTTCGGACTAGCTGAGGAGGTAATAAAGAACTTACTTAAAGATGTTGATGCAGTTTATCTAAATGAGGATTATACTCCATTTAGTAAAATGAGGGACGAAAGAATTCGCAAGTACTGTGAAGATACCGGAAAAATTATGAAATCTTTTGAGGATTACTTACTCACATCAAAGAACGATTTTAAAAACTATAGGAACTTCACAACATTTTATAATGTAGTAAAAAATAAACAAATAAGGAAACCAGTTCAAAATAATTATACAAATTACTATAAAAATTCTTTAGGTGACGAGCATGAATTACCACCTAGACAAGGAGAACGAGGAGGAAGAAAAGAGGGCATTAAATTAATAGAGAGAGCAAGGCAAATTAATTACGATAGGAAAGATTTCGTAGCAGAGGATAATAGAACTTTTCTTTCACCCCATCTGAAATTTGGAACCTTGTCAATTAGAGAGGTTTATTATTCTCTATTAGACAGTCAAGCTATAATTAGGCAGTTATACTGGAGGGATTTCTATACTTTATTGGCTTACTATAATGAGAGAGTATTTCATGAACCGTTAAAAAGGGAATATAATTGCATTGAGTGGGAGAACAATGAAAGGTTATTTCAAGCTTGGCTTGAGGGAAAAACTGGATATCCAATAATAGATGCTGGAATGAGACAATTGAACCGGACTGGTGATATGCCGAACAGAGTTAGAATGTTAACCGCATTTTTCCTAGTTAAGGTTCTTATAATTGATTGGAGGATAGGTGAGAAATACTTTGCAAGTAAATTAATTGATTATGATCCTTCGGTTAACAATGGAAACTGGCAATGGATAGCCTCTGTAGGTACTGATTATATATTTAGAGTATTTGACCCTTGGAAACAACAGGTTACATATGATCCGGAGGCAAAGTATATAAAAAGGTGGGTAGATGAATTGGAAAGCTATGACGCAGAGATCATACATAATGCATACAAATATACTCTGAAGAGCTACCCTAAACCTATAGTAGATTGGAGAATAAGGGTAAATCTCTCAAAGAGACTTTACGAGGTATGTAGGAAATCTAAAATAAAATAGGTTTCTTTTTCGGATTTAGTACGATGTAAATGTAATTTCTTCGTAAGAAATGCTTATTTATTAATAATTTTAACTCCTTATTGATGTCGGCAAAAACGTTAACTGAGAAAATTTTAAGCAGAGCATCGGGAAAGGATGTCTCGCCTGGAGACGTTATAGAGGCTAAAGTAGACTTAGTAGCATTTCATGACTTAACTGGTTATCACGTGATTGAGGTAATGGAAAAGGCTAACATGATTAAAGTTTTCGATAAAAGTAAATTAGTAATAGCTTTTGATCATTTAGCTCCACCTCCAGATGTAAGGAGTGCAGAAATTCAAGGCTATATAAGAAAGTTCGTGAAATCGGAAGGTATTCCTAATTTTTATGATATAAATTACGGAATTTTACATGAAGTCATGATAGAGCAATACGCCAACCCTGGACAAGTTATTTTAGCAGCTGATAGTCACACAACCACATCCGGTGCTGTAGGAGCATTTGCTCAAGGTATGGGAGCTAGTGATATTGCAGCCGCTTTAATAACTGGTAAAACTTGGCTAGTAGTGCCACAACCATTTAAAGTAGTTTTAGAAGGAAAACCTGCTAAATGGATAACTGGAAAGGACGTTGCACTAAAATTGCTAGGAGACTTTAAGGCAGATTACTTTAATGGAATGACGTTAGAAATCTTCGTCAAGGATCCGTTAAGTTTTCCAATGGATTATAGGGCAACAGTATCAAATATGGGAATTGAAATGAATGCTGATGCATTAATGTTCATACCAGATCAAGAGACTAAGAGATACATCAAAGAGATGAGAGGATACGAACCAGAACTTGTTACACCAGATAACGGCGCTAAATACGTTGATGAATACACTATTCAACTAGACGAAATGGAACCACTAGTTGCTGCTCCGCATAGTGTAGATAATGTTAAGGTCGTAAATGAGTTAGAAGGTACTCCAGTAGATCAAGTTTACATAGGCTCTTGTACAAATGGTAGGTTGAGCGATTTCGAAATAGCTGCTAAAATAATGAAAGGAAAGAAGGTCAAGAGTAGGTGCATCGCCATCCCTGCGTCTTACAGAATGTTTAAGGAGGCTTTAGAAAGAGGTTATATACAAACATTAGTTGATGCTGGTTGTATTGTAACGTATGGAACTTGTGGACCATGCCTAGGTGGTCATTTCGGTATAGCTGGTCCAGGTGAGAATATTGTATCAACAAGTTCCAGAAACTTTAAAGGGAGAATGGGAAGTAATGAGGCTAAAGTTTACTTATCTGGTCCCGCTGTTGCTGCAATTAGCGCATTAGAAGGTAAGATTACAGATCCCAGGGTGATCTGAATGATAATAGAAGGTCCAGTAATTAAGTTTGGTGATAAAATAGATACTGATATAATAATTCCAGCTAGGTACTTAAAATATACTGACCCACAGTATTTAGCACAGCACGTTATGGAACCATTAGACCCAGAGTTTTACAAGAAGGCATCAAAGGGTGTTATAATAGTTGCGGGTAAAGTATTTGGAATGGGATCCTCAAGAGAACAAGCTGCCATAGCCCTAAAGGCTGCTGGAGTTAAGGCAGTAGTTGCTGAGTCATTCGCTAGAATATTCTATAGGAATGCGATAAATAATGGTTTACCAGTCATAACGTTACCTAATTCCACGAAGGAGATAGATGAAAACAGTTACGTCAAAATTGACGTGGAGACTGGTGAAATCTTGGTTGGTAATAAGGTGCTTAAGGGAAAGGGCATAACAGAGATGGCACTAGAGATTCTACAAGCTGGAGGAATAATGGAATATCTAAAGAAGATGCAGACAGTAAACCGAAACTAAAAAGTTTATTTTTTAGTTTTTAATACTAATATTGTGAAGTGGATTATTATCGGTTTGGTCTCCCTAATGCTTACAATCGTTGATTATGGGATTGGAATAGAGAGTGTTAAAGTCATTTATGGGTATGCAGTATACCAGCTTTTAACTACAATGCCATTTAATGTTGTATATCTTTGTTTGATTTTCCTAATAGAATTATTAATAATAAATTCGTTTTTGAAATTAAGAAGAATTCTCAATATTTTTCGTCATAAAGATAAATCCCCAATGTAGTTTACAATAGGAAAAACAGTCGAAAAGCTTTTAAGAATTTATAAGAAGAGAGAAAACGGTGAAGCTGTTGGAAGAATCCTAGAGACCGTAGATATAGCTTACGCTTACCCAAACGGATATTTAGTGTTCGAAAATATCAACATGTATACTAAGGATAGGGAGCTTATAGCTATAGTAGGTCCGTCTGGGATTGGTAAATCAACACTCCTAAGAGTATTAGGGGGATTCGTAAAACCACTTAAGGGGGAAATTAGATTATTAGGAAAAAAGGTAACTAGCCCAACGCCAAAAATTGCACTAATACACCAGTCAATAGCCACTTTTCCTTGGTTAACTGCGTTGGAAAATGTTAAACTAGGCTTAAAATATAGGAAATTACCCAAAGAAGAAGAAGACAGATTAGCTAAGCATATGCTAGAAGTAGTAGGGCTTCAAGGTTTTGAGGACTTTTATCCAAAACAAATGAGTGGAGGAATGAGACAAAGAATAGCAATAGCTAGGGCTTTAGCTGCTAATCCATTAGTGCTTTTAATGGATGAACCGTTTTCACACTTAGACGAATTAACTGCAGAGGGTTTAAGGCAAGAAGTACATTCAATGCTATTTTATGAATCTACTACACTCCATAGCGTAGTTTTAGTATCTCATAGTTTGAGCGAAGTAGTGGAATTAGCTGATAGAGTTTATGTTTTGAACGGAAGACCAGCTACAGTAATTGGAGAAGTAGAAATAAAACTGGAAAGACCAAGAAATCCAAAGGATGAAAGTTTTCAAGAGTATTTAGATATACTTTATGCGCTCTTAACCCCAGTAAAGAAGGGAGGGAATAATAATGAATGAGATTTTGCTGATATTTTTGGCCTCTCTAGCATCATTAGGTAGGGTTTTTCTTACAATAGGATTGTCAATAATTACCGGGTGGTTTCTAGGGTATATAGCAATAAAAAGTAAGGCGTTTGAAAATATCTATATTTCAGTTGTAGAAATTTTCGAATCAGTTCCAGTTATTTCATTCTTTCCAGTTGTTCTAATATTCTTTGTATATAGGATAGGTGGATATATCGGTATAGAATTAGCCGTGGATTTTCTAGTTTTCACTGCTGTAGTATGGAATATATGGATAGGGATATATCAGGCTTTCAAGACTGTTCCGAGCGACCTTTTAGAAGTTAGTGAAAACTATAGATTAGGCTTTCTAGGTAAAATGGCAAAACTATATATCCCTTATTCATGGCCTAGAATAGCAGCTAACCTTATACCCAGTTTCGCTGACGCGATCTTCTATATTACCGTTAGTGAGGTTTTCTCCATAGGCAGTTCTAGTTACCACGTATTTGGTATAGGTACATTAATTGGGGAGTTTACTGCATCGCAAGAGTATACTCTAGCCTTAGATGGATTAGGAATTCTTGCAATTCCTATAATTATATTTACATATTTATTAAGAAGATTTGCCAACTATACAGTGTCCAAATATGGGTTAGACACTGAAATAAAAGTAACCAAAAGAGGTAGAATGAGAATAAGATATGCCACGAGAATGTCAAACACAATAGCTCCTTTTGTCAAGTTATCTAAATATGTAACGAGAATTGGAAGCAGAAGCGCAAGTAGCGAAGAGGAGACTAGAAGGAACTTACCTTGGAGATATTTGGGCATTGGAATCTCGGTACTTTTATTGGGATTATTAGTTTATGGGGCTTTCTCTACAATTTCCTCAGTACCTAAATCGGTATGGCTTTACTTAATCTCAACCACTCCCAACGTTCTTTTCAACCTTTTGATAGACTACATAAGAGTTCTTTTCATTGCAATTGTTAGTCTAGTATTCTCAATATTTCTAGGATATTTCATCGCAACTCGTGAAAGAGTAGAAAAAGTATTAATCCCGGCAATACAAACATATGCGTCTTTTCCAGCTCCGGCCTACTTTCCATTACTTTTTACAGCTACCATTAGTTTTATTCATACTGTATTTGGAAGTTGGACTGATGAATTTTACGTAATACTTTTAGGTTTCATATCAACTTTCTATTACGTTTTCTATAGTTATTGGCTTGGGATAAAGAACGTGCCTAATCAATACTGGGAGATAATGAAAAACTATAACTTCTCCTTCTGGCATAAGTTAAGATATGTAATTATACCTTCAACATTTCCATATATAATTTCAGGACTTTCCAGCACGATAAATAGTGCATGGGGAGGTTTGGCAATAGGAGAATATTGGGAAATTTCAAACAGTTACACATTGCAAGTCAGCCATGGTATTATGAAGAGTATTGCAGTAGCTACTGCAAATGGAAATATCCCTCTTGCAGCATGGGACTCGTTAATATTTGGAATAGTAGTAATGATTTACTCAATATTTTTCACGAGGAAGATGATGGATTTGGCAAGAGAGAAATATGTGGCAGAGGAAGGAATTTATTTACCATGAATCAGCGTTCGCGCATGTCCTCACTGATCAGTTCCCGGATTCGTCATCCTCACTTACTATAAAAAGGATTACATTAAAAATTTTGCTGAACTATATCTCACAAGATCATACTTTGCACACCATGGGCTATTCAGATTTCCATTGTGAATTCACTATATTTCAAAAACAATGATGAATTTAATCGGGTGAAAACGTTTTATAAAGGAAATACATGCTTAATCGTGTTAACACTTTTATATTTATATTATTCACAAATTACAATTCGCAATGGATCCGTGAATCGCCAACACCATATACAAATGGTTTAAAAAACAAAATCTTGCATGTATAAAGGATTTTATAATGAAAATTTTTTAAAAAATCGACTAAGCCCAAATTCCTAATGTTAAAAACTTTTAAACCAGTCTAACTATATTAATATAGTATGCCACCCTTTAATAAAGTTCTCGTAGCCAACAGAGGAGAAATTGCCATAAGGGTTATGAAAGCCGTAAAAGAAATGGGAATGAAGGCAGTTGCTGTATATTCTGATGCTGATAAATATTCCCCCCACGTTAAATATGCAGATGAAGCTTATTGGATAGGGCCACCTCCAGCTTTAGAAAGTTACTTGAATATTGAAAGAATTATCGATGCGGCAGAAAAGGCTCATGCAGATGCTGTACATCCCGGTTATGGGTTCCTTTCCGAAAACGCGTCTTTTGTAGAAGCTGTTGAAAAAGCTGGAATGGTTTTCATAGGACCTTCTGCTTCTGTAATGAATAGAATCAAGGACAAATTGGAAGGAAAGATGATAGCTAGAAAGGCTGGTGTCCCCACGTCCCCTGGACCTTTAACACCAATTGAAAATGTAGATGAGGCGTTAAAGATAGCTGGAGAAATAGGATATCCCATAATGTTGAAGGCTGCGGGAGGTGGAGCAGGAGTGGGTATTATAAAGGTTGATAATCCTAGTGAACTAGCTGAGGCTTTTGAAAGAAGCAAAAGATTAGCGTACTCTGCCTTTGGCAGGGCAGAAATTTACATAGAAAAGGCTGCTATAAAACCAAAACACATTGAAACGCAATTGATAGGAGATAAGTATGGAAATTACGTAGTCTCCTTTGAAAGAGAATGCACAATTCAAAGAAGGAACCAAAAGTTAATCGAAGAAGCCCCCTCTCCATCCATTAAAGAAGAGGAAAGAAAGGAGATTATTGAGGCGTCAATAAGATTTGGGAAAGAAATTAACTACTTTACCTTAGGTACCATGGAGTTCGTGTTCTCACCAGTTACTCGTGAATTTTACTTCTTAGAAATTAATAAAAGAGTTCAAGTAGAGCACACAGTCACTGAGTTCATAACTGGAATAGACTTAGTCAAATTACAGATAAGACTAGCTGCTGGTGAATATTTACCTTTTTCTCAAGAAGACTTGAAAATAAGAGGACATGCAATACAGTTTAGAATTAACGCTGAGGACCCATTAAATAACTTCACGCCTCAATCCGGATACATAACCTATTATAAGGAACCAACTGGTCCCGGTGTGAGAGTGGATAGCGGTATAGAACTTGGTTCATGGGTTCCACCATATTATGATCCCCTTGTTTCCAAGTTAATTGTTTATGGACAAAGTAGAGACTACGCGATTCAAGTCGGACTAAGGGCTCTAAACGATTATAAAATAGGAGGAGTTAAAACTACAATTCCATTATATAAGTTGATCTTGCAAGATCCAGACTTCTGGGAAGGTAATTTCACTACTGCATATATATCTGAGAAAGCAGAGTACTTTACGACCAAATTAAAAGAAGAACAAGAGATACAAATTGCAATAGCCATTTCGATTTATAATAGGGGATTGATGAAGAAGAAAAAAACTGAACAGAAAGTACCCATCTCAACTAGTAATGGTAAAAGTAATTGGAAAACTTATGGTATCATATTCCAATCCTCTCCAAGGGTGTTGTGGTAATGAGATTATTTAGACTTTATAGCGAATTGGGAGATATGTATTTAGTATCTTATGAACAGAGCAACAACAGTCTTGATAAAATAAAAATAGGAGATAAAAATTATGAGGTAAAATATCTAGGATCAGGCAATAGGGAAAATGAGTATTTATTTGAGATTAATGGGAAAAAATATTATGTTTTCATAGAGTCTGATGGTACTTTGATATTTAACCATCAGGATTTCTTAAGGTTAGATAAGGTAACTGAAATTCCCATAAAAGGAGAAGAAAGAGTTGAGGAAATAATTAGAGGAAAGGAAGGAGAAATTGTATCTCCATTATTTGGAAGGGTAGTTAAGATTAGAGTAAAGGAAGGGGATGCAGTAAATAAGG
The DNA here is from genome assembly GCF_000022485.1 of Sulfolobus islandicus Y.N.15.51. NCBI lineage: Archaea > Thermoproteati > Thermoproteota > Thermoprotei > Sulfolobales > Sulfolobaceae > Saccharolobus > Saccharolobus islandicus. The sequence continues at coordinate 2,526,665 of NC_012623.1, read as the reverse complement.
GTAAACCTTTGTTATCCATTGAGGCAATGAAGGCAGAAACGGTAATCTCATCGCCAATAGGTGGGATCGTGCAAAAAATTCTGATCAAGGAAGGACAAGGTGTAAAGAAGGGAGATATTTTAGTTGTTATAAAATAGTTTTACAGTTATGAGGTGAGATAAATGGCTCTATATGAAAAACCTTCAATGGATAAATTAATTGAAGATTTGAAAATATTAAAGGAAAAGGTATATAAGGGTGGAGGAGAAGAGAAGATAAACTTCCAGCATGGTAAAGGTAAACTAACGGCAAGGGAGAGATTAAATCAGCTGTTCGATGAAGGAAAGTTCAATGAAATATTGACTTTTGCCACTACTAGAGCAACTGAATTTGGGTTGGATAAGAATAGGTTTTACGGAGATGGAGTAATAGCTGGATGGGGAAAAATTGATGGTAGACAAGTTTTCGCCTATGCTCAAGACTTTACGATACTCGGAGGAAGCCTAGGAGAAACACACGCAAATAAGATAGTTAGAGCTTATGAGCTAGCCCTAAAAGTTGGTGCTCCAGTAATAGGAATAAACGATTCTGGTGGAGCAAGAATACAAGAGGGTGCACTATCGCTAGAAGGATATGGTGCAGTGTTTAAGATGAACGTAATGGCTTCTGGAGTAATTCCACAAATTACCATTATGGCAGGACCGGCAGCTGGAGGTGCAGTCTACTCTCCTGCTCTTACTGACTTCTTAATAATGATAAAAGGAGACGCATATTACATGTTTGTAACCGGACCAGAGATTACTAAAGTGTCAATAGGCGAAGAAGTGAGTTATCAAGACCTAGGTGGTGCAATAATACACGCAACAAAATCTGGAGTAGTTCACTTTGTGGCTGTAAATGAACAAGATGCAATAAACATAACTAAGAGGTTATTGTCTTACTTGCCTTCAAACAATATGGAAGAACCTCCATATGTTGATACCGGTGATCCTGCTGATAGGGCAGTGCAGAGTGCTGAATCGATTGTACCTACAGACTCAGTAAAACCATTTGATATAAGGGACTTAATATACAATATAGTTGACAATAGCGAATTCCTGGAAGTTCACAAATTGTGGGCACAAAATATTACTGTGGGATTTGGAAGGATAAATGGGAACGTTGTGGGAATTGTCGCAAATAATTCAGCATATTATGGAGGAGCAATAGATATTGACGCTGCGGATAAGGCTGCTAGATTTATCAGATTCTGCGATGCGTTCAATATACCGGTAATAAGCTTAGTTGACACTCCAGGATATGTTCCAGGGACGGACCAAGAGTATAAAGGGATAATAAGGCATGGTGCTAAAATGTTATACGCATTCGCTGAGGCCACAGTACCAAAAATTACGGTTATTGTAAGAAGGTCTTATGGTGGTGCTCATATTGCAATGAGCATTAAAAGTTTAGGTGCTGATTTAGTTTATGCTTGGCCTTCTGCGGAGATAGCTGTAACTGGTCCAGAAGGTGCAGTTAGAATATTATATAGAAGGGAAATACAAAGTGCTCAAAATCCAGAGGAACTCTTGAAACAAAAAATTACAGAATACAAGAAATTGTTCGCTAATCCTTATTGGGCAGCTGAGAAAGGTTTAATAGATGACGTCATTGAGCCTAAGGACACCAGAAAGGTAATAGCTAGAGGATTAGAAATGTTAAGAAATAAGAGGGAATTCAGATACCCCAAGAAACATGGCAACATACCTCTCTGATCAAATCTTTTTTCTACAAATCAACTCTTCACAATTGTTAAGTTGTACCTCTTGACCCAAGGCTAAAAGGATTAGCCTAAGCCTTTTTAATGTATTACACTCATCCCTTACAATGAATATTTCTCCGTTTGGCAAATTAATGAAATCTATTAAGTAATCTTGCAGCCTCTTGGACAACTCTCTCACCTAGCTTTTGGCCTAACAAGTTCCTAACTCTATCTGGATTCATTACAACATCACCTAGTCCTTTAATTCCGTTATTGTACAATAATCTAGCTCTCTTCCTACCTACACCACCTATTTGAACTAATTCTAATAGCTCTTCCTTTACACCATCAGTCACTCTTAAGTTCAAGATCCTAAGTTTATCGCTGTGATCATCTAACCTTAACTCTTTAGATAAATGGTAAGCACTATAGGTTAACCAGTCCATAGTTTCAACGATATTTCTCAAATCTCCAGAACCTATGTTATATTTACCCAATATGGTATCTTCATCAACTTCATCTATCCAATCCTTCATTATCAACGCCACTTTTAACGCATTTAAGTAAAGGGAATATTCGTCTTCCTCATAAGGTTCCTCTACTAACAGCTCACACTCTAGGTCTTCCAGCAATTCAATTAGCTCTTCTTCCTCATTCCTTCCAACTGATACTAATGGTCCATCTGGAGTAAACGCTAGTAAATGGAGGTAAGCTATTTCACACGAAGCCTTATATCCCTCAAGCCCCTTTCTTATGATGTCAGCAGTAAATGGATTTATATATAGATCAGCAACCCTCTTTCCAAAATTAGTTAAAGTAAACGTATTATTTTCCTCTCTGATAAAAGAATGCTCTGATAGCCACCTTATGGCCCTATCAAAATAAACGTCAACTACTGACTTTGCAAGCAGAGATTCATATGCAAAGGCTTCCAGCTGTTTTTCACTCAGACTACCTTCAGCAGAAAGTATGCCAAGTAAGAACGTGTAAAATGCCCTTTCACTACCCAGTTTAGATTCAATGGGTTCAACATCAGATAGTATATATTTCTTAAATACTCGATCTACGTCTTCCTTATCCCTTACCACAATTATTGACTCGCCAATCTGATCAAAACCAGGTCTACCAGCTCTTCCGCTCATTTGCTTATATTCCATAACTGGAATTTCATCGTAATATCCAACTATCTTCCTATTGAATCGATAAATATCTCCTATTATTACTGTTCTAGCAGGTAAATTTATGCCAGCTGCCAAGGTTGGAGTTGCTACGATCACCTTTATTTTTCTTTTACGGAAACTCTCCTCTATTATATCCCTTAACGCCTTTGATAGTCCAGCGTGATGATATGCGACTCCCTTACTTATAAGAGATTTTAGTAACTCTTTTTCATCACTTCCACCTTCCTCGATATCATCCAATTGTTTTAAAATCTCAGATATGGCTTTCTCATCTAAACTTACAAAATTCATGTAATTTGCAATCTTTAATGCTGTGCTTTCTGCCATTTTCCTGGAATTCCTAAAAACTAAAACTTGTCCATTTTTGCTTAGACTATCTAGAGTATAAGCTATTATGGCGTCATCTCCATGAACCTTCCTGGCAGTATTATCTCTGAAAAGTATAGTATATTCCTTCTTTTTCCTCTCTGGATACATAACACCCTCCATGAGGGGAACTGGTCTCCAATTCGTTGCCACTGATTCTGCTCCTAACCATTTAGCTATTTGCTTATAGTTACTTATTGTAGCACTCAATGCTAATAGATTTCTCCTTTTAGCCCTTATTGTGACGCTCTCAACTACTGGCCCTCTTTCAGGATCGTTAAGGTAATGTAGTTCATCCAGTACGAAATAATTAGCCTCATTAAGCCAATCTGGTCTATGACGCCATAGGGAATCTAACTTTTCATAAGTGGTGATTATAATATCATAATTCTTCAACCAAGCATCATCTGTATCATAATCACCTGAAGTCATAGCCACTTTAAAACCTATCGATTCCCAATCCTTAAAAGTTAAATACTTTTCATTCGTAAGAGCCCTAAGTGGGGTCACATATATTGCTTTTCCTCCGTTTTTTAGAAGAAATGAAATTATTCCCATCTCTGCTATTAATGTCTTCCCAGAACCAGTAGGCGAAGTCAATAGTAGTCTATTTCCATCTAATAGACCTTTTTTTACCGCTTCAGTTTGAGGTGGGTTAAGTTTTTTTATACCCCTATTTTTTATTATATCAATAACGTTACTAGGTAATTTTAGGTCGTCTATTGACATCCACTCTAATTCTAAACTCATAAACTTATTTTAATTCTCGCAGAAGGTTTTTAAGCACTATCACCCTATTTTCCGTAAAGAAATACGTTGAAAATTTTTCATTGTAGTAGATAGAGTTATATAAGTATAGTGTTGGAAAACAAGACAAAATGTTTATGTACTTATATCATATACTATTTATGATTCACATGACGACTTTGAAAAAGGTGGATGATCAAACATTTGAGTTAGAAATTACTGGGACTGTGACGATATCTTTTAAATTGGAGAACGAATTTATAAAAGAAGTTGATAATGTTGCAAGGAATTTAGGATATACTAACAGAAGCGATTTTATAAGAGATGCTATAATCTACTATTTAGGGTATCTGAAAAGAAATGGCAATCACAATAATAATCTCAATGCAGAACATTATTGAATACCTATTATTTATTGTAGGGCTAATATCCAGTTACGTGATAGGAGCTAATAATAATGCAACATCATTAGGTATATTGTTCGCAACTAATGCCATAAAAAGAAGATATGCTTACATATTAAATATGGTCTCTATTTTAGTTGGTGTAGTATTAGGTAGTTTGACTATGTTACACAGTGTTTATGGGGTAGTGTATGGAAATAGTTTATACGTGGCTATAGGTATTTTTACCTCATTATCCTCATCAATAATCACCTTTTATTATTTAAACAAATCAGGTATCCCTTCCTCTTTAAGTCAAACGTTTTATCCGTCAATTGCGATATTAACCTTAATGTCGCATGGATTTATAGAGTTAGACTGGGTAAAATTCTGGGTAATAGTAAGCTCGTGGGTTATCTCGCCAATAGTCGCAATTGGATTTTCCCTTCTATTATATTTAACGTTGAATAAGGTTGTAAGTGCAGAGACTCGTATTATTAAACAGATTACAATATATAAAAACCTTATACTATTCTCGTCAGCCTTTACCTCATTTATAGTTGGGGCTAATGCGATAGGCATAATAGTATCTTCTGCATTACTCTCTGCTCCAGCATACCTTGTGATACCTCTTTACGGTATATCTGCTGCATTAGGAGTTTTGACTAGTCAAAGAATAGCAATAAGGGTGGGATTTCGTATAACTAAATTAGGATATTTAGGTGCATCATCAGCATTAATAGGAAGTAATGTTATAAATGAAATTTTCACAATTCTAGGAATACCGCTATCGATAACCCAAACAATAATTGGTGGCATAGTAGGGCTTAGTTTTAGAAGCTTTACATCAGATGTTAGAAAACAAGTAATACAAATATTTAGGAGTTGGGCTACATCCCCAATTTTCGCTATAATACTCTCATTGGCAATCTTTGGAGTAATAAAGAGTATATTAGGACTTTAGTGTAGCATAAAATACTTCCACACTTAGTGTCGCATCTTCTAACGAGTCCAATATATCGTCTATAAATATAATCACATCTTTCATTTGTAGTATACTTATAATATCAATTTCCTTCTCTATCTCATAAAGCCTCTGCAAAAGAGTGTCCTTGATATCATCCCCTTCTCTTTCCATTGCTTGTATTTCCCTACTTAGTTTTAATGAAACTTCAACATCTGATCCCAGGTGCCTCGTTAGTTCGTGAATCTTAAGTGATGCCTCATTGACCAATGCTAGATACGTAATTAACATGTCTGATAGAATTGTCACGCATTTCAGATCAACTTTCCTAGACCCCAAAGCTCTAGCCGCATCTTTTACAGAACTCAAAGTATTAAAAAGAGCCTGAGTCAACATTACCATTGATTCCTTAAAGTCTGGTAAAAATGCTTCTCCATAAAGAGTTGAAAGTATTTCCTCACGTAGCATTCCAGCCCTTTCGTGAATAGATTTAATTTTAATTAAATCTGCCGGAATTTGATCATTTTCACCCTTTCTTACGTGATTTACTTCGTTTTGCAAAATCTTAACTGCTTCACCTATTAGTTCTGCAGTAAAGCTAATTCTCTCAAATACCTCTTCTTCCTTATTATTTAGCCTTAATTTGAACATTCTAAAAACATTATTGTAGGCAATTATATTTAAGTACTTCTCTACTTGTAGCTCAGATCACTTGACTTAACGACTATTCTCGTTCTGGATTTATATTTCCTTTCGTTGGTTATTTCTCAATACCTTTAGAAAGTTCTTTTAACTTCCTTAAGGCTAATCGTTTATCGCCTTCTTCAAGCTTAGCTCTAGTTATAAAATCTTCTAAGGTATATATCACCTCCCAAGCAGCTTTCCTATTAACTGGATATGGAATACCATCTTTACCTCCAATAGCAAATGCGTACTTAAATGGGTCATAAGGATAATTCATCGGGTCTTTGTAAGATGGCGGCTCGTTATATATTAGATCTGCTATTAAGTACAACGCCCTAGCTGTGGAGGGACCTAAACCATTAATTAGTGCTTCCTCAAATGTAAGTGGGTTAGATTCATACATTTCTCTTAGTACTTGTTTGATTCTATTAACATCCACGGGCTTCATGTAAATTAATCTAGCCTCTTTGGATACGAACGCTATTGATCCTCCTTTTATCCACATGTCTAAAGTTGATTGACCTTTAAGCATAGCCATCGCTTGAGTATATAAGGAGACTATCTTATTGGGATTCTCCCTCAGCAAATCTAATATTAACTTCCTTGTCCTATCCTTATCTCTATCTATTGCGTTAACTACAACATTAGTCTTAATACCAGATATTGCAGAATGAGGTTCTACCACAAAATTATCAGTCTCTTTCCAATGATATCTCCTAGCGAACTTTATTTCTAAATTCATGCCTTGCTGGATTACGCTCCATTTTCCGTCCTCGGTTACAAGCATGGTGTGATGATAGAGTTGATGTCCATCTTGAACCAAGGTTGAATCAACTTTTGCTACTATTTTACTTATATTTTTAATTTTATTCTTATCTACATCAAAAATTAACATATCTACCTCATCTGGAACCTTTAGAGCATTTTTGCCTTTACCTCCCAGCACAGCAAAACCATGAACTTTAGGGTTTGTAATGTCCTTCAAAATACCTAATGTTACGGTTGTAGAGCCAGAGGAATCCCAATCCATTCCAATAATGTTATTGAAACCTTGAAACCACAAGGGATTCGAAAACCTCTCTACAACCTTTTGAGGACCTAATTCAAGAATCATTATTTCAACTATGGCCTTAGCTAACCTTTTCATAATGGGAACTAACCACGGGGGAACATGACCAGTATGAAGCGGTAAGTCAGCTATTCCCTCTACTTCCATACTTTATAAGTTCTGAAGATAAGGTATATATATGCTTATCATATCAACCTCTGACATACACTCACCTAGGTATTTAACCGAATTCTTCTTAGCCTTACGAGAACTCGGGAATATCAAGGCTGATTTAGCATTATTAGCTGGAGATCTAGTTGAGAGAGGTGAGTATCTACATTTTACTCCCGTATATAACGCTCTAAAAAATAGAGTAAAGCAAATAGTTTCAATTTTTGGTAATGAAGATTTTATAGAAAATAGAAAATTTTATAGAGAAAATTATAGCGATATAATTTGGCTAGAGGATGAAAAAGTAGAAATCAAGATAGAGAATAGAAAACTTATAATAATTGGTAGTGAAGGAGTTCTGGAAAAGCCAACATTATGGCAAACAAGCAACGGGATAACTGAAGACCTTTATATGAAAAGGTTAGAAAAAATCACTGAAATGAGTTGTAACTCTAAGGCAGATATCAAAATTCTTTTAACTCATTACGCCAGTACCTTTGAAACAGTATTCGGTGAAAGAAAAAGTGTATATCCACACTTGGGATATAGAGTTTTAGAGGAGTTATCAACTAAGGGAAAAGATTGTTTACCAAATATAGCAATCCATGGCCACGCACATTACGCAAAAAGAATACTCTCAGTAGTGAAAAGCGTTAGAGTATACAATGTAGCGTTACCTGCTAATAAGAGAATTATAACTATCCACACTCTTTAATACGGCGAAGAAGCGCTACTCTTTTTACTCTCTTGATATGTTATGAAACCAACGTCTGCTATGGTATTCTGAACGATTTTAGTAACCCAATTTAGCATGGGACCCTTAATTCCAATCCTATTTAAAAACCTATATATTATGGGAACTTTTAGTTGTGCACCAGCTGCTAAGGGATGCCCTCCTCCTCCTAACTTAACAGCAAACTGTCTAACATCAATCTCCTTACTTCTAAAAGAAATACTTTTTCCATTTGCTGATACAAAAACTGAAGCATCAGTTCTAGTCATCAAAAACTGTGAAGCATAGCTTATATCTGGAGGACCTTTCCACCTTACTGCTACAACAACTTTATGACCGTTAATTTGTATTAACTTATAACTCTTCATTACTTTTTTATAACCCTCTAACTCTCTGGAAACTACTTCCTCTAACATCTTATCAAATGTATCATCCCACAATATTCCGTTATAAAACATTTTTATTAGCTCATTTTTCCATGAGTAATCCTTGTTATTCTCAACTATTCTTCTTAATTTTTCTCCCATTGGATCATCATGAAGCCATATATCAACTGAACAGTCTGCTGAAGACAATCTCCTAGAAAACTCATCATTAGGATTCTTATATTTATATATAACTCCTGCACCACATGTCGAAGTATCGTGATATACTGAAACGCCGATTTTTTTCAATTCCTCTTTCCATTCATCCTTCCAAACGTGATGATCAAACCACTCCACGTTAGCACCTTGGTCAATGAGTTTTTTCAAATTCCTTATAATTTCATTAAAAGTACTGGCATTTATTCCCAAATCTGCTATCATAACGTTATATACTCCTCTTAACTCTAATGAAGCTAGAAGTGAATGCAATTTGTTTGGCTCTGTAAAAAATACATTTTTAGGTAATGATTTAATTGCCCTAGCGTAAACGGCTGCAGATGCTGTTCCATCAAAATCGTTATGTACTATTGCATAATATTCCAACTTTTTACCTACCTCTCAAATTTAATGCCATCTGCAGTAGTTATTATACCCTTGTATAAAAAGTCTACTTGCCTTAAAGTAGCATAATAATCAAACTCCGTTATTGCAGATATTGAATCCTTTGGCATAATTATATTATACCATCTTAAAGCAGCACTACCAGCAGTGTGTAATACGCAAATATTTGCAACAGTCCCAGTAATTATGGTATTTTTGATATTCTTAACTCTAAGAATATAGTCTAATGAGGATTCAAAGAAGGCATCATATCTATACTTCTTAACTATGAAATCGCTCTTTTCTGGAGTTAATTCGTCAATTATTTCTGCACCCCAAGTTCCAGCCAATGCGTGCTCTCCCCATATTTTAAATTCTGGGTCATCTTTCATGTGCCAATCTTGTGTATATATTACCAACGCATTGGAACTTCTTGCCTTATCGACTAATCTCTTTATAAATGGTATAGTAGCCTCTGCAGTAGAAACTGATAATTTACCGTTTTTCCTCACAAAGTCGTTTTGCATGTCTACAATTATTAATGCTGTATTAGTAGGATCTAATATTACCTCTTTATGCTCGGGAATAGATGGTACTTCAATTTTCATAATTAAATTTACTGCACGCACAGTTTTATTCCTTTTTTATCTTCTTAGTGAGCATATCAGCTATTTTTAGAACTTTAGGATAACCCCTCTTACCTAGTTCAATGCAATCTTGTAAGTCGACTTTATTTCCTGGACTATAAAAATATCTACCGAATTTAACCCCTACTTTCTCTCCATTTAGATATACATAGGTAATTTCACTTTCATTAACCAAATCACCCGTAAGCCTAGATTTCGCTACCCCAATTGTTGGGAAGTCTAGGAGAACGCCTATAACTGTAGCAATTCCGCTTTTCCTAGGATGAGCTATCCCATGACCATCAACCAAAAGAAGGTGACAATCCAAACCCTCTATTGCTTTTATCATTAATGGAGCTTCCCTCATGAAAAGGAAACCTGGAATATATGGGAAATTCACTTCACCAACATAAGATTTGTAATTATAATCTCCACTATTAATATCCATACTTACACCTACTGAGAATCCTAGATTACCCTTATATGCAATATCAACCCCACAGATTTTCTTAACGTTCTCAATTCCGTAATGACTTATTTTAACGTTTTTTGAGATAAGGAATTGTAATTTCTCTAAGAATTCGAGTAGATGTTTTTCAACCAACTCTTTCTCATCCCTTCCACGCGTAATAAGAACATCTCTTGCTCATATGTTTGTACTGCACCAGGTCTTACCAATCTAACTTCGTCAATAGCAGATTCTACTTCCAATTCTTCAGTTAAAATTAGATAACTAGCTAAAATTGTACCAGTCCTTCCTATTCCACCTACACAATGAACTAGATTACCTTCTTTTTCACTTAATAGCCATTTCATAATTGTAAGAAATTGAGAATCCGATGGAACTCCCCCATCTGGAATTGGAATATGTAAGGGCTGAAGTCCATTTTTCTTGAGAATAGACAGATAATAATCCTTATCTCCCCAACTCTCTTCGATTTCCCAATCCTCTGGTAAAACTAATACTCTTTTCACTCCTTCTTTCCTCCATTCTAAAATCTCGTTTTCGGTATATGGTAATCCAGAACCTCCTATGGTTTTCCTTCTAACCCAATACATTATTCATCACTTCCATATCAGAAGATCCGCTGAGCGTCACAGATCATTTTAAAATTCTCAAAATCGATATTTAAGATTATGGTAAGTAGATTATCTACTGGAATATTGGATTTTGATAAACTAATACAAGGTGGGATTCCTCAAGGATTTTTCATAGCGTTGACTGGAGAGCCTGGAACTGGAAAGACGATATTTTCACTTCACTTCATTGCTAAGGGATTAAGGGACGGAGATCCTTGTATATACGTTACAACTGAGGAAAGTAGGGATTCAATAATAAGACAAGCTAAGCAGTTTAATTGGGATTTTGAGGAATATATAGAGAAGAAGTTGATAATAATAGATGCACTAATGAAGGAAAAAGAGGACCAATGGTCTTTAGTGAACTTAACCCCTGAGGAATTAGTGAATAAGGTAATTGAGGCTAAACAAAAATTAGGTTATGGTAAAGCTAGATTGGTAATTGATTCAGTAAGTGCATTATTTTTGGATAAACCCGCAATGGCAAGAAAAATAAGCTACTATCTTAAGAGAGTCCTAAATAAATGGAATTTCACAATATATGCTACTTCACAATACGCAATAACCACATCACAAGCATTTGGATTTGGAGTAGAGCATGTGGCAGATGGGATAATCAGATTCAGAAGGATGATAAGGAATGGAGAACTACATAGGTACATATTAATTGAGAAAATGAGACAAACCGATCACGATAAGCATGTATGGGAAATAGATATAGTTAATGGTAAAGGAATAGTCTTGAAGGGAAGATTAGAGGAAAGAAGGGAAGATTATACATTGCCAGAAAAGGTAAAGAGAAAGATCATTGAGAGTGGCAAAAAGACTGAGGAGGAATTGAAGTGAATCTATTTTCTACATACTCCTAAGAAGTTCTTAAATATCTCTATTCCTCTTTCTGTATGTTTAACTTCAGGATGAAACTGCACACTAAATATTGAATTACTTGAGTTCGCCATTGCTTGGGCTCTTGCATTTGCGCTACTAGCTAACACTCTGAATCCGCTAGGCGGTTCAACTACCTCATCATTGTGACTTTCCCAAACGTTAAGTTGCTGTGAGAAACCTTTCAGAATAGTATCTTCGTCAAATATATTTATCCTAGTGAGTCCGTATTCTGGATTTAGGGCTCTTCTTACAACCCCACCCAATACATAGGCAATTAGCTGATGACCTAGGCATATGCCTAACATTGGGACTTTCAGTTCTTTTATATAAAGGGGAGAATTTCCCATTTTTTGAATTTCCTCTGACACTGAGTAGGGGCCACCACTAAATATAACGCAATCGAATTTCTTAAGTTCCTCCACTGGCTTATGTGGGGGAATTACCTCAATGTCCGCTCCCAAATACTTTACGTTCTTAAGTATTAGGTGATTATATTGTCCGCCATAATATACTAAACCTACTTTCACACTAGAATCTAAGTTTTTGGATATTTAAAAAATATTGATCAGACTTTTTGGCGACATCACTGACTCAGAGCCGTCACCAGACATCATTTCAATAATAGATTCTCATACTCCTTTACAAACTTTACACTTCTCTTAACATCTGAGAATAGCTTTGAAGCTATCACTACATCTTCAACCTTTATAATACTCCTATTATTTCTTTGAGCAATTATAAGAGATGGTTCTAACAGTTGAACAGAGTATCTCAAACTATTTTCAACACCTATTTTAGTTAATTCCTCTAAAGCTTGAGGATCTAATTCAATTTCTAATTCATCAGCTCTAATCTTGATTATTTCTTTAATTTCATCAGCATTGTAAGGTCTAGTTGGTATTATCAGCAGTCTATCCAATAGGTCAAGAGGAATCCCGTGAGGAGATTCTATATCAGTTCCTCTAATTTTAGTTAGCCCCCTGTTGGTTGCTAAGATCAGTATTGGTGCTAATTCGGACTCTAAGGCTCTAGTTAGGAAAGAAAATGCTTCTAAATCAAGCGTATGAGCATCATCAATGAATAGCACTCCAACTACCAATTCCGCCCTACCTTGGTTAATCCAATCCTTAACTAGTCTATCTACCTCTTTTCTAACGTCCTCATTTATTTCTCTTTCCGTAAAGAACGAGAAGATAGCTGTAACGGCTAGATTTCTAGCAGCTAAATTCAGGTCTAAATCGTTTAAGGTGAGTGTAGTTGTTATTTCCTTTTCTTTTCTCACCGGACCAGTAGGTATCTCTAGTACTTTCGTAGTCTCTATATCATAAGTTTTAGCACCTTCAAAACCCTTAGCCTTACCCTCAACTATAACTTGTCCAGTTTGAGCATCAATCATGATAACGTCGCCTTTCTTAACGCCTAAGGATACGAGTTGTTGTGCTATTTCCTCACCTACTGACAACGTCCTTTCATCGTCTTTAGTGGTTAAAGTTATTTGAGCCTCAACTGGAGCTTGGGAATAGGGATTTAATCTACTTCTAGCAACCTTAATCTTCCTATCCTTTACAACGCCTTCATACACCAGTCTCTTTTCCCTAATTCTGACACCTATTGATTTTCTTATCAATTGGGTTAGTATCTAAGTCTTCTTAAGTTCTGTAGAATATATTTCAGAAGCGTTAATTGCAGTAAATGGAGTATCTTCACCCAACTCTCTGGCAATCGCTACTGCTAATACAGTTTTTCCAGTACCCGGAGGACCAACAAATAGTCCCTTTTCCCGACATTTTTCCTTGATTTATCAATTGTACAACTACTCCTGCAGCCTCTCGGGCCTCAGCTTGGCCAACTAGCCCATCTGCAATAAACTTAGCTTTACCATTATCATCTAAACCTAAACCTTTAATATGACTATGAATACTTGCTTTTTCACGTATGGGTTTCTTTAACTCGCGTATCTCTGACATCTCACAATAATAATATATAATAAAGTTTTTGAGATTAACTCTAAATCTATGAGGCCTTGTATAGCGAGAAAGCTTGCATATAAAATATTACGGTCAAAGGGTTTCCGTTGCAATAGTTAAAAGCTTAGCCTTTTAAGGTGAAAGGGGTTGGAAGCCGAATCACGTGAATTATGAAAGCTTTATTAATATAACATTATGTAAAGATAACATGTGATGAAGACCTTTGGGACTGACAAAGTGATTGAGTGGCGGCTGTCTGACATAGGTGATTTTAGTTGATACACCTAGCAGTGGGGAGATTTAACATTGATATTATAGTAAAATTGGATTCTATTCCACCTATAGATTCCAGTCATATGACGGATGTTCTTGAAATCATGCCCGGAGGAGCTGCAACAAACTATGCAGTGGCAGTGACTAAACTGGGTCACTCTGCTAAACTATTAGCAAAGGTTGGGAAAAGCGAAGTAGTTAGAAGTCTAATGGAAAAAGTAGTAGAATTAGGGGTAGGATTAGAATACGTAGAGGAATTAAACGAGAAACCTAGTGCAACACTAATCTTCTTGAGAAGTGATGGAACACTATCTATGGTAAGAAGACTTGGCGCATCAATATTGCTAACAAGAGAAGATGTAAAAAGGCGTTTTGGACTGTTTGACGTTATTCACTTCGCCTCAGTATCACCAAACGTTGTTGTGAGAGATCCTTATGCAAAATTAGTAAGCTATGATCCTGGCCCACAAGCTAAAAATATAGAGTCGATTGACGTAGACATCTTATATATTAATGAAAAAGAGTATGAAATGATAGAAGGTAAGAACATAAAGGCCAGATTTATCGTCATTAAGATGGGCAAGAAAGGGGCAAAGATAATTACTGAGACTGAAGAGTGTTCAGTTGAACCAGTACAAGTAGAAAAGGTAGTTGATACTACCGGAGCTGGAGATACTTTTGATGCAGCATTTAATGTAACATATTCTGAGGAAAAGGATATTATAAAGAGTCTACAGGTTGCCAGCGTTGCATCTGGTCTTAAGGTTACGAAGATAGGAGGAATTTCTTCACCAACATTAGAAGAGGTAAGAGAGTATTTAAGGAAGAAGAAACCAAATGTTATATGTAAATGATTATTCTTTTCGTTGATTTTGACTACTTTTACGCTCAAGTTGAGGAAGTTTTAAACCCATCATTGAAAGGAAAGCCCGTTGTTGTTTGTGTATTTTCGGGAAGATTTGAGGATAGTGGAGCTGTTGCTACTGCAAACTATGAAGCTAGAAAATTTGGAATAAAGGCTGGAATATCAATAGTTGAAGCAAAGAAAATTTTACCTAGTGCAGTTTACTTACCCATGAGAAAGGAAGTATATCAGCAAGTTTCCAATAGAATAATGAAACTGCTAAGGGAATACTCTGAGAAAATCGAGATTGCAAGTATAGATGAAGCTTATCTCGATATCTCAGACAAGGTTAAGAACTATCAAGATGCATATAACCTAGGGTTGGAGATTAAGAACAAAATACTTGAAAAAGAGAAAATTACAGTTACTGTGGGAATTTCTAAGAATAAAGTATTCGCAAAAATTGCGGCTGATATGGCAAAGCCAAATGGGATAAAGGTTATTGATGATGAAGAAGTTAAAAGGTTAATAGTAGAGCTAGATATAGCTGATATACCCGGAATTGGCGATATTACTGCGGAGAAACTAAAAAAGTTAGGTGTCAACAAACTAGTTGACACATTAAGAATTGAATTTGACGAACTAAAAGGAATAATTGGTGAGGCTAAAGCCAAATATCTGTTCTCTTTAGCCAGAGATGAGTATAACGAACCTATAAGAGCTAGAGTACGGAAGAGTATTGGGAGGATCGTAACAATGAAGAGAAATAGCAGGGATTTAGAGGAAATAAAGCCGTATTTATTTAGAGCAATAGAAGAGGCATATTATAAGTTAGATAAGAAGATTCCTAAAGCTATTCACGTAGTTGCAGTAACTGAAGATTTAGATATTGTAAGTAGAGGAAGAACTTTCACTCATGGAATAAGTAAGGAAACAGCGTATAGAGAGGCAGTAAGGTTACTGCAAAAAATATTGGAAGAGGATGAGAGAAAAATAAGGAGAATTGGAGTAAGGTTTAGCAAATTCATCGAGGCGATAGGGTTAGACAAGTTCTTCGATACTTAAACTTACTAAACCCTTCAACTTACTCATATCTATTTCCTTATGAACTGACAAATAGTTATAAAATCCCTTTATTCCCCTCTTAGAAACATCTGGTTTCTCAATTATTTCGACATCAAAATATAATGGAACTTTAAACATTCTAGCTATTCTATCCAGCTTCAACACACTTTGTATTTTTCTGAAATCATCCTCTATTCCTATAGCGTCAACAAATGTCTTTTTACCTTTTATAAAATTAACTTGATCTTGTCTTATTATTCCATATTTATCTACTATAACAACCAATCTAGCTTGTCTTCCTCCTTCTACATCTTCATAAAAATTTAGACATTCTATAAAATATTCATTTTCAGCTAAAGGTATTACTGCTAATTCCTCTTCTCCAACAACCTTTGCAAGAGACTTTAATTTGATCTTCAAGATAATTCACCTAATGATTGAAATAGATGGATCCTTTGGTGAAGGAGGAGGACAAATTCTGAGAACGTCTTTAACGCTATCTATCATAACTGGTAAACCATTTAGAATATTTAATATAAGAGCTAATAGACCTAATCCCGGATTACAAAGACAACATCTATGGGCAGTAAAAGCTATGAAGATGATATCAAATGCTGAAACAAAGGGGGATGAAGTAGGATCCAAAGAACTGATATTTGTGCCTCATGAAATCAAGGGAAATACCAATATAGATATGGACGTTGGTACAGCTGGAAGCGTAACCCTAATAATACAAACTGTCCTACCGGCCATAATTAACAAGAACGTGAGAATTAGAATTAAAGGTGGTACTGATGTACCGAAATCTCCTACCATTGACTATATTAGACTTGTATATTTGGAAATTTTAAGAAAAATAGGAATTGAAGCAAAGCTGAACCTGATAAAAAGAGGCCACTATCCAGAAGGTGGAGGAGAAGTGATAATTGAAAATGTCAATGGAAACCCATCCGCCTTTAGTTTACTAGAGCTAGGTAAATTAACAATAATAAAGGGAATTTCACATGTTTCATCTTTACCAGCCCATATCGCAGAGAGACAGATGAATTCAGCTAGGGAAATCCTATCTAAACTTGGAGTTCCAATTGAAATAGAAACTGACGTAAGACAAGGTGAAGTAAGTAAAGGCAGTGGTATTGCATTGGCTGCCATAGGGGAGAAGAGTATTATTGGAGCTGATTCGCTGGGAGAGAGAGGTAAAAGAGCTGAAATAGTTGGAGAAGAGGCTGCGAGGATACTTATTAATAATCTTAACACTAAGGCCTCTGTGGATATACACATGAGCGATATGCTCATGATATTTGCATCACTTTACGGTGGGGAATACATTGGTGCGGAATTGACATCTCACGCCTATACGAATATGGAGATTATAAAGAAGTTTCTAGATATTAAAATCGACGTTAGCGGTAAGAGACCATTTAGGTTTAAAGCTAAAATCTTTTAAAGGAACTACGTTATTTAATTTTGGGGACTCTTATGGAGTTCCCTAAAGCTTTAATAAAAAGACCAAATTATCATTTCGAACACCCACATAAAAGAAAGGATAAAAGAATAGGTAGAGGATTTAGTATAGGAGAACTTGAAAAAGCCGGCTTAAATATAAATAACGCTAGAAAACTGGGGATAATAGTAGATATAAGAAGAAAATCGGTTCATGAAGAAAATGTAGAAGTACTAAAGAAGTTTTTAGAGCAACTTTCAAATCAAAAATCTTAAGGAGGCACTATGACTGCACGGCCTATCACTTTGCCCTCTCTTAAACCCTTAATCGACTTGTTGATATCCCTTAATCTGTACGTATTTACTATAGGTCTAATTTTTCCCTCATTATATAGCTTATAAACACTTATCAAATCATCAAAGCTGCCGTATAATATACCCCTTACTTTTAACCCCTTTAATACTAGTAACTGCTCCGGAACAGTTAGAGTACCACCAAATTCTCCGACAATTCTTAGCTCTCCTTCCCTATTTAGCAACCACATGGAATCAGAAAGTGTGTAATCACTGCCCACGTAATCTATAATGTAATCAAACTTAGACTCCTTAATCTCACTAGCTATCGTACTGCCATCTTGTATATCAATTACCTCATCAGCTCCTATTTCCTTAGCCTTACCTAGCTTATTTTTATTATGCCCAATAACGGTAATTCTAGCTCCTTTTAGTTTTAAAATTTGTAATGCCAATAGTGCGACAGCCCCAGTTCCAATAATTAATACATTATCCACCTCACCTATGCCCTTGGTTGAGCTATAAGCTGTTATTCCGGCATCTGCTAGTGGTGCTAACTCAACGGGATTACCATCTACTCTTAAGAGAATATTATCAGTAGGAACACTCACATATTCCGCGAAACCACCATCAATATTAAGCCCAACAATTTTCACTTTTTCGCAGTATTGATACTTTCTGGAGACACAATACTTACATTTTCCACAACCAACATTATTATAAACTAGTACCTTATCCCCTTCCTTAAAATTGTGATTGCCTTTAACAACTTCTCCGACAATTTCATGTCCTAATATTTTCGGTAATTCAATCTTGATTTCGTATTTCCAATCGCCATTCATTACATGCAAGTCCCCATGACAAAGCCCAGTAGCTAGAACTTTTAGAATAATTCCATTGGAAGGCTCTCTTACATCTTCGAGACTTAATTCCTCACCGAAACTTCTTAGAATCGCAGCTAGCATTTACCATCCTGCCTTTAAATAGTACTCTTTTTCCCATTCAGTTATTTCTGATTCGTATTCTTCTATCTCTATATTTTTGATATTAATATAAGTAGTGATTAAATCTTGGCCCAAATTATACTTCATGTATATATCATTCTCTAATCTACTTAACGATTCCTTTAGGGTTTGTGGTAAGTTACCGTAATATTCATTTATATTAACCATAAGATTTCTTTCAATACCATCTAAGCCTGCATATATTATGCTGGCTAATAGAATATACGGGTTCGCTAATGGATCTGCTAATCTGAATTCTACTTGACGAGTATCCTTATAATAACTTGGAATTCTGACTATGTAATGTCTTTCAGTGCCTATCCCCGGCATATTTGGAGTCACTACTTCCTTAAATCTCTTATATGAATTGACAGTCGGTGCAGCGATAGATAGTATTGAAGGGAGATGCTCCAATATTCCAGAAATGAAATTGTATGCAATCTTGCTAAGACCAATTCCCTTGGCGTCATTGGGATCGTACATAATGTCTTTTCCATCCGTTGTTTGCAAGCTTAATGTAATGTCCATACTACTACTAGGGTAGTCTTTAAATGGTTTCGGCATAAAAGTAGCAATTACATTATTCATTTTTGCAGTATCCCTTATCACTTCCCTACTGGAAATCAAGGAGTCTGCAGCTTCTAAAACAGATTTTTGAGAAAGCTTAACCTCGTATTGACCTGGACCATAGTGTTTATTAATAGTTTCAACTTGGATGTCGATCTCTTCCAAATATTTTATAAGTAATTTTAGAAAGTTTTGTTGTTCTAATAGTCCCTCCAACGAGAAAGCTTTGGAATAATCTGCTGGATTTAGGGAAGAATTTAAGAGATAAAATGTTGGTTCAAACGAAACTTGTAGGGTATACCCTGCTTCCTTTAACTTCTCTATTGCCTTATTGAGTATAGATCTACTACAATATGGATATGATAAACCCTCTGGTTGGACTAGAAATGAGAGTACTCTAGCAGTTCTTTCTAAATACGGTATTGCAACGAAGGTGTTAAGATCGGGGATAGCAATAATATCCTCATACTTCGACTTTATCGGCCTATCCTTGTAGTCCATCAATGCTAATGATTCTGGATAGTCAACTCCTTTGTTGTTATTTATCACGTTTTCAAATTCCGCTCTCCTTAGAGACCTACCTTTGGTATTCCCTAATATATCTACAAATTCTACTCTCACATAATCTATTTTTCCAGATTTTAAAGCATCAAATATATTCTCTTTAGACACTTTTATCTCATCAACTATTTGTAGAATTATTTAATAAATGTTAACACGAATGCTTCAGCATTTATTTTATGAGTCATAATTTTAATATAGTCAAATTACTGCCTCCTCCTTACTATCCTAGAGGAATTACGATTGGTTTTGAATGTTAGGAGAAAATTGAATAGGGTTGGGCTTAATTGAATTTTCATGAATTTATATCGAACTCTCAGTCCTTGGAATTCATCAAAGTCACGTAGAATTGGATTGTCCATTTTCCTCCACCCATTAGCCGGATAACCCAAATAGCACTGGTTAACAGATTTAGGGACTCGTTAGTAAATTATTCCCACTAAGTAACCTTAATATCAACTACCACATGATACTTATGTGGATTAACACTCCTCACTATCCTACCAAAATAAGATCCCTTATACTTATTCATAGCAATTCCTACGGGGTCCTCACCCCTATTCGTCTCCACCTCAGTATAAAGGTGAATTGTACCACCTTTTTTTACCTTTTGCAACGCTACCTCATATGCCTTATCCGCTAGTTCTGGCAGAGGTGCAATTATTCTATCTGCGTCTTCTAGATCGTATACTCTTTTGAAAGCATCTCCATACATTGGAAGCACTTCGTAAGCCCTATTTAATTCTACGTTTACCATCATATAATAATACGCATAGGGATTTGCATCTATTGAGTAAATTACTTTTGGTTTGCCAAGAACTGCGGAGAGGATTGAAAATGGGCCAAAACCAGAGAACATGTTTATGATAATCTCACCTCTCTTAACTTGTCTTGCTACTCTCAGATGTTCATAGGATAGCTTCTCAGAAAAGAATACCTTAGTAAAATCAAGAAAATATTTGCATTTATGCTCTTTATAAATAGTTTCACTTCTTTTCTCTCCGGCTAAATATACATACGTTGATAACCTATATGTGCCAGAGATGTCCCTGTATCTTCCCCACACTGATTTAATATAGGGAAAAGTTAAAAGTATCTCATTTGCTATCTCTATAAGATCTTCTGATCTTTTGTTAAAAGGGATTCCAATAATTACTATATCTCCTACTATTTCAATCCTTTTCCATATATCTTGCTGGTTTTGCAACCTTTTTATCAATGCCTTCAAGCCTCTCTATGGCTTTCTCAATATGTTTTATTCCAATATTTAAAGGAACACCACCATCTAATACTGCCTCTCCACCCACTAGTACTGTCTCTGGGGTAGAAAGATTAAAGACTATGGACTCGTAGGGGCTTTCATAATCCAAGGGGAAAGTTGGGGGCTCCTTAACTTCAAACACAACTAAATCGGCCACTTTTCCGTTCTCTAAAGCACCCCTATCATTATATTTTAGTTGTAATTGCCCCCAAACTGTCATGGCGTTAAGCGCTTCTTCTGGCGTTAAGATTAACTTGGTAATAGTTGTAGAGATTTCATGTCTAATATCAAAAGTAGGAGATAGATCTAAGGATATTGATGGTTTATATTGGCTTAATGGAAATTGTGAAACCTCATAGGATGGAGTTGACGCTAAGTGAAATCCCTTCTGATTTATAATATCTAGATCCTTCCTAGCCCCTCCACCTAAGCCTATTACGTTAACTGGTTTACCATTAATATTTTCCAAGCTTACGAATCTCTCTAAGAGAACGGGGAAGTTATATTGTTGTGAGAGTTCAAACACCTCTTTAGAATACTCATTGCTACAAAGACGTAAAATTACCCTATTCTCGTTCTTATTAGACCATCTATTATATAACGTTGTGAACTGTCTCTCCCAATCCTCTTTAGAATCTGGACAATCCACGCCCACAGCTAGTACTGGTCTTAGTCCAACTTCCGAAATCGCTCTAGCTGTTATATCTAAATTAGGACCTGAAGTGACTACTGTGGTAACTCCAGTTTTCAATAAGTGATACGCACCCATTAAAGAGAAGTAGTAAATGTCATTAGGTGTAAGTGTTGACATTAGTTGAAAGGCGTTTGCCTTACCCGAAAATATCCTATACCTAAATGGATATAGGTAAAGAAAGGAATGCGTAGTTACAAACCCTGGTGCCACCACCCTGTTTTTCCCACCGATCACGTATTCTGCATAATCATAGTCTTCTGGCTGTTCTTTCGATATAACCTTTATTTGCCCTTCATCAATTCCTATATATACATCTCTGAGAGGCTTAGGTGCACCTAATACTAAATCGCTTTTTATTAAAACCTTCATTTTTCTTAAAACACTATTAGGCAGAATGTTAATTAAAGTTATTTAATGTACGCAGATTTAATTGAACGTGAGATAACACAAGATTACAAAGTAAATGTAGACTTAAAGTTAGATAATGCCTACATTGTAGGAGCCGGAGACTCTTATGCAGTAGCTCTCACGATAGAGAGTAAAACCAATGGTAGGTTTAAGGCGTTAGATCCATTCGAGGGATTGTTTTATGAAAATCTAGATCGCCCTTTAGTCATAGTATCAGTTTCCGGAAGACCAAAATCAAATATACTACTTGCTAGGAAATTCAAAGGAAAAACAAAACTCTACGTAATAACAGCAAATGAGGAATCGCAATTGGCAAAATTTGCTGATTATCTTATTCTTATTCCCTACAAATCAAGTCAACCCCTACCGGGCACATTATCGTTCTTAATGAGTTTAAGCGCGATATACTCACTTGCCTGGGAAAAGGGAGACGATATTAAGGAATCTGATAGGTCACTTAATTTGACAAATAACCCATTTTTCATAGGATATAAGGAAGGTTATGGTATTGCATATTACGCAATGCTTAAGTTCGCTGAAATTTTTGGTTATACCACAAATAGTGAAAGATTTGAGCAATTTTGTCATTCTCCAATTTTCATGACGGAAAACAGACAGATAATACTATTTAGAATCGGTAATGAGAGGGAGATTGAATTAATTAATAGCGTTGATTATACTGACATTCAATTTACTAATTGTAATGGAGCTTTCTGCAATGCGATTATACTAATAAAATCAATAGTAAATAAAATGAGGAAGGAAAAGTGGGATAAGATTTACTTTCTAGAGAACAAAAAAATATTAAACGTTAGCTCCAAGATGATATATTGAGATGGAGGAATTAGATTTAACAAAAGCTGAAAGTGGATGTGGTGCAAATTCTGCAAGTGTAAGGTTATTGAAGTTCTGGCTAGAAGTGGGAGGAAATAGAGAGATAAAAGTTATTGCACAAAAGGGATCACAAGAAGAGCAAGTAAATATGTGGATAGGCCTTATGAGTGAGAAAGGAGTTAAACTAGTGGACAAAAAGGATGAAAAAGATAAAATAGTATATACAATATTTTTACCATAATGGACTTAGTTCAAATTGCCAAGTATATAGGTTTTTCTTTACTTATAGTTTCAATTATACTTTACGTTTTTGTAGATCCAGTGGATAGGTTACTCTCGTATCAAGGGCCAATACTCTCCAGTGCACTACTGGGGTGGTACGTATTAATTTCTAACACACCAAGAGACAAATTTATTGAAACTGAAGGAGAAAAAATACCTATTGTTTCAATATTGATAAGGAAAAGAGCGCCCTTATTCATGGCCATAGGTTCACTGTTAATAATACCTTGGTTAATGCCTCAGATATACCCAATGGTATTGGAGATACAGTGGCTATTCGTACTGTCTTTCCTCAGCGAATTTCTAGGGGGTTTTATGATAGGTTATATAGTACCATCACTAAAATTTACGGAAAAGCTTCTCTTATTTAGTCTAGGATTTGCGGGAGATACGATATACTTGTTATTACTATACTTAGCATCTGGCATATTCCACGTCCCATCGCAGTTACTGTTAAATTCAGTAATAGTACTAGTTTATGGTATAAAGTTTCCTGAGGGCGTAGTATTTGCAGTCTACATTATGAAAAAGATAGGGGGAATTTAATGAGTGGGAAGGTTTATTTAGTAGGGGCAGGCCCGGGTGACCCCGAATTAATAACTGTTAAAGGCTTAAAGATCTTGCAAAAGGCTGATGTTGTGGTTTACGATAGGCTAATCCCTAAAGAGCTTCTAAATTTTTGTAAAGTCGAGGCTGAAAAAATATACGTCGGGAAAAATATAGGGGATTATGTAATACAAGATGAGATAAATGAGTTATTAGTAAAAAAGGCGATGGAAAGTAAAATTGTTGTTCGATTAAAAGGAGGAGATCCATACGTTTTGGGTAGGGGAGAAGAGGAATGCCTATTCGTTATATCCAAAGGTATAGAGTGTGAGGTAATACCTGGGATAACCAGTGCAACTGCCGTACCTGCCTATGCGGGGATTCCAGTTACTAGTAGGATCTACTCAGCCAGTGGATTTACTGTAATATCTGGAACGAAAGCAGAAGATAAAGTAATTGACGAAGATTATATCCCAAGAAAAGGCACACTGGTAATTCTCATGGGTCTTAGGAAAATAGAGAATATAGTCAATATTATAATAAAATTAAGAAATGAAAGAGAACCTGTTGCCGTTATTGAAAACGGAACAACGGAAAACCAGAGGGTTTTTACTGGGGAGTTAAAAGACTTAGTTGGCATTATCAAGAATAATAATGTGACGTCTCCAGTGGTTATTGTAATTGGCGAAGTTGTTAAATTTAGGGAATACTTATGGAAATTTAAGTGACAAAGATGAAATGCAATTTATGTGGGGATGAGATAAGAGGTAAACCTTACTCATTCAATTATAAAGGGAATATGTACTATTTCTGTAGTCCGATGTGTATGGCAGAATTCAAGAAGAGATCAGAAAAATATGTTAAATAATACAAATCTATAAGATTTAATATAAGTTTTTGTTTAGATGTTAAAAGTATAAGAGCTAAGTATATAAAGGTCTACCAAATATTAAGGATGTGTATCCACCAAAGTTTAGTTACGTAATTCCAGATAATGTGAAAGAGGCTTTAGAGTTCCTAGAGTCACATGATGATGCCAAACCACTAGCCGGAGGCCATAGTTTAATACCAATGCTAAAGTTAAGGATATTTAGACCATCGTATTTAGTAGAAATAAGAAGATTACCAGAACTAAAATACATTAAGACGGAAGGAAACGTAGTGAAAATAGGACCTGTAGTTACTCATTACGATATTATGAAGGCTAATATTCCGTTATTAAGTGAAACTGCGTCAAAGATAGCTGATCCGCAAGTTAGAAACATGGGAACTATAGGCGGTAGCATATCACATTTAGATCCTTCTGCAGATTATCCAGCCGCGTTGATTGCCATGGATGCAAAGGTAAGGATTAAGAGCACAAAAGGAGAAAGAGTAGAAAGCTTTTCTTCATTTGCCAAGGATATGTTTACACCAGATTTGAATCCAGGTGAATTAGTTGCAGAAATAGAAGTTCCCCTACTTAAGGATTATAAGTTCTCTTATCAGAAACTAGAGAGAAGAGCAGGGGATTTTGCAATTGTAGGAGTTGCTGTTGCACTAAAGGTAAATGGCGACGTAATTCAAGATGCGAGGATAGGATTAACTGCTGTAAACAAAACTGCAGTAAGAGCTAGTGAGGCCGAGAAAATATTATTATCTGGAAAGATATCGGAAAAATTAATAGAGGAAGCTGCAACAAAAGCCATGGATTACGCTAATCCGACTTCCGATATAAGGGGATCAGCAGAATATAAAAAGAAAATGGTAAAAGTTATGACTAAGAGAGCAATTTTAGCCGCACTTAATAGGTGATAAGCATGAAAGTTTTTGAGAAGGATCAAAAAGTAAAAGTTCACCTAAAGGTAAATGGACAAAATTATGAAGTTGAAACAGAGCCTAGAAGACTATTAGTTCACGTACTTAGAGAACTAGGATTTACTGGTGTTCATGTTGGTTGTGATACAAGCAATTGTGGAGCATGTACTGTAATTATGGATGGAAAGAGCGTTAAATCATGTACAATATTAGCTGTAGAGGCAGATGGGTCAGAGATTTTAACAATTGAGGGGTTAGCAAAAGATGGTAAACTACACCCAATCCAAGAAGCGTTTTGGGAGAAACATGGCTTACAATGTGGATATTGCACTCCTGGCATGATAATGGAAGCCTATTGGCTACTTAAGGAAAATCCAAATCCAACAGAGGAAGAGATTAGGGAGGGAATCTCTGGTAATTTGTGTAGATGTACTGGATATCAAAATATTGTGGAAGCAGTGAAATTGGCATCTCAAAAATTAAGGATGGAAATTCCTAAGGCGCATTAAGTCTTCTTTTTTGTCTATATCTATTAAAACACCTTCACTACATTCTACAAAACACAATTCTTCCATTCCCATTTTATTTAGTATAACTTTTGCCCCTAAATCTCCTCTTAATTTTTCAATCTCACCGAATAAACTTTTGGAAATTAATACCGGGTTTCCCTTTTCTCCTTTATGAGTTGGAATTACAGCTTTACAACTTGGCTTAAATGCGTTAATTATCTTGTCAACATCATCTTTAGTCACAAATGGCATATCCCCTAATGCTACCAATACAGCGTCGTAATCCTTGAAGAATCTCAATCCAAGCTTTATTGACGTACTTATCCCTTCCTTCCAGAACGGATTATATATTACTATTTGATCCATGAGTAAGGGAAGTAATTCATTAACATATTTACCTACAATAATGACTTTCTCTAAATCTTCATAAATTCCAATAGTTCGCATAATTATAGGGATATTATCTATTTTTGCAAATAACTTATCTCCTCCGAACCTCTTTCCCTCCCCTGCTGCCAAAATAATGACTCCTATATTCATATATACTGCTATTCCAAAAGTTACTTATGAAATATGAGGGTTCAATCAGCTTAAACGCTACTAAGGATCAAATACTCAAACTACTGGATAATCCAGATCAAGTGGCACAGTGTTTTCCAGGGATAAAGAGTTTTACCAAGGAGGGTGAAGAGTACAAGGTAGTGGGAGTAACCGGGATCGGGTTCATAAAAGGAGAATATAAGGCTAATGTGAGATTTGAGAAGATAGATGAAAATAAGAGAAAAATTATTGCTAAAGGTACTGGAATGAATAGTAACGTGGATATAGATGCAATAGCCGAGGCTCTAGATGGTAAGATAAACTATTCAGCAGATGTGAAAGTAGCAGGAGTTTTAGCGTCTGTAGGCGCAAGATTAATGGGTAGTGCATTAGAGAAGATCATCAATGACTTGTTCAATTGTATAAAGGAAAGGGTGATAAAATGACAAAAACTGAAGGAGAAATTGTTATAAAGGACTCAAATAAGGCCAAACAGTTTTTTTCAGATTATAAGAATCTATTAACTTGTATTCCCGGGGTAAAAGAAATAAATGGGAATAGCTTTAAGGCTTATGTTAAATTCTCATTTTTAACTATTGAAATTAATGGGACAGTAAAAAAGCACGAAATTAATGGAGATAACATAGATACGTTAATTACCATTGAGGGACCTGGTATAATAGCAAACATAAACACATTACTTACAATTCTTGGAAATAAAATCAAATGGAGTAGTGATTATGAAGTGGGCGGACCATTAGCAAATAGTTTAAAGAAGCATATAGGTTCACAAGCAGAGGAAATATCAAAGCAGATTATAGAGTGTAGTGTAGGGAAAATTAACCAATAGGTTCCAATACAATACCTACACCTCTAGTTCTACCTTCTCTGAATACGAAAATTTGTCCCCTCTCTAAGTATTCTGGCCTATACAGAAAATGCAATACTATTTCACTCGTATCGCCAGTTCTTAGAAACCCACTCTGAATTCTCTCAAACTTTATCGCTTGCCTTATTGTATAAGAGTGAAGGGTAGCAACATAACCTTCTCTAATGGTAGTTGGATGGTGAAGTATAAACACTCTCGCCTTAAATCTTCTAACTACCTTAGGTATTCCCTTCACCATTACCATTCCTTTTCTAAGACTCTCCTTTTCAATACCTTGAATAGCAAATGTGGCTATATTCCCAGCCAAAACGGAATCCACAAATACCTTATTTACTTGTATACTCTTTATCTTAACCTCCTTAAACTCTCCTAACTTATTAGGCCCAATTAACACAGACTCATTACTCCTAAGTTTACCTCTCACAACGGAACCAAGTACAACAGTACCCACTCCAGTTACGTTATATGCTTCATCGATATAAACTAGTGGTGTCTCTTTCTCATCTAAGTTCTTAGCCTCCGGAGGTAATAGGTTTAGGAATTTTATAAGCAAATCTAAACCTTTTCCACTTACATTCGATATTCTAAAAATAGGAACTACACGCTTAGTCTTTATAGCCAAAATTGAATTTACAACATCATCCTCATCCTCAACTTCTAGAGCCAATCTATTAATTCCGGGAATTTTTAAAACGTTTTTAATATCATTAACTATGCCTTTTATCCTATCTTCTGGATATTTATCTACCTTAGTAATAACTACAAATATAGGAAATTTTAATATTGAAGCTAAGGCTAAATGTTCTTTGCCCATTATACTTAAACCATCATCAGCTCCAACTACTAGCATAACGTAATTTACCTCATAACCTAATAATCCTTTTAGAGTGGTTCTAAGGTATCTCTCATGCCCTCCAAGATCAATAAGTCTAACTATCTTAGTACTCTTAATCGTTGTTTCCGCCTCGTCAAGTGGATCCTTTAATTGCCAATTCACTATCTTACCGCTATCATCAAATCCGATCAATCTCAATGTAATGGAAGATGTTCTACCAGATAGAACTTCATGGAGATGCCTTGCAATTGCTGTTCTTAAACCTCCATTTCCATCATCCAATCTTCCTAGAACCAACGCACCAGTTACAGTACTTTTCCCTGCATTTACATGACCCATTACTGCAACGTTGACCTCTACTGGTAAATTCTCCTTATATCTCCTAACTAGAAGTTCAGCCACGTATTTATCCTTTCTTACTTCAACGTCTCTTCTATACACAATTTTAGCGTTTACTAGCTTAGCAATCATATCTAGAGTAGATATACTTTCCTCTAATTCACTCTTGGATAACCCTATTATTTCCCCCTCATTACTTACACCTATAACGTAAAATGCTTCCCCATCACCTTCCTCTAATCTGTACTTCATTTGAGAAGCTAATTCTTGAAGACGCTCTGGCGTCACACCAGAAAGAATAAGCTTATATTCTACTTTTCCTATTTCATTTTCTCGGGGTAATTTCATTACATCACATCACTTTAACAAGTATTAAATTTGTGAACAACTAAATAAATTTTAATAGGGGATTGTTAATGTCTGAGGGACCTAAGGTAATATTTGAAGAGACACTTTTATGCCCAGTTTGTAAATCAAAGACCTTTAAGGCAATAGACTATCTATATGATACTCCGCATGCTGGAAAGCTAATTTTATCAAATTGGTACTGTGAAAATTGTGGATATAGATTTAGAGATGTTAAACCGTATGAAAGTAGAGAACCCAAGGTAATTGAGATGAGGATAGAAAACGAGAACGATCTGAGAACAATCATATATAGATCTGCTTTTGCTAAAATAACAATACCGGAATTAGGAATAGAAATAGAACCAGCTGGTATGTCTCAAGGTTATATCTCTACAATTGAGGGAGTTCTAGAGATAATATTAGATAAAGTAGGAGACTTCTGTGATAAGGAATGTGAAAATAAAATAAGATTAGCAATGGAAGGTAAAATTAAATTTACATTAGTACTTGAGGACGAATTAGGATTAAGTTTCATAAAATCAGAAAAGGCAACAGTAAAACCACTTATTTTAACTAATTCTGATTAAGTTAGGGAAAAATAATTACTCAACTTTTATTTCAACACCAGAATCTGACGAAGTGCTTTTCTTCTTTAAAGTTATCTCTAAAACTCCATTCTTAAAATTAGCCTTAGCCGACTTCTCGTCTACTTCTGCTGGTAAATCAATCTCCTTATAGTATTGCCTCTCCTCTGATTTGGCTGTAATCACTAATTTCTTTCCACCATTTGTCACCTTAACTTTAATATCCTCCTTGTTAACGCCAGGCACTTCAGCTACTACCTTAATTTCATCACCTTTCTCAATAACGTCAGCTAATGGCTCACGTTCTTCAGATATCATTGGCTTACCTCTGATTTTCCTAACGTTACCGAATTCCTCTATTTTCGGCACGCCGTCTGGTCCTACGGTTATTCTAAATCCGTAAACGTATGGCCCAAATTGCTTAACTTCCTCTCCTTTGCCTCTGAAACCTCTCATAAATTCCCTCTCAATTTTCTCGAACTCTTCTTCCATCTCCCTTATCCATTCATCCATTAAGTCAAAAATATCCTTTTCTTCCCTCTTGGGCATAGATTATCGTTATATATTATGAAAATATAGTTTTAAAGTTTCTTATGTTCCTCAACAAGTGTATCTCGATATTTATAATTCCTTTGGTTGTACCAATTCAAGTAGTACTCCCATAACGCTCTTTGGATGTACAAAAGCTACTAGGTGCCCTCTTGCCCCCTTTCTCGGGGCGGAATCTACTAATTGAAGTCCTTTAGCTGTCAATTCCTCTAATGCCTTATTAATATCACTAACTTTTACAGCCAAATGATGTAAACCTTGACCCCTATTTTTCAGAAACTTAGCCACAGTGTTATTCATGTCGTTATGATCGATTGGTTCCAATAACTCTATTGAAGTTTCGTTTTCTTCTTCCCCAACTAAAAACGCCACTTTTATCCCTCTCTCTGGAATGAGTTCTTGATGTATCAATTTCATTCCAAAAGTATTTTGATAGAATTTAATTGCTTGGTCTATATCCTCAACTACTATTCCAATATGGTCTAGATTTTCAACCAGCATAACGTATTCATATTGTTTAATCTTAAAAGTTTTGTCCTAAAGAAAAAGTTATATACTGTTTATAGGATTTAAACATAATATGGATATTGAAGATAGAATTAAGGAATGGGAAGAAACGGTCTATTTAAGTTGGGTGAAGAAGAGGGGAGAGAGGAAAAAGGAATTCAAAACGTTTTCCGGAATACATATTAAACCAGTTTATACTCCATTGGATGTCAAAGGCAATTACATGGAAAAGTTGGGATTACCAGGTGAGTATCCATTCACAAGAGGAATTTATCCTAACATGTATAGAGGAAGGATTTGGACAATTAGACAATATGCGGGCTTTGGATCTGCAGAGGAAACGAATTCGAGGTTTAGGAAATTATTGGAAGCAGGACAAACTGGTTTAAGTATGGCCTTTGATTTACCTACCCAATTGGGATTAGACCCGGATCATGAATTAGCTTACACAGAGGTTGGAGTTGTTGGAGTCTCCATGTTCCATTGGAAGGAAATGGATATGGTAATGTCCGGAATACCCCTCGACAAGGTTTCTACTTCAATGACTATAAACGCCACCGCCATGGAATTACTCTCAATGCTGATTGCTACTACCGAAAGTAGAAATATTAACAAGAACGTTTTAGATGGAACAGTTCAAAATGATATTTTAAAAGAGTATATAGCTAGAAAGAACTTCATATACCCACCTTCGCCCTCAATGAGATACGCCATCGACATTATCGAATACTCCGCTAAATACTTACCAAAATGGCATCCAATAAGCATAAGTGGATATCACATAAGAGAAGCTGGGGCGGATGCGGTATTGGAAGTGGCGTTTACATTGGCGGATGGTATGGAGTATGTCAGAAAAACAATGGAGAGGGGGATTAGTGTGGACGAATTTGCACCACATTTATCCTTCTTCTTCGCAGCTTACTCAGATATATTCGAGGAAGTTGCTAAATTTAGAGCTGCCCGAAGAATGTGGGCGAAAATAATGAAAGAAATGTTTAACGCTAAGAAACTTGAGTCAATGATGTTAAGGTTCCATACGCAAACAGGAGGAGCTGAATTAACTGCACAACAGCCGGAAATAAACATAATAAGGACTACATTGCAAGCATTAGCCGCTGTATTGGGTGGAACCCAAAGTTTGCACGTTAATTCATATGACGAAGCATTGGCGTTACCCACTGAGAAAGCCGCTAAGATTGCAATAAGAGTTCAGCAGATAATAGCGAATGAGAGTGGAGCTGCCGATATAGTGGATCCATTGGGAGGCTCATATTACATAGAGTGGCTGACCGATGAAATAGAGGAGAGAGCGTGGAAGATTATAGATCAAGTAGAAAAAATGGGTGGTATGATAAAAGCCATAGAAAATGGGTATCCGCAAGCACAGATAGCTGAAAGCGCGTATAGAATACAGAAGAGAATAGAAGAGAGTGACCTCGGAAAAGTTGGTGTTAATATGTATTATGAACCAGAGTGGATTGGAACAACTGAAATATTTAGAGTAAATCCAGAGGTTAGGGAGAGGGTTATTTCAAGGTTAAAGAAGTATAAACAAGAGAGAGATGGAATGAAAGTTAGGGATAGTCTCAATAATCTACGAAAAGCTGCTGAAAAAGAGAATGAGAATTTGTTCCCATACATGATTGATGCCCTAAGAGTAGGGGCAACAGTAGGGGAGACCAGCAGTGTTTTACGAGATATTTGGGGAGAATATAAAGAACCTTCTATTTTCTGATTTTTAATAATTGATTATATAAGTCGAAGAATCTCTCCTTTTTGTTAACGGGAACATCATTATTTTCCCTAACAACATCCCATTTATCCCATGGGAAAATTATCCACTTATCAATTTGTTTGTAATAGAAATCTGGAACCCTCTTGGACCAAGGTTTTAAGTATAAAGTTGCAGTCATTACTTTAGCTGGATTAAACATGGTTATAACATTACTAACCGCCTCCAGAGTTTCGCCAGTAT
Source organism: Sulfolobus islandicus Y.N.15.51 (assembly GCF_000022485.1). Lineage (NCBI taxonomy): Archaea > Thermoproteati > Thermoproteota > Thermoprotei > Sulfolobales > Sulfolobaceae > Saccharolobus > Saccharolobus islandicus. The sequence continues at coordinate 2,494,194 of NC_012623.1, read as the reverse complement.
CAGCAACATCATCAATTACTAGAACTTTCTTCCCCTCTAAAGAATCAGTATATACGGATCTGATTACTGGCCTACTTTCAGTTTTTCCAACGCTACGATAGAATTTTATATCTATATACCTAATTACTTTCAAATCTAGTAAGTCAGAAAGAAGTTTAGCCGGTACAATGCCACCCGTTAATACCGCGACCAAAACATCTGGAATATAATTATTCTTAACTAACGCCTCGCCTATTGAAAAAACTGCGTCTTCTATTTCATCCCATGATGGAATATGATATTCAACCATTCAAGATCACCAAAGGTATCTCAAATTCCTCTTGCAATAGTCCTCCATGATGCCCTTTAAGTTTATCATAGTCGTCTTTTTCCTTAAAATTAAATATGAATGCTCGATAATCAGTAGGAACTGCAATATAGTCCGGAAAGGCAGAAATGTCCTTAATCTTTCCTAGTAACCTTTCAAGATCGCTTTTTCCGAATATTTTAAGACTTCCATACTTTCTGCTGAGATAAATTGAAACGTCATATCTAGTTCTTAAAAATATTGCCCTAGAGTCTCCATATGGAGGAACATCAAGCATATTAAGTAAGTCTTGGTCATTGTTGAAGAGTATAGTTTCAGAAACGGGAACGTGGCCATGATCTGCTGTTATTATAAAACTATATTTCTTATGTTTTTCTGAAATCTCTAAGATGCTGATCAAAATATCTCTTGCAGATTTAATGGTAGGATCTGTATACGGTCCATATTTATGAGACAAAGTATCTACATCTGGAACGTAAAAGTAGATAAAGTCATATGCGTCTTGTTGTAAAATCTGTGAGAGTTGATAAAATGCATCCCAAAAGTTAACATAAGTTTTCGACTCACCAGAAGCTCCATGCGTAGCATTGCTAAACTCGGTATTTTCAATTCCCTTAGGCACTAAAGATATAGCCTTCTTACCTTGAACTTCTTTCAAATAGCCTTTAACATAAGGAAACGATGAAGAAAAAGGTACGGAATCTCTTATGGAATCTCTATCACTTACCGTAGGATAAGTGTAACGTAGAGTATTTACGATTCCTCCTAACCTCTTTGAGAAGGTATTATAACCTAAAACACCATGCTCACCAGGCGTTGATGCGGTGAATAATGTTGTCAATACAGTGGATGTTGTGGATGGGAAAACACTTGTTATCTTTGTTGCTTGTAAATTTATCCCAGTTCGATTAAATATGTTCCACCCTAGACCATCAAATAATGCTAAAACCAATTTACTATTAACGTTTAAATTCATCTTATTCAAACATTGCCTCTGAACTCCAAGGTATTCAGCTATAAAACAAGATAATGTGTAAATATTCTCTCCATAATAGTCTGGTAATATCAGATCCATATTTGCAATAAGGTTATAAGTATTTATTTTTAAGTTTATGTCAATGTTACCCATAACAGTATTGGCTACGGCCACACAAACTATAACACCACCAATTGTTCAAACGATTGAAACATTTACATATATCTCCATAGGATTTGGGGCTTTAGGAGTTGGAATAGGATTTCTAGTATGGCTAACTATAAGGCGAGCTAAATGATAGATGTAGCAATTATTGGTGGAGGGCATAATGGACTAGTTACAGCAGCATATCTAGCCAAGGCTGGACTAAAAGTTGCTGTATTTGAGAGAAGGGAAATAGTGGGTGGTGCGTCGATTACTGAGGAGTTATGGCCAGGTATTAAAGTTTCCACTGGTGCTTATGTGCTTAGCCTATTGAGACCTAAGATAATAGAGGAATTAAAACTAAGAGAGTTTGGATTAAAGGTTTATTTAAAAGATCCGGGATTATTTTTGCCATTTGAAAATGGTAAAAAATTATACGTCTGGTTAAGTCTAGAAAAAACTAAGAAAGAAATAGAAAAATTCTCAAAAAAAGATGCAAAGAATTATGAAAAATGGGTTAAATTCTGGGACGTATTCGCTGAGATAGCAGATTTCTTGATGTTAAACCCTCCTCCACATATAGATGAGGCTAAGAACTTACTTGAGATGTTTAAGGGAAACGTGAATGAAGAATTAGCGCTAAGTTTCTTAAGAACCTTCATGCAAGATGCAAAATCATTACTTGATGAGTATTTTGAAACAGATGAAGTTAAATCAGCATTGGCAGAAGACTCTGTCGTAGGAACCTTTGCCTCACCTTCGACTCCGGGAACGGCATATGTACTTGCTCATCATGTTATAGGTGAAGTAAATGGTGTGAAAGGAGCTTGGGGTTACGTAGAAGGAGGAATGGGAGGGGTTACTCAAGCTCTTAAAAGATCAGCTGAATACCTTGGGGCTGAGATTTACACTAATGCGGAAGTTGATGAGATATTAGTAAAGAATGGAAAGGTAGAAGGTATCAAACTTAAAAATGGAAAAATAATAAACGCTAAAATTGTCGTTTCAAATGCTGATCCTAAAACAACGTTCTTTAAACTTTTAAGAAATGCAAATCTAGAGGAAGATTTCATTAGAAGAGTAAAAGCTTTGAAAAACGTTGGTGTGTCATTTAAGATCGTTGGATACTTGGAGGAATTACCAGATTTTGGCAATGGTAAGAGCCTATCACCCGAACATGTGGCTTCTGAATTGATAATGCCAAACATGAAATATATAGAGAAAGCTTATGACGACGCTAGAACATTAGGATACTCTAAGGAACCTTGGCTTTCCATTAACATTCAATCCTCCGTAGACCCTACAGTAGCTCCACAAGGGAAGTTCTCCTTCTCCATATTTGGGCAATACTTGGTTTACGACAGTAAGAAAAATGATGAAATGAAAGATAGAATTGCCGAAATAACGTTTGAGAAAATTAGGGAATTCGCACCAAATTTCAGACCTATTAGGTATGAAGTTTTAACACCATTGGACATTGAGAGGAGGTTCGGAATTAGTGGAGGGAATATTTTTCATCTAGATATGACTCCAGATCAATTATACTTCTTCCGGCCATTAATAGGTTATAGTGATTATACCACACCAATAAAGGGACTTTACCTTTGTGGATCTGGAACTCATCCAGGTGGTGGTGTTACCGGCGCTCCTGGATATAATGCCCACATCAAAATTCTAGAAGATTTGAGAAAAGATATTTATAAGTAGATACTAATTAAGTCCTTTTCTAGATAAAAAGTTTTGAAATAAGCTTATAATCATAAAGGCAGATATTACTCTTGATTTAAATTGATAGAGCCCGTACTTAACTTAGCAATTATATTTATTAGCTTAGCAGTACTAATAATCATACTCATGAAGATTTTTGGAAAATCCACTGCCAAATTTGCCTATTCCGATAAAGCTTTGCAATTACAGAATAAATCACAGAAGAAAAAAATCGAGGTAGAGGATAAAAAGATAACTTGGAATGATATAGGGGGATATGAGGATGCAAAAAAAGAGATAAAAGAGTACATAGAATTGCCCTTAAAAAATAGGGATATCGCAATGAAATATGGCTTAAAACCGCCTAAGGGGATGTTATTGTTTGGCCCTCCAGGTTGCGGAAAAACTATGATGATGAGAGCATTAGCTAACGAATCTAAATTAAACTTTCTCTACGTTAACATAAGTGATATTATGAGCAAGTGGTATGGAGAGAGTGAAGCTAGACTGAGAGAGTTATTTAATAATGCTAGAAAAAACTCCCCATGTATTCTATTCTTTGATGAGATAGACACAATAGGTGTTAAAAGAGAGTCTCACACTGGTGACTCTGTAACACCTAGATTATTATCCCTAATGTTATCGGAAATTGATGGATTACATAGTGAGGACGGTGTAATAGTAGTAGGGTCTACGAATGTTCCCCAAATGTTAGATAAGGCATTACTCAGAGCTGGTAGATTTGATAAATTAATTTACATTGGCCCACCAAACAAAGAGGCTAGGAAACAAATTTTACAAATACATTGTAAAGGGAAACCGTTGGCTGAAGATGTAGACTTTGATAAATTAGCTGAAATTACTGAGAGGTATAGTGGAGCGGACTTGGCTAATTTATGTCAAGAGGCAGCGAGGAAAGTTGCATCTGAAGCAATAGAAAAAGGTGCATATAGGAAAATAACTATGGCAGATTTCATTGAGTTGATCAAAAAATATAAGCCTAGTATAACGCTACAAATGATAGAAGATTATGAGAAATTCAGACTTGATTTTGAAAGAAGGGTACGTAAAGGAGAAGAGGAAAATGAGCTAGGAGAGAAATTAACTTTAAATGATATAGGAGGCTATAACGAGATAAAGACTGAATTAAAAGAATTGTTAGAGTTACAATTATATCACTATAAATTATTGGAACAATTGAAAGTTCCTCCAATTAGGGGAATATTGCTTTACGGACCCCCGGGTGTAGGTAAGACCATGATGGCTAAGGCATTGGCTAAAACACTTAACGTCAAGTTAATTGCGTTAAGTGGAGCTGAGATTATGTATAAAGGGTACGAGGGTGCAATAGCAGCAATTAAGGAAGTATTTAACAGAGCGAGGGAAAACAAGCCCGCAATAGTTTTATTAGACGAGCTAGATGCAATTGCATCTAAAAGAAACTATAAGAGTTATACAGATTCTTCGAGAATTGTTAATCAACTGTTAACAGAGATGGATGGAATAAGAAGTTTGAAGGAAGTAGTTGTAATAGGGACTACAAATAGATTAAAAGCCATAGATCCAGCTCTATTGAGACCAGGCAGATTTGATAAAATTATTCATATGCCACTTCCAAATAGGGAAGAGAGGCTAGATATACTAATGAAATATATTGGAAAAGAGGAATGCGAAAAAGTAGATTGCGGAATTTTAGCAGAGCAGACGGAAGGTTATTCAGGGGCTGACTTATCTGCATTAGCGAGAGAGGCTAAGATGAAAGTGTTAAAGAGTATCTTGAGAGGAGAAAGCAATAGAACGCTAACTAAAGAAGACTTAATAGATGCACTTAATAAAATACATCCCTCAGTTAAGAAAAGATTGAGTAAACATTCTTTATCAAACTCTGATCGCGAGACATGATAATTTCATCTATTTTATATATATCATCTATTCCACTACTTATTTCTTTACCATTTAATGTGGATGGAATAGAGTTCAATCTTTTACAAAAGTTGGCTGATGCAGCGATATCTACGTTTCTTAACTTTCCTCTAATGTCAAAATATAATCCCGCTTTACCCATGCAAGTTAGAATCATATCTAATGATGCGCTACCAAAGCTTCTAACCTTATATCCCTTTAGAACTGAGAGAATCTTTAATGTCTTATCTATGCCTCTCTCATCAAAATATGTAATTACCACATTTGAGGGAGAATTACCAATCATTTCAATCTTTAAGGGAGATCCATTTACATATGCAGTAGAAATATCGTACGAATATATCTTATCAATTGAAATATGTGAAACAAATCCCCCTAGCGAATCTAACAAACCTTTTGCACTTTTGCCATAAATAGATACTGATATAGAATACCACGGTACACCAAGTACAAAATTGTTACTGCCATCCAATGGGTCAATTAACGCAACATAATCATAACCATTTGATGGTATTATAACACCGGATTCCTCAGAAACGAACTTAAATTTTAGTCCAGTATCATTTAATAACTGAAAAATATACTCCTCAGACTTCTTATCAATTACTCGTGTAGTGTCTCCCGAGTGAAATCCAACTACCTTATCTAGATCTTTTTCATCCTTTATTTCATTTAAATATTTTGTTGCGCTGATAGCGATTTTATTTAATAAATCGATCATTTCTTACCCTTCTTTTCTGTCACATATCTATAAGCTGAAGTCGCAGCCACAGCACCTTGAGCTACTGAAGTAATAACTTGTCTAAACCCCAACCACATTGACGTACAGTCTCCTGCTGCAAATATTCCTGGTACACTAGTCCTCATCCATTCATCCACTTTAATATACCCGTTTGTATCAGTCTCTATCCCATTGCTCTTGGCGAAATCTGTTGGAGGGTCAAATCCTATTTCTACAAACACACCGTTTACATTCAACTCCTTAATCTCACCAGTTTTCAAATTCTCCACAACTAATTGTCTAACAACCTTATCTCCCTTAATTTCCTTCACTACTGAATTAAGTACAAATTCAACATTTGGTTTTTTCTTAACTGTTTCAACATAAATTGGTTGTGCCTTAAAACTATCTCTTCTATGTATTAAATAGACTTTAGTAGAATAACTAGATAATATCTCAGCTCCTTCTAACGCGGAATCTCCTCCTCCAACAACTGCAACGACTCTGTTCTTAAATAATGGGGCATCGCAGACTGAGCAGTACGATATACCCTTTCCTACAAACTCTTGTTCTCCAAGTACACCTAACTTTCTTCTCTTTACTCCTATCCCTAAGATAACGCTATCAGCCTTAAACTCACCTTTTCTCTTGGTTTTCACTACAAATCCGTCCCCACTATTTTCAATTTTCTCCACAATATCCAACAAGACGGGTACCTCATACTTCTCTATGTGTTTATTAAATACCTTTATCATATCGCTCGCTTGAATTTCTATTAAGCCAAGATAATCATCAACTATACTCGCTTCAGTTAACTGCCCACCTGGAGTTTCTCCTATAACTAGAGTCTTTAGCATATATCTAGCAGTATATAATGCAGCGCCATAAGCGGCAGGACCTAGTCCAACAATTATAACATCGAACCTCTCTCCCGGTTTTACACTTGCAGTTCTTGGTAGAAGACTCATAGCTATACTATATTTGGTAAGCGAATTTTAAGAGTTTTGTTCAACGATTCTAAAAACGTGAAATTAAATACCGTAAAAACTAGAATAAATGTGTGAAAGTATTAGTAGTAACTGGAACTCTAGCTGCACCAATACTTTCTGAAGTTGCTAAGAACATTAAAGATACCAAGGTCGAGATTAAAGTACTTAACTATCCCGTTGCCTCACTAATGAGTACAAAGTTTATAGCAGAGAACTTGAAGCAGACGAAATATGATGTAGATTACATACTTTTACCTGGTATGGTATATGGCGACGCTAAAATTGTTGAAGAAGTTACGGGAGTGAAAACGTTCAAAGGAACAGAGGAAGCTTGGGATCTACCTAGGGTAATTGAGGCCTTAAAAAATGGAGTACAACTCTCTACAACAGAACCCGCTGATAAGATTATAGGTAAAATGGACAACATAGAGGAGAAGCTAAGAAAAATAGAAGAAGAGGCTAAGATTTCTTTCGAAATAAATGGGGTGAAGATTACAAATTATCCGCCTCCTTTCAGAATATTTTTGGAAATAGATAATAAGCAAGAATTCGAGAAATTAGAGAGACTAAGGAGAAACATTAATGTAGTAGTATTAGGTCTTCCGGTAGGCCACTACGATTTGGATGAAGTCAAAAACAAGGTTAAACAATTGGTGGATTACGGACATGTTGTTGGAATAGATGCTGAATCGCCTAGGGAATTAAAAGAGGGTGTAAGAGCTGGAGCTTCATTCGTATTTAACTTAAATGAAACTAACTTGGAGGAACTTGAGGAAATTAGGAGAGAAGCAGCATTTGTTGTAGCCCCATTCAATACTGAAAATAGAGGAGAGATAACTGTTGATCTAGTTAGAAAAGCTAAACAGAAGGGATTCGATAAGTTAATAGCAGATCCAGTGTTGTCACCACCTCTAAGAGGGTTAGTAAATAGTATAATTGAGTATAAGTACGTGAGGGAAAAGTTACAAGATATACCGATTTTAATGGGAATTCTTAACGTAACTGAACTCATTGATGCGGATAGTTTGGGAGTTAACGCACTTCTCTCTGCTATTGCTGGAGAGTTGGGAGTTTCTAACTTGCTAATTATGGAAAAGGGTAAAACGAAGTGGAGCAGTTGGGAATTATCACAAGCTACGAAAATGATAAGTATAGCTTTGAAGGAAAATAGGCTTCCTAAAGATATAGGCATAGATTTGCTCGTACTTAAGGATAAGAGAATATTTAGGGAGAATTTTGGCGCTGACGTAATTGTTAATGAGTATATAGAGCCAGAAATGGACAAAAGTGGATTCGCTAAAATTTTCGTGAGCGAAGACGGATTTGGAGTAAAATGGATAGGTAAAAACAAGGTAACAATAAAAGGGAAAAATGGACTTAGTATCGGTAGAGAATTAATTAGAAGAGTTAAGGATATTAGCAAAGAGCATGCAGTATATATAGGATATGAACTAGCAAAGGCTGAAATTGCGTACCAACTCGATAAAAATTATATCCAGGACAAACCATTATTCAAAAAGATAATTAATGATAATTTCCATACCGAGCATGATAAGAAAAGAGATCGATAATATTACGTTTGTCTTCAGTGTAATTCCCCCAATAATTACGCTCAAGAATGCAGATGAAGATGTAAAGGACTTTCTCTTAAAACTATCTAAATCTTTTAGGATAGATATTGCATGCGGGAATAGGGACAAGAAGTTATGCTATCCCGCAATATTTGGTGGGGTATTTGTATTTGATAATGACCTGATCATAAAAAGATATGAGATCTACGGATATTTGTGCAATGGAGAAGAAGAGAGTGTGAAAAATATAAATCAGCTATTTAAGCAACTTGAGCAGGGTAAAGAATGGTGTTTTAGATTTGACGATAATTCCATTCTCTGTTTCAAGAAAAGAAAGGAATCTAAAGAATGTAGGTGGATTGACAACATAGGCTTACGCTTTCTAATTTTCTCCTCCTAATTGACAAAAGATCTATTGACTATGGATACTCTATAATTGCATAAGAGTCCTTTCCCTCATATATCTTTAAAAGTATTCTGTACTTTTTATTCAGTTTTAGATATATGTCCTTTGCTATTTCAATACCTATATACTCAGCAGTAGGAAATGGAGCATCTATTACCTTGTAATCCACCCTGAACGGACCTTCAAACCTCGACTTATCTAAGTCAACCTTAGGTATGATAAGTTTATGATCCCACTCTTGTATTACCTCTCTAACCATCTTTTTAAGTAAGTTAAAGTCTACTACAAATCCAGATTTCTCATTGACTTCACCCTCAACTTCCACATTAATAATGTACGTATGACCATGAATTTGGCTATCAGCATATGACGATAAGGTATAATGAGCCGAATCCATTGTGATTCCTTCAATACCAACTCTAACTTTCATTTAAAGACCCCCTTATATTCTTGTCAAAATGTTCCCATGTGGACTCGCTTAAATATCTTATCTCATCACATAATGATCTAATGTTAGAATCAGTCTTTACAATCTTTTCAACAAGACTGTGGAAGCCTATTAAAACAGTATAATCACCGTAAGCTACTTCCTTATTTCCGAAATATATCTTTTCGCCTAGGACCATATTTCCACCCTCCTCAATCATCTTGTAAATCGCATATACTAAATTATCTATATTAATGTTAGCCTTATAGTGAGAGAACTTATCCTCGATCTCATATCTTAGCGTGTATATTTTATCTTCAATTAAATTAATAAGACTATCTAATATTTCTAATTGTGCCTTGAAATTCTCTATTGAGAGAAGATGTTTATACTTACTCGTCATAATACAAGTAGTATTACAAGGTACAGATATGTTTAGAATTGGTAAAGTGATACTAATTCGCTCCTTCAAGTAACTTTCGGCATTCTCATTCATAATTTTTTATATTGAGTAACTAACTATTAAACATGAAGTTACTTCTAAGTGTAATTGAGGACTTATCCTCTCTTTTTATAGAATGGTACGGGGATTACGTGAAAAAGATTATAGTTGGTGGAAAATCTTTTGAAAAATTTGATGAAACTGAGGAGGTAATTTATTTATTAGTGTTAGATAAAGTCTCCAAAATCTCACTCTATGCTAGGGGTGAAATATTTTCGTTCTTCTACAATAAGGTAAAGAATAAGGAGAGTACGAAGAATTTTATCTTAAGCCATGGAGATTTACCTAAAATCTACGGATTAATATTATCTCCTAAGGAATTGGAATACGAAATACCAATAATTGAGTATCTAAATAATCATGGAAAAGTACTATATTCTTCAGAGGATGAGAAAAATGGATAAAAGTCTAGTAGCTGCTGAATATTTGCTCAGGGCTAGAAGAACGTTAAAAGAGGCACAAATAGCCTTTGAGGATGGAGATCTTTACTACACTGTGGTAAGAAGCTTAGATACTATAGAAAATTTAGCTAGAGTGTTATTGGCTTTAAAGGATATATTTAGATATGAACTCCTTTGGAATACTACAATAATGCTTAATGATGAAAGTAATATAGAGAAGAAATTAAGGGATCTCGAACTAAAACTAATACCAATAACCTTGATAAACGAGTCCTCTTTGAAAACTCCAACTGTAATAATAAGGAATAAGGAAGCGGAAATGTTGGTTGACGAAATTACGAAAATTCTAGAAGAGGTTGAGGGAATATATGATGAATATCACGATTGATCTAGACTCCTACACATGTTCGAATGATCCATTAGAGGCAATTGAGTACTTGCTTCATAATAATGTAATATTTAAGATAAATTTAAAAAATCCATATTTCGAGACAATAAAAGGTAAATACAACATTGACATAATTAAAGAGGAAGGTGATATAATTTACTTTATAGTACGTTCGGATGGTTGAACTTTTATAAAATAGTAAGGAGTTGGTTCGGATTTAAAGAAAGGGATGACTATATTTCTGCATCAATACTAAACTATCTAGTAACGAAGGAGTACGATGAGTCTGAATTGAGAGACATAATTAAGGGAAGGGAAATTGCGGTAGTTGGAGCAAGTCCTCAGTTGGATAAAATAAATAAGATTGAAGAGGACGTTATAATAGCTGCGGATGGTGCCACAAACTATCTCATAAATATAGGAGTTATCCCTGATATTGTGGTAACTGATTTGGATGGTCTTCAAACTTTCCATAAAAACCCAATATACCTAGTGTTGGCTCATGGTGATAATATCAGTTTACTACCTAAGGTCAAGGAGATGGATAAGGTAATTCCGAATTCACAAGTGATGCCTTTTGGTCGTTTAAGACTGTATGGTGGGTTCACTGACGGAGATAGGGCCGTAGTTTTAGCAAAGTACATGGGAGCTAGGAAAATAAGATTATATGCCATGGATTTTGAATCCGGAATTATTGGAAAATACTCTAAACCATACTATAAGAGAGACGTACCAGCTTCGATGATAAAAAGAAAAAAGTTAGAAATAGCCAGAATGATAATTGAACAAGTTTTAAATTATGATGAATAGTAAGTTTTAAATAGCATTATACCGAAGTTATCATGGTGCGTACGAGGTATGAGTATTCTCTACGCCTAAAAAAATTAGGATATTTGATACTACTTTAAGAGATGGTGAGCAAGCTCCCGGTATAGATCTAACAATAGAGCAAAAAATAATGATAGCTAGAAATTTAGCAGATCTAGGTGTTGATGTAATTGAAGCAGGTTTTCCTGCATCTTCAGAAGGAGAATTCATAGCTACTAAAAAGATTTTCGAAGAGGTAGGGGATCAAGTAGAAGTAATTGGATTATCTAGATCCAATAAAAACGATATAGATAAGACAATAAGTACTGGAATCTCAAGTATACACTTATTCATAGCCACTTCAGAATTGCACATGAAATATAAATTAAAGATGACAAAAGAGGAAGTTCTAAATAAGATCTATGAAAGCGTGAAATACGCAAAAGATCACGGTATGATAGTGGAATTTAGCCCAGAGGACGCAACAAGAACTGAAGAGGACTTCTTGTTCACAGCAATTAGAACTGCAATAGAAGCAGGGGCAGAAAGGATAAATATACCAGACACAGTAGGGACTATGCATCCTTTCAAGTATTATGATATGATAAAGAAAATTGTAAACTTCGTAGGTGAGAGAATAATAGTGAGTGTTCACTGCCATAACGACTTCGGCTTAGCAACAGCGAATTCATTAGCTGGTGTATACGCTGGTGCTAGACAAGCTCACGTTACTGTAAATGGTATAGGTGAGAGAGCTGGGAATGCATCACTAGAAGAAGTAGTAATGGGAATAAAGAAATTACTAAATTATGAGACAAATGTAAAAACTTGGAAATTGTATGAGGTAAGTAGGTTTGTGGCTGAAATGACTGGCATACCAGTGCCCTATTTCAAGGCAATTGTTGGAGATAATGCCTTTGGTCACGAATCTGGGATACACGTTCATGGAGTAATAGAAAACCCCTTCACATATGAGCCAATTTCGCCAGAAGAAGTAGGTAATTTCAGAAGATTGGCATTAGGCAAGCACAGTGGGATACATGGCTTAAGGAGATTATTAGAAGAACAAGGAATATACCTATCTGAAGATAAATTAAAGATAGTCCTAGCTGAGATTAAGAAATTAGCTGAATCTGGTAATAAGGTAACAGTGGAAGATGCGAAAAACATTGCACTTAAATTGATGAATTCTTAAACGATCTTATGGTACTAAAATATTTTGGGCATTCTTGTGTTTTAATTGATGATAAAATATTAATTGACCCGCATGATGGGGGAAGTATTGGTTTACCTAAGCCAGATATAAAAAAGGTAGATCTAATCTTAATAACACACGATCATTACGATCATAACGCATACCAAATTTTCGAATACAAGGATCTCAAAATGAACTTCTATGGCTCTTTAAATTACGTTAATTACACCATAAAGGGAATAAAGAGTTACCATGATAAGTATAACGGTAAATTAAGAGGACAAAATAGTATATATGTGATACAAAAGAATGACGGTGAGAAGATTGTCCATCTTGGAGATATAGGTCACCTTCCAGACGAAAGTATTTATAAGGAATTATATGGAGCGAATGTCCTTTTAATACCCATAGGTGGAGTAATAACTATAAATTACAAGGAAGCACTAGAGATAATTGATAAAGTTTCACCTAAAATTATAATCCCAATACACTATTGGATTAAAGGACATTACATGCCTTTAGACCCTCCAGAAGAGTTCTTATCTAATATAAAATATGAGGTAAGAGGAATAGATCTGAAAAACAATCTTATAGATGAAAAGATAGAAGAGAACAAGAAACTAGTGTATATTATATCCTACTAGAGCTTTATCTTTTCAACCCTCGCTACTGGGACTCTCTCCTTAGATAACTCATCTCTTACCATCTTTTCTATTGCTTTCCTTATTGCTTCTGATCTATTTAAACCGTATTTTATAGCGTATCTATCCAATAACTCTAATAGGTCTTCTTCTACCTTAAATGTTACAACTCTCATCTTTTATCATATATAAACTTGTCATCAGTAAGGTTTAAGTATTCTCTGGATCAGTATTCCCGGATTCTTCCATAAAGAGGAATATATAATAGAAAATAAAGATTAATATACTCCCACTTCAATATTAATATTTAGAGGAGTGTACAGAGATGCCTACTATACATTTATCGTTACCAGAGTGGATGTATGACGAACTTAAACAGAAGGCTGATGAATTAGGAATTCAAATGACTGATTTAGTCAAATTGTTTATAAAGAAAGGACTTGAAGGAGACTTTGAGAGGAATGAAGAGAATGAAGAGAAAAAGGAGAACGCTAAGTATGATGAGAGTATAGCCTTTTTAGAGGCTAAAGTTGCGCAGTTAGATTCATTATTAGTGGAGGTATTAAAGAAGTTGCAGATATTAGAAGAGGAGAAAGATGAGGAAGAGGAACAAGTAGAGGTAGTGGATAGTAATCAAAGCTGATCTCCTCTCCATCCTGTGAAGGTTCCTTTAGTGGATCATAAGTTCTCCCATTGATTCGGAATTACATCTCTAATTTGGGAGGTAGTAGAGGTAGACAGAGATCCCGTTTGTCCCTACACTTTCATTTCACTCATTTTATCTTCAATCATGATCGAGTGTAGGGACTTAGCCCTCAACCACCTACCAAACTTAACAGTAGATGGGTCATGGGACTCATTTGAGCCCAACGGCACGGGGCTCACATCTCCATAATTTTTACTCCCACCCTTTTGGGCATAACCCACATCGGCGTGAGAGATCATCCTTGATAAATAAAATTTTACCATACTCAAATATAAAAAGATCTCTATTAACGTGAAAAAGAATTCAGCCTATATTATCTTACTTATAAACTTTTTCTTCATCCCTGCTTTGTGGGTTACTTCAGAATTATACAAAAATTTATAAATAATTATACCGAGTATTACTCATGGGAAAGAGTAAGTACAAGAGGGATTGGAGCAAGTACGACGAGAACGTTATAACTAGATACGAGCTAATGTTCCCCTTCTACGTCTTCCAACACTGGTGGGAATTACTAGCAGAAGAGAATAGGAATGCCAAGAAAACCTACAAGGCGCCAAAGGAGTTCAACGACTTCCTAGCGTTCCTGCACTTGTTCCTACCTTATAGGGCCATAGAAGGAGTATTGAGAGCATTAGAAAGACTGAAAATCATCCCAACAAGCCTAGACTACTCAACAATATGGGAAAGAGTAAGAAACATGAACATAAAATTCCCAGAGGCAAATGACCAACTTGAAGTAATAGCAGACGCAACGGGAATAAGCACAAACAAGGGAGGACAATACATTATAGCAAAATGGGGTAAAACCAAGGACTCAAAATTCCTCAAGATCGAAATAGTAATGGATAAGGACCAATTCAACGTAATAAACGCTGAAGTAACCAGCAACGAGGTTGAGACTGCAGTTAAGACGGTTAAGGATTTACAAGATAAGGGAAAGAAGGTCAAGAAGTTTTATGGAGATAAAGCTTATGATGCTAATGAGGTTTACAAGACTGGGGTTGAGGTTGTTGTCCCACCTAGGAAGAACGCCTCCACTAGACGCGGTCATCCTGCTAGGAGAAAGGCTGTAAGGGAGTTCAAGAGGTTGGGTTATAATCGTTGGAGGGAGGAGAGGGGTTACGGTGTTAGGTGGAGGATTGAGTCCTTATTCTCTGCTGTGAAGCGTACTTTTGGGGAATCTGTTAGGGCTACAAGTTTTTTAGGACAAGTGGTTGAGGCTAAGCTCAAGTTCTGGGCTTATGCATGGATGGTCCACTTGGCTAATTCTTTAGTTGGTAGAGCTCCGGGTATTAGGGTGTGAGCTTGCGAATAACGTTGAAATAAATATTAATTACTGAAAAATTCTCAGTGCATCATATCATGCTTATGAAATAAATTGAAGAGATCAACAAAGCACTTCATCCCCGCTATAACGGTAGACCCAAAATCTAATTAGTAAAAATAATTTTTATTCATTATTAGTAGTTCGTAACGATTTAATGTAATTAGTTAGATAATTATATGATAATTTTTATAAATTTCCAAGTACCATATTAGATTTTTTATATTTCCACACAATTAACTGAGGAATATTATTATAATATTAGAAAATGATGGGATGTGTACGATAGAATCTGTTTTATTTACATTGATTATTTAATACATTATTCTTAATGCTCTTGATTATGAGTATAATAAAATATATTCTTTTATTTATTAAGAAAAAATATGAGGTTTAATGTTGAATTTATATTTGTAATATGATTTTGGGTCTACCGATAAGGGTGAGGCTTTCAGATGTAAAAAATTTAATCTATCCTTAACTAATTTTTATTGGCCTGCGTGATTTCAGACCAATCCCCGAGTACCGGGGTAAAATGATCGCAGGAGGGTCACCCCCGGATTTTATGATTATCAAGTGATGTGGCAGGGACGAACTGAAATTAGTGTGGAAAAATTAAAAGACTGACCTATCGTATATTCCTAATAGAATGAAAATACACGAAGATAATTAATAGATGAGAAAAAATTACATTACTATTAAAGTCACGGTCCTTATTATGTTAGGATTCCTTCTTATCTCATATATTACTTTCTTTAAATCATCAGATGACTTAGCTTCTACTTCTACTACCACATCATATTCACCATAAACTGGATCTGCTCTTATAACACCAGATACTTTTTTAGCCATATCCGCTACTTCCATTTCCTTACCAACAGTAGTAGATACGAGAATGTAGGCTCTTACAACTTCTGCCATAAAATATTAATTACGACTCAATATTTAAAGGTTTACTTTAGCAGTAATCTTTCCGAATTAAATAGCCTTGAGGATACTAACAAAATTATCACAGAGACTATCAACACGCCTGATAGAAGTGATAATGAAATAAAAGTAGAACCGGAAACAAAGTAAAGTAATGATAAACTTAATTGTTCATAAGGTATTAGCAATATTAGATTAAGTGGGAACTGCAAATTCGCGACATTTATAAATAGGGCAGAAAAGGACGCAATTAGGCCAAACGATAAAATGAGAAAGTTTATCACTTGCATGTTACGCATAGATCCTCCTAAAGCTAGAAGTAAAACTACACTTAACGCTGCAGTTAGTAATACAGCTAGTAGGTAGGCTAGTACAACAATTAGAATAAATGATGTACTAAGGGATAGCGGTAAACCAAATGTGAACGACATTAAGGAGGAAAATAATACTACTCCCAGAATGTCACCTAATGATGAGAGAACTCCTAAGATTATAGCAATGATTACCTTAGAGAATATGAAGGAGTTTATTGATATCGGTGAAGCCAGTAAAGATTCTAAAGTTCTTCTTTCCTTTTCGCCAACTATCCCATCTGTGACGTAAAATATTACTGGAGTAGCACTAGGGAAAAGGACTAGAGTTATTATCCTAGCTATTTCACTTAGGTTTGCTTGGGACTGTGGAGCATTTTTACCAGTTATAGTAACTACGTAATTTTTAACCAATAGAGGTCTTAGAATATCACTAGGATTAACAACACGCTGTAAATTAGAAGAATTTATCAAGAATTCAGTCCTACTGTAAACTAGACTATAGGACAAATAGCCTAATGCGTTATTAACTAAATTCGAAGCTTCTTGATTAGAGGAAATTAGAATCTTTACATACACAGAGGCTTGTTTTGAGATATTGCTAGCATTTATATTGAAGTCATTAGGGAATATTATTACAACATCAGGTATTATACTTGCATTCGAATCATTGTAAATTACTGTTCCTCCGTTTTGAGTAATGTAGTGTGAAACGGCTTGAACGTAGGGTAAGTTTGATTGGTTATGGTTTACTATTTCGATAACGGGTGGAGATACAGCTATAGAAGCGTAAAGTATGATACCAATTAGCGGTAATAATATAAGAGGAAGAATTATAGCCCCAAGTAGTAGCTTTCTATCCCTTCTTAAATCCATTATCTCTTTCTTTATCATTGTCTTCAGCATCACTGATCACCGAATACGAGTTTTATGAAAGCTTCTTCCAAATTCTTGGAATTAGTGTTTTTGACTATTTCTTCGGGCTTTCCACTAGCAACTACTCTTCCGTCGTTAATCAGAGTAATTCTATCACATAAGTATTCAACCTCTAACATATTGTGTGAAGAGAGTATTATTGTCATGTTATATCTTCTTGCCATATCTAAAATTATATTCCTTATCCTTACTGCAGACTCCACGTCTAGGGCTAAAGTTGGTTCATCCAGAACTGAAAGTTTAGGCATTACCATTAAGGTTCTTGCTATAATAAGCCTTCTTTTCATACCTCTACTATACTCAGCGGTCTTATCGTAAATCCTCTTACCTAAATTGGAAATCTCAACACCTAGTTTTAAGTATTTTTCCTTTAACTGCTTGTCACCTTTAGCGTATAGCTCAGCATAGAAATCTAAATTTTCGTAGCCAGTTAGCTTCTCATACGGGAAAGCGTCTTCTGGCATATACGAAATATATCCCTTTTGTTTTGCCTCAACCGGAGTAAGGCCGAAGATTTTTACATATCCTTCAAAATTTTTAATAATACCTGACAATATTCTTAGTGTAGTTGTTTTTCCGGCTCCATTGGGCCCCACTATCCCAAAAACCTCTCCGTTCTCCACATTAAATGATAACCCCTTAAGTATATCCTTATTTCCAATTCTCTTTCGCAAATTGGTAACACTAACAGCAAATTGTTTTTCTGTCATACTTATGCTATTATGGCTAAGGAACTTATTATATGCTTTCGAGATAATATATAAAATGATTGGCACAGTCAAGGACAGAACATTAGAGGCTTTGCTCAAATATGGCGACAAGGCTAAATATGTCTTAAAGGCTATAATAGAAATTACTGAGGAGAATGAAAATAGGGAGCTTGGAGACTTCAGCTATAAGCAATTAGTTGAAAAACTAGGGGAATTTGGAGTTAACTATGACCCTAGAATGATATTGAGAGCGTTGGAGAAGGATTTCGGCATAATCGAGACCACTTATAAGTCTGCTAATCAACATTGGTGGAAATTCATAGACATTGAGCAGACTAAGCTAGCGCTTAATGGTGAAATCAATAACAGCGAGGAAGATCCTGAAATTTCTCTTATAATTATTCAATATAATAGCTTAAACCCAAAGGAGGTAGAGAAAAAATTACTATTCTTATTAAAGAAACCTAAACTACTTGACTTAGATAAGAAAAATTTTATGAAATTTTCATTTGAGATTTTACCGTTAATAGTCAAATTGTATTATAAGGCTTCTCGACATGAAGAAACCTTTGAGATTGCTGAAAAGTTGAAAAAAATTATAAATTTAGCTAAGAGAATAAGCTCTAGAATTAACAATGAAAAAGGTGACAATAAGGGACTTCATAAAGAAGAAATCAACGAAGGAGAAAATTACAATGTTAACAGCATACGATTACCCAACGGCGAAGATAATATCTAATACTGGACTGGACTCCATACTTGTAGGAGACTCCCTAGGAATGGTTGTACTAGGATATCCAAATACGCTCAACGTAACCATGAGAGACATGATCTCCCACACAAGAGCAGTAGCAAGAGCAAATCCACCTCAGTTAATAGTTGCAGATATGCCCTTTTTAAGTTATGAGATAGACACAAAAAGTGCAGTAAAGAATGCAGGACTTTTAGTAAAGGCTGGCAGTGACGCGATAAAACTAGAAGGTGGGGAGGAAATGAAAGACACTGTTAAAGCAATTGTAAAGGCTGGAATACCTGTTATGGGGCATATTGGTTTAACTCCTCAAAGGTTTCTAAGACTAGGAGGATTTAGAACCATCGGAAAAACTAAACAAGAAGAGGATCAATTGATAAAGGATAGTTTAGAACTAGAAGATGCGGGAGTATTTTCATTAGTTATAGAAAATACTTACGTGGATATAGCTAAAAGAATTACGGAAAAATTGAACATACCTACAATCTGTATAGGGGCTGGTCCATATTGTGATGGCCAAGTATTAGTGATAAACGACTTACTAGGGCTATCTGAGTTTACTCCTTACTTCGCTAAATCATATGTAAATCTGAAAGAAATCATTTCTAACGCAATAAATCAGTACATAATTGACGTGAAAAATAATAAGTTCCCTGAAAAACAGCATTATAAGGAAAGAGAAAGTTGAGTTAATCTGTTAGCTATGAATTTCAGCGATTCAGCTAGAACATTTTTATTATTATAGTTTAAGACTATTTGTTCTAACTCTTCTTTATTCTTAGACTTCAATTCTTTCGCCTTCTCTACTAGTCTGGGAACAGCCCTAATTATATTGTCCACAATAGTTATTGTAGCAGTCCTAGAAGTTCTCGATAACGGATTGATATCTATTGCTATAACTTTCTTACCCATTTTGACTAATGCCTCTGTTCTATCTCCATCTTCTAAACCCAATAATACTACATCAGCTATGTAAATACCTTTTGGACTTACTCTTCTTCTTTGACTAAATAATTCAGGTATTACCGTCGAAGCATCCTCACCTACTCCTAAAACTTCCTTTGCATTTGCCTTATAAAGTACTTCAGCTATTACTTTTTCTCTTCTTTCATCCCTATAGAATAAATTAACTTCGAGTTTGGCATTTGTCTCCTCTGCCAATCTTACTAGACCTTCTGGGACTAATGCAGCCATATTTCCGTTTATGGAAATAACGGGTGTTTTAGCTAAGAGTAGGGTAGCTGCTGCAGCTTCTATAGCCTTTTCAGCGAAATTCTGAGTCTTCTCTCCTATTAAGTAGTCGAAACATTCTCCCCTTCCATGTGCTATTAACCCTTGAGGAACAAGAATGCTTTTTCCCATCGCTTCAATCAGTTTTTCTCTGATTAATAGGGATTCCCTTCTAGGATGATTTTCTGGTATTATGTCACGTATGCTCCACGACTTGCTATCTTGTGCTTTATCCATACTCCATACTCTGGATCAAAGATTTTAACAATTATCCCCTTCTTCCTATATGAATAAGGATATTCTGAGTTAAAACCCAAACTACTTGTAAACTTTTGTGCAACCTCGATAAATTTCAACGGAGACGGATTTTTGAGAAATTCATCTATGAGCTTAAGGGCTATTTCTGACCTCTTTATAATACTCTTGGTTGGAAGATGGCTAATAGGTTGAGAGAAGATTGGATATTGTGACCAATCCATATTTATTATCTCAACCTCGCCATAACCCAACCCTCCTGCCTTCTTCCTATAAACTAAACCTCCACCATAATACTGTGCTATTACATCCCCTAATCCATTTCCGGCTATAACATCACTTAAATGGGCTACATTAACTGCATCCTTCTCACTTATTGGTGCTAATTCCTTAACTCCTAGGGCATACGCCAGGCTTATAGCCCCACTTAAGCCATAGCCGTAACCTAATGGTACTTCAGAATATACAGATAACCTATATTCTCCTAATTTTTTCTTTAATATATCGTAATTGGGAAGTTTTATCTCTATCCCGTTAAATTCTATCCCACTTCCACCTCTAATTTCAGCAGTTATGTACGGTTCTAATGTTAAGGTCAACCCTATAGATCCAGATTCAAACAAATTCTCTCTATCTATTACTGGGTACCACATACCAGAAATAGAAACTGGTACTTTAATCTCCACGCCTAAAACTATAAAATTGTTATTAATAATTTTTACTAAGAGCAGTTGTGATTTTAGACGCATCAATATTCAGCAGAGCCGTGATAGGAGGCTATGATGTAAAAAAGATCGAAAGTAGAGATAAAAATGAATTGGTGGTTGGTAGATTAACCGGTTTATATGGTAACGTATTAAAATATGCTAATCCGAAAATCATACGCGCTCCGGATAGATTTGATGATGGTAGCGTATTCAGAGAAGTTGAAGGTAAGAATATATTTAAAATATTTGAAGTACCTGCAGGAATAACTTTCGATAAATTAATAGATGAGCTTTCGAAAATTAATTATTTTCCAGCAATTTTTCCATTATATTTAAAAGGCACAGTAGGAGGCTTCACTGTATTAAATGGGTCGGGGTTTGGTAGTTATAAATTCGGATTTACGAAGGGTAAAAAGACTATAAATGAGCTAGTTGACTACAAAGTAGTAAGAATTCTAGCTGTAAAATATCCAGAACTGTTAGAGACTGAAAGTGAAAATAACTTCGCTTGGTCTGCGCTAATATACAAAGATAGTGTAAGGTATTACATACCCTCGTTCTACAATAAGATTATTAATGAGAATTTTAAATCAGTATCTACAAACAATTTGATAAAAAGTCTGAGTATAGAGATACATAATATATTCAAGAGAAATTACGTACCTATAGTATTGATGGCTAATTATGACAAAAATGTAGAATTTAATTTTGATTTTAAAATAGGATATATAATCAACTATAACTCACCAGAGAGATATAAAGTTCTAATAGGAAGTTTAGAGGAAACCAGATTAACAGAACTTTTCGAATATCTGAGAAGAAATCCAGACGTGGTTCCGTTCCCCTATTTGAAAGAATACGAGGAAATCCATAAAGATATATTAAAAAACTTTAAAAAATATGAAATAAGAGTTAGATCCAGGAGAATAAATAAAAACATAGTAATTGAAGCATCTAAATGTATAAATTGTTCATTATGTTTGGACAGTTGTCTTGCCTACAACACTACCAATAGCATCATTTATTCGCCTTTAGGAAGATTCAATAGATTATTGACTGGTGAGACTAATTTTGAATTCTGTTTTGGATGTGCTTCTTGTCAAGAAGCTTGCCCGGTAGGAATAAACATTTCAAATCTAATGGAAACTTTACCGCAATTTAATGAAAATAAGGAAACAGTAGAACTGGAAATAGATGAAGTGCCGAGAGATATTTACGAACTGGAAAACAGTTTGCTCTCCAAATATAGGAATAGACCAGTCTTCTTATTATTTGTAGGTTGTGCAGCAAAATACGATCCATTAGGACTAGAGGGATTCCTAAATTACCTCTTAACTAATGGAGACAAGCTGCCTCAAGAGCTATCTCCTAGAGTAAAACTAGTTACTGGAATTTGTTGCGGTTTTAACGATTACCTAGCGGGGAATCTAGAAGGTGTGAAAAATAGTGTTGAGAAGATAAATAGATTAAGAATTGAACAAAATGCTGCTGATATTTATTTTCTATGCCCGGAGGGATTGTATATTTATAATAAGTTCAGTGAACAGAAGGGAATATTTGCGTATGAAGTTATTAAAAATGAACTAAAGGATAAGGAGATACATTTAGGGTGCTGGGCAAAGAAGTTTGGATATAATTCACCATATAATGAATGTGCAGGCTTATTCTTAACATCTTATAAAGGTAGCCCACTTAAATCTACTAGAAAAGCCTTCTTGACCGTATGTCCATTTTCTACTTGGAAATTTGGAACAACATCAGTATACAGTCTATTCCTAAAGAAAAAAGAGGTAGTAGTTAAAGAAGAAAAAGTCATGATAGATGAGAATATAATATTCGATTTGCTAGTGAAAGCTGTAGTGAGTGGTTTAATGGCTTCTGAGGATGAAGTTGCTGAAAAAGTAGTCATGTGGAGTTTAGGAGGTAGCCAATACTTCTTATTGTTGACTATTCCAATTATCTCTAAACATATTAGCAGTGAGCTTATACGCAAAATGGGCTCTAAGCCTGAAGTAAAAGAATTCTTATCCAAACTATCACAAGATAGACCATTACTAAAGCAGAAAATTTCAACATATACTGATTATCTCTCAAGTTATAATTTTAGTAATGAAATAAATATTTTACGTGACGAAATTGCAAAGTCCAATAAATTAGATTATTCTGTAAAAGATTTAGTTAAAACTAACGACTTTCTGAACGTACTAAAGGAAGCTTTAAAAAGATCTATAAACGAAAACTTGATCGAAAGTACAATAAATAATATTATTTACTTATAATCAACAATAAAATATCGTTTCTCATCGTAGCCAAAATATATTAACCCATTTCTTCTCATGAATCTAAATAGCGGAACAAGCCTTTTAGGAAGCTTATCTTCCAAATCTTGCTCATTTATATTTTGAGAAAAGTAAAAGTTGAGAAGTTCTATTGTATCTCTGAATGTTATAAATTTTCTTGAACTATCTAGCTCAACTATATAGTAATTTCTGCTTATGTTTCCAATACTCTCATCAAGAATAACATAGGCTGATGAAAGAATTTGTTCACATAAACTCCCGTTTTGCTGAACTCCTCTTTCTTTACTCTTAATTAGATATTGTAGAAGCTTCTCTATCTCATTTAATTTGTTTAGAACTTCATTGTTTTCCTTCCTAATCGCTGTACCTTGCCTTATATCACGTTGATTATTGAATATTAAATCTATTATCTCGTCTTCACTCATACTAACTAAGGATTAAAAAATTAATAATGGTGAGTGTATGAAAAAAGTGAAAGTTCTCTATTTTGCATTCATTAAAGATATAACCCATAAGTCGAATGAAGTATTGGAAACTGAGTGTGAAGACGTTGGCTGCCTCATTGAACAACTAGGTAAAATGTACGGAAATGAATTAGTAAACTTCTTGAAAAACGGAATAAACGGGATAAAAGTTTCAATTTTGGTAAATGGTTCAGCATCAACTAAGAATATTAAAGATGGAGATGAGGTAGCATTATTACCACCACCTTCTGGTGGAGATTTAATTATAGGGAAAAGGTTCGACTTACTTGAGGAAATTAGGAAATTCAGAGAAAAAGCCCCTCCGGAAGCAGGCTCTTTAGTTGTTTATGTAGGTTTTGTTAAAGGTATAGTAGACAATCACAAAGTCTTAGAACTGAGATACGAAGCTTATGAAGAGTACACCAGGAAGAGGTTTCTAGAAATAAAAGAAGAAATGAAGAGGAAATATAGTGACTTGATTGACCTTGAGATAATACATGTAATAGAGTCCATGAAACCTGGAGAGAATGTCTTACTTATAATGGCCCTAGGCAAGGGAAGAAAAGATGCCATAGATGCGGTGAAAGAAACATTGGAATTGGTTAAACATAGTACTGGAATTTGGAAATTGGAAATAAGAGATGATGGAGAATATTGGGTAGTAGCTGGAAATACGAGAGTGAAAAAGCAATGATTAAACCAGTTGGAATGACCGTAGCTGGATTAGATACTGGTAATGGAGCAGGAGGAGAGACTGATCTAAGAGTTTTTGAAGTATTAGGAATTCACGGAGTTTTTGCAATTACTGCAATAACAGCTCAAAGTACAAAAGGTATAAAAGATATTAATGTTGTTAGCTCTGAATTCCTTAAAAAACAGATAGAAACATTACTTGATGATTTCAATGTCGAAGCTGTTAAGATGGGAATGATATATACCAAAGAACAGTTTCAAGTTGTGAATGAATTATTACACGATTCTTTTTTAGTAGTAGACCCAGTACTGTACGCAAAGGATGGAACCCCACTAATTAAAGACGTTGAAGATTACAAGAAGATAATTTTACCCATCGCTAAGGTAATAACACCAAACATAATAGAAGCATCTGCAATTAGCAGTATTAAGGTAGAAAAGGAAAGTGATGTAGTTATTGCATGTAAAAAGATAAGGGAAACTTACAATATTGCTCACGTAATAATTAAGGGAGGCCATAGTAAGGGAGATTTTAGCTTCGACTACATGTGTAATGAAGAGGGAGTATATAAGATAGGTTATCACAGGATACAAGCAAAAGACACACATGGTACTGGCAGCGTATTTGCAACTGCGTTTACTGCAGAATATATAAAGACGAAGGATGTAAAATTGGCCTTTAGGAAAGCAAGAGATTTTGTTCAATCCCCAATAGAATATGGACTTAATATAGGGAAAGGTGTAGGACCAGTTAACGTAAGTATTGAGATCATGAAGAAGTCTATGAAATATGAAGTAGTTGAGGAGATGAGAAGATTTGCAGACTTTGCTGAAAATAACGAGAAATTCTGGATTTTAATACCTGAAGTACAATCGAATCTAGCACACAGTATAAAACCAGAATACGTTAGGGATCTAAACGACATTGCTACATTTAGAGGTAGAATAATAAGGAGGTGGGATAAAAAGGTAATTGTTGGTCATCCCGTCGTATTTGGAAATCCGACCCATACAGCCAGAATGTTATTATCAATTATTCTCAAGGGAATGAATAGTACTTGCTTAATGAACATTAGATACGACGATAAGATAGTTGAGAGTTTTAAGGAAATTGGCTATGAAACTGTTGAGATTAATAGGGAATTGGAACCTAGTCATGGAGAAGGAAAGACGATGCAGTGGATTATTGAGTATATAAGTGGTGAATACGTTAGGATACCTAATGTAATTTACGATAAAGGTACCAGGGGAAAGGAGGCAATGATTAGATTTTGGACAAAAAATATGGAGGAGATGATAGAAACTTTAGATAACTTATTAAAAATGCTGTAGCTTCATTTTAATTTAAGATGAAACTGGAGAGATTGTTAGAAGGCGCTAAAAATTTAGTTAGAACTGGTTGGATGCAGAATGGGATCCCATCAGCAATGGGGGAAACAGTGGCTTCACATAGTTTCGAAGCGTCAGTCTTGGCCTATGTACTTTCCACCGAGCTTAAGAGAAAAGGAGTTGAAATCGATCCAGAACATAGTGCAGTTATTGCCCTATTTCATGATGCAGGGGAGACTTTACTAGGAGATTTACCAAAGTGGGCTACTAATAGAATTAATAAAAGGGAAGCTGAAGTGGAGGCATTTGACGAATTGGGGATAGGAAAGGATTTTTTCCTTGAACTTAGGGAGTTAAAGACTAATGAGGCTAAAGTAGCTAAGTTATCAGATAGGCTTTCAACATATTTACAAGGATTAAGATACAAGAGAATCGGATTTAATGTTGATGAGATAATCTCAAGTTACGCAGAGGAAATAGATAAATTACTTTCCATAGAGCCTTTGAATCAGATAAGAGAACTGGTTATTAAAATAACGAATAGTTTAAATAGTTGACTCCAAAATAATAAACAGTGAAAGGATATGAAGTTAGGTCCGGGGAAAAAAGCCCCAGATGAGGTAAATGTGTTCATAGAAATACCTATGGGTTCAAACATTAAATACGAATATGATGAAGAGGGAGAGGTTATTAAAGTAGATAGAGTGTTATATACGTCAATGGTATATCCATTTAATTATGGTTTTATTCCAGAGACTTTAGAAGAAGATGGGGATCCCTTAGACGTATTAGTTCTAGGGAATTACTCATTAATGCCGGGTACAGTAATAGAAGCAAGACCTATAGGAATGATTTACATGAGGGATGAGGAAGGTGAAGACGCCAAGGTAATAGCAGTGCCAAGAAATAAGACAGACCCTTCATTTTCTAATATTAACGATGTTAAAGATCTTCCAGAGGCTACAAGGAATAAGATTGTACATTTCTTTGAGCACTATAAAGAACTGGAACCAAATAAATGGGTAAAAATAAGTGGATGGGGAGGCGTAGCCGAGGCTAAGGAAAGAATTAAAAAAGCAATTGACAGAAAGAAACAAGGATGATAAGGGAAATTTTTGAAATTTTACTTTTTATATCCTCCTCTATTACATCTTTATGGATACTTCTTCAAGCATTTTACTATAAAGTTTCCAATGAAAATTTAGTACAAGTATTGGGTAATGATAGAAACAAGTCTAATGAGAAAATAGATATAATAGTCGCGATAAAGGACGAGAACGAGAGAACGATAAAAGAGTTAATCGATAATTTATCGGAATTGGACTACAGACCTTACAGAGTTATAATAATTTCTGATGATTCGTTAGAAAATTTTGAAAAAATTATGAAAGTTGTAGATAGAATTCCAGAGAATTTCGTAATTATAAGGAGACCAGAAAATATGGGAAGAAAAGCTGGAGCACTAAACTTTGCCTTTAACCTTTCTGATGGGGAATTGTTAGTGTTTCTTGACGCTGAAGCCAGAGTAGAAAAGAACTTTTTACGTAAAATTTCTAAACTTAGTTACGATGCTGCTGCGTTTAGGCTAAAAGTTAGAGATCCTGTCACACCAGTCCAAAAAATATACTCTCACACTAATGAATTCGTAATGAATGCCTTATTTAAGGCCAGAGAGAAGTTAGGCCTAATAATTTTTGCAAATGGTTCAGCATTTGCAATAAGGAGAGATATTTTAAGGAAAGTAGGCGGATGGAAAGAAAATAGTGTAGCGGAAGATTTAGAGCTAGGTATTAGACTTGCTCTAAATGGTATTAGAGTGAAATATGTTGATGATATTGTAGTTTATACCTTAGCCCCTTATACCCTAACTGATTTATATAACCAAATTAAAAGATGGGCTTATGGCTCTGGAGAATTGCTCGCCTACAGCATGAGACTGTTTAAATTAGGAGTAAAGGGAGTTGAGGGATTTATTTATTCTCAACAATGGGGATTGTACCCCTTATATCTATTAGTATTTTTGATTGTTATTTCCCTTCAGTTTACATTAAATATAAACTATCTGTACGTCTTTAGCTCACTGATCCCAATACTGGTCTCAAATGGAATTTATATAACTCTAATAAAACCTAAGGATGAATATAGAAGTGGGATTGTAACCGTAATCGCTTCCCTTATAGGTTACGTTCAAGGAGTATTTAAAGTAAGGTTCAAATGGAAAGTCACTCCTAAAAACCACATTGTAAAAGAAGAAGAAATCTTGAGTATAAAAATATTGGGAGTTATTCTCGCAATTATGGCATATGTTAATAGTCTTTTCAATAACACCATTTCATCTTTATTGTTAATCTTGGTTTCAATTATTCTTTTAATTCTATAGCTTTTGTCTTGGCCATTGATTGAACTTCTTTTAGGGCTTCTTCTGGCTTTAAACTATACTTTATTATATAGTTCTTCACAAGCTTATAACTCTCCTCACTCTGTATTATCTCCCTGGAAGACGCTAATAATTTTAGGAATAATGCTCTCCTCTCCATCTCTCTCTTAACATCATCTATACTAAGTCCAGCTTCTTCTATTCTATTTTTTAATGCTCTGGCAGAGTCAAGATTGATTGTAAATGTGTCACTTTTCGGATCCCAACTCGAGACCCTTCTATAATCATTCCAACTAACTATTTCATCGACTGCCACAACACGTCTCCTTAGAACGATCTTCTCGCCTACATATACTGGTAACCTCCTAATTGTCATCACTATGTTCATCATAGGTATCCACTCTTGTGGAATGTTAAGGGGCTCATTCATAAGCCTCTTTATTACAGAGTCAGTATTATACGCGTGGAATGTCGTAGCACCACCGTGTCCAGTTGATATCGCTTGAAATAATACGTAAGCCTCTTGTCCTCTTATCTCACCTACCACTATTATATCTGGCCTATATCTGAGGGATAATTTTAGCAAATCCATTAATGAAATCTCTTTGCCTACTCCTGCATATGCTGGTCTAGCGTAAAGTTGAACCCAATTAGTATGTGCTAATCTGATTTCCGGAATATCTTCTATAGAGACAATCTTCATGCTCTCTTTAACTAGATTCAGAACTGCATTAAGCAAAGTGGTCTTTCCAGCACCAGTAACTCCTATTGACATGATACTCATCCTCAGATCCATTCCATACCATAGATATGCGGCCAACTCTGGAGATAAGGTGCTGGAATTGATTAAATCTAGTATTGTGATGGGCCTTTCACTAAATCTTCGTATCACTACTGAAGAACCACTTGCTGATACTTCACGTCTGAATGTTGCGGCAATCCTATCGCCATTTGGTAACATACCATCTTGTATCGGTTCGGCAACTGAAATTGACTTACCGGTGGTTGAGAGCATTCTTAGGACTAATTGATCTAGTAACTCCTCACCATCTATTGTAATATTAAGTTGCGGAGATATCTGCATGTTCTTAGTAAACATAATGTTAGTTGGAACGTATTCGTAACTTCTATGATATACATAAACTGGATTATTCAGACCAGAAACGGAAATATCTTCAATGTTCTTATCAGCAACGAGTGAAGTTAATACATTGTATCCGAACATGTTCCTTAATAGGTAATATAACGTAACTCTTGCGTTTGTACTTAGTATGTGTATATCTCCCCTTTTCTCTTGGATGATATTAAGATTAGATCTTTTCTTATTAAGTTCGAATATAATTTTCGC
The DNA here is from genome assembly GCF_000022485.1 of Sulfolobus islandicus Y.N.15.51. Classification (NCBI taxonomy): domain Archaea; kingdom Thermoproteati; phylum Thermoproteota; class Thermoprotei; order Sulfolobales; family Sulfolobaceae; genus Saccharolobus; species Saccharolobus islandicus. Next base: position 2,464,718 of record NC_012623.1, on the reverse strand, counting down.
AAGGTCAAGCGAGGGTGTTTTGGAAAGTAATTCTCTCTCTACCTCTTCTATGAATATATTATACATGGTGTAAATGGTATCATTTACTGGTGGTTCCAATAAAACGTATTTGTATATACCCTTCCTTTCATCAAAGGTAATAAAGATGTGAGGATTCGGCAATACTAACTCTATATTATTTCGGACTATATTGGACTTGACATCCTCTGGGGCTAAGCTTAGTATATTCACTTCGTAGTCTGCAACAATTGTAGTTACCTCTTCTGGAAAAGGGCTAACTGGATAGAGTGTTATAGGCAACTCTGCTATAGGCAATTGCTTAACGGTGGGTTTGCCTTTTGGCAAGAGAGATTTAAAAATTTTACTCATTATATATCACTTCTCCATCTAGATTATAAAGATGTTGACGAAGGAGATATAGAAGGTATTAGAGATATATGTAATGATATGACAACTAAGATAGCAGTTATAACTACTAAAATCGCCGAATGAATAAAACCAGCTGCCGTTTTGCCATAGCCTAATTTCCCTACTAGCAATCCAGCCAAAAACGAATTAAAGAGTGCCGAAATAGAGATTACATAGAGAGATTTGGGCAAGATCACAGTAGCATTGGACAATGGTCCATAAGATAAAGAATAAGATTGGTGAGATATTAAAGTAAACATAGCGTTACCCAATAGGATAGACGCTACTAAGGCTAAAATAATTCCTATATACGGTGCATATAGTAACACTCTTATTTTGGCGTTATAGTTTCTCCTTATCCTTATTTGAGCATCAACTTGTTCTGCTAATGACTCAACTGTCTCTGGTGTCAAACTACCAATTTCTATCATATCCGCTAATGAAATTAAGGAAACTCTACTAGAAAAGTCCAATATTCTCTCTGAGGCTATCTTAAAGGCGTCCTTTATAGGGACACCTAACAGAGAATAAGCGTAAATGGTATTCAGTATATCTCTGAACTTTCCCATTTCCGGGGAATCCTTTAAGTTTTTAACTACAGTAGCTGGATTTAACCCGGCTCTAAGCCCCTCAGCAACAGCCCTTAGAAAAGAAACGACATAGACGTCATATCCTGTACCTTCCCTCAATTCCCTAATTGCAATTACTGCTGGAGGTATGACAGCTATTAATAGACCTATTGTAAATGTTGACACGGATAATGGTATTTGCTGTACACCACCATTCAAAAATAGTAGGTATAAAAGAAGAGGAATTGGGTCCTTTATTAAATATAGTACGATAAATGATATAACTATCCCTAAGGGGAAGGTAATATAAAATACCTTGTACGCTTTTAATGACCTCTCTGGAAATCTAAATTGGGTTTGATCTACAACCCATATGAATAGTAGATTTATCAATGGTATCATAATTATTGCGAAAATAGCCATTATAGGAAATGGGACTGAACCAAAGAGAGATGGAAATATTGCTTGTAACAATAAAACCAGAAAGAATGTTATGAAACCGGAGGAAAGCCAAATTACAAAACCCTCAGCAATTCCGGACAAGTTTTCTGCTGCAGTAGAAGCTAAAGTTTCTATATTCTTTAGAATATCTTTAGTCTTAGCTTCCATTGTATCTAGAACTGGAGCTCCGGTTCTTACAGCAGTAACGTAAGTTATTAAAAACTCATTAAATACTTTCGAAGGTGAATAGTTTAATGATTCCACTATTGCGCTTTCTACACCTTCTCCTAGATATTTAACTCTCTTATTGACATATGAGGCGATTTGACTAGCGTAGCGCATTGCTGTGGATTTAGATAAGTAGTCGAAAACGTATCTTGCACTTAGACCAGATCTTAAGAAAACGTTAAATACTGCAGCGAATGCTGGAGCTTCACTATCAAGACCTATTCTTCTATTCTCAGTTGATTGAGATAATTGAAGAATTTGCATCAAATAAACAACAGGCGGTATTATTACACCGAATATTATCAATGTTAAAAACCCTGCCAAATATTTTGTAAGCAATGTCAATCTATATAGCTCAAAGAACCTAATAGAAAACGCTATTAATAGCGCTGAAATGGCAATTGAAAGTATCAGAGCAAGAAATAGCCTAGATGCAAATAAGCGAGGATCTTGACTTATACCAGCTTTTTTGATTTTCATATCCACGCTTTTAACTAAACCATTGATAATACTGGAATTGTAAAATAATAATTCAATTTTAGATGGGCCTTGATTGTTGAGAGATTGTTTGTTATTACGCCTATTAAATATACTCATTCTATTGTTACTTTCTCATAAACCTATACTTAAATTTATATAGAAAATTCTACTTTGCATGGATCTCAACTATGTCTTTATCTTCTAGAACATGTGAGGAACCTACTTTCTGTCCCTGGAACTTTACCGACCTTCCCCAAACCCTGGCATATCTAAAATTTTCAGCCAGTGATGAATGTAGTTTCCTTGCTACGTCTAGAACAGTGGAACCTTTTTTAAGTATCAAAGGATCCTTAGTTGATTCTTCCCCAGGCTCCTTAGTGTAAATTCTGATCACCTCTAACATCTCAAACAGAAGCTTAGGTAACTTATCTATATGATCAATACTCAATATTGGTAACTCGCCAGTATCAAACCTTTCCTTAGAGATTACTACTGTAGGCTTATAGCTAACTGCTTCGAACATGGATTTCTCTATATCATCTAAGGCAACCTCACCTATGATCTTCACTATTGCTGATTTAATCCCAAAACTCTCTATATAATCCCTTACGGCTTTTTCATCGACGTCCACCAGTTTACCTAAATTTACTATCCTAATTCCAGAGATTCCATACCTTGTTCTCTCTATTATAACCTTCCCCTTAGGTTTTCTCAATAAGATATTATTCTCCTCCAAAATATTCCTCATAAAGGATAGTTCTTCCTTATTGTTTACAACAATAATTACCTCATCCGCATTCCTTATTAGACCTATTGTCTTAGTGAGCGGAAGACTCTTAGGTGGGTTAACCAACTGTATTTGAACATCCTCATATTTAACCATGCCAGGCACTGGTAACTCGTTGAATTCTTGTTTTACGTTGGTAAGTTTTTTCATTATTAAGGATCTTAGGAGCAAATCTCCTATCAAAATCGCTTGACCCGCACCCTCTTTCTCAACAAATAACGAAAAACCTCCGCTTTTCTTGCTCTTTCTTACCTCCATTTCTTCTCTTAATTCGGCCATTCGCCTCTTAGCCCAATATACCAGATTTTCGGTTCCCTTATGTTTAGGAACTTCTTTAAGAAATTCCTGCAAAGCTTGGAATTTCTCCTCTGGTGTCTTTGCGTCCATCACCTTTAGCCATTTAGCCTTGGCTTCAGCGGGTAAATTCGTTACCATAGTCTTCTACCCTCTTTACTTATATAATATAGTGGAGCAGTAGAACGTAAAATTTTCCATGATCTTCTGACAATGGGAGGTGGATTTGGGTTCTTCTCATAAAAGGACTTAAGCCACTTTATTGTTCTAGGATCAGCAGGGTATCCACTCCCGAAATCACCGTAAACTTTTTTCAACTCATCAATATAATTATCCCTTATTACTTTAGCAATAATGCTTGCTGCACTTGCTTCAACAAATAAGACATCCGCCTTGTGAACTACATTTGACTTATAACCTAGCTTTCTGATGAGCTCTATAACAGGCTTCTCTTCTCCCACTTTATCAACTGTTACTATTTCAGGATTGAAAACCGAAAGTGATAGAATTATCTTAGACACTGCATCATATGTGAGATCGTTCAAATTGTAATTATCTATTTCGTAAGGAAAAACTTTAACTACTGTGAAAGCATCTACGGTAATGGCAATAATATCGAACAATTTCTCCCTTCTCTCCCTAGTTAATTGCTTACTATCCTTTACTCCAATGCCTTTAAGGAATTTTAGCTTTGAATCACTGATAGCTACACCTGCAACTATCATTGGACCTATTAAGGCTCCACGACCTGCTTCGTCTATACCTATTCTCATATCCTCAATGAAATAACTAGTTTTGCCTCCCTTTTACCGTTTTTCATCTTTTCATTCTGATAACTCTCATTAACTTCAACGTCAACAATAGAAGATATCATCGATACAAGCTTTCTTGCAACACTTTTACTCATAAAATAATAATCCACACCCTCTCTACCCTCAATAACATCAGAAATATTATCCACTATGCTTGTAGAGAAAAAGGATTCGAAGAACACTCTCTTCTTATCGTCAATCCCAATCTTACCTTTACTCCTCAGTTGAACTATGGCCTCATAATATCGTGTCTTTTTCCTAAAGCACGAGTCACATAATGTCCTTTCCATTTCTAAACTAATTATCGCCTCTTGGGAAAAGGGCTTACCTCTTACGTTCCCTCTAAATTCAATAGTAGCAAAGGAATTACCACTTGGATCCTTCCATATGCTCTTTATATCAAATGCGAACTCCTCTACGTTTTTATCAATGTCTATCTTATTCCCCAGTTCTCTTATTATAATATCCTCCACGACTGAAGATAGAGATATTGCTGAAGTCCTTATCCACTTTCCCTTAATCCATTGTGCACCACAGATCTTGCAATACTTTCCGGTTATCCTTTTAGGTACTTCTATCAGTTTTTTAGATTTTACATAGCAGTCAGCACAGAGTGAGTCTATTAGCTCAACATTTTGCTTTCCGCATAGCACACAGAACTTCCCTGACATAAGTTTCACACATTATAAACTTGAGCGAATTTTACACCAGCTACATTGATGACAGAATCCTTGTGAACTAACCCTCTCCTTATTGCCTCTTCTACCGCGTAATTCCCTACAATGCTCATAACTGTAGCCTCATCGATCAATGAAAGGGCATAATCTAATTCTACGGACTCTCCTCCGTAAAACTTCTCACTAACATTGAGTATTATTTCCCCTTCTCTGAATACTTTCCCTAATAGTTCCTCTTGACATATATTTACCAGTGTCATGCCTTGTGCTCTAATTATATTTAGAAACACTTTCATAGAGGCTTCACTGGTGTTTGAGCTCCACACGCTAGACAGACTATATACCAGCTCTTCTTCTCCTTCTTTAGTACAGTGTCTAGGCTTTTACAAGTACTACATTCAACATATGCCTTCAAAAATCTTTCCATTAAGGTATTTATTACTTGTGAGGAGAATTTTCCTTGAATTATAAGTTCACCTTTATCGTCCACATTACCAGGTGCAGCCAATTCCTTTAGCAAGTATTTCATACATATTTTATCTTCTCTTCTAATTCTATCGCAATATTCCGCAAAGTTTCTAATCATGGTAGTATTTCCTATATTGAATATTATTAGATTAGGTAGTGCTTGTGTACCTTCCTTACGGCCCTTTTCAGGTAATTTTGAGTATAGTCTATCAAGCATTTCCACGTATTCTTTTTCTGAACTCACATTAAATCTATAAGCACATAGGGTTTAAAATACTACTGAAGAAAATGAAAACCATCTACGTTGAGACATATGGGTGTGCATTAAATAGGGCAGATACTTACGTAATGATGACGTTGCTTAAAAGTGAGGGTTATAATTTTGTAGAAAACCCTGAGAACGCAGATATAATTATACTCAATACTTGCGCAGTAAGGTTAGAAACTGAAGAGAGAATGAAACAAAGAATTAAGGAATTAAACACGTTATCAAAAAAATTAGTGGTAGCAGGATGTATGAGTAGTGCAGAACCAGCTACAGTACTTTCCATAGCTCCAAATGCGTCATTAATAGGTCCACAATCAGTTGAAAGAATAATCGATGTAATTAAATCAGAGGAGCGTAAAATTGTCCTTGAGGGCGATAGAGCACTTATAACTCCTAGAACTTTCGATGGAAAAATTGCAATAATTCCAGTAGCTGATGGATGTGCAGGAAATTGCAGCTTCTGCATAACTAAACTAGCAAGGAGGAAATTGAGGAGCTATCCATTAAGGGAAATAGTTAATGCTGCGAGAGATGCTGTAAAAGCTGGTGCTAAAGAAATAGAATTAACTGGTCAAGATACTGCAGCTTATGGGTTAGATCTAGGAGGATCTATAAGTTTAGTTGATGTAGTAAATAAAGTAACGGAAATTGATGGAGACTTTATGATAAGAATTGGCATGATGACGCCAGAACAGGCTATGAGAATAATAGATAATTTAATCGAAGTCATGAGAAACCCTAAGGTGTATAAGTTTATCCATTTACCAGTCCAAAGTGGAGATGATAGAGTATTAAAGCTAATGAATAGGAAATATACAATAGACGAATATAAAGAGTTGGTAAGTGAAATAAGAAGTAAAATACCATTTGCCAATATAACTACTGATATAATTATAGGTCATCCTGGAGAAGATGAAGATGCATTTAATAATACCCTATTGCTTATGAAGGAATTAAGATTTGAAAGAATACATTTAGCAATGTACTCCATCAGGCCAAATACTAGAAGTGCATCAATGCCCCAAGTTCCAGATAGTGTAAAGAAAAAGAGAATTCAAATAGCTAATAAACTATATGAGGATATCGCGTTATCTATCCATTTAGAATACGTGGGAAGTACTAGCAGAGTTATTACAACAGAATTAGGTCGTAAAGGATCTGTAGTAGGAAGATTGATGAATTATATTCCAGTCGTGATCAGGTCTGAAAATGTAGAACTAGGAAAGTGGTATAATGTTAAAATAACTGAAGCATCATTTTATGACTTGCGTGGAGTTTTTGCTTAAAAAATTTAAACCCAATGAATGAATGTATATTCAGTATGCCGGAAAGTGTATATATCGCATCAGCTGTTAGAACGCCCATTGGAAAGTTTGGCGGTACTTTAAAAAATCTATCCCCGGTGGATCTAGGTTCAATAGTAATTAGGGAGGCGCTAAGGAGAGCTTATGTAGAACCAAGTAAGGTAGACATTGCAATTATGGGAAACGTCTTAAGAGCTGGACATGGCCAAGATATAGCCAGACAGTGCGCGATTAGAGCTGGAATTCCATACGAAATAGATGGATTTTCCGTAGATATGGTTTGCTCTTCGGGGATGATGAGCATAATTACAGCTTCACAGATGATCAAATCTGGAGATGCTGATATAATAGTTGCAGGAGGGACGGAAAGTATGAGTCAAGCAATGTTTACAATAAAATCTGATATTAGGTGGGGTGTGAAAATGTTAATGAATAGAAGTATTGAGCTTATTGATACTATGTTATACGATGGATTAACCGATCCATTCTTGCAGAAAGTAATGGGACAAGAGGCTGATATGGTTGCAAAAGCTCATAATATTTCAAGAAAAGAGTTGGATGAAGTTGCTTATCAAAGTCATCTTAGGGCTCATAAGGCCACAGTTAATGGATACTTTAAGTCAGAAATCGTTGAGATTAAAACTGATGGAAAAGTAGTTAATGTCGATGAGGGTATAAGAGCTGACACCAGCTTAGATAAGCTTTCAACTTTACCTCCAGCGTTTACCGATGGTGGCCCACACACCGCTGGGAATTCGTCACAAATATCTGATGGTGCGACGGCGTTGGTATTAATGAGTGAAAAAGCAATTAAGGAACTCAAAATAGAACCTATAGCCCGAATTCTAGGATATAGTTGGGTGGGTATAGAGAGTTGGAGGTTTACCGAGGCGCCGATCTTTGCTATTAAAAAATTATTAAACAAATTAAATATTGATATAAATCATTTCGATTATTTTGAGAATAACGAGGCATTCGCTGTAAATAATGTTCTAGTAAATAGGTACTTGGGAATACCTTATGATAGACTTAACGTTTTTGGAGGGGCTATAGCGTTAGGTCATCCAATAGGTGCAAGTGGCGCCAGAATTATTGTAACGCTCTTAAACGTATTATCTAAAATGCGTGGAGCAAGAGGAATAGCTAGTATCTGCCATGGAATTGGAGGATCAACTGCGGTCGCTATCGAGCTCTTGAGAGAGATGAAGTAATTTTTTATGCATATATAACAATAGACTATTGTAGGTGAATAAATAAGTTGCCTAAGAAAGATAGAGCGCAGGAAGCGCCCAGTAGAGATGTACCAAAGCCTGAAGAGGGACAGACTATATGCGTAGTTAAGAAAATGTTAGGTGGAGATCATTTAGTAGTATTGTGTATGGATGGAAAGGAGAGATTAGCTAGAATACCTGGTAAAATAAGGAAAAAGATGTGGATGAGAGAAGGAGATGTGGTGCTTGTTGGTATTTGGGATTTTCAACCCAATCGTTGCGACATATTGTATAAGTATGGAAATGATGAAATAAAGAGACTTGTAAACGAGAATATCATAAGTAGGGAAGTAATTGACCAGTTAAGAGGATAGATTTTGACGGAATTACCAAAGAAGACTAAAGACGAAAAAAGACGTAAAGACGAAGATCTTTTTAAAGTAGTAGATTCCACAATAGATTATAGGACTTATCTAAATTTAATTCAAATAGCTAGAAGATTGAACATTGAGGAGTATTTGGGTGCAATATCGTCTGGGAAAGAAGCTAGGATATATCCTGCAAAGACTTTCGATAATAAGTACTATGCAGTAAAGATATATTACACATCCACAGCGCAAAGTAAAAGAGCCATTAAAAAATATACTGTTGGCGATATAAGATTTGAAGACGTAAAGGTAACCAATACTAAACAACTTATTAATACTTGGGCGAAAAAGGAATTCAAAAACCTTAGTAGACTATATGAGGCTGGAACTAGAGTACCAAAACCTATTCTGGTTTACGAAAACATTCTTGTAATGGGATTTATTGGTGAAAATGGCCTAAGGGCTCCCCTTTTGAAGGAGTTAAATGATGAAGAAATTACGCAAGAATTGTATGATGACCTAATTCAACAAGTGGAAATTATGACGAAAAGAGCTAAATTGGTTCACGGAGACTTAAGTGAGTATAATGTAATGGTTTATGATAATAAATGCTACATAATTGATGTGAGCCAAGCAATTCCCATAGATTACGAAGATGCGATTATGTTATTGAAAAGAGACCTCGATAACATAAATAGATTTTTTGAGGATAAAGGAATAAATATAAAGCCCACAGAAGAGTTATTGATAGAATTCGGAGTTTCCGGGGATTGATAATCTTGTTCACTACGGTAGAAGATGAGAAATTAGAAGTAGTTAAAAAAATCATTGAGAAACTTGAGCAGTTTACAGATACTAAAATTATGTACGATGAAAGAACTAAGACTTTCAATATACTTCCTAAGGGTCAAAATCAATATGAAGCCCTCAAGGCTGTCTCAGTAATAAGAGCAATAGGTCTAGGATTCGATGAGCAATCCGCCTTTAGATTGCTTAGTGACGAATATATTTTAGATGTGATAGATTTGAAAACACTCATAGGAAGTAATCCAGATGCAATAAGAAGAGTAAAGGGAAGGATAATAGGCGAAGGTGGAAAAGCTAAAAGAATAATTCAAGAGTATACCGGGGTTGATATATCAATTTACGGCCATTATATAGGAATAATAGGACCTTATGATCAAGTTCAAATAGCAAGGAAGGCCATAGAGCTTTTGATTGATGGAAAAGAACATTCCTCAGTCTATAAATTTCTAGATAAAGCAGAAAAAGATCTGATAATATACAAAACCTCTAAATTAGGAAGAAAAGGAATTAACGAGATCAATAGCAATCGGTAAGTGATATCTATTACTAATAGTCCTTATCACATTAGAATACGAATCTAAAACTTCTCTATTTTTCTCATTTTCCAAAAATACTTTCAGCTCTTCCGATTGTTTCATATAAGCCAATTTAAAGAACCTATACAATATTCTTTTTGGTTCACTAAGAATTTCCTCAGTTAAAAGAAGATTTGGCTTAGGTATCATAGATAAGGTCAAATGAACCCCATCTAATAATGCTATCATCGCTACCTTATAGGCACTATATTCCCTTGTAGGAGATTTTTTACTAGCCTTTACTTCTACATAATACTTAATACCATTCTTTTCAGCTTCTATATCATGAGTAGGCATATCGACTGACTTGATATTTTCAAAATCCATTTCTTGTAATATTCGCCTAGCTCTATACTCCATGGCAAAGCCAAAGATTATGCCTCTAGCTCTAGATAACGCGTAATTTATTTCATCTTCATCAAAGCCATACTCTGACTTTAGTTCACGAATCAGATCCACATAGCAATATAAATATGCAATAATAAAAATCTAGCACTTTATTTTAACGCCCCCTAATTTCCTCCTACCTTCTGCCCTAATCTTGCTTACGTCATATGCAGAAGCATGGGAAGCATTTAAACCAAATTGACTATACAAATCTATTTCAAAGTTATATTCAGTGTATATACCAACTTCATTAAGATTCTTGTTAGCGTCATCGATTGAAGAGGAATCCTTAACTAGGCTATGAAGAGGACTAGTCTCGGCTACCTTAATGGGATCAAGAAAGAACGTAATAGCTGAGACTGGAGTAACGAAAACATTTCTTGTACCATTTCTAATGGGTATCTCTCCATACGACCCCTTAAATGCTTCAAAAGGTATCTTTGATGCTTCAGTATTAACTTCATTTAGGACTCTCTCTACTAGAGTTTCTGTTTCCCTATCATAACCTTTAATATCCAGTAAACCGTTCAACGAAGCTATTTCACTAATTCGCTTAAGAAAGTAATCGTATTGTAATTCTCCATCACTACCACTACCTATAACTCCTAACATAACATTATATCCATCTTCCTCTAGCTTGACAAGAGAGGCTAAAGAGATAAAATCAATGAGTGGACTACCCAAGGTTTCCTCACAACCCTTAGCTAATACGTCGCCTCCTGCATCTACTCCAACTATTAGATCAATTTTCTCTGTATTTGCAAATTCCTTTAATGATGAATAAAGACCCATGGCTCCACTTTTACTGCAAATTCCGTAAGCTCCTTCCAATTCTAATGCCCTAATTGCCCTTACTAATTGAGGTACTACTTGTCTACTGCCTCTGATCGCATAAGTATCTTTATTAACCTTGTATAAACCTTGGTTTACTAGAATAGCGTTTCTTAAATCGTCAAAACATATGGGTCCCGGTATGGGATCTTCTACATATCTCTCCCAAACCACTGCACCTAGCAAAACATTATAGCCTAACTTTCTCAAGTAAGTATATACCACTATCGCAGATACTATGTCGCCTCCACCGCCTATCCCGAAAACAAATGCTTTCATATTTAAACCTTTTCCTACTTTATACTTTAAGTTATCCTAATAATATCACTACAACGTCATACCATCCGGCGATTTAGTATTATCTGATCTCTCTCTCATATTTTCATCCACAAAGCAGAATTGATAGGGAATATATCTTGAGCACGGAAATTGATAGTAAAAACGTATCAATGGACATGTTTACGACTTATGAGGAGGAGTTAAGAGTAGGAGAGGCATTGGCTCACATACTGGCAGCTGCATCTATAGTAATCGAATTGGAAGGGGAGAGCGAGGAAGTGAGAAATACCATAATGAAATACGTCGATCTTTGGATTTCTAAATTATCACCAATTGACTACTCTCCTGGAATGGCTGAAGTGATAGGTTCTAAGGTTAGAAAGAAAATAACAAACATCTTTGATAAAATAAGTGAAAATGAATTAGGAGATATATTAGATTTCATCATAGATGTTAAGAGAAAATTAGATATTGGTACATTAGAAACTGAAATATTAGAGTTGGAAGTTAGAGTGGAAAGAGTTCTTAGGGTGTTGGGAATAGATATAAATGATATAAGGCAATTCTTTGATTTTACTAATGCAGAGAAAAGGGCTAATAGACTAATAGCATTGGCTACAGTATCAATAGGTATTGCATCAGTATGGGATGAAAAATGGACAGCGGAATTACAATAATCGCGGAAAAATTAATCGACCCTAGTGTTAAGAAAGCGTGCAAAATGGTGGTCAAAGATGATGAGATAATTAAATTAGTTGGAATTTCTTCAAAGAAATTAGCCTTAAATGTTATAGATAAAGTGTCTTTTTGGTTAGTTTATGAGAATAACAATTTGCTATATTGCAAATTATGTAACAGAGGACCCTTCACGAAAAAAGGACTTTATTTACACTTAAGTAGAGTCCATAGGAGAGAGATAAGAGAAATGCTAGAGGAAGAATTAAGACATGAAATAAGAACAATAATCTAGTATAAAGTGCATAATGCTCTATCTAAATCCTCTATCAAGTCATTTACATCTTCTATTCCAACAGATAGTCTGAGAAGACTATCTGTTATCCCAACTATCTTCCTCTCTTCTAAACTCAGTGTCCTATGTGACATGGTAGCTGGGTGCGATATAACGGAATTCACTCCACCAAGCGTTTGTGCAGGAATTATTAACTTAAGTGATTTCATTACTTTCAATGCACTTTCTTGACCTCCATTTACTTCAAAACTTAAAACACCTCCAAATCCCTTGAGGACCTTTCTAGCTATTTCATAATCTACGTGGGACTTAAGACCAGGGTAATACACTTTTACAACTTTAGGATGTCCTTCTAAAAATTCAGCTATTTGCTCCGCATTCCTATTAATAACATCCATCCTTATTTTAAGAGTCTTAATACCCCTCAAAGTCAGATATGCCGCATGGGCATCTAAGGAAGTACCTAATGTTCTCCTCATTTGATCTATAACATTTAAGTACTTACCATAACCAGCAGCTAATCCTGCTATTACATCATTATGTCCAGCCAAAAACTTCGATGCGCTATGAACCACTATATCAGCACCTAACTCCAGCGGCTTTTGATTTATTGGAGTGGAAAAAGTCGCATCCACAATTAATATACTTCCTCTTTCTTTTGCTACCTTGGATAATTCAGTAATATCCACAACCCTTAATAATGGGTTCGTAATATTCTCTACAAATATTACATCGTACCTCTTAGACTTCGCTTTCTCTATAATATTATCACTACCAGGGTTTGATGCGTCTACATTAACACCCCAGTTTTTAAGATAATCAGTAAAGAAACGATAAGACCTACCAAACATATCACGATGAACCAAAACACTATTGCCAGGTTTTAATAATGCTAAGGCAGATGTGGATATAGCACCCATCCCCGAAGAAAACGCAACACCCATCTCAGCGTTCTCAAGTTCTACGATTTTCTTAGTGAGTTCTAGAACAGTGGGATTTGCCTCCCTAGAATATCTGTATTTCTCTCCTTCAGGATAATGATAGGCAGTTGTCTGATATATTGGAGTAGTAATAGCACCAGTCGCTTCATCCATATCTTCCCTTACTGTTCTAGTTGCGTCTTTCAACCTCTACACCTCCAGCAATTTTGGCTTTGATAACTTCACATTCAACATTAAATTCATTACAAGTTTTAGTACCCTCTTCTGCAATTTTATTTTCATCGGTCATTTTATCGGTTAAAACTAAGATTGAAGGACCCGCGCCGCTTACACAAGATCCTACTGCGTCGTATTTTATCGCGATTTCTTTAATTTTAGGATAGTATGGGAATAAGGGAAGTCGAGCTTTCTCCACAATTTCGTCATTTAAGCCTAATCTTATCAGATCCCTCTCTCCTTTAACGAAGCCAATTAGCAAAGAGGAGATATATCTTGAATTATTTATATAATCAGAAAGTTTAACTGTTTTAGGTACCATTTCTCTGGCCTTCTTAGTTTTCTCTTCAATATGTATATTTAATGGGACGAAAAGCAAAATATTAAATGAGTAATTTAAAGGAATTTCAACAACCTTAACCGGATTAACGGAAACTACGGAGACAACTCCGCCAAAAACACTAGCGGCGACATTATCTGGATGAGGAGACCCAGAAGAAGCGATCTCCCCGTACATCGCATACCTAACTAGGTCCTCCTTAGATAAGTTTAGATTAAATAAACTACTAAACGCCATAACAGCTGCAGTTGCCGACGCTCCGCTACTCCCTAATCCCAAACCCTCCGGAATACCCTTTATCACTTTAACTCTAAGACTAGCCTTTATCCCTCTTTCTTCCATAATCCTAACTAATGGATAAGTAGCCGAGTTCCTATTTGGTTCAAGCGGAATTTTTGAATTACTTTCGATCACAATATTTTCTGAATTCTTAGTCTCAACGCATATTTCGACAGTGTCAAAAAACGCAGTATGCGCCATTGATAATATATCAAAGCCGGAACCTAAATTAGCTGAACTCGAATATGCCCTAGCTCTTTTACACTCCACAACCTAAATAATAATAATACTTATAAATTTCTTATTATCTTGTAAGAGGCTACATAAGATAGATTTTGACGATATAAAACAAATTATACTATCTAATAAGATCTCGCACATCTTATTATTCTTTTGATATTGTTCTCGTCCTAAAGCGATAACTTTACATTCTAACTTATCCTCTACCAAAAAAGGATGAATTTCTCTTACATCATTCATTATTAGTTTATGGATTGCATTCGATTTACTCAGATCAAGAACACATTATATGTTAAATCTTTAAGTAGTTTAGAGTATTACTCCAATTATTTCACGTCCAGTATTCTCACACTATTTATTAGTTAAGTACTATACTTTTATTGCACTTAGATACCTCTTACCCCTCTCACTAATTCCTATCATGTATAGACATTCCTCAGTTACCTTATCACCTACTATATAACCTTCTGGAGCATAAACCCTTGCCTTACCTACTAACGAGTAAATTGTAGAAGGAGATTTTAGCTTCACTACCGGGTTCTTAACAATTTTAGACATCCCAATCCAATCATCATAGCCTATTTCCTCTCCCTCACCATTAACTAGAATTTGTCTACAGAGTACTTTATCATAATTCTCTATGGGTTCAGTAAATAATGAACTAATAACTGCAACGTCCCCAAATTTATATTCAATAGCTTTACTTGCGGGTAAGGAACCAAGCAACACATTTTTTGTATCTAAATTAAGGATTCTCTTATCCTCCTCTCCTATAATAGATATCGAATCATCAAACTTCTTCACATCAACCTCGACTTCCTTACCTTCTTCAATTTCTTCGTTAGGCCCAAGCATTATATAACCCTCAGTTAAGGAAAAAGTACCTACCATATAGCTATCGAACTTTACTGGAAGAGCATAATAGGAATTATCAATACTCCTAAATAAATAAACTGGAATCAGAGTATTTCTATGTTCATCAGCTTTAACGCGTAGTACTAATCTAGCTTTAATTTTACCTAATCCAAGTATTTCTTTACGAGAAGGATAAAGACTTTTCAGAATTTCCAAAATAACCATATTCAATACAACCATTGAAGATACTATATTCCCAGGTAATCCAATTACTGGCTTACCATCTACGATTCCTAAAATGGTAGGCTTTCCAGGTTTAATCTTTATACCATGAACTATTATATTGCCTAACTCTCTTACAGCTCTATGAACGAAATCTTTTTCCCCAGCGCTAGTACCGCCAGTCAGTATCAAAACATCAGTAACTGAGATAGCCCTCTTTATCTCATTCTTGATACTCCTTATATCATCGCTAAGTAATGAAAGACCGACTATTTTGTAATTTTCTTTGAGCTTAGAATATAAGTAGTGTAGATTAGACTCGTAAATTTTACCTGGAGACAAGGAGTTACCAGGTTCAACTAGCTCATCTCCCGTCGCAATTAAATATATCTTTAACTTTTCATAAACTTTTACACTACTTATCCCTAATGAGGCTAGCAAACCAATCTTTTCATGAGAAATTACTTCGCCTTTTCTCAATATAATTGAGTTTTTAGGAATATCACTCCCTATCCACCCAATATTTTGGCCAAAGTTAATCTTTTTGTCTATTTTTATGGAATTACCATTGATTACTTTGACATTTTCAACTTTTATTACAGCATCTGCACCCATTGGAATCATTGCACCAGTATCTACTTCAACTGCCACACATTCTTTTATGTGAATTTCTTTAAACTCTCCAATTCCTATTCTATCTATTACTTTTAGCTCTCCAGGCGTGCATGAAGATTTTAGGGCGTAACCATCTACGTTTGATCTTGAAAATGGAGGATAATCAATAGGCGACATAAGGTCTTCTGCAGATACGTAACCGAAAGAGTCCTTTACTTCTACTTTTACAATTTTAGGAGTGAAATTTAATGATGATAAGTAGACTTTTATTGCCTCATCTATTGAATATAATGATTCGTCCCCAACAAACACTCTCATATAAAAAAACAATATCTTATACGATTAAAAAGCTATGAGAGACGCCTTTTCTAACTCGTCTAATACCATTACTACGGGATCACGAACTTGCGATATATCTAAATTTGCCTCTTTACTTAATTCATTAACTATCTCATCCACGCTTCTATTACCATCACACATAGTCCAAATATAATAAGCTATTGGAGCAAGCTCATATACTTTATCTTCAGCTACTTTTACTATATAATTTTCATTCTCTTCGCTTCTATCGATTAATTCTCCTATTTTCTTTGGTTTTTTGTCTTTTACATCTTCAAAATTCACTCTTCTTCACCTTCCTCGTTTTCTTGTCTTCTTCCGCCTCTTCTTCCATATCTTCTTCCACCACCGCGAAATCCCCTTCCTCCTCCACGCATTTGCTGAGGAGCTGTTGGCGTGTTTTCTGGTATTTGAGATGAATCTGGAAATCCATCTTCTGAAGCTTCAGCTATCTTAGTTTTACTCCCAGCATTTAACTGTACTTGACCCTTAAAAGCAGTAGTCCAAGCATTTTCTATTTTTACTACTTGACCTTCTTTTATACTACCAGCATGTTTTCCCCATAATGTTAACTTTACTCTGCCTGTTTCATCTCCAACAATAGCATCACTTATAGTCCTAACACCATTCTTTGTCTGTATTTGCCTTGCTTCACTTGCTTCCAAAACTCTTACGGTTACATCTACGCTTTCCATATTTGGTTTTAGGTTACCTACTTTTTCTCCCATTCGACTCGACTCACAGATTTGTTATTTCTACTATCATTTTATCCATTTATAAATCTATGTGCTAATGAAAGGATGTTAAAAAGAATTGAAGATGAAGGATCAAGAAGAGTCAAGTGAGTTAGCATCTATAAACCAAAGATTTTTAGATAATATATTAGACAAATCACTACAGAAGGGTTATGACGAGTGGCCATAGCTAAAACAAGAATCATTTTTTCATCTTCATGCATTATTTCTTATATATTTTGATATAAGAAAAATTTCCAATATTTCTTAAATTAGTAGTATAAATTTCATGAGATGTAAGGGCAATATCAAAGCTAACGTATTAGATCTTACTTCCTATACTAAAGGATCAAAGTTCTCTTCTTCATAAGAAGTCGTTCTTAATTTTTGTTTATAAGCTAAAATTGAGAAGTAAAGAATGGGATAAAATTGAGTGAAAAGACATTACTTGAGTTACCCAAGAAATTCATGGAGTCTTTAATGGCACCATTTATAGGAAGAGAAGAAGAGGCAAAAGTGATTACATTAGCTTTACTTAGTAAAGAGCATGTAATACTAATAGGTGAGCCGGGTACTGCGAAGTCAGCGCTAGCAAGAAGAGCTGCAGAATTGTTGAATGCTAAATTCTTCATGTATTTATTAACGAAATATACAGAGCCTGCAGAATTATTTGGAGCGCTTGATATAAATGCTTTAAAAGAAGGACAATATAAGAGAATTACAAAAGATCGATTACCTGAGAGCCAAATAGCATTTCTAGATGAAATATTTAATGCGAACTCTGCAATACTTAACGCTTTATTATCGTTGTTAAACGAAAGAGTAATCTATGATGGTTACAACGTGATAAAAGTACCCCTAAGGACTCTAATATCAGCAAGCAATAGAGTACCAGATGAACCAGAATTGGAGGCACTTTACGATAGACTACTCTTAAGACATTATGCTAGACCTGTGGGAGAGGAATTATGGAAACAGTTATTAGATGCAACATGGGAAATAGAATTTACTAATAGATGGGCGGTTAAAGAGCCTATAATGAATATAGAGCATCTAGATAAACTATACTCATATTTATCCCAGGTTGATCTGTCTGGAGTTAAAAACAAATTATTAAAACTATATGCAATGCTAGAGGAAAAAGGGATCCACTTACCAGATAGAAGAAAAGGTAAAGTTCTAAAAGTGGTTTCTGCACATGCAATATTAAATAGTAGACTGAAGGCTACTGAAGAAGATCTAATAGTTTTAAAATATATAGCTCCGAGGGAGATAGATGACTTTGAAAAAGTAGCTGCATTATTATCTGAAGAGTTAAAGACACCAATTAAATACATGAAGGAATTGAATGAGATATATAATAATATTAAGGAAGCAGCAAAATACGTTGAAGCAGCAAATGAGTCCGATCCAAGATTAATTGAATTAATTAGAAGTCTAAGGGCAACTAGGGACAGGATAGTAGCTTTAGGCAAAGAAAGTGGTGACGAAAAAGTCGAAGAGTTTTCCAAAGAGGTTTTAAGTGAAATAGACAAATTAATAGAAAAAGTGGCTAGAAAATTAGGGATTTATCCATGAGTGAAGAGGAAGGTGTATTAAGAGGAATAGATTATAAGGATCCTCTAGTTAAATATAGAGGAGAGAGAATCTCCTATACTTTGAAAAAATTACTAGGAAGAGATGTCCAACTAAATGAAACGTTTTTAGTCGATACTTATTATGTACACTATTTACCATTACCAATAACTAAAGGAAAAAGCGAAATAGAAAAGAATAAAGAAATAGCGTATTCTTTAGTGAATTCTACCCTATCTTCTGACGTGGTTCTAAAAAATAGGGAATACTCAATTGTGAACTCTGCCGTAAGCTTAGCCTTAACCGTAAGTTACGTCCAAAATCTGATTGAGGAGTTAGAAAGAATAAAGAAAACTTCTCAGTCTATGGAGGAGAGGGAAGCAGCTGAAGAAATACTAAACGGTTTAATGAAAGGTAGCTCTTCGAAAGAAGGGAAAGAACAAAAGAACACAAACCAACAGTCCATGGAAAAAGTCCTTAGACAAGCTCATGAGAAGGCAATGTCTAAGGCCATAGAAGATGCCAATTCAGTTAGAAATATGCAAAAAATCGTTGGAGGGAATGGGGCAGGCACTGGGAGTGTTTTAACATTTGAAGGAGAAATTCATGAAGTGTTAAGACTTGCAAGGAATACTGAAATTAAGAAGATCTTAGAGTTTTTAAGCGGCATTCCAAAATTAGGTAGTATTACTAAGAGGAGGACAACTAGATTCTCGAAAGGTGAACTTTACGGATATGAAGAGGGAAGTGATATTGAGAGAATACTCTATTCCGAATTAGCCTTACCAGATATGCTCTTTTACTTGAAATTAGCAGAAGGTCAGTTGTTATTATATCAAAAACAGATTAGAGAAACGTTAGGTCCTATATATCTGTTACTTGATAAATCGGGAAGTATGGATGGAGAGAAAATATTATGGGCCAAAGCTGTAGCGTTAGCATTGTATAGTAGGGCGAAAAGAGAAAATAGAGATTTCTACCTTAGATTCTTTGATAACATTCCATATCCGTTGATAAAAGTTCAAAAGAACGCTAAGAGTAAAGACATCATAAAAATGGTTGAGTACATAGGGAAAATAAGAGGAGGAGGCGGTACAGATATAAGCAGATCAATCATATCTGCTTGTGAAGATATAAAGGAAGGCCACGTTAAGGGAGTTAGTGAAATAATATTATTAACAGATGGAGAAGATAAAATTGCAGAAACTACTGTGAGAAGATCATTAAAAGAGGCCAATTCTCAATTGATAAGTGTAATGATTAGGGGAGATAATGCCGATCTTAGAAGAGTGTCTGATGAGTACTTAATAACGTACAAACTAGATCACGAAGACCTATTGAAAGTGGTAGAAAGTTAAAAAGAGGAGGCCTCAACTTCACTCCCCCCACGGGACACGTGGGCGTCTGCTGAGTATGGCCATGTTAAATATATAATAAAAACATTATGAAGTTTTCTGTTGTTTCTGCTTTCTTATATTTTCTATGAAAGTCTTTAAGGACGCGAAATCTCTTTTTAACCCTTGGATGTCAAACTCTTGGATCCACATTAAACCCCCAGCGGCATCCACAACCTCGCCACTGAGTTTCAAATCCTTTATTCTATCTTTCCAATTGAATACGTCCTTTGAGATTACAAGAACGTAAATATCTCCTTCATTCCTAACATGAACTTTACCCCAGAAATAATCATTAAAAATATAATTAAGTTCCTTAGCAAATGGTTCCTTCCCCGGCCTTTCGGAAACACTAATCCATTCCTCCGGCTTTCCTCCAATATCTTGAATAATTTTCTTAATTTCCTCACTCATTTATATCACTCCCTTATTTCGTAATACGTCAATTGCAATCTTTCCTATTCCTAGTTCTTCAGGACTGAAACCAAAGGATAAACCCAATAGTTGTGTTACATATATTGCAGGCATAGTCCAACTTACGTTAAATTCAGCCTTAACCTTTAACTGTAAAGAGTCCAGCTGAAGATGACATAAACTACACGGGTGTATTACTAAATCAGCTCCAGCTTGTTTGGCACCATTAAGAACGTTAAATGCTAACTTTAAAGCGCCCTTAGGATTGCTTCCAACTAGGGGAAATCCGCAACATGAGGTCATGGTAGGGAAAGGAACTGGTATAGCTCCAGTTACTGCAACCAATTCAGATAAGCTAGTGGGATTGTATGCCTTCTCAAATCCCATTATTTGTTCTGGTCTTAGCATTTGACATCCGTAATAAGTGCCTACTTTAAGTCCAGTTAAAGTTTTCTTAACGTGTTTCTTAATATTCTCTACTCCTACATCTCTTAATAAAACCCAAACTATATGTTCCGCATCCACCTTTCCCTCATATTTAACTGAAGTGCCTTCTAGTCTTTTATCAGTCTTTCTTTTAATATCTCTATCTTCCTTATATTTGTATGTTGCTAGCCTATGGCTATGAAGACATACGCTACAAGGTGTTACCATCTTCGTAAGACCCATCTTTTCTACTTGTGATAAATTCCTTAAGTTAAGAGCCACATGACCAACTTCATCATATTCGTCATAAAATCCACCACCACAACAGTTCCAATCTGGTACTTCTATCAGCTCAACTCCAAGTACTTCTGCTACCTTTTTTGTTGCTATATCTACATCCTTAGATAAACCATGGGTTGCACATCCAGGATAGTAAGCTATTTTCATTCTTATCACTCACCTATTATCTTTTTAATTTCGTTTATATTTTGTACGGGTTTCTCTTGAACTAATATGTACTTAAGCTTTCCTGCCCTCGACATATACACTAGATCAATAAGGGATTGCAACACTCCGTAGGTCTTTAAATATACTGGTGCTTCAGAGAGCTTTCCAGTTTTAAATATAGATTCACGAATAGCCTCAACATGATTTTCGCCTCTTTCTGCTACTTCTGATTTGGCCTTGTATATTCTAGTAAAGCTTCTAGTTTTCTTTATTGCAGTCACTGGCTCTATATCTCTTGGACACACATTAAAGCATTGATAGCAATAAGTACAACGCCATGAACTATCAATTAATATTTTCATTCTCTCTTCGGTTATTGTATCCCTTGGATCAGCTAAAAACCTATAACCTTTAGCATGAGCAGCTGGTCCTAAAAATTGCTGATCTATTATAACCGCTGGACAAGCTGAGACACATAATCCACACCATATGCATTGAGCGAATTTCCATAACTCTTTCTGATCTTCGGGTTTAAGTCTATGTTCAGCTTTACCCTCTAATACCTCTTTAGCCTGATATAATCTTGGTTTTACCTTGAACATCCTTTCGTAAAACTCATTCCAGTCCACTATTAAGTCTTTGATTGGTTTAAAATAATCCATTGGCTCAATTGTTATCACATGGCTGTTATATTTTTTGGCGACATCTAAAACTAACGTTTTACAAGCCAGTCTAGGTTCACCATTAATTTTCATTCCACAACTTCCACATACTGCCATATGACAAGATGCTCTGTACGATAGTGTAGGATCTTGTTCACTCTTTATTCTCCTAAGGGCCTCTGTAAATTGTGTAAACCTATCAACCTTCAGCTTATATTCTGCCCACCAGAATCCTCTTTCGGGATTGAATCTTTTTACCTTTAATATAACTTCTTCCTCTTGAGACTGAGTCATTTTAATACACCCTAGGTTCTGGCTTCCATCTGGTTATTTTAACTGGTTTAAATGTGACTTCAACCGTATTACCCCTTAAATACGCAATCGTGTGTTTCAACCAATTATTATCATCTCTATCTGGATAATCCGTCCTATAATGAGCCCCTCTTGACTCTTTCCTCTCTAAAGCTGACTTGGTTATAGTTAATGCTAAATCTAACATATTCCTTAATTCAAGAGCGTTAAAGAATTCTGTATTATAGACTTTACTCTTATCTGTAACATACATACTACTAATCATACCTCTTAATTTATTTATCTCGGACATTGCATTTAGTAGACCACCCTCATCTCTATATATTCCAACATAGTCCCACATTGTATCTCTTAGCTTTTCTAATATTTGGCCAAAATGCACACCACTCTCGCTCTTTACGAACTTGTAAGCGTCATCAACAACTTTCTCAGCCTCTTTCTCATAATTTGATGTGGGGTTACCTGGATTAGACTTAAGAAATTGTACAACAGTTCTACCTGTAACTTGGCCAAATACTAAAGTGTCCAGAAGTGAATTTGAGCCTAATCTATTAGCCCCATGTACTGATACACAAGCTGCTTCACCTGCAGAGAATAATCCCGCAATATCCGGATTCCTCCCATCTATATCCACATCTATTCCTCCCATATAATAATGCTGAGCGGGCCTGACTGGAATAGGCTCAGTAAACGCATCAACACTTGCAAAACTTTTTGCAGCTTCTACAGCTAAAGCTAACCTTTCTTTAATATATTCTTCACCTAAATGAGTCAAATCTAAGCCAACATATCCACCAGGGAACCCTCTTCCTTCCCTTATCTCGGTGATGATTGCTCTTGAAACTATATCCCTAGGCGCTAGATCTAGCTTTTTGGGAGCATATTTCGTCATAAATCTTTCTCCTTTAACATTTTTCAGTATCCCACCTTCTCCTCTAGCGGCTTCACTAATAAGAACGTCTGATGGGTATAATGCTGTGGGATGAAATTGCACAAATTCTGGATCTTTTAACGCAGCTCCCGCTCTTAATGCAATTCCGAAGCCATCACCAGTGTTAATGTAACTATTGGTTGTATGCCTATACAGCATCCCCATTCCTCCAGTTGCCAATACGACAGCCTTTGTCTTAAAGAAGAATGGAGTCAGCGTCTTCATTTGTATTGCTACTATACCAACTACCTTTTTATTATCAGTAACTAAGTCTAAGGAGAACCACTCGTTGTAAAAATCCACATTTAGACCGGAAGTCCTTTCAAAAAGCGTATGCAAAAGCGCCATACCTGTTTTATCTCCCACAAATCTAGTCCTCGGATAGGTCTGTCCTCCAAAATATCTAACTGCGACTCTGCCATCAGGTTGCCTATTGAATAGAGCCCCCCATCTTTCCAGTAGCATTACTATTTCTCCGGATTTGTTAGAAAGTAACTCTGCCGCGTCTTGATCTACTAAATAATCTCCTCCTTTAACTGTATCATATGTCATATAATCTGGGTTATCATTTGGATCTGAATTGCCGGGAATGTAGGCAGCTATTCCACCTTCTGCAGCAGCAGAGTGTGACCTTGTGGGAAACACCTTTGAAATAACAGCAACTTTAAAACCAGCAGAGGCTATCTCGTGTGCACTCATTAAGCCAGCTAGTCCTCCTCCAATTACAACTGCATCGTATTCGATCTTTTCCATACAAGTTTATATTTGCACAATAGTTTTTAAGTATTCTTTCTACAATTTCACAAAAGGTCTAATAAACTATTTACTACGTATTTCGGCTTAACACTACTCCTATCAACATCGTCAACAGTTGATATACCAGTTAAAACTAATGCTGTATCAGCACCTATATTGTATCCCATTTGGATATCAGTCTCTATCTGATCCCCTATAACTAGAATTTTATCTAACTTCTTAACACTTGAAATTCGCATGGCTATTTCTATTATCCAAGTGTTAGGTTTCCCTGCTATAAAGTCTGGATCCCTTCTCAAGGCGTAAATTATAGAACTAGCCAACGCCCCAGCACCCAACTTTAACCCATTCTTAGCTGGCCAAAGTCTATCCATATTTGTTACTATGAATTTCGATCCCTTGCTTATACACCTCATGGCTAACGATAGTTTATCATACGTACTTAACCTATCCAGTCCCATCACTACGGCATCTGGTAAGTTTCTCTCTGATTCCACATTAGAGAATACTAAGAAACCATGATTTTTCAATTCTTCAATAAGCCCCTCTTCGCCTACTGCGAATACAGACTTAACATTAAGCTTCTCCTTCATGTAAATTGCAGCAGCCAAACCACTTGTAATTATCATATCTGGAGTAACCTTAAGGCCTAAATAGGACAGCTGTTTAGATAATAAGATCCTACTAAAACCGGAATTATTAGTTACAAATATAACCTTAACTCCATTATTTTGTATATTCCTTAACGCTTGTATATTTTCCCATATTGGTTCCCCTTCTCTTACTATTACCCCATCTACATCACTTATTATTAATTGATAGTCATTAAGTGTTGACATTTTTGATTAACGCCTCCATCTTTTAATTATTAGTTACAAATATAACCTTAACTCCATTATTTTGTATATTCCTTAACGCTTGTATATTTTCCCATATTGGTTCCCCTTCTCTTACTATTACCCCATCTACATCACTTATTATTAATTGATAGTCATTAAGTGTTGACATTTTTGATTAACGCCTCCATCTTTTCTCTAATTTTTTGTTCCAATTCATCTTGTTTATTCACAAAGCCAAAAAGCCCGATTGCAGTATAGAGTACGTTTTCACAATCTTCCCATTTCCCAATTATCTCCGGCATTATTTTGAAATAATAGTATTTTTCTCTCTCAAATAGATATAGAAGAAACACTTTGTCACCTTTTTGTATGATATATAGGTCACAATAATCTAACGAATTTCTTATAACTTTGTCTACACCTAACTTTTCCTTATTGATTGACAAAACCATTTTATTTCACCCCATCAACTTATCATGGGCATGGATACTGAAAACTTAACAAGGAAATACTATGGTTATCTTAAAACTCTGCCAAATATAAAAATATTTGCAACAACCTTTTCAGCAGAATCTTTATTTATAATGCTAAGGAGTTTCCAACTAACTTTCGATTATCTATTTTCATTTGCACTCTACTCAATTCTTCTAACGATAATTTTTAAGAATAAGATAAAATTAGCCTTATTTCTTATGAATCTAACTGCGATACCTTACCTTCTTCTTTCTCTGTTACCTATAGCTCCATTTTACGCATTTGGATTTTTCATGCCGCTAATGGCTTATATTCTCCTAAGTAGTTATAAGGAAATTCCTTCCATAGTGCTATCTGGAATTACATCGTATGTCCCTATAATATTTTACGTTAAATACTCGATTATCTTTCTAATCTATATAATTATAATAGGTTTAATATTCCATTTTTATATATATACAGTTAATAGAAAGGGCGTAAAAATACTTGGGTTCAAGTCAACGCAAGTAGCTGTTCCCTTCATAACAGCAATAACTGAAAAAAATAAAGTACCTCTAGAAAATTTTCTAAATTTAGTATCTGTAAAAACTAATCTGAGTGTATTTATGTACAAATTGGACGATTTTCTTTTCATGATACCACAAATACATTTCGGAGTTTTCGATAGTGTTGGTAGTTCTAGATTCGTTTATGATATTGAAAAAACCTTAAGAAATAACGTAGTAACGGTATTTCATGGACCAGGTAGCCATGAATTAGATTTACCCTCATCAGCCGAGGTAAATAAAGTAATGGAAGAAATCTCGAAAAGTACGCTAGAACGTAGTAATTGGTATAAGGCCACTTTTTACGGCATTTCAATCGAAAAACGCTCTACTTTTGATATTACATCATTAGAATTCGATAAATTCAGAGTATCATTTATGGAGAGACCTGAGTTTGGAATAGATGATTTACCATCTTCCCTATGGAAGTATATGCTATCCTCAAATAACTACCTTATAGATTGCCATAACTCTTTTCTAGTAAAAGAATACGATAATCACGAAATAAATAGTTTAAAGGAATTCATCATGGATCAAAGAGGGATTAAAAGTACAAGGAAACTTTTGGTAGGATATGCAGAAGGAAAATTAGCTAAAACATGTGAGGGATTATGTGATAGTCGTATACGAGTCTTCACATTTGATGATAGAGTAAAGAGAGTATCTATAGTTTACATCTACGCTAATAACTCAACTAAAGAACTTAATAACGCTATATCCAGTGCAGTCAGGCAAATCGTTGATAAGGTAATTTTAGTCACACCAGATGATCACTCTTGTACTGGGATAAGCCTAGGGATTACATACTCTCCAGCTACTTTTTGTGAAGATATCGTGAATAAAGCATCTGAACTAATTAAGAGATCCACAGAGAATATGAAGGAGATAAATAGCATAGAATATAAAGTGGTTAAGATAAAAGGTGTAAAGATCCTCGGAAAAATAATTTCTATTATGCTAAAGGCGCTAGAGGACGTAGGGAGTTATACTTCAAAAACGTTTTGGATTCCCTTAGTAGCACCATATGTTTTACTTGTAGTTATACTACTTTTCCAAAGCCTTATTAAATTCTAAAATTATCGAGTCCACGCTATATTTCCACTTCATTAAACCATTAGGCTCTGCTGGGAAGCGCTTATAAACATCCTTAACCTTTTTCATATACTCGGCAACAGTCTTTAGCTTAAATAGTAATGATGGCTTTCCAAGAGCCATAATAGCTCTCATTGCTTTTTCAGCTGTGGAAAGCTGAAGATCACCATTCGCACTTGCCTCCAATAAGTCCTCCTCTCTTATCACTTTCCTACTCATTCCATAATTTATCTCATCATCACTTAACTTCTGTAAAAATCTTCTAAATAAGTCAAGGCTAGCTTGCTTAGCACCATATCTCTCTATATAACACTCATTAGCATTCCATAGTCCTTTTGCAGAGAAATCATTATTCTCAAATGCATTAAGTATAGCTTTACCAACACAATAAGCTGAAATCATTGCAGAACCTTTACCTCCTCCATGTACTGGATTCACTGTAAATGCCGAGTCACCTATTACTGCTACACCATCCCATACGATAGTTGCAAGGGGCCTTCTAGTAGGTACTAACGCTCCACCTTTAACTAATAGCCTTTTCTTATCTATATCTGGAGCGTAATAGTCGACGTATTTATTGTAGAATTCATGAATACTGGGATAACCCATGCCTCCCTGTATACCTAAACCAACATTGACCTTATTTGGTCCTTTCGGAAAGTACCACCAATAACCACCTGGAGAAGCCTTCTGTGTTATGAATATCCTTAAATACGGATATTCATCAATTTCATCCTTACTATTTAACACTTCTCTATATGCAACATCAGCGTCTTTGTCATCTAATGACTCGGTCACCGGAAATTCAAATGGAAGCTTACTTCTAAAACTGGTTGAATATCCAGTAGCATCGACGGTAATTTTAGCTTTAGCCTCTATAGTTTCATTAGTCCTTCTGTTAAACAAGACCGCTCCTTCCACTTTATTGCCAACTATTATCGGTTTCATCGCAGTCGTTAGATCTAAAATTTCAACTCCCCTATCTCTAGCCTCTTTGGTCAGCCTCTGTACATAACTGGGAGAATCAATTTCAAAACCTTCTCCTTTTACAGTCCAAACGGTTTTCATGTCAGGGCTATACAGCTTTATACCTTCCACTTTCTCCTCCAACTCTTTGCCTTGAGGATAAGGCATCCCCAAGTTATCGAAATGTTCCTTGCTTATTGCATCTCCACAAGGTTTATCGCCAAACCTATTCCATGGTTTACTATCTATGGCTAAGACCTTAAGGTTAGATTGAGATAGTTTCCAAGCAAGTGATGCACCAGCTATACCTAAACCAATAATTAAAACATCATATTCGGCGCTTTTCAATTTAGCACCACTATCTACTTCCCTCGTTAGAATAAAAAATTATTTACAATAATCCTTTATAATATTTGCCTTTATCGAATTAGGAACCTTATGAAGTATTTTTTCGATCTTATGTTTATTATTATCATCACAATATATTATTATACCTTTCATATCTTGACGATTTTCCAAGATCTTTTTCATCATTTGGTCAACCTCTTCGGGTTTCCAAATGTAAATATACGCACCTAAATCTATATTATCTAAAAGGGCCTCCCTGGCATTTTGTATAAACTCTGGGTAAGAAATTGATGAAATGAAATTTATTATTAATTTCTTACTCCCATTTAACTTGCAATCCTTAAACATCGCCCTAATGAAATTCGGTATTTCCTCAGCGTTGGTTGAAGAGATCACTACAATTGGCTTATTTTCAAGTTGCATAAGCTATTAGTAAGACTCAGATTTAAATGGTTTATGAAAATACCATCTATTATTATCAATTATCTTAAGAGAATAGAGGGACAATTATAATATGTGATTGTAGTAGTCAAGTATAGGATAATGGATAATAATATAAGAAAAATAGTCAACTCTCTCAGAAAAATACCATTTATAAAAGAAATATTGTTTTATAGTGGAGAGAAGAATAGTATATTTGCAAACAACTACAAAATTTGGGAAGAGGGATCTGATTTGAATCCCATAGAAGAAGTATATGATGTGAAAATACTAGAACTTGCGCGAAGAATGTATTTCCCAACATGTGGTTAGGTTCTGAGATTCCTAATGTAAAAATTTGAGTCAGTGATAACTACATAACCTCTTGCTTCTGGCGGAAATTCCCTAGTGATACCACCACTATATAATACTCTTGCTAGTTTATCGATTTCTAACCTCTTATATTGTCCTATTACTAGCCAATCCCATGGTCCAGCCCCAATACTTTTCCTCAACTGATCTATTTCTCCCTGGTGTCCATGAATAATGTGGTATTTGACAGAGGCTGCTTCCGCAATATACATAGTTGTACCAATTATTTCCTCCCTATATCTGGGTTCTGCAGTTATACATTTTATTGCATGAGGATCCATATCTCCTTGAACGTATATTATCTGAGCCCAGGGAGCTATACTCCTAATAACGTAGAGCACATCAATGACTCTAGGACACTCATAGTCCCAATAGCATTGGGTAGTATCACCATTTAATACTATAACTTCTGGCTCCTCCTTCTTTATAATACTTGATAACATACTTTCAACATGAGGTTCGGGGAATCTAATATTGCTCATTACTAATATCTTCATTTAGATCTCACCCTCGAAGACATACACTTTCTTAACTCCATCTGAGGAAATGACACCTCTAGCCATCCCTTTTGTATTATAGTAAGCCGAGGCATTTCCATATTTATCTAATCCTATCATTCCTATATTATCTTTTCCAAAAATTTTAGTTATTTTGTTTATCACAGCTCTTAGTGCATCATCAATAGTGAAACCCAATGAGACTAAAATATCAACTTCTTTAGCTGGTAACATCCTTAAAATTATCTCACCAATTCCAGTACTAGAAACAGCTACATTCGGCGTTGCGTAATAGCCTGCGCCCGGAATAGGAGAATCCCCAACTCTACCCGGTAATTTTCCCTTTATCCCACCAGTGCTAGTTCCGGCAACTAGATTACCATGTTGGTCTAGAGCTACTGCACCTACAGTATCTCCGGAAACCTTACTTTCTGAAATTGCATTCTTATTATTAGAAGTATTATCGCCACTACCTATCATTAATACATGCCTATTTTGAAGTAAGATTTCCAAAGCCTTTTTTATCGCGCTACCTTCTCTCAATCCCATAATACCCCCCACTTGAAGTGTATTACCTATCATTATTCCAGCGTCCATTTCAATATATCCAGCTGAGTTTCTTACACTACCTTTTCCAGCATCGAAAACTCCAGACTCCTCCATATAGTATATGGCCTCTACTACGGCTTCAAGCGCAGAACCTTTCCTAAACTCATAATATCCTCTCTCTAACGCTTCGCTTATTGTCAGTTTCGCCTTATCTTGATTAACTATTTGCCAACTTCCTGCTCCGCCGTGTATTACGAGTACTGGTAAATTATATCTCACACTCTTCTATTGGGAATAGATATTTTTATTTTCTAATTAGTAGTCTTTAAGAATAAGATGAAAGCCAGTTATACATTACCCCTTTCCATATTGATGATAGTTTTACCAATAGTTCCAGGGTTGGTAGACTCTTTTATAGCATTTTTGGTAGGAGCTCTAATAGACTTTATTGTTGCAGTGTATGTTTTAATTTCTGAAAAACCTTGGGCAAATGATATAAAAACTGCAATTAGCACTCTTTACTTTACTGCGTTGTCAACATTTGCAGATGTAGCGGGGGTTTTCTTTGTTATGGCATATCAGGATGAGTACAAATTCGCCATAGTTACGTTAACCTTATCTATTCCATTCATATATAACTTGTTTCTAGTGTTGAAATCGGTATTACCTAATATAATAAAGAGAGATATATTATATGTAGGAAATGGATTCTTTGCATTTATATTAGTTTTAATTATTGGAGCAATAATAGGCAGAGCGTTTATAACAAACTTTTACGCGCTCTTACCATTATATACTGGATTTTTAATACTAGCTATTATAGCTTTATTTTACTTCAGAAAAAAGTGAACAATATATGACGAGAATAGCAATAGTAGGCGCTGGTCCCGCAGGATTATCTCTAGCTTATTTTTTAAAAGGGAATAGAAAAGTTGATGCAACAATTTACGAGAGTATGGAAGAACCTGGACTTAAACCGTGCGCATGGGGCTTAATAACTGGAATAGAAAATATAATACCAATACCAAATGAAACTATAATTAGTGAGATAAGGGGTTTTAGAATATATCTTGATAATAAACTTGTTTTTGATATAAGCACAGATAACAAATTAGGATACATTATTGATAAACCTCTCTTCTTAAAAAGACTTTCAGAAGAAGTAAATGTAGAATTTAATTCAAAAGTTGTAAAAAAGGATGATAAATACTACGTAAATGATAAACCAATAGATCATGACAAGGTGATATTTGCAACTGGGCATTATAGTGTAAGTAAGTCTATGTCAATTCCCGCAATTCAGTACATTACCGACTACGAAATAGATAAGGAAGTAGTGGAATTCTATTTTTACTCTGGCTTTTTGGGTTATGCTTGGGTATTTCCAGATAGGGAAGGATCAAAAATTGGAATTGGAGGATATGCTGAGGTTCCAGAGCTAAAGGAAAGATTAAAACAAATCCTCAAGGGGAGAATTAAAATGTTTCATGGAGCTAGGGTTACCGATTACGGAGTGATAGAAGACAGATTAGACGGTAATTATACGGGTGAGGCGTTGGGTACAGTATATGCAATAACTGGAGAGGGAATAAGACCGTCGATTATTTCTTCAAAAATTTTAGCGGACTCCATATTAAATGGAAAAGATTTCAAAAAGGAATTTAAAAAGAGTAAGTTATATTGGTCGTTAAAATGGCATGCAAAAATTATAAAAATGACGAAAGAGAGAGATCCAACCACGGTAAGACTTTCGAAGGCGTTACTTAATAATGATCCCCAACTAATTTTAAAATTTGCAATAGGCGACTTTAATAGAGTTGATTTAATAAAGATCTTTGGGAGGTCTCTTATTTGAATTCCTCATTTTATTATCTTGACGATATTGATAAAAAGATACTTAATATACTACAACAAGATTCACGAATACCTTTCTCTAGACTAGCTAAGATGCTCAATTTGAGTGAGGCTACAATATATGTTAGAATAAAGAGGTTAAAGGAAAATGGTGTAATTAGGGGTTTTTATACTGAAATAGATTTCGATAAGATTGGACTCAGCGTTGTAGCTTTTATATTAATAAAAGCGGATCCCAAGAAATATGATAACATACTAAAACAATTAGTGGAAATGAAAGAGATTTATGAAATTTATGATGTAACTGGAGAATACTATGCAGTACTGAAAGTGAGAGTACCAACTAGAGAAGATTTGGCAAAAGTATTAGATAAGATAGGAAATATGGATGGAGTTACATCAACTTATACGATGCTTGTACTTAGATCAATAAAGGATAAGAAAGAGCTTGATCTTTGAATCAGGTGCGAGAGCTCCTCATCACATATCAGACGGTTTTCTATTCCTCATCTCCTAATCTTTTCTATTAAATGCGCGGCAATATATTTAGCTGGATTAATGTTTGTAGCTGCCTCAAATCCATCCCATAAAGGCGCTGCATTGACTTCAATTATCTTGTAACCACCGTTCTCTACATCTTCTATAATATCTATCCCAGCATAATCCAGACCAAGCACTCTAACACTCTTTAAACTTATCTCCTCCAATTCAGCATCTGGAATTAAAACTTGTGCTGTAGCACCTTGAGCTATATTAGTCTTCCATCCGCTTTTTGATATCCTATATATACTCCCTAAAACCCTATCACCAATTACAATTACTCTAATATCCCTATCTGGTTTCTTCACATATTTTTGAACGTAAACTGGTTGGTTTACTGATAAAATGGCCTTTGCTACTCTAAATGCTATATCCGGATCTGAAACTTTAACAGATCCTAAACCAAGACTTCCCACTACGGGTTTTATTACAACTTCACCCCACCTTTCTACTAATCGCATAACTTCAAAGGGATCTTCGACTAAGGCAGTGTTTGGAACTGGAATACCCGCTCTTCTCATTCGCATTAAACTTGCAAATTTATCCCTGGCCAACAACATAGAATCTGGCCTATTCATTAATACTACTCCACTTCTTTCTAGCTCCCTCAATACGTCGAGTCTTTTTATGAATTGTTCAGTGGTGGAGATGAAGCCTAAATTCCTTATTAGCCCACCATCTATGTCAATTTTCTTTCCACTATATGTGAATTCTATACCCTTTTCTGTTATTTCTGCATTCAATTTAGAAATTCTAATATAATAGGCACTATGATTCCTATTTTTTATTTCCAATAAAAGTTGCTTAGAAGCCTTAGTTACTTTCTCAGATTCATGGATTACTGCAAGTCTAATAATAATTCACCAAAAAGACCTTGAATTTAAATTTCTTAAATCTTATCTATGTTAGCCTCCTTTAGAAGACCGTTAGCTAAGAACTCTGGAAGGGATCGTATCTCACTAATATATTTAGATTGGAAGGGAATGTTACTTATTAGCTCATCATATTTTTGCTTATATTCTAAATATACTGACCTAACATACTCTTCCAACTTTCCCTCTCTGTAATACTTGAATAATTGCTTGGCACTACCATCTATCTCCTCTAATTTCTTAGTTTTATAGTCAACAAAGTCGTCTATTATTTGATAGATTATTCCTAAATACTTGCCAACATCCAACATCTGTTGTTTCGTATTATAGTGCTTAGAAGCATATGCAGATAACACTGTGGAAAGCTTAAATAAACTACCAGTTTTTAACTCAATTGTTCGTATGTAATCATTATTATCATACATATCCCTTAAAGCGCCAACTGAAGTGTCTTTCCACAACTCAATGCTCGTATTTAACGCATCGTCACCATAAGAAGTCTGAATTATCCTGAGAGCAGTGGGAATAAGATAATTGGTTATGAATATTACTTTCCTATTTCCGTATATAACCCACGCAGCTTTATCACCTCTCCTAGTCACATCAAGGTCAACTATATCGTCTAAAGCTAAAGAAGCAGAATGTAAAATTTCAATAGCCAAAGCACCACCGTAAGAGTCCTTAATATCTCCACCTAAAGCAACAGTAAAGAACATGTTTAAAGTTCCCCTAAAGCGCTTACCATCTTTAAGAATATAAGTACTTATATCAACTAGATCCCAATCCCTATTTGAATTTAGAAATTGTTCGATTAATTTGTCTATAGTAGTCTTAGCTTCTAGCCAAAACTCTATGATGCTCAATCAGCAGAACCTCCTTTATTTCTTTTTTAAGTAAAACATAATCATACTTAAATATATGGGTGCTAATAGTGGGTCTACATCTATCAGAACATCAGTAACCTTTTTCCCCTTTGATTTTAAGGAAAAAATCATCCTTCTAGTAATATACATATCGACACCAGTATAAACTATTTGTGCACCATCTAATATTTTAGTATCAAAATAACTTGAAACATTTATCCCAAGACTCTCTAAGAAGGACTTAGCTGGAACCATGACCGGAGATAAGAGAATAGGCAAATCCGGGTTGAAAACTTTGGCATAATTCTTCACGTAATCATCTAAATCCGAAAGGTCGTTTAATTGATCTAAAATTCTTTTTTCTCTCTCTGTATTTTTATTATTACTTAATACCTTTAAAATGGATAGGGATAGATTAATCTCACAGAAAGTTTTATCCAAACTATTAATTGAAATAAGATTATATCTAGGTTTAATATCTGTAACACCACAATGGTAAATGCTTCCTCTTACTCTTAAACTCTCTAGACCATCTAAAAGTTCCCGCAATTCATTTTCGTCCCCAGTAAACGCTACAACGTTTGAAACTTCAACATAGGGATTGTAAATAAACAGAAAATCATAAATATTTAATGTGCTGATTATTTTATTCTTCAAGGAAGAAAGAGCTCTTGCAAGAGTAAATGAAGGGAGTTCAAGACCACGACCATATACTATTAAATCTATTTGCGGAAAATTAATGTTTAAAAACTTCACCAATTTTCTTATACTAGTGCTGTCTTCAGACTGTTGCAACAGGAACACGACCCCTCTTCTGGTTTTTCTGGTAACCTTTGAATTAACGCATATAAAAGTTTCTTAGCCTTTTCCGTATTCTCTGCCATAACTCTAGTGACCTCCTCTGCTGTAACTGGAATCTCAGCGAAAACATCGTAGTCAGTCACCATGGCAATAGTAGCATAACACATTTGTGCTTCACAAGCTAGATTAACCTCTGGTACTAACGTCATGCCGATTATATCAGCCTTGTAAACTTCTCTCCATGTCCTACTCTCAGCCCTTGTAGAAAACCTAGGACCTTCAATACATATGTAGGTACCACTTTCATGCGTCCTAATATTTAGTTCCTTAGCAGTCTCTAATGCCAATTTCCTTAAGCTATTACAAAATGGATCAGCCATTGAGACGTGAGCTACTACGGGCCCATCGAAGAAGGTGTAATCTCTTTTCTTTGTCATATCTATAAATTGATCTGGTATAACAAAATCACCGGGTTTATAGTCAATTCTTAAGCTACCTACTGCAGAAACTGAAATCACCCATCTAACTCCGAGTTCTTTTAATGCCCAAATATTAGCCCTATAGTTTATTTTGTGAGGAGGAATTCTATGTCTCCTTCCGTGTCTAGGCAAGAATGCTACAGTCTTATTTCCGATTTTACCTATCGTTATTAAATCGCTAGGTTCTCCATATGGTGTATATACTTTTCTTTCCTTACTCTCCGAAAAAATACCCGGATCATATAACCCAGAACCACCAATAATTCCTATCGAGGCTTTTTCATTTTCCTCAATCATAAGTGAAATACATTAACGTACCTTATAAAGTATAAACCAAAAAATTGATAAAGTTTTAACAGAGATTTTTTAGGGAGTTAATTTTGCCCAAAATACCAGTGAAAGTAGTCACATGGGATGAAATAGTAAGTCTTTCTACTAAATTGGCCGAGAAAATTAAAGATGATAATTATGATGTGGATGTGATAATTGCGATAGCAAGAGGAGGTTTAGTTCCAGCTAGATTAGTGGCTGACGTCTTAGGTGTTTTTGATATATTATCAATAAAGATAGAGCATTGGATAGTGACAGCATCTCATGCTCCAGAGGCTAAGGTGAAATATCCATTTAAGGTTGACCTATCAGATAAGAACGTAATTATAGTAGATGATATAACAGATACTGGAGATAGCATAGAATTAGCACGGAAATATGTAATGGAAAATTTTGGACCAAAAGAAGTTAAAACAGCAACTTTACAATATATAAAACCAGCTGCAAAAATAATGCCAGATTACTACGCAGAAGAGATTGTAAACTGGGCTTGGTTTATGTATCCTTGGAATTACTGGGAGGACGAAATTAACTTAGTGAACAAAATCCTGGTAGAAAGGAAAACAAAGGATATAGACTTAAATGAGCTTAAAAAGAATTTTGTTGAAAATTATGGAATAAATGACCCACCAATCTCATTAGATAAAATACTAATGGAAATGAAAAGAAGAAAAATAATCTAATTAATATAGCCTATACCTTAACTTACCCACTACACCATTAAACGTTTTTTTAACCCATTCAGCCTCTGGTACTTCATCACCAACCACAAAAACCTTAACGCCATAATTTTCCGCATCTTGAGCTAATTTCTCTAACTCTTTATCACTAGAGTCCTCATGAATTACTATAGCCTCTACTGCTCCCATTTCCATAGCTTTTTTAATTTGCTCCTTTCCATATATTATTAATCCATCATCCTTAGCCAAATGGTATTTTAATTCCTCTAGTAATTTCTCCACCTCAACGTATTGTTGATTCTTTAATAAATCCTCAGCCCTCATTATCATTTCCCTTAATCCAACCTCACCTTGATCAGAAACGTCAATTAAGGGTTGTAAAATTAAATTCTTTATCCTATAGTCAACATAATCTTCCTTATAGAAATCCTCCTTAGCATATCCTGGACCACCTAATAATATACCTTTCATCTTGCCCGTCTGAATAAAAGGCATAAAATACGCATTGACTTTCTCACCAACCTCTTTTAAGAAATTATGATACATTTCGTCTATTATTCTGTCAATTCTCCTCTGAGACTGTCCTCCCATCATATGCTTCCCTGGCACAAAACCTTCAATTTCCTCTAAAATTTCTATTCTAGTTCCCTTAAGTAAACCTATAGTGGCCTCATCCCTCTCCACAATTATAAGACCATATACTACAGTATCCTCCACCATATCCTCCAAAAATTCCACATGAAACTCCTTGTCAGTTCTATAGAAGAATAATGGAACTTTATCAGGAGGAGAAAACATAAAACATTTGAAATCCTCAGTATCGAAATTTTCACCACAAAACAATACTAAACCATTACCATCTATCTTCGGTATCTTGTTCAGCCTATCTATTGCCGCACCTATCGCGGAAAGTACTGCATCTCTAGTCCTCTTGAGCTTTATATTCTGAGCTATGGAGTACTCTTGCCTAAGTAGATTAACCACATCTGGAATTGGTCTACCGGGTGGTATATATAAAGACAGAAGAACAGTAGCTGGCGCTTTCCATTTCTTCAATTCCTTAATTAGTGCCTTCAATTCTTGCTTATTTAAAGCATATTCGTCAAAGACTCATCCCTAATCATTATCACTTTAACATGTTATCCCTTAAAAATCTGCCGATCTTGCTTCATATCAATAACATCAAAACCATTAAAATTGATAATAAAAACTCTGGTGAAAATGGCATTAGCGCATACAGTACTGGTACTATTAGACCCATCACTGAACCAATATTCAAAGCCAAACCCATCCTCTTTGGATCTTCACCTCTAATTACTAGATACTTAGGCGTTATCCCTAAAATACCAAGACCAATACTAGTAAAAACAATTACCATCATAGGCAATAGAAGAAAAGTAATAATACTACTAAGAATTACAATAATGGAACTAATAACCAAAACCTTTCTAATTCCCACTTTTCCACTAATCATAGGTAAAAGCACGTAAGTTGGAATTGATAACAAATAGGATGGAAGAATAAGCCAAGTAAGCTTTATCGTCTCCAAAAAACTCGGCATAACTTGCAAAATGAAAGCCGGTGTTAACGCCGATATATAAATCAGTATTGAGGTAAGCCTGGGAAAAGATACAGAACTCATACCCCTCTCTCTAAACTCTTCCTTGTTTAACTCAAACAACGCTAAAAACATTATTAAAATCCCACTTATTGTAATTACATTCCAATTTTTAAGTAAGGAATACGCAAGATAGCTAATTACCCAACCCATAGACCAACCTGCGGTAGTAAAACCTACTAATACATTTCTACCACTTCTTACAGCACTCTCAACCGCATAGCTCGTTAACAGACCAAATATTACCCCTACTAGAAATCTCACAAAAACTAAAGCCCCTAAAAAGTTTTGAAGAACAACTAAAAAACCAAGCAACGGAAAACAGTAAGAAACTACACTACCTTTGAATAACTGATATATGAAAGAACCAATTATCCTACCTAGAAATGGTAAAGCAACTATTGCGAACACCTCCCAATACGCTAAATGCATAGAATCACTGAGCCAGCCTACAAAGAACGATGGATACACCAACACAAATGTAGGAACAGCATATGAAATAATCGGTAACGTAAAGGATTTCACTTTATTACCTTGCAAAGACCTTACACCTGCAACTTACGTTTAAAGAACAACTAAGCGAGGGACCACGCTAAAACTTTTTAACCTCACAATCAGACTGTTTTCACTAAAAGGGGAGTTCTGCGTCCCGTGGATTCTGAATTTTAGCGGTAGTAAAGAGATAATTAGCCACTATAGTTCGAATAATATTGTATCCATATCATTCCCTTCGTAATCTAATCCATACTAATATCATCAGCAATAATGACAATTTGTTTATAGTCTTAATTTATGGAAATTCTCTTATGCCATATAGCTATGTAGAACAAAATCTCTTCATATTTATTTAGTTTCTAAATGAAACAAGATCCATAGATCATCTCTTCATACTAACCTAAGCCATTATTGCCTCAAAAGGAGAGTTTCTCAAGCACGTCTCATACTTGAATTATAATTTTAAAAGTTCGGAACTTCTATCTCCTTCCTAAAGTCCTTCTGTTTTATTCTATGGTAAAACTTTATACCTAGTTAATATAAAGTATTGGTGTGCGGGGGTGCCCGAGTCAGGGCAAAGGGGGCGGACTGAGGCTCCGCTGGCGAAGGCCTGCGCGGGTTCAAATCCCGTCCCCCGCATAAAATTATTTCTATTATATTTCTTACGGTATAATGTGACACTAATTCTCAATCTTGAATTTAATTTCCATTATTTGACTTATAACTATAGTCTTTATTATAACGAGAGCAGTAATCTAGTCAAGCTTGAACACTTATAGTTATGGGTTCAAACGGCCCATCTCATTTAGAAAAGTTACTCTCCATTTCTCTTTCTGACTTCTAACTTCATCTTAATACTTTCTATCTAATTCTTTGTGACATATCACTAAGAGAAACTTAAAATCAGCAAATGTCTAAGGATCAGATTCACCTATTCCACCTAGTACATAACTAGCTATGAGTTCTATATGATTTAGATCAACTTTATAGGATCCATAATAATTTTCGTCGAAGAAAAACAAAAATACCTTATTTATCTTCACATTACTTTTAAGAGCCAAGGAATCAAAAAACTTTCGTAATAAAATATCATACTCGTTATCTTCCACTATGACCATATTTACAACTAAGAGATTAATACTTCTCTTACCATTCCACTCTTTTATATAACTTAAAGAATTATCAATAGAAGAAAAGTCTGAAATAAAAATATTGTAAATAAGATCCCCCTTAATAACTGAAAGCGTTTCACTGGAGATCCCAGAATAAGTATCAATTATCACATATTCATAGTTGGTAAAAGAAATTTTACTAAAATCATCACATGCAAATACGAATAAATCCCTTACGTATGTTAACTCACAATCCTTAACTCCCAATACTCTCGAAATGGTGTGAAGGTTATCCATATCTAAAAATAATACCTTATACCCAGAAGCAGAGATGGTTCTCGCTAACGCATAAGCTATAGAGCTTTTACCGACACCACCCTTAATACTTAAAACTCTGACAATATTGGTTGTCAATAATTCTCTAGGTACTACTCATATCTCTTTATTTAATATTTTTTTCCGCTTCAAACTTAAAACATATAAAACCAATTATACAATGCTCATGAGCGTGATAGAGAAATTTGTTAAACACATCGAAAAGGTATATGATAATGAAGAGGTAAGAATGCTAGAAAACCTATGGATGAAAAAGATAACTAATTTTCCAATTAATCTACAAGTTGTTGAAGAAGAAGATGGAGAAAAACTGCACCTATTTGTACTTAAAGGAGCTGAAGCCATTTTATTACACAAATCCACGAGCATATTTTTATACATAACTAACTTAACATCAGTAGAACTAGAGACCTTGAGATACATTACAATAAAGAAGAAGGGTGAAGAGGCTGATGAAGATTTCGTAAGCTTGGCGTATGAGTATATTAGCTTTAAGAATAAGGCTAAGATAGGGATAAGACAATAGTTACCCAAAGTTAAGTAACCGATTTATATTGAGGAGAAGACTAGTTTTTATGAAAGCCCTAGTTTTCGACAAGAGTGGTTTAGAAAATCTCAAGGTAAAAGAAGTTCAAGAACCACAATTAGGTCCACATGACGTTTTGATAAGAGTAGTTAAATCTGGTTTAAACCCTATAGATTACTTCGTAATTAGTGCAATTCCAGTTACCCCAATGCCCCATATCCCCGGTGCGGAAGTAGCAGGAATAGTTGAAAAAGTAGGGGATCATGTGAAAGGACTAGCTAAAGGAGATAAGGTAGTAGTATATAACAGAGTGTTTGATGGAACTTGTGATTTATGCCTATCTGGAAAGGAAATGCTATGCAGAAACGGCGGGATAATGAGTGTTATAACCAATGGCGGATGGTCAGAATATTTTTCGGTTCCAGATAAGAATGTTTTCAAAATTCCGGAAAATATGAGTTGGGATATTGCTGCAAGTTTACCTGTAGCTGCTCTAACTTCGTATCATTCTTTAAAAGAATTAAAAGTCTCTCCTAATGATATTGTAGTAATCTTTGGTGCAGGTGGTAATACTGGTATCTTTGCAGTTCAACTGGCAAAAAAATTCGGAGCAACAGTAATAGCGGTTTCAAGAAAGAACTGGCTAAAGGACTTTGGTGCAGATTATATAATAGGATATGATGATGTAGTACAAAAGGTTAAGGAAATAACTAATGGGAAAATGGCTGATATAGTAATGAACTCCTTAGGCTCCTCGTTATGGGAAAAAAGCTTAGAAGTTCTAGGTTTAAGTGGTCAATTAGCATTCTTTGGAGGGTTAACCGGAAGTGAGGTGAAGGTAAATTTGAGTTCCTTATACGGAAAACATATAAAGATAGTTGGAACCACAGGTGGATCTAGAAAGGAACTAACTGAATTGATAAATATATGTAAAGATTGCAAGGTAAAGGTTCACAAGACTTACAGATTATTAGATGAAGGTATAGAGGCAGTAAAACAAATTATGACCGAAAATAGGGATGGGAGAATAATGTTGCAAGTATCATAAAATCGAGGTGGGCTCTCTCAACAAATCTAATATATATCTAACGATATCAATTATCTCTTTAGGGGGCTCAATATCTTTGAAATGCCTTTGCGTTAGAGAAAGATAAAAGGGAATAACAAATCTAGCAGATCTCTGCAGAATCTCGTCTCCTCTTATAAATTCGTCTAACTTACTTTCTTGACCTTTGAGGATTTTATTTATAATTACTGCTACAATTTTTAGAAATTTAACATCTCTTGGTAAAGAAATACCTAAGATTTTCTCAGCGTAATTC
This sequence comes from Sulfolobus islandicus Y.N.15.51, assembly GCF_000022485.1. Classification (NCBI taxonomy): domain Archaea; kingdom Thermoproteati; phylum Thermoproteota; class Thermoprotei; order Sulfolobales; family Sulfolobaceae; genus Saccharolobus; species Saccharolobus islandicus. Next base: position 2,422,926 of record NC_012623.1, on the reverse strand, counting down.
TTTACAAAATCATTTAGCAGCGTTGTATAGTTTAAATATCTTTTTATCGGAATTTCATCTCCACTAAGAACTAATACTGTATTATATGCAAAGTTTTTAAAATTTTCCATAAATGCCTTTAACTCTATCTCGGTTGCGAAGTCATGAGGAATAGATGAATGATCTACAATAACTATATCACTATCCTTTATTAATTTACCATACAAGTATTTGAATGTGTTAAAATCAAAATTATTAAGATCATTTTCACTTGAAAAGGACATGTTTATAACTGAAAAGCTATTCTTACTAACATAAAATAACTCGTTCCTTCCTTTCAGAAAGGAAAAAATGTTATTATTAATATTATATATCCGGCTTATAGTTCCAGAATATGTCTTATCTACAAGTACTACATTGTAATACTCACTTAGCTGTCTGGCTAAATAATACGATACAGTAGATTTCCCAGAACCACCTTTAAATCCAACCACATTTATCCTAATCATTGATTTGTACTATGAACAACAACCTTATAAATCTATATTAGAAAATATCCCCAATATTTTCTCTAAACTTTCAGTAAAACCTTCCTTGAATATCGATAATTAGCTTTAATTATTACACTCTTAAAACGTAATTTGACTTAAGGGTTTAAATAACAGTTAAATACTTCTTTCTTTTAGCTCCATTCTATCAACCCTTTCTTAAAATACTCACTATAAACGCAATAATTATCTTTTTTTACTACATATATTAACAATATCATGTTTATTTGAGAGTATTATATCGATAAAGTATAGATAATAATATACTATTCAGTTTCTCGTTTTCATACTCAGCAATTATTGGATTATAGTTATACATTTTCTCGTCAAATTGAACAACTATAGCAGCATTAAATAGCTCGTTATAATTATTATAGACTTCATTTGCAATTTTTATAGCTTCAGATAGGTTTTCTGGTATTGGTGGAACCATATTTATAACTAATACCTTATATTTTATATTATTTTCCCATAATTTAGCGTATTTTATAGTGGAATTTACAGACAGCATATCACTTAAGAACACTCCTTCTTTCTCTATCTCTAACTCTTCTAGTAATGCCATTACAATATCATTATCTGGAAGTATACCCACTGAAGAATCTAAAATAATGTAATCCACTTCTCTCTTAAGAATACTATTTAAAACTTGCGGTATCTTATTGCTTAATAAAGAATAATTCTTGTTTATGTTTAAAGGATTTGAAAAAAGTTTTAAGACATAAAGATTATCAATGTTTTTTAAACTTCTTGAAAATATTGGCAAATTACGTTCGATCTCCTCCAGAAGTCCAAGGTCATTATGTCCTAATATTAAACTTCCAAAGGAAAAATAATCATGATCAATATACATAACTTTTTTACCCATTAAAGACAAGCGTTTAGCAAAATAAAGAGAAAAAGTTGTTTTGCCTGTACCTCCTTTTACTCCAAGTACATAAATGGCTTCCATAATCTAAACCACATAACTCTTCTCCAAATGCTAAATAAAAATTTTATGTATAATTCTGCTTTGTTGATCTCTTCAATTTATTTCATAAGCATGATATGATGCACTGAGAATTTTTCAGTAATTAATATTTATTTCAACGTTATTCGCAAGCTCACACCCTAATACCCGGAGCTCTACCAACTAAAGAATTAGCCAAGTGGACCATCCATGCATAAGCCCAGAACTTGAGCTTAGCCTCAACCACTTGTCCTAAAAAACTCCTACGGGGCAATCCACGCAAAACAAGAGAACGAATAAAACCAAGTATTACAAGAGAAAAGGAAATAAACAAGTAAGGAGAAAAACAACATAAGCTCATAGAAAACATGGGGATAAAACCCCATCTACAAGGCTAGCTGTGAAGCCCCTAGAACGATCTAACAAGAGGGGATAAAAACCCCGAGTAGGAGGTTGTAACAAAATACTCTAGGGGCTGAAACACTTAACACTATGCAAAGAAAACAAGGTATTATGAGAACAAAAAATATCTCGAGAAACGCGTAATACACAAGCATGGAATTAAAAGTTACAAACAAGGCCTTCGCAATTGATATTTCACAAAGCAAACTAACAGCAGCAAAGGGAGAACTAGTAGTAGAACAAGAAAAATCAGCAGTATACGTCAAGGAGGTAAAGGAATTCAACCACGACAACGAGGGAATAGAGGAACTAATTAAATTCCTAGGAGAATATAAGGAAGGAATAATAGAGGCAACTGGAATATATTACTTCTACCTACACGAAAAACTAACGGAAAAAGGATACAAGGTAACAGTAATAAACCCACTACACCTAACAGAAATACTAGGGAAAAAGACAGACAAACTCGACGCACAAAGGTTACTAGTAGCACACATGACCGGAGTAATCAAGGGATCATACATACCAACAGGAGAAATAATGGAGCTAAGAGAACTAACGAGATATAGGGAAAGCTTAGTAGAGAAGACAACACAAGTAAAGAACGAGATAAGGAAAATATTAGAATTCGCGGGATATAAAATACAACCATTCGACAAGAAGGGAAGAAAACTACTTGAAAAGCTAGTAAAGGGGGAGGGACTAAGCAAGGAAGAGAAGGAGGAACTAAAAGAAAAACTAGGGAGAAACTTAAACGACGCGGAAAAACTAGCGTTAAAACAATTAGTTGAACTGTTAAAAAACTTGGAGAAAATGATTAAGGAGGTTGAGGATATGATAATTTCCAAGATTCCAAAACCAGTAATTGAGTTGAGTAAGATCCCCGGGATTGGTTTGATTAGTGCTGCAACTATTTACGCTGAGTTCGGTGATGTTTCCCGTTTTTCCAGTTCTAAGGCTGCTAGGGCTTATGCAAGCTTTGCACCCAAAACTAAGCAGAGTGGTGATAGCGAGTCTCACTCCGGTATGATTAGGGGTAATAAGTATTTGCGTAGAGCTCTCTACTTGGTTGCCAAGGTTGCTAGGGGTCTTGAGCCTTTTAAAGGGTATTATGAGAGGCTTATTGCTAGGGGGAAGAGTGTTACTCAAGCTACTTGTGCTCTTGCCGGAAAGCTTGCAAGCATTTGTTATCATGTTATAAAGGACGGTGTTTACAAGGGAGTTGTCAAGAAGAGTTTTAGGATTCCTAGGGGTAAGGAAGTTAATGTCAAGGACTTCGACGTGGGAGACGCGCTAGACTCGTTATCCCCATAGGTTTGTTAGAGGCGTCAGCATGTAGTGCCTTGTAGCCCTAACAGATTCCCCAAAAGTACGCTTCACAGCAGAGAATAAGGACTCAATCCTCCACCTAACACCATAACCCTTCTCCTCCCTCCAACGATTATAACCCAACTTCTTGAACTCCCTTACAGCCTAGCAGGATGGCCACGCCTAGTAGAAGCGTTCTTCCTAGGTGGGACAACAACCTCAACCCCAGTCTTGTAAATTGACATCATAAGCTTTATCTCCATAAAACTTCTTTCCCTTATCTTGTAAATCCTTAACTGTCTTAACTGCAGTCTCAACTTCGTTGCTGGTTACTTCAGCGTTTATTACGTTGAATTGGTCCTTATCAATTACTATTTCGATCTTGAGGAATTTTGAGTCCTTGGTTTTTCCCCATTTTGCGATAATGTATTGTCCTCCTTTGTTTGTGCTTATTCCCGTTGCGTCTGCTTCTAGTTGGTCATTTGCCTCTGGGAATTTTATGTTCATGTTTCTTACTCTTTCCCATATTGTTGAGTAGTCTAGGCTTGATGATTTTCAGTCTTTCTAGTGCTCTCAATACTCCTTCTATATAAGGTAGGAAGGTGTGGAGGAATGCTAGGAATTCGTTGAACTCCTTTGGTGCCTTGTAGGTTTTCTTGGCATTCCTATTCTCCTCTGCTAGTAAACCAGTGTTCGAAGACGTAGAAGGGGAACATTAGGGTATATCTCGTTATAACGTTCTCGTCGTACTTGTGCCAATCCCTCTTGTACTTACTCTTTCCCATGGGTAATACTCGGTATAATTATTTATAAATTTTTGTATAATGTGAAATAGCTCACAAAGCACCTTGGACTTTCTTTCTTAAAATATACCATGAGCCTAATGCCTTAGCCCCTAAATTGCCTTCAGCATCTCTAAACTCTATCTCAACAACTATTACTGTACTGCCTTTCCTAAGAACCTTACCCTCAACTCTAAACGGCCCCTTATACATAGGCTCCAGAAAGTTAACCTTAAGTTCTTGTGTAACTTGATCTACACCATCATTAACAGTAAACGCTGCAAGACCTCCAGTGAAGTCAATCGCAGTCATTATTATTCCTCCGTGTAATACGTTGCCCCTTCTAGTTAATTCTTCCTTAAAAGGTATTTCAACTACTGCTCTACCTTGCTCTAGGAGAAGCACTTTAGCTCCTACATATCTGAAAACATGATCAGCATTTTTGAATATTTCCTCAATGATCTTAGGATCTTCCATACTAATAAAGAAGGGAGAACGATTTAAATAATTTGCGGATAAGATTATTCTATAGCTAGAAGAGTATACCATAACTACAGTAAAGACAATTCTTACGTTATTGATTCTCTTTAAGAGAGCATCCCAAGTGCAAATAATTTAATAAATCTATGTACAAGTTTATAGATAATTATTCAAAAATAGAGATAAGTTATTGAGAAATTTTGAATTTTCTCTTGAAGCTAAAAGTAGAGTAATACTTAGAGGGAACTGGGACCATGTAGTACCGATGCTTATGGAACCCTGGATCGTGCACTACAACGGTCCAGTTCCCTATGAAGAATTATCATCAAAGCATAAAACACTTGTGAAAATGAACTACGTACTAATCACGTCAGAAGTATTATCGCGTCTAGATGACCTCTTCATATTAAGGGCTTTAATAGTAATGATCGTGTGGACGTGTTCTTACAGAGACGTTTGGAGCTTCTACCGAACCGACGTGGTAGTAAGATGGTTCCTAGGGGAATGCAAGTCCGAAATCCACAGAAGGGCCAAGAAGTTTAGTGCAAACATCAAACCAGTTTTTAACGAGAACTGGAGCGGAAGTTGAGTAAGTTTGCGGACTACTTACCAAGTAGTACGTTGTTCGGCAAGGTCTGGAAACTGTGGGCTGTAGACTTCTTGATAGAGGTACCCTTCGGTAAAAGAAACAATTGTGGAAGAAGTTCCAATTGAGCTTAAGGTAGGGAAAGTACAAGGAGGCAGCAAAGCTACTCTACCAATACATGCAGTGCAAGGCTAGAAGAAGGTTCAAGGGAGAGTTCACCAAGAAGAGAAATAGAAGTTACTTTGGCTTCAAGGTCTTCATTCTCATGTCACTCAAAATGTTAATCCACGCGATTCAAGTGGAACTGGCTAATTTTCCCGATAACAAGGTGGGCTTTTCCCATGGCGGTTATAAGGTAGTGGATAGGGGATTCGTGGGGAAAGCGTCGACTTGGTTGATAGGTTTTCCGAGTTTTAGGAGGTACGTGGAGTTCTTCGGGATCTTCTTGAGTAGATATTGGAGGCCTTACGCTACTGAAAAGGATATGGTAGAACTCTTCGTCTACGTTGTTGCGTTGATCTATAACTGCTCCATCTATACCTCAGTGCTCTCGCGGGTTCCCGAGAGCCAACTCGCCCACTAACTTGTAGCGCGTGAGTTGATCGAGGTAGTGTGGACTATGTTGGAAATTCCGTTTTTCTCTATACGTGATTATTTTCCATTACAATATAAGCTTAATCTCTCGTTATACTGAAAGATATAATTGTATTTTATTCTTAATTAATTATAAGATTGTTTTTCTATCATACTATATTTATTGAATTATTTGCGTTTGGGACACTCTCTTGAGGGCGGACCTAACGAAGTCCCTATTAGCTTGCTTAACACCTTTAGTTTGTGGCATATAATTAGGTCCGCCCTCGCTTATACAAACTTTTCTACAAAAAATTAACATAAACCAGAATTTTCTTCTGAATTTTTCCATCTCATTTTTTACGCTAAAAAAGAGATTCCCATACTTACGTGTTAACACTAGTACAAGGATTTTCCCATTAACTTATGTTGTAGCGTAGTTCTAAGCGTAACCGTGTTCTGATCCTCTTGATCCTTCTACTGGTTTACCATCGTATTCTATTGAAGTCCACTCTATCGAAATTCTTATTGGTCTGTGTTTTTTAATAAGATTTTTTATTGAGGGCTTCTTTATTCTCTCCATTATCTTGTCTATTACTGTTTGTTCTACGTAGTTTCTTACTGTTTGTGGTGAGATGCAGTACTGTTTTGCCTTATTTTCTACTGAGTCTCTTGTTATTGCTGCTGAGACTAGTACTTGTTTCATTTGTTCCGCTTTTTCTTCCTTGGAAGTCCAGGATAGAAGACAACTTATTTTTGACTTGGTGAATATCTACTTGGTTGGGAGAGGTTGGTGTTACCAAGTTGTATCTCCCACTAGTAATACCCGCTCTCCCAACCTTAAATTTTTCCTATTAGTTTCTAAATTTTCTATTATTATGTAAATAATTCACTGAGATAATTTTTGTAAAATGATTTTGGGGTCTACCGATATCGGAAAATCCTTGTAGTTTGAGGGAGGCTTGAAAACTTTTTAAAAATGTCCCAACAAAATATCGTGCGAATAAAAACCTCAGCAACGATACATATTACCAGCGTTAAGGGATACAATATTTCCTTACGTATACCTTTTAGCTATTTAGACCATTATTTGCAAATCACCATTCCCACAGTCTACCCTTTCTCCTAAACCTCTTCCTAATTTTCTTATACCTCTCCAATACTTCTCTTTCAAATTCCTTCTCTCCGCACAGTATTTTTCCATCTTCTATAATCTCCAGAATAAAAGTTGAACCTTCATCCAGTTTCTTCAAAAAAACCTGAGTATTCATTGCCACAGGCATTACTTGAGGAAATTTTAAATTATAGGCCATACCAAAGCTTTCTCTCGGATCTCTAGAGAATATATCGGAAACTACTAGAACGTCTATATCACTCTCACTAGTGTAATCTCCTCTGGCATAGGAGCCAAATAATATGACCAGTTTTGGATTAAACTTAGAATAAATCTTACACAGTTCCTCTAACAATTCCCTCTACCCATGATAAAATCCTCTTACCGCAATTTAAACATCTATCTGCATCATCCTTGTTATAATAATCAGCAGGAGCACCTTGGTCATACGCATCGGGATAGCGAGAAGGGATATAATGCTTATCGAGCTCTTGAGCGCATTTCAATATCTCACTGGGAATTTGGATAGAAGAGGATTGTAAAAGAAAGGTAATCGAATGTCCCCTTAGTTCTTTATGAAAATAACTTAGTAACGCTTTAACTGCTTTCTCGGCAGTCTGTTGAGACTCATAACAAGCTTCCTCGTAGAGCTCATTCTGATAATTAATCTCCGCCGATCTAAGATTTCTCTCAGCTTGTCTAAGCCAGTCATCAACTCTGCTTACCATAAAAAAGTGTGGTAACTTAACTTATTAAGTTCATGCCCGCTTAACCTCGATTAGTGCAACGGTTTCCTTTATTCCAGATTCCAAGTAGCTAACTTCATATAATTTCATGATATTTAATATCATTTATCAACCTTGTATAAATCATAGGACGATTTTCTGTCTTATCAGTGAGATACTCCTTATTTCTGATCTCCCAAATGTAGATAATAGTTCAATATTGAAATTTAGTTTAAATCTTTAAAATTCCTTTAAATATGTTAATATATAGAAAATTTCCGGAAAAATTGTACATTTTTCTCTCTATGGATAAATCTTTTCATAAATTAAATGGACTGATACTTTATATGATTTACTAATTAACAAAATTATTATATGTATTACACTCCAAAAACGGCTTATTTTCCATTCAATACGATTTAATGAACATGGTTTTCATTCTTTTCCTTTTACCATAATATTTTTCTCCCATTTTATGATAGCTTAATAAGTGGTATCTAGACTATAATTAGGGTACCGCTTTTTATTGAGCTGGAAAAGAGTTTAAATTTTTAGAGGATAGGTATAGAGAATAAGGCTCAATTAATAATAATTTATGGGAGGAAGATTGGAAAGACCGAGATCATTAAACAGTTTATTAATGGGAAAAAGCGATTTAACATTTGTGTACTTCTGACGGTTTGACAAGTAACGTTAATAGGCTTAAAGAAGAATTAGTGTCATTTACCGGAAAGGCTTATTTTAAGCCACTAAATGTCAGCCTAGACGAACTTTTGATGTACTTTGTCGATGAGATTATAGAGAGGTTGTTTTATCAATAGACTAAGTTCAGTATTTAATTGAAAGTGAGAGAGTCACCTCGCTAATTCAGAGAGTTTGGGATTGAGAAATTAAAGGATAGTAAAATTTTATTGATTCTCACTGGTTCAAGTATCGGTATGATGGAGAATGAGGTTTTATCCAGCAAATCTCCTTGTATTAGAGCATGAGTTTGAAAAATTTGAAATTAATATATTAATTCTGAGAAATTCATTTTATATTATATTATTTTTATGAAATTAATTGAACATATTACCAAAGCACACTGAAGGAAAAGGATTTTAACTTGTGTAAACAATATCCCCTATAATGAGTTGGAAATTAAAAGACCTTAAGGGGTTATCAGCTCCTACTGACGTTAAAATGTGTACAGTAGATGATGTAGTAAGACAATTAGAAGATAAATACAAGATAGATGTTGAGATCTTAACTAAAATAGCCACTGATGTTCTGGTTAAACATCTTACAGAAAAGAAGATAACAATAGAAGATATAAAAAAGAATTATAGTAATGTTAAAGATATTGACAATATTATAGAGGATATCTTAAGATTGTCTGGCAAGTTGTAATTTTTGGCCTATACTTTTTAGAATCTCCTCACTTTCTGGGAACCTTTTTTCTATATATCTAGAAAATACTAGCTCATCATTAACATATATATCTAGTATCCCCCTATCACCTTGAACTAGTTCAACATTGACCTCCTCAAAATAGGATAGAATATCTTTTGCCAGATTTAACGCCCTATCCATATATTTGCAAGGCCTGCAGTAAACGATCTTAACGTCAATTTTCTTATTCAGATCAGCTGGTGAGACGTATTTAGTTAGATTCTTCTTAAACTCATCTAGACATCCTTTAGAACAGAAGTAATAGGTTATACCCCTATAGTTTATCCTATAAGGCGTAGTGTTCTCAACTTCCATTTTACAAACGGGATCTTGCATAAAATAAGGAAGTATCAGTAAATTATAAAACTTTCCCAAAATACTTTCAACTTCCTTAATGTACTTATGTTAATAATCAACTTATAATTTCAATATATGTGATTTGCGGATTGGCTTCAATTTTTATCAAAGTAACGCTAAACTTATTTTTAATCTAACGCTTGATTTTGAATTTAATAAAATTTAACGAGCTTGACACCTAAGAAAATTGAAGAATTCACAAAGCACAATATATAAACTAGTTTCCTATAAAACGGAATTAGAGTTAAGAAAGCGTAATTATAAGGAAAAATATAAACCATCTTGAATTTAAGGTTTATAATAATCCTCAACAAGTTTATTATTATGCGCGAAAAATCTTGTGACTACTTGATAATTGGGAGTGGTATTGCGGGATATAATGCATTAAAGGAACTACTAGAACTAAAGCCAAACTCAAAAATAATCATGGTCTCATCAGACAAATATTACCCATATGATAGACCACCACTATCAAAGGATTATCTTAGAGGAGAAATGGCACGTGAGAAACTATTCTTTGAGTCTGAGGATTTTTATAAGAGGGGTAATTTGGATGTTGTCTTGAATAGGAGTGTTGAGAGGATTGATACTGATTCTAAGGAGGCAGTGCTGAATGATGGTAGTGTGATATCCTTTGATAGGGCTTTGATAGCTAGTGGTGGTAGGCCTAGGAGGTTGAGTGTTCCGGGAGGTGAGAATGCACTATATTTGAGGACATTGGATGATTGTGATGGAATAAGGGAGGTTGCGAGTAGGAGTAGGAATGCGTTAATAATTGGTGCTGGTTTCATAGGTGTTGAGGTGGCATCAAGTCTAACAACGCTTGGTGTGAGGACTACAGTAGTGGAAGTAATGCCGTACATATGGAACACTTTTGTGGATGAAAAGGTATCTATGGTTATACGGCAATACTTGGAGGGTAAGGGGATAAGCTTCATATTGAACGAGTCAGTAAGGGAGATTCAAGGAAAAGCCGCGATAACGTCTGGTGGTAAGAGATTGGAAGCGGATATGTTTCTGATCGCTGTGGGAATTGTACCAAATGTTGAGGTAGCGCAAAAGAGTGGTATACAAGTTGATAATGGTATAATTGTGAATGAATACTTGGAGACAAGTGCTAAGGACATTTATGCGGCTGGGGATATTGCAAATATATTTGATCCTAGGGAGGGTAGGAGGAAGAGGATTGAGCACTGGAACAACGCTGAGTACACTGGAAAATTGGCAGCTAGGAACATGGCTGGTAATGGAGAAGCCTACAATTTCATATCATCCATATGGTCGGATATATTCGATATTCACATAGAATCGGCTGGTGAGACGAGGAATTATGACGAATACGTAATAAGAGGAAGATTCAATTCTGATAATCCTAATTTTAATGTGATATATTTGAAAGGTGGTATAGTTAAGGGGTATGTTGCGATAAATAGGGATTATGGCGAATTAGAGGTTCTAAATAAGCTGATTAAAGAAGGTAAAGATGTTTCAAATAAGAAGAACTCTCTGGCAGATGAGGGATTCGACCTTAAGGAGTTACTGAAATGACCTTTTTTCTTTCGGATAAGTAGTTTAGTGGTTAAAAGTTAAACTTTTTACTTAACTATCTAACTTCTCCCCATGTTATCCAGTACACCATATCTCTTTATAAAATGGATTGATTCCAGTTGCTATAGTTTTGGGCTTTCATACCCTTCTAACTAAACTTATTACAGTTTACTCCTCACCGATGATAGTTAGTGCAGTTAGGGTTACTATAGGTAGCGTATTTTTCATACTATTAGGCAAGGGGCTTTCAATAGGTGTCAAACAATTCATTAACGGTTTGTTTAATTGGTAATTCCTCTGCGTAACATCTTTTCACTTTCAGCCCTCTCTTCTCAGCTATCGGACCCATTTCGGAAGGTTCTACGCAGTCGTTTATTCCAATCCCCTTGTCTTTTAGAATATATTCGAAAAGACCGCTCCCATAATATAAGTTACTTATAATCTAACTTATAATTCTTAACATGGGCTATCCTACTTTTTAGGAGCGTAAATAGCATTAACCTACTAATTTTTTAAAATTGCCAAAGTAAGTAATATCTATGAATAAGCTAATTCCCATATTAATCGTGGTAATAATCATACTTGGTATAATTACGTTTCTAGAATTTGGCAAGTTCCAACAAAATACTAGTTTAACTAAAAGCACTAGTATTTACGCCTTGTTCCCTGGTCGTAATCACTCTTTCAATATAGTTGCGAACTATTCCGGTAATTATGCAGATGCTTTAGTAATAGTGAACTCGTCTACAAATGCTACTCTGATGGCTTCACCCTTTTTATGGAATATAGGATATGCTTTAGGAAACGTTAACATGACGTTTAATAATTATTTACACGTAGCGATAAATCTATCTCAAATAAACAAGATTTCCTTAAACGTGGTGGATGGTTATCCAAGTTTAATGTACGGTCAAGAATTGTGGTGGCCATTCGAGTATAGGACAGCTCAACTTAAGTCCCTATCCTTGCCTATGATTGTTTCACAGTTACCAAACTTCTACTCAATTCTTAATTACTCCGTTTACCTCATTAATGGAAGTATTGACGATTTCTCCTATGATATTTGGCTTTCCCAAAATCCCAACGTAACCTCTTTACAATATGGCGATTTTGAAGTGATGATTTGGATGTATTGGAGCGAAAACTTGTCCCATGTTCCATATTTCATATATGTCGGCAACATGACAATCCCAACACTTATAAATGGTAAGATCGAGAACTTGAGTTGGGAAGTATACGTATTGCCTAGAACTGGTTCGGCCAACGGTTGGACTGGAGTTTACTTTTTGTCACCCTTAAAAGAACGCGAAGTGGAATGTGGAGTGCCTATAGCTTATATATTGAAAAACATGGGCCAATTTATTGAGAACGCAGGGATGAATGTATATAATCCGAATACGTACTATTTAGATGCCATACAAGTTGGCATGGAGTTCAGTGATAATCACGGTACTGCAATAATGGGTTACTATTTGTATTCATGGCGAATATGGCTACTCTCCTAAGATCTCAACTGTGATATGTCTCTCGCTCCTAGGTCCATCTAACTCAACTAGGAATATGTTTTGCCACGTTCCTCTAACTAATTTACCATCTCTAACTGGGAACACTCTTTCCGCCCCTAGAAAGGTCGCCCCTAGATGGGCGTGTGCGTTATCATCAATTAGATTATGTTTCCAGCCTCGTGAAGGTTCAGTGAACTCCTTTATCTTAGTTAAAATGTCTTCCATTAGTCCTCTTTCGTGTTCATTAGCGACTATAGCTGCAGTTGAATGTGCTACAAAAATTAGACAGATTCCATTCTTTACACCGCTCTTCTCTACAATTTCCTCAACTTGGTCAGTAATGTCAACTAATTCAAACTGTCTTGTTGTAGAGACGCGTATATCCTCGAAGTACACCTTCATTTTTTACCACAAATTATAATCATATCATAGGGATAAAAAGTTTGAGAGAGATTTCCATTGAATGGAGTGGTAAGATACTGGTGCTATCTGATATTCATTATCCCCATTGTGATATTGAAGAGATAAACAAAATAATGCTATCCGAGAAGCCTTCCCATACGATCCTTTTAGGGGTATAATTACTGTGAATACTTAACGTAACATTTGCTATCACTTTAAGACAAATAATAAGATTTAACAATTTTAATATAAAATATTATAAGCGTAAACACAGTTCTTTTAAAAAGTATCTAACCCTAGGAATTTACGCAAAATGCTAATCTAATAGTTGTTGCACTGCAAGTTTAAAATTGTCTCTCATTCCCCCATTTATTACGGGGTTTTTGATTGAGAGTAAAGTTTAAAGATTCTGATATCGAATTCAATATCAATGATAAAAATGTTTAGGATGTGGATATCATGCATTAAATGAGTTATCAAAAGGTAGGAAAAGTATAGATAAATTAAAGAAGACTCTACCACTATATGGCTGTGCCTTCGATTTAGTAATCAGCGCTTTGCTGTAACCTGGATTAACTAAAAGGACTGTTAAGGGAAATATGGAATATTTAGAAATAACTGATTTCGGTAGAGCTTCCTTATCGTATCCTGCTGGCTGGCATTCCCATCTTGGACTTTATCATTTCAGATGGGGTAAAGTTTTTCTTTTTTCTTTCTTATTTGCAACGACAATGACTAGATATAAGCTATCCGCTGAAGTTTCCTTTTCTAGGCCTAGTGAAGTAATGGGCAAGCTTTATATGATTCCTTATAAGGACAATGGGCAAAAGGTCCTTTATTTTGATATCGATTATCCCTCATTTTGCAAGGTTAGTGTAAATCAAGATAGATTTAGAAATGAGTATTTATCCTTTGACTGTAATCCCTCTGGCTATTTTTCAATTAGTATCAATTATGAGGTCGAAATTTATTCTTTCTCAAAATTTGAGAATGAGGAGAATGTTTTTCTCTCTTCAAGCAAATATGTCAATATTGATAAGTTTAGGAGGTTTAACATACCATATTCCTCACTTGATGACCTCCTAAATAAAATTACGAGTTTTATTAGGGGTAGTATTAAGTACGATAAAAACAATAGTAGCGTTAAATCGGCATTTGGCTCCTTAATTATGGGTTCTGGAGTTTGTGTAAACTATAGCCACGTTACACTAGGAATTCTAAGAGCATTGGGAATTCCTGCTAGATACGTTGTGGGTTTAATTCCATATTCTACTAAGGAAGCTCACGCATGGGTTGAGATTAAGGTTAACGATGTGTGGTTTCCTGTTGATCCCACTAATGCCACTAAAGGAATACAGTATTTGAAATGGGCTATTGGGAGGGATGACGCTGATGTTAGGAGTAAGATCTGGTATCGCAAACCCACAAGTTTTGACTTCTCTTTTAACTGGTATTTCAGATAATATGTTCATATGGGAAAATTTTTACAGAAAAAGGAGGTTAAGGGGGAGGAAAGCCTCCCTAGCGGTGATGGATAGCCCCCTTATATTTAAATAATCCTTTTTTCTGAAATTCTTTTAGTGATGTTAATGATGCTCCTCCCCAGCTCGATTGAGGGCTTAATGGGACTGTGGGAGGAGCATCTAGTATCTCTTAAGGGACTAGACGTTATGGATGAAAGTCCCCTTCTATTCAGATGGGAGTGGATCTCTGATCCACTCGACTGCCCACCAGATGAGAGATGTAAACCCGAATCGATGGTGGGAACGATGATCCCTCTGGAAGGGGGACCATCGCCCTTCCAGGGTGGGGATGAATCAGTCTCAATATCAGCTAGCAATTTTAAGTGCTACAATATTAGGTACTAATTATTCAACGAATAGTATTACGCCTAATCAGCTTTCTTTAGGTTATAACGCTATTAAAATCGATTTCAAAACTTCATTCACTTTTGTATCTGGTAACATTTACGTTATACAACTAACTTTATCAAATGGACAAACTTTAAACATTAGTGTGGTATATCAGCCTTAAAGAAATTTAAAAATTTCTTAAATAATATTTGTATAAATTATTCTATATAATCCAATGTTTTTAATTACCAACTAGAAAGTAATAAATATTTAGAATTTTGATAATTAACTTCTTTCTTGAAGTTGCAAAATTGTTAATTATAAGAAGATAAGAGTTTAATTTATGCAATGAATCAATGGATAATCTTGTAATTTTTACAATAATCCTTATATGTTTGATAATGTATAATATATATTGATGGGAGTTAATATAATAAGACTTGACGATACTGATGAAAAAATACTTGAGATCTTACGCTATAATGCTAAAAAGAGTTTAAAAGAGTTATCGGACGAACTGGGAATACCTATAAGTACCGTGAGGTATAGGATAAAGAGACTGGAAGACGCTCAAATAATAAGAGGATATGTAGCCATAATAGACAGAGTGAACCTAGGTTTAAATGTTTCATTAGTCATGGAAATAGAGACAGTGCCTTATTCCATAAAAAAGGTAGCTCAAGAACTAGGTGAAATACCAGAAGTGGTGAGAATATATGGTTTAGATAATGGGCCTAGATTACACGTACATATGATCTTTAAAGATGATGCAAGTGCACATCAATTTATAGCCAATAAATTGTACAATATTAAGGGAATTAAGACTGTTTCCATTTCAAGAATAATTGAGAGATATAAGATAGACCCCTCGGTATTGCCATGAGAAAATCGGAGTAGCAAGAGGAAAAAGATATCCCTTTCTTTTCTTTATTATTATTATTTGTCACTTATCTTTACATTTAACGACTTTATTGGCATTACTCCGGGGATTTCCCATTCTTCATACATCTCGTCAACCATCCTTTCTATGTGCTCGATGTCTTCCTCTGTAAAGTGTGAGAATCTTCCTTGCTTTTCTAAGTACTCTTTTACCGGTTTTCTCTTCATTCTACCCTCCACTATACTCTTTGTGGGCTCATTGTACGCTATCTCCCCATCAGTATACTCATATAGTGGCCATAGTCCAGTTTCAGCTGCCAATACTCCCAGTTCATGAGAGAACCTTGGATCGTAATCCCATCCCTTTGGACATGGATCTAAGGAATGAATGAAAGTTGGCCCTCCTATTGCTAATGCCTTCTTGATCTTGTTTATTGAATCCAGTGGATAGGCTGGGGTCATGGTAGCGGCGTATCTAATGTTCCTATGCCCTGCTATTATCATTGGAACTACACTCTTCTTCCACCTCTTCTTCATTATCCTTCTTTGCTTACCTGGCCTACTGAATGAGGTCTGTGCTCCATAAGGTGTCATGCTAGTCTCTTGAATATCAGTGTTAGCTGCAGATTCATTATCATAAAGTACTATGAGTAAGTTATAGTCATACGTCATTGCGTTTGAAACTCCAGACAAACCCATATCTGCACATCCTAGATCTCCACAGAAGGCTATCACGTTTATAGGTTCTTGCTTTATTTTTCCTTTCCTCATTAACGCTCTCAATGCTGCGGCTGTACCTAATGCAGCTGCACCAGATCCTCCCAATTGCGTGTGAACCCATGGTACTATCCATGACGTGCTATAATATGTAGTATTTGCCACATACATGCATCCAGTAGCTCCTATAACTATGGTCCTTTGTCCGGCAGCTTTAGCCAAAAACCTCATGACTAGTGCTGACTCACATCCTTGACAAGTCCTATGGCCAGATGTATAGAACTCTTCCAGTGGTGTATCTTTTATTGTCTTAATAATTGACTTATACACCTTTTCTTCCATTTCCTTTTCAACCATGTGGGATCACCTTCAATTTTACCAAGGGTCTCCTCTGACCCCAACCCAATAAACGGGTTTCGTTATGGGAGTATCCCTATGCTCGTAACCTATCTTAATTATTTTTTTCACGTCCTGGGTAGTTATTTCCCTTCCACCCAATCCTCCTATGAAACTCATAACTCTGGGCCTCTGATCTAGATCATATAGTGAAGATCTAATTTCATGATAGATGACCCCTCCTCTGTTTGGCGATCCCATTGAGTAATCCCTATCAACAACACACACCACCCTAGAATTTGCTAAATACTTAATGACATCTTGTGTTGGGAATGGCCTGAACCACCTTATCCTTAACATTCCCACCTTATAGCCTTGTCTTCTCATACTCTTTATCGCGACTTTCATCGGTTTAGAAACTGTTCCCATTCCAATTAACACCACCTCAGCGTCATCAACCATATACGGCTCTACAAATGGGTTTTCCGGCATTTGTAACTCATTGGTTGAACCTGGATATCTCCCGAACACCTTTTTAAATTCCTCATATGCTTCAACTATTACGCCCCTAGCCCTTTCCATAGCCTCTTCATGTTGTCTCCTTATTTCCATAACCCAATCGTCGTTAACTTGAGGAGCTACAGTAATTGGATTATCGGGGTGAACCAAATACTTACCTCTATTATATGGCGGTAAGAAGTTCTTAACCAGTTCCTTAGGAGGTAGTCTCACTATTTGTTCTGAGTGCGTCAAAAATCCACCATCCATAGATATACCTAAGGGTAGTAACACCCTTTGATCTTCAGCTACCCTATAAGCTATTAACGTAGTATCGAAAGCCTCTTGAGCAGTGTCCACCCATACCAATAACCAACCCACATCCCTTACCATTAACGCATCATTGTGTTCAACTCCATAAGCTCCAGGATCATCTAGAGCCCTATTCCCTATTATTGCGACTATTGGAGCACGATCTGTTGCCGTAACCACTATTGCCTCCATTCCGTAAAGCCACCCAACTCCACTACTTCCCACTAAAGTCCTCGCTCCAACTAAAGAGGCATGCTTCACAGTTTCAAACTGTCCGTGTTCTCCTTCAGCAACTATGAACTCTGCATCCAATTCACCATCTGCTATTAATTTAGAGATCGTGTCCATAACTTCAGTATATGGTCTAATTGGATAAGCTGCAACTACGTCCACATCTGCATACATTGCAGCATGAGCAACTGCTTGTGTTCCGTTCATTAATACCTCTTTTTCTACTAATTTTTTGACCTCTGTCATCTCCCTAACCCCGGAACGTAAACCCTTTCTTTCCTAGCTTGCCTTACATTCTTTAACCATTCCTTATACTTTGCCTTATTCTCCTTCCACATCTCATATGGTCTTCTGTAATCTGTGAACATCGATTCATCTACCATTACTATGCAATCCTTAACGGGACATACATCAGCGCATATGCCACAGCCTACACAGTAATCATATGCTATATCGTAATATCCATCTGGCGTCTCATCAAAACATTCATCCGGACAGTATATCCAACATAACTTACATTTGATACAAGTGTCGAAATCTACTGTAGGTCTCTCAAATTTCGTAGTCCCTCTCTTAAAGAGTTCGTTTCTCTTTCCTCTAGGAACTGCGGGAATTACTGTACCTTCCAACATCTCATGCCATGTTAGTAGTCTAGGCGGATTATATACGAAATCTATTCCCTCACCTTTCATTACAGTTCTGTAATCTACTGACGAATATGCTTCCTTGACCGCAGATATTCTCTTGTTAGCATCTTGCTTTTTACTTACATATTTAATTAAATGATCTAAATCAATTATATCTGGTCTTAACTTTGCTAATCCTCCCCAGACTTTCTCCATTGTTAAATCATCCTTAAATGCCCATAGTCCCGAAAATGATGGTTCAGTATTTATTACTCCTAGAGTCCAATTGAAGTCCTTTTTAGGTATCATTTTCAACAATTCGTTAATTCTCTTGGTAGAGGTTACTAACATTGTCCCGTTACTCTTTAGTTTAAGGTTGATTGGTTGTACCCCTTGCCATGCCCACGATTCTACACCCTTTAATAGGGTATCGTCTAGTACAATAATGGTATCTACTAGATCAGGCTCTACTCTTGTTGAGTACCCTATAAGGTCTTCCTCATTCACTCCATTTCCTATTCCAACATAGTATTTCGCCGGTACTCCGTTCCTTTCTGGAGAATCTCCATATCTTCCGAAAGATAGGGCTGGTCTCCCGATTTCCCTTGCAGTATACACGATTCCTTCTGCAATATATTTTGCCAATCTTTTCTGGAATATACCCCTATATACTATCTCTACATACTTCACTTCATCTTTTACTCCCATATGAGAATATTTCGTAATCTGTTATATATAGATTCATTTGTAACTATATTAATTTACGTATACAAGGTTTTGTAACATAGTAGGGTGTTTCTAGAATCTTTTGCAAAATATGCAAGATATAGGGAAGGAAGTTTGACTTGACTATTAAGAATTTTTTTAAAAAATAAAAAAGAATAGAAATTACAATAAAAAATGTTTATCACAAGAAATTATTTGGTTTTAGATTCTATGCTATCTCTCTGACTCTCAGTACTTGCAATCTGTGCAGTAGGCATTTTTGGTGGTCTTAGGGTTAAGGCTAGGATTGAAGATATTATGGCCATTAAACCAGTTATGACCAATGTCTCCTTTATGCCATATGAGGTGAATAGTACTGATGCACCATAACCGGCAAATATACCCGCTAATGCCTTTGCAGTATAGGTTAAGCCGTAATTAGCTCCAGAGTGCTTAGGCCCATAATAATCACCTACTAGCGGAGGGAATAAAGAGAATAGCGGACCCCATGTGAATGCTGTAAGGAAAATCAAGGCAAGGTATAATGGCGCAATCTTTGGTATGAACGCTACTGAAAGCATGGAGATTCCACTAATTCCGAAAGACAGCGTCATAGTATATGGTCTTCCTAAGTAGTCAGATACCGTACCCATTACAAATCTTCCTAAACCATTAGCGAAGGGAAATAGGAACACCGCAATTACAGCAGCTATACTAAATCCCAGTGATCTACCGTAAGGTATTAGATGTCCAATTATGGATAGACCAGATCCTACAATAAGGAAAAATGCAATATAAATTACCCACCATTGCCATGTTTTAACCATCTGTGAAACGCTAAAATCGCTTTTACTCCTCTTTATCATCTTACGTTTTCTCTCATACTCCTCGGCATTAAAGCCTTTAGGTAACCATTGAGGAGGAGGATAGGCAAAGAAGTATGCCAATAGAGTTATAACTACTAGTTGTGTAATTCCCAAATAAACTAATGCAGTACGGTAACTAATTGAAGTGATAATATATTGTATTAAAGGGGATAATGCAAATGATCCACCACCGAAACCTATTTCTATAATTCCAGTTGCTAGACCTCTTTTATCTGGGAACCATCTAACTGCAGTGCTTATTGCGGTGCCGTATATTATACCAACTCCTATACTCCCGAAGCCATAGGTAAGATATAGTAGCGGCAAGGAATTAGCAAAGGCAGAGCTAACATATCCAATACCAGTAACTATCCCACCTAACATAGAAATTAGTCTAGGACCATACCTATCCGCAATCCTACCTGCAACAAACATTGATAGAGCTTGGACAATAATATATATTGTGAATGTAAGCCCTAGTGCTGCTGACCCTGGAGCTACGTTAAATACTTTACCTAATGGTACTGTGTATAATGTCCATGAGTATTCATACACACTAACAAGTGCCATGGAAATAGTTGCTGCTACTACTAAAAACCATCTAAACCATCCTTTCTCTAACCACTTATTGCTCATCATTCATTCTATACGTAAAAAATGGTTTTAACTTTTGTTTCTAAAATTAGCCTATATTTATTAGAAATATAACTAACTGTCATCAAATTTTCTTGCATAAAATGCGAGTAAGTACGTTAAAAATATAATTCTTTGGCTTAGATAGTAGCACTATATTTGGAAATTAAATTTAAAAACTTATTATTATTAATGTACATAGTTCAGTTGATCCATGCTATAAATAACAAAATTTTCCTGCATAAACGGAATCCTATGAATAATATTTAAGTACTCCCTAAAAGCTAGTGACAATTTTACCTTTTACTTCTTATATAAAACTCTGTGAGGAGTGATTGAGTTAAACAATTCTAGATATGTAAAAATATTAGGAGTTAACTTAATAGAAAAAGGGAAGGTAGTTTATATAGATACTAATGCACAAATAGAGATGGAGCTAAGAACGCGTATAGTACTCCTATCAGCATTAGATATATCAATATACCTATAGCCCAAGGCAGATTTTTCCTAATTACTATTCCCTCTTTTCGAACATATTTTGTTGTAGATACTCCTGCACTCGCAGTCTGCGGAGCTACTGGTTTAGCTAACTCTGCACCGACAGAGTTTAACGCTGGCGGTAATCCTACGGGTAAGCCAGCTAAACGTGCAGTTGTGGCTTGGAAAGCTCCAAAAAGGGCGTTAGTTGAAGTATTGCTTCCAGACAGTGCACATCCAATCCACCCAAATAATGGTGAGACTATTATAAACGCTACTCCTAGATCACTAGTTTTCCAAGCTAATGAATAAGCCATTCCACTGAAATTGAATACATATGCAAGTCCAACTACAAAAACACCAGTTAGTATCCCTCCCCAGTATTGATGAAAAGACCTCTTTATAGCTTGTCCCATAACTTTAGGCGAGGCCCTTAAAACTAGAGAAATGATTATCCATGATACTAAAATTGACGTACCTGCTACGAAAGGATTAAAGGCAAAACTTACCGCCACGTTTTTATGGAGAAGTGAAGAGTAAGTTGACTGGGATAAGGTAACTAATGAAAACTTAGTTAGAGGAGACCAAGGGCCGGTCCATAGAGTCACTACTATTATCAATACTATGAAAGCTGATAATGCCTCAATAACGTCTCTTTTAGAGTATTTCTTACTATCCCCACCATTGGGCTGAATACTTCTTAAGCTCAGTATTCTTTTAGGCCTCCACACTCTTAAGAATAAAAGTAATATTACAAAAGATATTAAAGACCCTGTAATGTCAGGTAAATAAGGACCAACAAAGCTCGCTACCGGATATTGACCTAAGATGTAGGATAATGAGCCTAGTATGGCTATTGGCCATGCTTCCTTTATCCCTCTCCATTTGTCAACTAGATATAATAATATCCAAGGTGGTAATAGAGCTAAAATTGCTACAACCTTCGCCACTGAAGATGATACAAACAGTAAAGGTAATCCGGTAACCGATGCTAATATAATGATCGGTGTTCCTAATGCACCATAGGATACTGGCGCGTTATTGGCCAGTGCAGAAACTTGAAGAGCTTTTAGATCATCAAAACCTAGATATATTAGGAGTGGAGCTATAAATGCCCAAGGATATCCAAATCCTACTAATCCTTCAAATAAGGCTCCTAAAGACCAAGCTAATACAATAGCTTGAACTCTAGCGTCATTAGTAGAGTTTCTTACGATCCAATCCCTAAACGCATCAAATTTCCCAGTTAGCACTAACGTATTATAAATTGTTAACCCCCAGAATACTATCCAAGATATTGCCCAAGTTCCTACTAATGCTCCTATAAGCCATGCATAGCTGACCTGTACTATGGGAGCTCCCCACACTAAGGTTGCAACTAAAATCGTTATTATTGAACCTATGAGCGTAGCTAACCATGCAGTTATCCTTAGTCCAGCCAACAATACGAGTAGTATAATTATTGGCGTTAAAGATGCTAAAATAGTTAACCCTACATTACCAGTTGGGTTTAAGGGTTGTACATACATACTTCTCTGATATGGAATATATCTCTAACTTTATAAGCTTACTTTTGATAAATGGTTAAAAATTCTCAAAAAATAATTACAAAATTTATTGCACCTCGTCATCTCTTCATGAAAATATTTAAAAAAGACTATAAAAGTTTACGAATAACGTTCAAATATTAACTTATACTTAATCAGACTTTAAAGGGCAAGATTTATATTTAATGAGTAATACTAACTTATTATGCCTAAATCCAGCATGCATGGAATAAGGCTTAACAAGAATCAGGAGGAAGAGAGGAGAATTAACGCTGTAAATGACGTGAGGAATGGGATGAGTATAAAGGATGCGGCGAAGAAGTATGATGTTCCATCTTCACCATTTACAAGTGGTTGAGGAGGGAAGATTTGAGCGCTAAGCCTAGGTGTATAGGTTTAGTTATCAATCGGGAGTACCTCTAAGCTCTGCAGTTGAGGGTTGTGGTTAATGTTTTAGCAATCCCTTGTACTTCAGACCATATTTTCCTTATATCTTTGGAACATCTCTAGGACTTCTTTCCAGTTTTTCACTTCCTCGATAGTCCTTTCTCCTCCTTACGTAAACTATAATCAAGTCAGCTATAGGTCCATTACTCCTTAATACTCTTATCTCCCTTACTTGGTCTATGTGTATCTTCCACTTACCTATTTCAACTCGTTCTGGTGTTATTCTGGCGTTTAAATAGGAGTACGACGTTAGAACTATAGTAATTAAAACTATTGCTAAGGCTAACGCTATTGTACTCAATAAGAGTAAGTTATTCGTGAGCAGCCCAAAAACGACCACAACATATAGTCTTGTTTTCCACGGAATCGTTTGTTAGTGCTGCTGTTACAAGTGTTTTCTTGACTTCTTCTGCCTTTCTTCCCTTGAAGTTTATGATGGAAAATAATTTTTCCTCTATTTGCACTCGTATTTTGGGGTAGATGGAGTGGGGTATTATCCCCTAAAGTAATACCAGACTACATCTCCCTTAACTTTTTCTCTAATTACAAAATTTTCTGGGGTAGAAAGAATTGTGCCATGCAATTATTTTTGTAAAATGAATTTGGGGTCTAAGGTATAGTTTTAGCTGCAGTCTCTTTAGCATATTTAGGCTTTAATGTAAGAGTACCTTTAATGAGAGTTGTAATTGGGAAGAGAATGAGTAAAGAAGAGCTAAGTACCTATTTCACAATAACGCCTTTATTTTCTATAGTATTACCTTTAATTTCTGGTTTTATTGCCCAAGAGAGTTATACAATTGATTTCGTTGTAGCATTTATCTTTATAATAATTGTAATTCTAATCCTATTTATAATAAAGTCTATTGTACCACTAACTGAGGAAAAACCTATAACTACTACTTCTCATATTCCATTTAAGGAGTATTCTAAATTGATGAGAGAAGATAGAAGTGGATTAATCTTGCCCTTGCTGTTAGCTGTGAACAGGTTTATTTTTGGAACAAGTTTTTTGTACATTCCGCTCTATTTTACAGAGATAATAAAGGGAAGTCTACTGGAGTTGGGAATAATGCTTAGTACCGAGACTATAGCCATAAGTTTAGCCTCATCTCTATCAAAGTTCATTTCAGACAGATTGGGTAACGTGACTACGTTAGTAATGACAAGAATTCTAGCCGCTGTAACGTATGCCTTACTTTACTTTGTAAAATCTCCCGTGATCTTTATATTGATAAACTGGGTTGGAACATTATTTATAGCAATGGATAACGTGCCAGAGGTCAGCGTAATCTCTAAGACGAAAACAGCTAATTTATCCATGTCGTTAATTGATTCTGTATCTACATTACTATCAATATCTTCTCCAATAATTGCTCTCTATATTTGGGTAAACATATCCCCAGCTACCGTATTCTTACTCTCCCTTTTAGTAATAATCCCATCAATATTAATGTTCAAATACAAAGTTGATTAGAGAGGTGGAAATTCTTGTGACGTAATGGATAATCCCATTTTTGATTGATTCAGTTTTTATCAAAGCCAATGTAAAACTTACTTTTAAATCAACGCTTGATTTTGAATTTAAGCAAAATTTAACAAACTTAACATCTATAATCTTTTTCTTCACACGGTTACAAACTCAGATCTGTTAGAGGCGAGGCATGTAATGCCACTTTTAAAACTTTTGTTTATAAGATTGCATTGCTAAAATATTTTATGGGAATTAAGTTACCCACATTGGAGGATTTAAGAGAGATTTCTAGACAATTTAATTTAGATCTAGAGGATGAGGAGTTAAAATCCTTTTTGTCATTAGTAAAACTGCAGTTAGAATCCTATGAGAGGTTAGACTCCTTACCAGATTATACTCCAAGAGTTAAATATCAGAGAACATTAGGTCGATCACCTGTGAAAGAGGAGAATCCTTATGGTGCTTTAGTGTGGGTAACTTCAATAAAGGGTAAGGAAGAGGGTAAGTTAAAGGGAAAAAGGATTTGCATTAAGGACAATGTGATGGTAGCGGGTATACCTATGCTTAACGGATCAAAAATGTTAGAAGGTTTTGTCCCGAATATGGATGCTACTGTAGTTTCAAGGATTCTGGATGAGGCTGGAGAAATCGTAGCTAAGACTACGTGTGAGGATCTATGTTTCTCAGGAGGTAGCCATACGTCTTATCCTTGGCCAGTACTAAATCCGAGAAATCCCGAATATATGGCTGGAGGATCATCAAGCGGTAGTGCCGTAGCAGTAGCTTCTGGCTATTGTGATATGGCTGTTGGAGGAGATCAAGGAGGTTCAATTAGAATTCCCAGTTCGTGGGTTGGGATATATGGACTAAAACCGACTTATGGACTAGTTCCATATACTGGTGCTTTCTCTATCGAGCCCACATTAGATCACCTGGGACCTATGGCTAATACAGTAAAGGATATAGCATTACTTTTGGAGGTAATAGCGGGAAGAGACGGATTAGATCCAAGACAGCCAGATAGTTTACCTCAACCTCCGGTTAAACCTTATTTGAACCTTATTGATAGCGAGATAAAGGGTATAAAAGTAGGTATAGTTAAGGAAGGGTTTAATTGGCCAAATTCGGAAAAGGACGTTGATGAGTTGGTGTTGGATTCTGCTAAGAAGTTAGAAGATTATGGGATTAAGGTAGAAGAGGTCTCCATACCTCTTCATAGAATGGGATTGGATATATGGACTCCCATTGGCATTGAGGGTGCTACAGCCACTATGATATTGGGAAGTGGGCTAGGATGGGGAAGGAAGGGTTTATTTGAGACCCAAATTGCCGATTTGTTTGGGAACTCCTTAAAATCCAAAGCTAGAGATCTTCCTAATACTGTAAAGGGCGTATTAATGCTAGGTTATTTCATGATAAGGAAATATAATAATAGGTATTATGCTAAGGCTAGAAATCTATCAATAATGTTAAAGGAAGCTTATGATGAAGCATTAAGGAAATATGATGCCCTCATAATGCCAACAACTCCTATGAAAGCCATGAGGTATAGGAGTGAACCAAGTTTTGATGAGTATTTCATAATGGCATTAGGAATGATAAATAATACCGCTCCTTATGACGTTACTGGACACCCTGCTATGAATGTACCTGTGGGATATTCGAATGGTTTACCAGTTGGGTTAATGATAGTAGGAAGCTACTTTGAAGAGGACAAGATACTTAAAATAGCTAATATGTTTGAAAGAATGAAAAAATAATTTAAAAAAGATTAATTCATATTATGTCGTTTTAACTTCTTTATAAGTGAACCACCAATCAAAGGGCTGACCTAATCTCATTTTGGCATCTTTTATAGTTCTGGGTGCTGGATTAATAACCTTGTCTCCTATTAGTTCATTATTTGGCCAGTTCGCTGGTGTTACAACTCCAGCTTTATCAACTAATTGTAATGCTCTAATAGCCCTTAGAATCTCATCAATATTCCTTCCAATCTCCATAGGGTAGTATAGTATTAATCTCACAGTTCCCTTATCGTCAATTATGAATACTGCCCTAACTGTAGCCGTAGAGGATTCTGCGTGAATCATTCCTAACCTCTTAGCTACATTACCCATTGGATCCGCAATTATTGGGAATGGAACTTCAACCTTTAGGTTCTTCTCTATCCACATCACCCATTCAATATGAGAGATGTTACTGTCAACTGAAAGTCCTATTAGCTCTGTGTTCAACTTCTTGAATTCCTCGTATTTCTTAGAAAATGAATAGAACTCTGTAGTGCATACTGGCGTGAAGTCACCAGGATGACTGAATAATACGAACCATCTCCCCTTGTAGTCGTCTGGTAACTTTATCTTACCATGTGTAGTTATTACTTCCATTTCAGGGAATTTCTCTCCTATTAATGGAATTCTTCCCTCACTCATTTTCTCATCTATATATAACTTTGGAATAGCTCCTATTTAAAATTAACTCATTCTCATTAAAATATAACTTTTAAATTAAAGTCGTTCTAAATTTCCTATACTATCTGTAGTAGAGGTGGATGTGGTATGGAGAAGGTAGCGCTATTATGGTAAAATTAAGGTATCGAGCTTAAGATCTATTTTGAGATGCTTTCGTCACGGATATACTAAATATCCAGCAACTCATCTGAAATGGATAAATCATACATTAACTTTATATGCTATAAAAGAGGAAAATTGTATATATGAAAGTTGCAATAGCAGTTACAAATGGGTATGTTTCTGGACCAAGTGAAGGATTAGCTGTTCAAATTTATGAAATAAATGGGAACGAATACAAAATAATAGAAGAATATGAGAATCCTGCATTAAATGCTACTGCAGCCAGAGGTGTGCATATGTTAAAATCCGCCATTGATAAAGGTGTTAACGCAGTTGTTGTAGCGGAAATGGGTCCTCCAGGATTTAGGTTTTTAAAGAGGTATAATGTGAAGGCATATCTCGGAATGGGTCTTGATGCTAAGACTGCCTTGGAGAAGCTAATTAAAAACGAATTACTTGAAATTACGCAACCAACACATGGAGAGCGTCACGGGGAACATTACCACTAGAGTTGTCTACTCTCTTCTATGTTGGTGAAGTATATCCTTCTTATCATAATGATATCTATTATAGTTATTATAAGAGTCCATAATACAGAAGATAAAATGACAGCGTCAAGAGATACTCTTTCTCGTGCATTCTGAAAGTTTATTGGTGGTATTTCCAGTATATCCATAATATAATAGAAGCATCATCGATAAGTATAGAGACGTGTAGTCCAAAATGTTTGGATATTCTGAAGATGTGAATAGAGAATAGAAGATAAAGCCTAATATTAGAGGTATGAAGCTAATTAAATTTTGCATTCTCATTTCCTTAAATTTAATTGTTAATATTGCCAAAAGTGTTGAGAATGATATAAAGAATAAGCTTCCCAAGATCAATATTGGAATTAAAGTGGGAATTTCTGAAGGATTGTAATTATCCCTGTCCCGTTGTTTGAAAAAATAAATGGGATTACAGCGGTCATTAGAAGTTCTATTATTAATCCAATTACTAAAAATCCCAGATAAATAGAAAGTGCATACATACTCGCCTTTAATTTGCTGTATCTTAGCAAATATGGTAGAGTTCCAGTTTGACAAAAAGTATAAACGCTATTGATACAGCTAGTGCACTTAGCGATAGTATTACCAAATCGGAATACCACACTGCAACGTAGTTTTGATATATTATTTTTGCGTTAGTAAATGGTATCTCTTTTAAAAATCCAGGTTCCATAATGTAAGCTCTTATTATTCCTCAAGAATACTATATAAAGTATTCCCCAGCCTATTAGATTAGGATTTATAAGGGTTCATTTTACGATATAGGTAAAGAGTCTTTTCATGGTTAATAGCCTTGTACACTTTCGGTCAGATGAAGTTCTCTGAGATACTGGAGTACTCTCGAATACCTAAAAGTTCCTTACTGATACATTTGCAAATCTTGTAAGAGGAAGGGTTAGTAATAACTAAAAAGGGTTTAACTGTGAATGGTGTAAGGACATTCGTGAGAATGGCAGATAAAGGAAGGGAGACAGTAAAGGAGTACTTCAGACTATAGGTAACATGTCTTGAACTCTTGTAACTTCTGTTATATATTATTCTACTTATGTCTTTGATATTACATTTTAAGTTTAAAATTAACAGTTGGACTATTTAATAAAGTAAAGCTTAAAAAAGGATTTTTACATTATTACATAATGGCGGGTAAATTTTATGTGATAGTAGGGATTTTAGCTCTACTCTTCATAATACTGTACTCTCTATTACCATTTTATTCCAAAAATGATCCAACGCTCCTAGGACTACCGTTATTTTATTGGTATCAAATTATCCTAATGCCAATAGGGGCTCTTGTATTCTACGCAGTTATCATGATTATAAGGGATTGAGAACATGGACGGGTTACATGTCTCAATTCTTTCAATAGTACTGTTTATATTTTTATTCGTAATTTTTGTATATTTAGGTTTCTACGGAAGCAGATGGAGAAGAGGAGATCTATCAAAGCTTCATGAATGGGCACTAGCAGGAAGAAGATTGGGGCCATACTTAATGTGGTTTCTACTAACTGCTGATTTATACACTGCATACACGTTTATTGCAGTACCCTCTCTAGTTCTAGCGAGTGGTCCAGTTGGATTTTTCGCAGCCTTCTATTCTGCAGTCACTCCTTTCATAGCCCTACTCTTCATGCCCAGATTATGGACAATTGCTAAAAACAGGGGATATATTACAGCAGCGGATTTTATTAAGGATAGATTTAACAACAAGATTCTAGCTGGACTTGTCGCAATTACCGGAGTGGTTGCTGAATTGCCCTATATAGCGTTACAAATAGTGGGTATGCAAGTAGCATTACTTATCCTATTATTAGGTTTAGGAGTTAGTAACATTTCACTAGCAAGTGATCTAAGCCTTTTGGTAGCCTTTATAATCTTGGCAGCGTTCGTATTTACGAGTGGTCTTAGGGGTGCAGCGTTAACTGCAGTATATAAGGATATCATAATTTTAGGTACAGTAATAAGTATTGCAATATATGTCCCACTAGCTTTTGGAGGATTTTCGGGTGCATTTCATAACGCTCAAACATTAAGTTCACAGATTAATTTGGCATTAAATAATGTTAATAAGCCAATTTTCTATAACTATTTACCTAACACCCTAGCTGCACATACTGCTTATATTTCTTTAGCTATTGGAAGCGCATTCGCCCTTTATCTATATCCTCACGCCGTGAATGCAAGTGTAAGTTCAGATTCTAAGAAATCCCTTAAATTATCCCTAGCATTACAACCCTTCTACTCGATCATATTAGCCATTATAGCTCTATTTGGCATCCTAGCCTACGCCAATCCCAATGTGATTAGTTTTATCGCTAAAACACATTCTGGTGCAGTAACTGTTCCCGCTCTAATAGGGTATTCAATGCCAGATTGGTTTGTTGGAATAGCATTATTGGGAATTTTCATAGGAGGTCTAGTTCCTGCAGCCATAATGGCAATTGGAGCAGCTAATTTACTTACTAGGAACATCATAAAGGAGTTTAAACCCAATATGTCTCCTAGTACAGAATCAGCATTAGCTAAATGGATTTCTACTGCATTTAAATTTTTAGCCTTAGCTCTCGTATTCGCTACACCATCAACATATGCCATACAGTTACAATTATTGGGTGGTATAATTATTTTACAAACTTTACCTTCAGTGTTTCTAGGACTCTATACTAATAAGCTCCATGGTTATGCGTTAGTGGGAGGTTGGGTGGGAGGAATGTTTAGCGGGATATATCTAACATTGTTGGCTAATCACTTTGGTCCACTTAAAACCTCGTCTTTCTTAACACCTTTAGGGCCAATGTATATAGGAGTAATATCAACTCTTATCAACTTAGCCATAGGATTAATTGGGACTGCAATAGCTTACGGAGTTGGATGGAGACCAGTAAGCAATATAAGAGCAGAAGAAATAGGTTAAATTCTTTTTTTAAAAATTCGAATTATGTTATCATTTAAAAACTAACACCTATTGATTAACCTCTCAGCGTTATGCTTCAATATTTTATCCTTGATATCTTGACTTAAATTTATACTCTTGAACTCCTCTATCCAACGTTCTGGCCTTATTAGAGGGAAATCTGAGCCAAACAATAATTTATCACTAAGTCTTTTAGCATTATTCCAAATCGTTTGAGGAATGTATCTCGGAGCCCACCCTGAAAGATCTAAATAAATATTAGGCTTATGTAACGCAATTGCAATTGCCTCTTCAGTCCACGGCCAACCGAAGTGGGCTAATACGATTTTCATGTTATGATATCTCACCGCTATTTCATCAAAGTAAATTGGTCTGCCATAATCTAATCTAATACTCGATTTTACACCAGCCCCAATACCAGATGTACCAGTGTGAAAAACAACAACTAGCCCGTGGCTATCAATTATCTCGTAAAGTTTTAATGCCCTTTCGTCTAGAGGATTGAAACCTTGCAGCTGTGGGTGTAATTTAACACCTATTGGCTCAAACTCCTTTATTGCCTTTTTTAGTTCCTCAATAGCGTTTGGTTTTAGTGGATCAACTGAAATAAATTTCACAATCCTATCATCTAAGTTAACCACTTGATTTGGAATTCTTCTGCCCAAAAACGTCATGGAATCTATAGGTAATACGACAAATCTCTTTATCCCGAAAGACTCGTAATAATCTAAGGTCTCCTTCAATCCCTTAACTTCCACTTTCGCATTAAAATACTTAATAGCGGGTTCAGCATATTCTCCCAAAAAATCTAAAAACTCTTTAACGGGAGCATGAAAATGAAAATCTATCATTATTAAATCTATGTAATTAAGCGTTAAATACTTTACTGGAAGCTGATGATATTAGGAGGTTAAATATGCGAAGACTGATGCTTGTGTTATCAAATAAAGAGATTGTTGAATTGTGGGAGAAGTAATTAGAGTTGGAAAACAACATTAATATCAATATTTCTTCCATTTGCTGAAATTAGTCTAATTGTATAAGTGTTTCCAAGGGTAAGCTGTTGTAAATTAGTGTTGAAGTTTATTTTTATGGAATTATAACCTTTTGATAACTTTTTTGGTGTGATCTCATTTGTAGAGTAATCTGTATTTAGAATAATAGAACTGAGTATTTCCTCTTCAATATCAGAGGAGACAGCAACAAACGCTTCTCCATTACTTCTCAATATTCCACCATGTGTAATAATATTAGGCGTAGGAGAACTGCTTGAAACATTAGTAGATGAAGTAGTTTCACTAGGAGTAGAAGAGGCTTGAGTTGGAGGTGGAGCAGTAACAAGCTTTTTCATGGCTGATAAGTTACCAAGTCCTATATACGTAATGATTAAACCTATAAACGCCAAGAGTCCCCCATATTCTAGTTTAAAGATGAATATGATAACCCCTAAAATTAAAACAATTCCTCCTATTGATAAGTGATTACTCCCATAGTGATTACCGATTAGCCTATACGAAAATCCCAACATTATAAACGTTATAAATGCAAACAACTCCACTAATGTCTGTATTGGGTTAAGTATTGAACTAGTGATGCCGTTAAATATTAAAGACAATGTATACGTCACGACTCCAACTATTGCCAATATCGATAATACTAGGAACAAGGACGATATTATATTTCCTATCCCAATATTTACTTCTGCCTTTCCTAATGTATAAAAACCTCGCTGAATATCGAGATATGTTAGTATTATCAATAATGTGGATATTGCTGAGGAAGGTAATAACACTAGGAAGTCCTGTAGTGGTGTGGGTAAGCCTAGATATTCCATGACGTAAGTGACTAGTATTGCAAGCAGCTCAATTAATATTATGATAATGATTTCAATATTACCTCTCTTTAAATAACTTAAGCCCTTATATTCTACTTCACTGTAACTCATCATTTTATATATAATCGTATCACTATTAAAAATGTTTCTAGAATTGTATAATTATTGAGCAGCTTTCCAAGAAATAAAATAATAGCCAAAACTTGGATAAACGAGTTTTAGAATAATCCTATTTCTTTCAATAACTAAACGATGATTTGGTATTGGAGAAGGTATTTGAGGACCATCTATTACTACTAAGTCGTATCTTTCGGCTTTTACATCTATAAATCTGTAACCCTCGGGGAACTTAATTTCTAATATCGAGAATAAGGTAGGTTGTATTACTGATAAACCGTCCATCATTTCGGGATCCCCATATCTTTCTATTGTTTCCTTTTGCGTGAATGTGAAGTAGTTAGACTGAATTACTTTAAATCCATGTATTATTTTCTCTCCTACTCTTGTTGGTGGATTTAACGTTAGTTTAATGTAAGCTTTCTGGACTCCTAGTTCGATCTTCTCCACAATTATTTTACCAAATTCCCTTTTAGGCTTATAGACTTTCAATTTAGTTTTAACCTTATCATCAACCGACCAGTAACTATTATCTTCAATATATGATACGCCATTCTTTAATGCAACAGTATGAAATTTAAAGCTTTTAGTTTTACTCCTATCCTCATAAAATGTAACTTTAACCCTTTGTTCTAGATTAAGGAATTGGGAGTCTCGAACCAAGTGGAGCTCAAATCTGTTATTATTTAACTCTCCCTCAATTTGAATTAGTCCTAACTTATTGAGGATTAGTATAGCCTTGTATAACTGATTAGATGAAACTTTCTTAGATTTAGGAAGTTCTCGGGATGTAATATGTCCGTTATTTTCCAACAAACTCTTTATAACGCTTAGCAGGATCTTCGGTTTCTTCACATCTTATCTATAAGATAAGAAAGTTTATTACTCTTTTTCCAGTTTCAATAAAGGCTAACTGATATTTTAGTAAAAAAAAAAAAAAAAAACTATTTCCTTCTATTTTTACCACTCTTCTTCCTCTTCTTCCCATAAGTCCTCTTCTTCCTCGTCCCAGTCTTCCTCTTCTTCCCATAAGTCCTCTTCTTCCTCGAATATCATTATACCACTCCATTTTAACCTTTAACATGGGATTAAAATGTTTTTGGGGGGAAAGTATATCCATAGTCACATGCATTTATCAATGCGGCTTATGATAACTTAATTCTTCTCCACCAAAGGGTTAGGTCTCCTATCGGTCATCATGTCTCTGACACGAATATTAAGGTTCAGAACCCTATTTTACACCAATTTACAACAGAAACATAATTGCGATTGTCCTCAAAAACAGTACCTCCACATCTAAACAATTATAACCAATTTCCTTGGTTCTCGAAATCACATTTACGGCATATTATGAAGGAATACTTGGATTCGACGACTATTACTCCACTTCATTCTTATCAGCTTAATCTTGAATTGAATATTGAACAATCCTCCACTACATTAAATAAAGTTTATCCCTAAAACCTCTTCTGCGAATTGCTAAAGCATTTAAAATCATCTTGTTCAAATCCTCCAAAATGGTATCTTTACCTTAACCTCTTTGTCTTTATGCATTTTTCAGCTATGATATCTCTGAGTGACTCTCAGTACTGTAACGATTTCCCAGAGTAGAAGAACTACCTAGTAGTTAGATCTCGAGCTTGCGAACTGACTTTCTCTCCGCCCTGAAAGGGCGATGGTTCCCCTTCCAGAGGGATCATCGTTCCCACCATCGATTCGGGTTTACATCTCTCATCTGGTGGGCAGTCGAGTGGATCAGAGATCCACTCCCATCTGAATAGAAGGGGACTTTCATCCATAACGTCTAGTCCCTTAAGAGATACTAGATGCTCCTCCCACAGTCCCATTAAGCCCTCAATCGAGCTGGGGAGGAGCATTGTTAACATCACTAAAAGAATTTCAGAAAAAAGGATTATTTAAATATAAGGGGGCTATCCATCCCCGCTGGCGAGGCTTTCCGCCCCCTTAACCCCTTTTTTGTAAAAATTTTTACGATAATGTTTAAAAAATTTTTATGCTATTCCCATCCTCTCCATCGAGGCTTACAAATGTAAGATATTTGATTGTATAATTAAATGTGATACTTTTCATAATATTTCCTTATGAGGTGATCACTTTTTATAGATGATGAGGAATAGACGCACAGACTAATAATAAGGATTTAAACGCACTTGATTGGCTCAATGCAATATCTAATCTATGAAATAGTACAGCGAGAGTTTTTGTCATAATGACTATACTTTGAACTTTTTAGGTAATAAACTTAAGTCTTATACTAAATGAGTTAGGCTTGTCTTTGAGGTTTTGAGAGATCTCCCAATCTATATAGGAACCTAAGTCTGAAGAATTAAGTGATGATATTTCATTTAAGGAGATTATTGTACTCGCTCCTTGGTGTAACTTTAATTTTCCCCTCAACAATATAAGTATGTTATGAAATATGATGTAATAATTATTGGTGCTGGCCATAACGGTCTAGTTTCCTCAATATATTTGGCTCAAAAAGGGCTTAAGGTATTAGTTATTGAGGCCAGAAATAGGCCCGGTGGAATGGGCGACACTGAAGAATATAAGGGAGTAAAATATAGCAGGGCGTCATACGTATTAGGTCTATTTCCTAAAAGAATTCAAGAGGAATTGGGGGTAGTTTTTCCTACAGTTGACTCAGATGTTGCTGACGTTTTCGTCACTGAAGATGGAAAGGTTGTGAATATATGGAGAAATAAGGAGAAAAGACTTGAGGAGTTTAAGCGACTAGGTCAAACCAAATACCCTAAAATGGAGGAATTATTGTTCAAGATTAAGGAGAAGATTGAAAAGGAAATGCAATACGTTACCAAACCACCTTCCTTTGAGGATTTTATGAAGGCAGTAGAAAGAACTGAACTTGAGATATTTACACAACCATCTAGAAAGTTCCTAAATGAATATCTAGATAAGGAATTTCAACCTTATTTCTCATACGGATTTATGTACGATTTACCAGCATATGTTCTGGCATATTACTTTAGCCTAGACTGGAAGATAGTGAGGGGAGGAATGGGAAAAGTAGGAGAAATATTAATGAATAGAGCTAAACAATTGGGTGTTGACTTTATATTCAATACAAAGGTGAATGAGATAATCATAAAGGATAACGTAGCAACTGGTGTGAGAACCAATGCTGACAAAATTATTGAGAGTAAAATAGTTATTAATGCTGTAAGTCCAGTTTTACTGAACAAGTTGACCAACGGATTACTGAAAGTTTATCATCCGGAGTTCAGGCCTGGTTGGAAGAGGGATACTTTAATATTGAGGGAATTACCAAATCTACCGGATTACGTGAGAAATCATCCGGATACGTTATTTACGCTACCAATAGGTGAAGTTACTATTCCTTCAACTGTTGATAATAGCCTAGGAGGTCATGTAATGACAATTATGGGTAGTTATGAAGAGGCTAAAGAGTTCTTCCCAGACTTGGAAAAGAAGGTGGTCCATGTTGATAGATTAGATGCTTATAAACTTGAGAGAGAATACAATGCCCCCTTCGGAGATATGAATCATATGCCCATGTATACTGAATACTTGTTCGACGGTAGACCAGTTAAAGGTTGGGGATACACTACTCCAGTTAAGAACTTGTACGTAACTGGTTCTGGAACTTACCCAGGAGGACAAGTTACTGGAGTACCTGGAAGAAACGCTGCAATGAAGATTATAACTGATTTAGGTATCTAATAATGTTGTTTACTATTGGTCATTCAAATAGAAGCTTAGAAGATTTTATGGAAATATTAAGGAAGTATAACGTGGAAATATTAATAGATGTAAGGAGATGGCCTAAAAGTTCTAGATATCCACACTTTAACAAGGAGAATCTCAAAAAGGCTTTAGAACAAAGTGGTATAGAATATTTATGGAAGGAACAGTTAGGAGGATATAGGAAAATCGGAAAAGACGTTGAAGACATAGATATTGGTAAATGCTTTAAGAGCGAGGGTTTTAGAGCTTATGCAATTTACATTCTAACTAACGAAAGGGTTATGGAGGCATTAGAGGATATTAGGAGAATTAATAAGATAAAGATGATCATGTGCTCTGAGAAGTTTCCTTGGAATTGTCATAGAAAGATAATTTCTGACTGGTTTTTAACTAGGGGAGATGAAGTAGTACACTTAATAGAAAAGGAAAGCACTATCAAACATAAACTCACTACATGCGCAGAAATTGTGAAAAATAATTTAAACTATAAATAATTTAGCTAAATTCAACTAATTTTTAATATCCTTTTAGCGTTATCTCTCATTATCTTCTCATCCTTTAAAACATCATATACTTGATAGGCGTATTCAGCTAAATCTTGCCCCTTAAATGCTGGGA
Source organism: Sulfolobus islandicus Y.N.15.51 (assembly GCF_000022485.1). Lineage (NCBI taxonomy): Archaea > Thermoproteati > Thermoproteota > Thermoprotei > Sulfolobales > Sulfolobaceae > Saccharolobus > Saccharolobus islandicus. Next base: position 2,386,292 of record NC_012623.1, on the reverse strand, counting down.
AATCACTTCCGTAAATTATCTTATCTGAAATTTCGTGCAATCTAGGTAATACTTTCAATATGTTCTTAGGGGGAATAGACGAGATCTCTAGGAACACGTTTCGTGTAAAACGAGCCATGTGGAATGCAGTATTGTACCATAGTGGTCTCCCTGAATGTGCTAGGATTATCCTAAGTTTCGGGAAATCCTTAGCAACGTCATCGGCGTAAATCGGATCAGCATATTTATTTCTACTTTCCACTCCTATACTTGTTCCAGTGTGAATTAGGATAGGTAAATCGTGATCTTCAGCGAATTCATATACGTAAAGTAGTTGCTTTAGTCCTCCTTCCTCTTCTCTATACGCATTAGGCTTGAACGCATGATGTACGGGGTGTAGCTTAATTCCTATAATACCTAACGAATACTGTTTATCTAACTCTCTCCTAACATCACATCTCCACGGGTTTACTTCTCCCCATTGCAGATAAAGATCTGGATTTCTCTTTCTCTCCTCGTAATCGATATAGAAACCATCATAACAGTCATCACTATGGCATGGATGTGAGGGAACAAGAAGGATTTTTTCAATTTCGACAAACTCATTCTTTAAAGTTATACTTGTTTCCTCAACATTCTCTAAGAATTCCTTGCAGTGTTCAGGAATTTTTCTAGCATATATGTGATAATGAACATGAGCATCAATAACTTTTATCATCAAGATAGGTATGTTTCATTTCTATTATTAATATCTATCTTTGAGTTTGAAATGATGAAACTCGTCTTGAGACGCTATGATCTTTAGTATTACCCTCTTAGCTTCTTCCTTGAACTGATTTACGTTTATATCTGCAGGAGTTACTCCTCTACATCTCATTTTTAGTATCTCATCTCTTATATCCCCCATTTTCTTGGCAAAAGCCTTAATTTCCGTGGTGTCGTAACCAAGAGCCTCAACTAGATTCCTAGTCACTCTTACGCTTTTCCTTAATTCATGAAAATCTGTCACGTCTTGTATTTGATGTAGAGAGGTGAGAATTCTATTATATATGACTAGTCTGGCACCATATATCTTATTATTGACAAAGCAAATTTTAAGTCCTCTAACTTCCTTTACAGCCCTAATGGCTAGTCTATTTCTTTCTTCATTAATTATTTCGCAGATATCCATGTCTCTGACCTTTCCTAATTTGCTAATTACCTCTTTCGCTAAGAATAGACACTCCACGTTTTCGTATACTGGATAAAGAGCATATAGTACATCGAAATACTTTCTCACCGCCACCCTAATATCGTGAATTTCCTCAACGCCAATACCATTTATTTGCAAGGCCTTTTTCAACTGTAGATTAAGGTAATTCTCAACTCGTGATACTGACAATTCTCCTCACTATCTCCTTTTGTACCTCATCGAATTCCTTGTCGGTGTATATCATGTTTTCCTTGGAGGAGATTGACATTAAAACTTCTTGAAACCTATTAATGTAATCTATGTATGCCTCAAATGTGTCCTCCTTTATACAGATGTCTATTCCAGTTTCTAATGGATCTAGATAACCTCTTTTCTTTATTATCCTTCTTACTATTTCGTCAGGAGTTGATATTAGCGGTAAGGAAACTGAAGGTTTTGGAAGAATTGAGAGGACATCATCTATCCATTCTTTCTCCAATCCCCTAGTTAAACCCCATGAAGTTAACGTGAGTGTATAACCGTCAGCTAAAGCTATAAATCCAGAATCTATTGATGGGTTAACGTAATTCTCAATTTGATCAGCCAAGTCTGTGACATAGGCTAAAAATAATGTCCTTCTCTCAAATAATATATTTCTCTTAACTTGCGTTATTCTTTCTCCTAATAATTTTGACTTCTGTAATCCAAATGTAATTACTCCGTATCCTTGTTTCTCCAAATACTTTTTTGTAGCTTCTAGATGAGATGTTTTACCAGATCCTTCAATTCCTTCAAAGGCTATTATCAATGTATTCACCCAAAATCTTTCTTATGTCCATCTGAACGTCTTTTAGTGGTCTATTTCCATCTATCGTTATGAAATTGCTTTCCTCTTTAGCTATTTTATCGTAAATCTCTACAACCATACCTTGATATTTTAAAAAGCCCTCTTCCAATGGAAGCTCACCTAATATATCAATTCCAGCTTCTTGTGGCTTTATCTTCCTCTTAGCCTTTTTAATTCTCTCCAAGGCGACTTCTGGTGTGACCCTTATGTAAAAGGTAAAATTAGGCTTTATCGCAAAGGAATACAGTTTCTTCACCCAATTAAAGTCCACGTTCCTAACCACATCTCTAGCGTAAGCAGTGTATATGTAGCGATCGCATATAACAACAAATCCACTTTTAAGCATTGGCAAAATGAACCTTTCATACCTATCTGAAAAATCAGTCGCATGAATAAGGCTAAAGGTTGTGGGTGTGAGCGTATTCTTCTTTTTAGCTTCTTTTATTATATCGTGGATCCAGTCAGATGAGTTCCACTCAGTTAGGTAAACGTCTCTTCTCATTTCAATCCAATCTTTGAGTAATACCGCATGACTAGACTTACCAGAACCATCTATACCCTCAAAAGCTATTAACAAACCTTTCATAATCTCACACCAGCGACGTACTTATCAATACTATTCTTCACTATATTTCCAAAACTTAATATTTCTTTTTTGGTAATATCCTCCTTTAGTAACTTAGCTTGTTTGTTCTTAACTTTCCCACCAGCAGCCTCACAAATCAAACCAACTAGTAACGCTTCATTTAGAGTAAAACCAGGTAAAACCGATTCCTTGATAAATCTATAACAAGCCCTAAATGGATTGAAGTATCCAACCATCTTGAAGATTAACGATAATAGAGCTGATGATGCGACATAGAAAGAATATTTGCTATCGACCTCACTTATAACTTCCTTAAAGATCTCAATAGGTGGAGGATCAATAGCATTAGAATACGATATTTCCTCCAACCAACTCATCTTATCTAAACTCTTACCTTCAGTCAGTACTCCCTCTCTCATACCGAATAGGGAGACAACTATATAACTTCCAGTGAAATACTTTACAAGTTCGTCAATAATAACTGATGCCGAATGTATAGTTAAAGCCCTTTCTTTACTTATTCCCGGAAGGGATTGTCTACTATCAATATCTAGAGAAGGTAAAAGGGAGGCGTATTTACTAATTTGTTTAGAAGAGAGCGAATAACCATGTATTGACTTAATTGGAAAAGAGGATAACTTAAGGTCAAGTTTAGCTAGTGCTCTAACGTTACCTCCAGAACCAACTATGAAATTTGCTTTTTTAATGTTCGTAGTAGAGAGCTCATCGGATACTTTTTTCCTAATTTCCCTTTCTGGAAGGTTAACTAGCTTCAACGCTCCAATTGGCAACTGATGTACTCTAATTATGTTTCCCGAACTAACTTCAGCTATTTCCAATGATCCTCCACCTAATTCAAAGAATACCCCTTCAGAAATTGGGAGCGTGTTTAGGATACCCAAGGCAGCATATCTCCCTTCCTCTTCCCCGGAAATCACTCTGACTTCATTTTCTATTATTTTACTTAGTCTATATCTAACTTCGTTACCATTGGACGCATATCGAAATGCACTAGTTGCAACTATTTTAACTTCATTGACATTTACACCGTTTAATATCCTTTTAAAAATCATAAAAGCCCTCTCTGCCTTCGCCACCTTTTCCTCAGAGATAATGTCTCCTTCCTTTAATCCTTCTCCTATTCTAACATATGATTTAGAGGAACCAATCATCCTGAACGTTCCATTACGAAAAACCTGGTAAATTACCATTCTAAAGGAATTGTAGCCGCAATCTATAACTGCTGAGATCATCTAAATCAGCTTTAGAACTTTCTGGCTGAGGAGAGTTTTCAAAACTCCTCTCCCTTCCTTCAGATCATAATCTACAATTACAACTCCACCTTTCTTAATCTCAACGTTACCTCCACTTATTGCCTTTACGAAATTTGACAGATACGGTTCATGGCCTACGACGAGAATAGTTGAGTTATCAGCGAAATCCTTAAGCTTTTCAAGAAATAGAGAGGGTTCCTTATCTGGAGTTAAGTCATCCAAAGTCTCTACTTTTTTCTCGCTATCATTATCGTATAGTTCTTCTAATATAACTTCAGCAGATTGATATGCTCTTAAGTATGGGCTGGAAATTATTCGATCTACATTAAATCCCAATTCCTCCAAGAAATTCGAAACTCTCCTCATTTGCTTTACTCCCTTTTTCACTAGTCTTCTATCCTTATCGTCTTTACCATCAACTTGCGGTTCAGCGTCTCCGTGCCTCACCAAGATTAAAGTTATCATGTTCTATAATAACGTCTCATAATATTTAAGCATTTTTGTATAGTAGATATTCAAAATCTCAATTCTCCTTATCATATATGGTCATGGCACTTTCTACGTTCGAGTTGGGAAAAATCAAATGGATTTATAGGTAAATAATTCTAAATGTTTAAGTTATCATAACGATTTAGAAAGACTGAGGATTTTCTTCAAATGACTGGAAATACTAATAATATGGAAATCCTTCTAGACTATAATTTAAGTGGAAGAGTAAGTCGAATAAAACATAGGAAGTAATCATTTAGGTAAGAGTTGGAGGTTTATGAACAAAGCTTTATTCTTCTACTAAAGATATTTAACTGTAGTCTCACCAGTTACTGTTGTGGGTACAGTTGATATTCGATCTTTATCTAAAGGAAACTATAGAAGAGCTTATAGGAAGGGAGAATGAGGTTAAATATTGTATTTCATAAATTCTCTCTAAAAATTGGATAATAATTAGTGGTCAAAGAGAGATTGGAAAACATCATTCATGAAAGTTTGTTACAAATGAGATAGGGAAAAGGAGAAAAATACCCGGTATTTACGTTAATTTACAAGGAATAAGGAGTCTAAATTCACTTCTATCGATTTTAGTCTCAGAAATCAACAAAGAGAGAATTTCGTAAGGTTTAAAGTTAACATTAACTTCCTTGTAACTTCGGCGGGAATTGAAATTAGAGGAGGTAGAAGAAGAGTTGTAAATAGTTTAATAGAAACTCCTAACTCTTCAGATGAGATAGTTATTGCATTCGATGAGGTGCAAGAGTTATCCTTTGCATCTAAGCAGTTTTTAGATATTTTGGGGAACGTTTACGCTAGTTAATTTTAACTTTGTCTCAAAAGTGGATGGCGAGTATAAGATTGTTGATCCAATATTGAATGAGATTGATTCAGTTAGTGTTAAAAGAAAAAGAAAAAATATTTTACTTCTTAACTAGTTTTTTAATTTCCTGCCACATCTCATCGATTTCCTCTTGTATACCCTTTATTTCCTCTTCAGTGAGCTGTTTAAATCTTCCTTGCAATTTTAAATACTCCGCTACTGGTTTCCTATTCTTCTTGTCAAGTAGTGTCTTACTTACACTAGTCAATCTAAACTCACCATTTTCTATTTCAAAGAGTGGCCAAACTCCAGTCTCAACTGCAAGTTTCGCAGTGTCAATAGTCAATTTAGAGTCGAAACGCCATCCGGGCGGACATGGGGATAATAAGTGTAAATATCTAAATCCACGAATTTGCTTAGCTTTCCTCACCTTGGCTTCATAATCGTATATGTAAGCAATTGAAGCAGTAGCTACATATGGTACTTTATGTTCTGCAATTATGAATGGTAAGGGTTTCTTATATTCCCTCTTACCTTCTGGAGTTGTCGTTGTCCATGCGCCTTTTGGCGTCAAGCTTGAACGTTGAATTCCAGTATTCATATACGCTTCGTTATCATAACATACGTAAAGGATATCCTCATTTCTCTCTGCAGCACCGCTTAATGATGCAAATCCTATATCTCCAGTAGAACCATCACCAGCCCATACGGTTACTATTACATCCTTATCTCCCCTAGTCCTTAAAGCTCTAACAATGCCGGAAGCTATAGCTGCGGGAGCACCAAATGCACTATGTATCACTGGGACAGTTGAAGGCATTCCACTTGTATCTCCCATTATTATTGTGGTACATGAGGCTGGAACGACTAGAACGGTTTTATTTCCTAAAACCTCTAGGAGTACATCTAACTCTTTAGGTATTGGGCAACCCGGACAAGCAGCATTACCTCTATAGAACTTGGGTATCCTCTTAGGTGTAACTAAACTACTCACAACAACCACCTCTCCTCTTCCAAATTATCGTTGATTAGGTCTTCAATCACCTTTTGGAAGTGACGTGGCCTAACGTCCTTTCCACCAATACCTGCTATTACGCTGTAAACTGGTACTCTATAGCCATAAAGTGTAGCTTTTATCTCATTTGCTAAAATCCCCCCAGAACCATACGAATAAGCTCTATCGAGAACTATTACACCTTTCATTGACCTTAAGTATTCCTCTATTTTCTCCTTTGGGAATGGTCTAAATACCCTGATTTTGAGCAATCCAGCCTCAACCCCAGCATCCCTTAGTCTATCCACAGCAACCTTACAGTCACCACTCCACGCTCCCATGGTAACGAAAACGTATTTGGCATCTTCACATTTATAACACTCAACTAAACCGTTTTGTTTCCTTCCACTTATCCTCTCGTATTCATTCATTACTTCCTCAATAACCCCTTTAGCTCTTTCCATGGCCTTCATAGCCTCATACCTATACTTGATGTAATCCTCTGGAGTTGCGATTGGTCCAACACCAATAGGATCAGAGAAGTCAATTAGGTTAAATTGTCTAGGCGGTAAAAAGTTGTCAACCTCACCATCCTCTAATACCTCAATCCTTTCCATTGTGTGAGTTAATATGAAGCCATCAAATCCCATCATGACTGGTAAGATTACTCTCTCATCTTCTGAAATTCTAAACGCTTGTATTGTCATATCGTAAGCCTCTTGAACGTTTTCTGCCATCATTTGAATCCAAATTGCATCTCTCTTACTTAGGAAATCTTGATGATCATCCCAAATACTCCAAGGCTCTGCAATTGCCCTAGTTGCAACTGCAGCAACCATAGGGACTCTTTGACCTCCAGCCCAATATATCATCTCAGTCATGTATAGTAGTCCTTGAGAAGACGTTGCAGTGAAAACTCTAGCACCAGCCAATGCAGCACCATAAATTGAAGCCAACGCAGAATGCTCACTTTCCACCTTTATTAACTCAGCATTTAATTCCTCAGAAGCTATGTATTCGGAAATTTTCTCTAGCATTGTAGTTTGAGGAGTTATTGGGAACACCGCTAAAACTTGAGGTTTAGATTGCTTAACAGCATAAGCAACTGCGTGATTACCAACTAAAGCTAAAGTTTTCCTCTTTAAAACTTGCATAATTCACTTCACCTCCCTAACCATATCTATTGCCTTAGGTGGGCAAACTTGTGCACAAACACCACAACCTTTACAATAATCATAATCAATTTGAGGATAGAGGTTCTCTAGGAGATCAATAGTATTTTCTGGGCAATAAATTACGCAAAGTCTACACTTAGTACACTTATTGTAATCAATTACTGGTTTCTCAACTCTCCATAATCCAGTTTTTCCCGCAGATCCTATCCTTGGCCTAGCTACTGGTACTCCCATGGGGACTTTAATCAACACTTTTCACCCCCTTGTATCCCATTTCAACCGCTTCCGCATTGAGTTCCCCTATCTTTCCCGGGAATTCTTCCTTTACAGCCTCTTCCAACGAGTGTAAGGAAGGTTGCCCCAAGATTTTCACTAAAGCTCCTATCATCGCGGTATTAACAACAGCCCATCCAGCTACGACTAGCCCTAATTCTTTAGCAATACTTGTAGCGTCAACAATATACTCACTTTTCCAAATTCTATTAGGCGTATTTGTGTTTAGTAGTAAGAAACCGTTTTCTTTGAGTCCCTCTGTAACGTTAATTATTTGAATGAGTGACGTATCAAATATTGCAACACCGTCTGGATTGTAAACTTCTCTATGTAAAAGTATCGGCTTATCTGACAGCCTTAGAAATGATACGACTGGAGCTCCTCTCCTTTCCCCACCGAAAAAGGGTATGGATTGGGCGTATTTATCCTCTAAAACCATGGCCTTTGTAACAAGTTCCCCAGCAGTAACTATCCCTTGCCCTCCCCTTCCCCTTAAAGCTAATTCAATAAGAGTCATTTTATCACAATAATAATATTCGACTCGTAGGAAAAAAAGTTGTCCTAAAACGAAATATAATAAAGATATTTAACGCGGTTGAACCAGATTATTTTTATATACAGATTAAAATATGATATTTCTCTACTGCGAAATATGTGACAAGATTTTATTAGTTAGTTTACGTAATAACTTTTATGATACAAGAACATTTACCTCTTATAACGGTAAAAGAAAGTTATATTGATGACATTAGTCCGAAAAATGTAGTTTATCTTAGTGTGGTTAGGTCTCCAATAGCTAGGGGTATAATAAAGAACATATCTAAACCGAGTCTGGGACAAATTAGTCTAATGGGTTCTAAATTTATATAGCGTTTCAAGATTTTTAATCTGGGGCTACTGAGTATAGTTGTGTAAGAAAATATGTAAGCAGAAGGTTAAAAGTCTTCATCAAGACTCACCTGGAACCTTGAAGCGTGGAGTTGTTTGAGATGATATGAGTAATGCCTTATCACCGACATGGGCCTGAACTTCCAACGCGAATTACTTTCATGGATCGAAACGTAGAGGTAGACCTCCAAGGAGCGAAGAGAGGGAAAGTAACCTCCGAGCTCCTCCTCAAACCTAGCCAGGGTCGAGTTGAAACTCTCCGACGTGTTATTAGTGTAGAGGTAGTGTCTAATCTCCCTGGGGAAGTTGAGAAAGGAACAATACTTGTCAGCAGCGTCAAGAAGCCTCTTGGCTCGGGCTAGAGAAAAGGGTTGGACAAGTTGGCTAAGGGACAATATAGCCTTCCTTCCCTCCTCCACCTTCCTGGAGGACTTTAGATCCCTAACTCTAATCATTAGTTCCTCCTTGTCCGGGAGGACCCTCATGAGGTTCCTAACCATGTGTGTTATACAGAGCTGGTGTTGAGAGGAGGGAAAGAGCGTGGACACGACGCGATCGAGTCCAGAGAAGTCATCGCTCACGATTACGTCAACCCTGCTGACTCCCCTGCTTACGAGTCCGCTCAAGAAGGACTTCCAACCGTCAAGGTCCTCCCTATCCCTAACTTCGTAGTCCAAGACGAACTTATTCCCTTCTAAGTCAACTCCTATGGCAATGTAAATGGCTCTCTCCATGATCGACTCGCTGATTCTGACCTTTACGATCTTCACATGGATGTAAAGGGCTAGGAGATCGTGAGGTAGTTCGCGGTTCTTGTATTCCTTGAGTTTGTTGGATATTCTCTCGGCAACCCGATCCATTACGATCTCACTATACGGTATTCCCTTGGCTGCTAACACGGCCTTGACTTGGAGTCATGCCTGATAGGCTGCTGGAGGAAGTCCTCGTAATCTGGGCTGGTCCTTTCTCTGGAAGGATCTTGGGTCTGAAGCCACCCTTTCTGGTTCTCGGTACTCTGAGTCTTAATACTCCGTCTCCGGTTCCCAGATATCTGAAGTAGGTCCCGTTCTTGTGGTCGTCCTCAACTTCCAAGTAGGCTTCCCTCTCTTCCATCATGGCCTCTTGCAAGATTATCTCCTCTATTTTCCTTAGGCTAACTCCTTCTTTGATTGCCTTTCTTATCTTTTCTCTTATTTCTTCCATTACCTTCATGGTATTACTCTCCCTTATGGTATTACTCCTTCCGGGGTTATTTTTACTTTTTGTCATTATTTTTCACCTTTTGCTACCACAACTATAACTGGTAGCCCCAGTTACTGCCTAAGTCAAAGATGAAGAAGGAGTACACGAAGTCCTTCCCTTCCTTCATCTCTTCCCTAGACTTCTCCCTTTCACTTCTGTAATGCTTGGTCACTACTAGGGAATAGCTTGTCCCGTCTATGACCGCGTCCACCTTAAGGCCACCAACGGTCTTTGAGAGCAGGTTGTAGAGAATGGCGAAGACGTCAGGGTCGAAGTATAGTCTCTCTACTGTCTTGTAGCTTATCTCCTCCTTCGTTAGGTTCAGTAGTGATGCCAGTTCTGCGGTTTCCCTGTTGGATAACCCTAGGTATTCCTTGATTATCAGTATGTACGCCTTCTCTTGTGGGGTTAACTTGCTCTTCCTCCCTTGTTCTTCCTTGATCTTCACGAACTTCCCTGCTTCATCTATGTCCTGCCTTAACTCTTGACCGAACCTCCTTAATCTAGCTAACCTCTTCGCTCTCCTCAGTGTTCTCCATCTTACTGAGCCTACTTTCCTTGTACAGCTTGATCAAGTCCTCTATTGACTCCTTGAAGTCGTCGAAGTCCTTCTGAGTTAACTTCTTATTCATGTGTTCATAATACAAAATAAGAGGTATCTAAAGTTTTTGTCCCAGAGTCGCTTAAAGTTAGTTTTTAGGTAATAATCTAGGATTTACTTCCATTATTTTTATTAAATTGTCCAAAGTTTTCAACTTCTCTTTCACTTCCACCTCTTTCTTGTCTAATTCCTTTTGCAATTCGTCTAATTTCTTTTCTAACTCATCGAGGTTTTTGTTACATTTTTCTTCAACTTCTTTAAGTTTCTCGTTACACTCGTCGAAATCCTTAAGGTGTTTCAGTGTTGCATAAATGAGAGAGGCTACCATAATTCTCTCATCTTCTGTTAATTGCTCACCAGCCACAAACTTATCTAATGCATCGGCAAGTTGTTTTATCCATTCTTCAAGCATTATAATCAAAGTAGTAGAGGATTTATATTTATTTTTTGCATTCCTTATTAAAACCGTCAATTTCCCTTCTGTTGTGCGTATGAGAAAGCTTAAATTAGTTTGCAATGAGAAGATTAATTTGATGCCTTCGTTCGGCATTATGACAGATATTGTAACTGAAAAGCTTAAGGAAGAACTAAGGAAGAAGTTAGGAAGGGAAATTCCCAACGTTTTAGTTGAGTTTGTTAATTACCTCCCTCCTCAAGTATTGGCATATGTGAGAGCTAACGATTACACAATATATGTAAACTACGAGCAGTATATGAGAGCTAAGAGAATGGGATATGAATACGAGTATTTGTACGTTATACTACTGCACGAATACTTACACGTGGTTGGGATTGCCGATGAAAGGGAGGTAAGAAGGATAGATTTAGAAATGGTGAGGGATAAGTTTGGTGAAAATAGCACAGCGTATAAGATAGCCTTAAATTTGGCTGATCCTAGAGATATATATTTAAACGAGTCTCAAAGGTTGGGTGGAAAGCCAAACACCTTCATGTAAAAAAGCATTTCTTTTATTATTTAATACATTTTATTTAAGTATAGTCACTTATCTAAATTGAGAACAAAATGTTTATATAGAAAAGAAAGATTTCCTCTTGTGGAATAGAAAGTAGAAATTTATGGTAATGATTATGACGAGAAGCTTCCTATAATATTTGCTGACCCAACTTCTTAATGCCAACTTTATTTGGGGCGTTAAACATTGACGTTAAAGGAAGTGATTTCACTGCAGAGGTCCCTTTATCAACACTATTTAGAAAAGCCACAGTAATAATATATGGTAAAGTATTTACATCTTTAAATTCTATAACTTAAGTTATCAATATTGCGGGGTTATGGTCCAGCTAAGGCTGGGAAAAATAAAAATCCAGTTAGAAAAAGGTAAGGTAGTCATGGATAAAGACTTTAATATTTCACTTTGTTTTTTAAATGCCAAACTGATCAAATCTAGAATAAACGATTTTAGGAGTAAGGCAAGTGAGTTAATAAGGCTTGAAAGGATAAAGAGGAAAAATTTAACTTCCCCATAAAAACTTTTTAATTTTAAGGAATAAATTTGAGCATTATATAAGGGACAAAGCTATTCATTTGCCCATAAAAATCCTTTTATTAACTCACGTATAATTGTTTATTATGGATTTCACCGAATTGAAAGATATCGAGCAAAAGGTAGAGGAAAGGGAGGATTTTTCCGGAGAGAAAGTAAGACCATTAGCCGTATTCTTCCCCAAGGATGAGGATGAAGTCGTTAGGATCGTTAGATTTGCTAAGAAAAATAGATTACCCATAATACCATGGGGTCAAGGAACTAGTTTAACCGGAGCTGTTTCGTGCGATAAAAACTGTATATTAGTAGACCTATCTAAAATGAATAAAATTTTAGAGATAAACGATATTGATTGGTACGTAAGAGTCCAACCAGGGATTAAATTAATAGACCTCTTCGAGGAACTAGAGAAAAAAGGCTTTATGTTACCTCCAGATCCAGCAAGCTTCTTTTTATGCTCAGTTGGTGGTGCCGTAGCTGAATCCTCTGGAGGGATGAAGGGTGTAAGGCATGGTTCATTCAGGGAATGGGTATTATCTTTACGTGTTGTTTTACCAAATGGGGAGGTAATTAAGGTCGGAGAACCATTGAGGAAGAATAGGGCCGGATATGATTTGGTTCATTTATTCGTTGGAAGTGAGGGAACTTTAGGTATCGTAACGGAAATCTGGTTGAGGATAATACCAATTCCAAAGAGAAAGATGGTTATGATAGCTGCAATGTTAAAGGATTTTGAATCCGCTGGAGAAGTTATAGTAGGCTTGAGGAAGAATAAGATATTGCCAGAGCTGTCAGAGTACGTTGATGCTGATGTAGTCAAAGCGTTAAATAAACACTTGACTGCAAACCTCAAGGAAACAGAGGGAGGGATGTTATTAATTTCAATAGAGGAAGATAGTGTAGATGATGTGTTGAAAGTATTAGAGGGAAAGGCAGTTGATATTAAGATTACTGAAGGCGAAGAGGCAGAGAAATTGTATTCAGTGAGATCACAAGCTGCAATAGCAGTGAAAGCTGAATCAAAAAAAGTATTTTACGCTGAAGATATAGTAGTACCAGTTTCTAAACTGCCAGAAGCTATAAGGAGACTCAGAGAAATAGGTGAGAAGTATAATACTAAATTCTACGTTATCTCGCACATAGGTGATGGTAATCTTCATCCAAACATAATAATTGAGGATAAGGTAGCAAGAGAAAAGGCATTTGAGGAAATAGCTAGAATGGCGATTGAGCTTGGGGGTTCTGTTAGTGGTGAACATGGTATTGGTGTGCAGAAGGCTAAGTTAATGGCTGAACAAATAGTTAAACATAATGGTGTCAGTGTATTGGATTTAATGTATCAGATAAAGAAGTTAATTGATCCAGATGATATAATGAACCCTGACAAGTATGTCGAATTGGCATATAAGTATTTAACTTCTGGGGATAGAAGTACTATTTAATCCTTACCCAAAAACTGAAAGGAGAGATTTCTTCGATAGGGAAAACGAAATAGAGAAATTTAAAGAGTTAAGGACACCATTAATGTTAGTATTAGGGCTTAGAAGGACAGATAAGTCTTCTCTAATAAAGATAGCCTTGAATCAGTTGAAATTACCTTACAAATAATTGTTTATACTCATAACCATTGACTTTGTAGACATATATTATAGTCATAAGGAGATGTGTTAATAGTACTATAGGATCTTCCAATTTTGTAGACAAGTCATAGAGTTCTTTTAGCTTATTGAGACCTCTGTCCTCTCTTCTGATAGGTTTATTAGGTAACTTTATTCCATACCAACCTAAAGTTTCGATTTCTTTCTTAATATAGTCCAAATCTACCCCTTCTTCCTCCATTCTATCATGTAAATCCATTACACTCTTAATAAAGCTTTTTGGCTTATTGACTGAATTAAGGATGAATGGCAAATAGTTAATAACCTCACTTAGCGATAACTTTGAAGTCCTTAATGCCCAGTGGGAGTATCTTAATGCTCTAGTTAAATACGCTGTGTTTTTAAACTTTAGGGGATCGCTGATCGTTAATGCGGTTTTTGTCTTTAAGGTTAATTTACCGCAAGTTTTCTCCACAATAGGTAATATAAAGTGTTCTCTGCTTTCATATAGCTGTAGTATCCTAACCTCGTAGGGATCTATAGCAATTTCACCGAACCTTATTCCTAGTCTGGGTCGATTCTTGGTAAAGAAAACGAAAGGATCATAGAGACCTATCTCACCTTCAAAGGGTTTAATAGTTACATAAACCTTTAGTCCCATATATTCAGCCTCAAATTCTTTATCTTGAATTGAATTGAACTTCTTCATTAGACTAAGTAAATCGTATGTCTTAAAGGTCCAAAGTACTGGGAATTTTAAATTCTCATCTTCTTTAATCTCTCCGACGTTTTCTTCAAACTTTTTTAACAGCTCTTTTTTATCGATTTTGATCTTACTGATCTCGTCGAGTAAACCCTTTAGTTTGCCGTTATTAAAATAGTCATCAAATACCTTGTGTACTAGGTAGGAAAAATAGAAAATATCGTCTTTACCTTTTAACTCCTCTAGTTCCTTTACTTCATCTCGGTATTTCTCATATAGAGATTTTAAGGGTTCGATAGTATGTGTCTTAGAAAGCGTTTCTGCTGCTATCATTAGATTATCGAAAAATTTTTGAACGTTCTTAACGTTTATTTCTCCGTCAACAATCATGTTAAAAATAGCTACTGCCATATTATACATTCAATTTTGTAATATTTTATACTTTATTACAGCGTAAAGTGTACTGAGACTTCTACAGACTGTTTGTAGCCTTCCACAAGAGATGTTGTTCTACTTGAGCAAAACTGAAAAATTATTATAATTATAATATTTTATTTTTTCATTGTGAACTATATTCAATTATGAAGAATGATATAATATATATTAATATGATAAATATCTAAGCCATCTTATACGTAAATTATATATTATTATAATAAATAAATACTTATATAAGTTAAATTAATAAACACTATATTTATTTTTATTTTTCCGCATTATAAATGACTTTTAAATCTCCGAAAATTTGGAGAGAATATAGATATACGCTATGTACTATATTGAGAGAAAGTCATTGTATCATGGGACATCTTTATTTACTATAAATTTTGAATAAAATCATATCAAAGTAGGATTTGCAGCTTATTAATGAAACTCTCATTAATGGGAGTGTGGACAACAATTTTGTTAATCTAAAATGAATTATTTGAATTGTTTGCGCTTTATTAATAGAACGTTGATGATAATACCTTTTTAGGGTGAGCACGGGAGGTATTACTTAGGGTGAGATTATGGGAACTAGGTGGAAGGTTCCCGTGCTCACCCAAGTGATACTAATATTAATGGAGTATATTAACCTTAGCCCGAGGTTTTACTCTAGGGAGACCGTAGCCTCTGCCTTGGCTAACTACGTTTCTGGATTATCCTCCTGGAGGGCCGTGTTACCCCACTCTACTCTGCTTTACTATCATAGGAGGTTGAGTTACGTGAGGTACGCTGTGCCATTGAGCGGGGTTTACGTGATTGACGAGACTAAGGCTAACTAATGGCCAGTACTATTACGTGTGGATTGTTAGGGACGTCAAAACCAAGGGAATACCTTTCTTCATGGTTACTAGCGTTAGGAGCGGGGTACATGTCTTAGTAGTTCTGGCAAATATGAAGAGGGCTGAGGAAGTAGCAAGGAGAATATTTAAAGTGAGGGTGGATAAGGTAATTTACTTGCACGATGGGGCAACTGCATACAACGCCTTCTCATGGTTAAACGTGGAACACGAGAAGGTAACGTTCAACGAGAGGGATTATGCAGAACAAGGGTTCAGAAGCTTAAAACATAGGCTTGCATCAATGGACTTCCACTTTCCTTGGAATTCTAACAAGTTTATAATAACTAGGTGGTTATCAACATTCTTCCTAATATATAACATCCTTTACACCCCAACGTACTTGTTAGATAAGAAGGTGATAATAAATGTAAATATTTCAAATGAATGAAATTGTTGTCCACACTGATAGTGTCGTCGTTAAGCTACAAATTCTGGGATTAACCTTCTCTCCCATAAGACTAGGGCTATGGAGTACATCATGGTGCGAATGCTCCTATTTACTGCCTTCGTTGCTCTCTTGAATCTAATTAGCCTATCCCTTAATGAGGAATGAAAGGACTCGTTCGGGTTAACTGGCGAGACAACCGTGTGGTCTTTCAACCAGAAGTACAAGTTATAATCATCGCTCACCCATCTACCCTCGTCAGGCAAATACTTTTTGACCTCAAGGAAAGTACTCTCATCCCTATCCCCCACAGAGTAAATGAGGTAAACTCCCAGCTTCGTGTACACGTAACAAGTGAAAACCCACTTGTAAAAAGCCCTAGCATTCTTGTACAAGTAAGTCCACATCTCATCAACAACCTTAGCAACAACCTTACCCTTGACCAGCTCCTTAGCCCTACCCCACAACTCAACCAACTTCTCATGCTTTTTCCTACCATAACGCTTAATCCAAGTGAAAACAGTACCAAGAGGTACGTTAAGCACCCTAGAAATAGCCCTCATACTCATACCATTAGCATACATTCTCAAAGCCTCCTCCCTCAACTTCCTAGAATGATGATGATAACTAGCATCACCCAAGAAGTACTTACCACAATCCCTACACAAAAACTTCTGCCTACCCAAAGGCCTACCACACTTAACAACATGATGACTACCACAAGAGGGACAAGAAACGTCTTGCCTAAATACAGGCTTCCTACCCATAAGTAATACTCGTTATACAAATATAAATAACTTAACGACGACACTACCTCCACACTCTACACTAAAAAGGAAAGATACTTAAACGTTGCTTTGGAGAGTTTTTATAAGTCTGAAGGTGACGTAAAGGTTAAAATTGGAACCTATTTCATGAGTTTATTAGATAAACCAGATATTCTATTTAATATAATAAATGAAATTCTCTCGGAAGGTGGACTCATATTTTATTCAGATAAAATCGCCGAGACCTTGGGAATAGCTTACGCCAATATTAAGGACGATAGAATTCTAGAGCTTATGAACAATGCCCCATTCTACCACTATGTATTAGATTTCATCTTGAATATGACAGGGCAATCACTATCTAAAAGGCTTAAAATATCTTTATCCTTCTGGTAATCTTGTAATATGATAAACTAGTGATTTATGGTAAAAATTCAAATTTATTCCAATGGCTACTGTTAATTATCTTTTATAGTTCTCATTACAAACACTTTATTGAATTCTTTATTTAATCACAATGGTATTTACTATAGATTGGAGAGTTTGAAAAGAAATACATAACAAGGTCAAGGATTTAGAATTATCTTTTATTTTTTGCTTAAAGAGAAGTCACTATACATAATCTTTTCATTATCTGTTTGAAACATGTTTGAAAGAGATATATTAACGACTCATCATTTTGAATTACCTATGGGTAGGGTATTGGAAGAGGTAAAGGAGAATTATGGAAGGCTGAAGCTATATATAAACGGTGAGCTTGTAGATTCTAAAACTGATACAATAGGTAAGGCATATAATCCAGCTAAAGATGAAGTTATTGCTGAAGTCCCATTCTCAGCTAAAGATGAAGTTAGAGAGGCTATACAATCAGCTCAAGAGGCATTTGAGAAGTGGAGAGAAGTCCCAATAACTACTAGAATACAATACCTCTTCGCGCTTAAGAATAAGTTAGAGGAGTATTCAGAAACAATAGCTAGGATAATAGTTCAAAACCACGGAAAGACCATCCAAGAGGCCAGAGGGGATATGAGGAGAACTATAGAAAACGTTGAGGCTGCAATAAGTGTTGCTTACACTTTATATAAGGGTGAACATCTAGATCAAGTATCTCAAGATATTGATGAAACCGTTGTTAGGGAACCTTTAGGAGTTTTTGGAATTATAACTCCATTCAATTTCCCAACAATGGTTCCCTTCTGGTACTTACCATTTGCAATAGTTTTAGGAAATACGGTGGTTATTAAGCCTTCTGAAATAACTCCAGTACCAATGGATTTTATTATTAAAATTTTTGACGAGGTCAAGTTACCTAGAGGTGTTGTAAATGTCGTTCACGGTGCTAAGGATGTAGTTGACGAGTTCCTTACGAATAAATTAATCCAAGGTGTAACATTCGTAGGTTCGACGAGAGTAGGAAAGTACATTTATGAAAATGCAGGGAAGAGCGGTAAGAAGGCCATTGTTCAAGCAGGAGCTAAGAACTTTGTCGTAGTAATGCCAGATGCTGATTTAAATAAGACAATACCCTCTGTTATCTCAGCGTTCTTTGGCAATGCAGGGCAAAGATGTTTAGCAGCTGCTAATTTAGTAGCAGTAGGTAATATTTATGACGATGTTAAGAGGAAGTTCATAGAGGCTTCAAAACAATTAAAGATAGGTTACGGTTTGGATGAAAGTGTAGACATGGGCCCAGTTGTTACAAAAGAAGCTAAAAAGAGGATAATAGGATATATAGATAAGGGTATAGAAGAAGGAGCAAAACTATTGTTAGATGGTAGGGAAGCAAAAGTACTTGACTATCCCAATGGATATTTTCTGGGTCCAACTATATTTGATGAAGTGACACCGGAAATGACGATAGCAAGGGAGGAGATATTTGGACCAGTAGCGTCAATAATTCATCTAAGAAGTTTAGATGAGGCAATAGATATTATAAACAAGAGCAATTATGGTAATGCGTCATCAATATTTACCACAAGTGGTTATTATGCTAGAAAGTTCAGGCGTGAGGTCAACGCCGGAAATATAGGCATTAATATAGGTGTAGCTGCGCCAATGGCGTTCTTTCCATTTGGAGGCAGAAAGGAATCCTTCTTTGGCGTACTGCATGGGCAAATAGATAGCGTAGATTTCTTCACAGATAAAAAGGTAGTAATAACAAGATGGTAAAATTAATTTTTACCCTTCTTCTTTTTTAGCTATCCTTTCTTTCCTCTTCTTGCTGCGATATGTTGTTAATTACATTGTAGAATTTTAGGTCGTCAATATATCGTTTAATTATTCTCGACTCAGCTGATCTTAAATGGTACGTGAAAGTGGATTTACTTATATTTATCAATTTAGATACTTTATCAGACTTAATTCTCCTGGGAAAATCAAAATAGCCATTTTTATAAGCCAAAATTAAAGTTTTAAGTTCATATGGAGTCAGTTCGTCCTCAGTTACATTTAATTCGTGAAAGCCAATAAACTCCACATTCCCTTTAGACCTAAGCTTCTCCCTTAATTCATTAATGTAACTTTCATACAATAAAATTCGCCAATATTCCTTTCCATCATACTTAAATCCATCTAAGATTATCCCATCTACGGAGTTTATAATGTCCATTACACTATTTTTGTACCTCTTTCTGAAATCAAAAAGTATTTTTTTATTGTCATTTGTGAGAGAAATTGATGAGTATCCAATGAAACTATTATTTCTCTTTATCTTATTCATTAAATCCTTGTATTTTTTATCCACAACGATTAGGGACCTAATAGAGTTCCTCTCAGTATCTACAGAAAATCTCAAAGTTTTCACAATGTATTTACCAACTAGATTAGTCCAACAGTTCTCATGTTCAACTGAAAACGTAATTTCCAATAGTCTGTCATTCATACATTTTACCTATAATACTAATTTCTGATAATAATTTTTAAACTTTATTACAAGCCACTTATTACAAGCCACCCTATCTTAAATTACGGAATCCAGCAAATTCTTCATAGTAAATTAAGTTTCTATTTAAAAACATTAATGGGGTACTCATTGAGATTTAAATCAATTCATTAATCTAATTTACTTTATTTATCATATCAAACATGTTAGAGAAATCCATATTAGTAGTAAGATAAAATCTCTATTGATGAAGGCAGCTAGATTAGTGGAATTTCAAAAGCCTCTGAAGATAGAGGATCTCGAAGTTCCTAAAGTTGGAAAAGGAGATGTGCTTCTAAAAGTGATAAGCTGTGGAATATGTAGATCAGATTGGCATCTATGGCGTGGAGATCCTGCTTTGGTAGCATATATGCAGTGGAGTGGTGGTAAGTTACCAATAACTCAAGGTCATGAGGTTTATGGAGAAGTCGTAGAGGTCGGAGAGAGTGTAGCTAAATTGAAAAATGGAGATAAGGTAGTCATGCCTGCTTCTTCTACCGGAGATAATAGGACATGCAAATACTGTATGGAAGGAGATTCAAATGTTTGTGATCACTTGGTAATAGCTGGTTATGGAATTAATGGGTGCTTTGCTGAGTACATGTTAGTCCCAGAGAGGTCAGCAATTGATCTAGTTAAAGTACCAGATGGAATAAAGCCAGAGTGGGCTGCTCTAAGTTCTTGTGGTTTTGGAACTTCATGGAACGCGTTTACAATGAAGACTAATTTAAAGCCCGGTGACATGGTGGTCACAATCGGAGCAGGAGGGATGGGTTTGAGTGGTATAGTAATAGCTAACGCTCTTGGTGCTAAAGTAATAGCTGTAGACGTTAACGAACGATCTTTAGAGAAAGCTAAAATATTAGGTAGCATTGAGACTTATAAATATTCTGGTAAGTCTGAAGAATTGAATGAAATAGTAGAGGATATTATGAAGAAGTATGGTTCAGTGGACGTAGTGTATGATACTACAGGAATTCCAGAGGCTGTCATACCGTTTTTACCTCTCCTTAGAGTGCATGGGACATTACTATTAGCGGGGCTTATGATGAAGGGGAAAGAGACTTTTCCATTGCCAGCAGATTTAGTGGTAGCAAGGGAAATCAGAATACAAGGAGTATTAATGTTACCAGCTCAAAAATTCGATACAATATTTAAATTAATGAAAGAAGGAAAGATTAATCTAGATCCAGTTACGTACAAGACTATAAGCATCTATGATGTCAATGATGCCTACAAGGAAATGAGCGAGTACAAAAATGCAGGAAGAATTATTATTAATAAGTTTAGCTAAATTTTTCCCTTTTCTAATGTGAAACATGTTTTATAAAGGGTTATTAACCTAGGGAAAGAAAAAACAATATGGAAGAAACACGTCCTTATTATAGCACATTTAGTTTACCAACAACTAAATCGGGCAAGTCTCAAATAGTTCCACCTCCACCATGGATATACGCAATAGAAATGATAGGGGTAAAAGTCCATTTTGATCTCGGTAAAGTTCTAGATTTAATATCTCCTCCATTGGAAATAGTAGATGGCTAAGGATTTGTATATGTTGCTAAGATTTTCACAGTAAGTGGAAATAGATGGGAGATGTTGTATGAAGACCCTGAAGAGACTAAGTACATGGAGGCTGCGGTGGCCCTAAAGGTCAAGTATAATGGTAACATTTACACCTATTTCCCATTCATGTGGGTTAATAAAGATCTACCGCTAATTCGTGGGTGGCTGTTAGGTTATCCTAAAAAATTAGCTTATATATCAATGTCAGAATTTCATAAACTTCTAGACGGTTACAGTGGTCCTTCTAGTGGCGTAAAGATGGGAGGATATGCGTTAAGGAACGGTAAGGAGATAATAAGAATCAAAATAACGCTAAGAGAAAAAGTCTCGCAATCCCCAATACCCTTTGATCCCATAGTGCAATTTAGGAGATTCCCAGCTGTCCAAGATGGTACAGATGTTTACGAGCTAGGACAAGTAATCTCCTCAGACTTTAGAGTTAGCGAGGTGTGGAGAGGTGAAGGAGAGGTGATATTAAACGGTTCAATAAATGAGGAGCTTGAAGTTTTGAAGATAAACAAGATTGAGGGTGGGTATTACTTCAATTGGTCATTTAAGCAATTAGGAACAAAGATCCTATCTAGGATTTCGAAATAATTAGTGAGATATGTTTTTAAGTGAAATAGGAAAACATGAAACAAGTTTAATGGAATGCTTATTTACTAGGCTAGAAGTAGAAGTAACCATGACAAAAAATAACAACTCCAATTTCACCTTACCCCCCACGAATAATGGCAAATCACAAATTGTATTTCAACCGCCATGGTATTATGGAGTTACCTATATTGGAGCTCATATAAAGTTCACTAAGGAATCTGCAGAAAAGGTAATTCCAAGATTCCTATCAACTGACGGTGAAGGTTGGGTTTACATTGCCGAATTTATTTCCACCTCAGAGGACAATTGGGACTACATGTATCAAGATCCAGATTTAGTACAATACATGGAGGGAGCTATTGGGTTAAAGGTCAACTTTGAGGGAAAGAATTACTTGTATTTCCCATTCATGTGGGTAGATAAGGATTGGGCATTGGTAAGAGGTTGGTTAGATGGATATCCGAAGAAAATAGCTAAAATTGCCATGACTAAATTACACCATCTGCTTCCAAAGTACAATAAACCAGAGAGAGGACTAAAGATGGGAGGATATGCTGTAAGGGGAGGAGGTGTAATGTTTAGAATGCAAGTCGAATTAGAGGAGAGGACTGAGTCGCTGCCTCTTAAAAACTTCGGGCCATTCTTAAATATAAGGAGATTCCCAAGCAGGGGTGAGGGTGAAGTTGACCTATACGAAATAGTAAGTAGAGTTAGGGATGAGACCAAATATGGAGAAATATGGAAGGGAAAAGCTAATGTGGAGTTAGGCGGATACGTTAATGATGAAGTTAACTTGCTCGAAATTGAGAGAACCATTGGCGGTTACCATTATACACTATATTTCAAAGTAACTACTACTCAACTAATAAGTAAGAAAATTGAAGAAGCAATCTCTCTAAATCTAAAATAAATATAAAGATATGATATTTTTTAAGATAACATATTTATGTTAAAAAAATAATAATTTGAACTATTATTAGATTTTTGCTCCTAATTTCTGTCTGACTATCTCCTTTAACTCGTCACTAATCCTAGTAGCTGGAATGGGACTACCATGCCAGAACGCTTCTTTTACATGTCCCCAATAATATAACCATCTGTCTCCATCCTCGTTAGTATCCCATACTACTGGCTCCCAATCTGGTACAACATTAAGGTAACCGCCATGCAACACTTCAATTAAGTTACCACCAGGCTCTTTTACATAAAGTGAATTGCTATCTGTTATGCCGTGTCTTAAAGGACCTCCTACAATTTCCAATCCGTAATCAGTGTAAAAGTCCGCAGCCCTAAGTATGTCATCTGAATAATCCACATTAAACGTAACATGGTTTAGTCTAGCCGGAACTCCAGAAGGATCTAGACCAATTGCTAAATCGTGTGCTGTACCGTTGACTGCCATCCAATACGCAATTTTCTTATCACCTTCCTTCAATATTTCATTTACTTTAAATGTGAGCTTCTTCAACAACTCTACGGTCTTAGCAAGAGCTCCATCGTTATAGGCGAAAATAAATATATGAGACAGATCCTTTGCTTGAACTCCTTTAGTAGGCTTTTTCATAGGCCTAGCTTTATATCCCGATCTAAGTTCACCTGAAGCTCGCCACGTTTTCATTTCCCATACAAGTTTACCAATTTGACCACTGGGCAAGATAAATTTGTAACCTCTTCCTATTCCCATATCTGGCTCTCCTTCATCCCATCCCAATCCTAATCCATTAGAGTTTACTATATTTATAGCATCAATTAGATCTTTTTCACTACAGGTTCTCCATACAATCTCCTTTACCCCAGCGGTATCAGATTCAGTAACCTTTAAACTATACGTGTACCAATCTTCCCAACCCCTTAGGTACACTGACTTACCCTTCTTTCCAACTTCATATAATCCCAAAATGTCCTTGAAAAACCATAATGTATCGTCGATTTTAGGCGTTAGAATTTCTACGCTAGCTAGTTGGGAAAGTAACTTATTTACCATTTTTAACACTCACCTTATTTTCCTTCTTTTTCTGTCATATTAAAAAATCTACTCAAACAAGTTTTATGTATAGCTTAATTCAACCTTATATTTAGATAGTATTCATGAATGTGCTAAATAAGTTAGGTATATCAGACGAATTAGCAGATATGTTAATAAGTGAGGCAGTAAAGAAGGCTAAAGAGCTAGGAGTGAAGGTTTCTATAGCAATAGTAGATGAAGGAGGAGAGTTGAAGGCTTTTAAGAGAATGGACGGTGCACCAATCTTAACCATAGAGATAGCCATAGATAAAGCGTGGACTGCGGTAAGTTTTGGTATACCAACACACGAGTGGTACAACATGCTTAGAGACAACCCCCCACTGGCAATGGGATTTCCTAAAATACCTAGGTTGATAATCTTCGGTGGAGGATTTCCTATAGTCTATAAAGGGCAAGTAATAGGAGGAATAGGAATATCTGGCGGATCTGCGGAACAAGATATGGAAATTGCCAAGAATGCTCTTAAAAAATTGGAATCATAATTTTGTAAAATATTAGATAAACTATTTGATGTAGATATAAAATGTACAAGGATGGTTTAAACTTCATCTTCTATTTTTTAAATAACACAAGGATTTTTTAAGTTCAAAATCTCTATACATCAAACTTGTTAGATTAAGCTTAATATTACTTTTTACCGTTTTTGAATCTAGATCAAGATGAAATATGACTACTTGATAATTGGGAGTGGTATTGCGGGATATAATGCATTAAAGGAACTACTCCAATTAAAGCCAAACTCAAAAATAATCATGGTCTCATCAGACAAATATTACCCATATGATAGACCACCACTATCAAAGGATTATCTTAGGGGAAAATTGGAAAAAGACATGTTATTCTTTGAGTCTGATGATTTTTATAAGAGGGATAATTTGGAGGTAATATTGAACAAGAGCGTTGAAAGGATCGATACAGGTTCAAAGGAGGCAATATTAAGCGATGGTAATACAATATCCTTTAATAAAGCGTTAATAACCACTGGTGGTAGGCCTAGAAAATTAAACATTCCGGGAAGTGAGAATGCCTTATACTTGAGAACACTTGATGACTCCGACAAGATAAGGGAGGCTGCCAGTAAGAGTAAGAATGCATTAATAATTGGGGCTGGTTTCATAGGTGTTGAAGTAGCGTCTAGCCTAACAACACTTGGCGTGAAGACTACTGTCGTGGAAGTAATGCCATATATATGGAACACATTCGTTGATGAAAAAGTATCAAGAGTAATACAACAATATCTAGAGAGTAAAGGCATATCCTTCATACTTAACGATTCATTAAAGGAGATACAAGGGAAGAACGCTATAACGTCAAATAGTAGGAGATTAGAGACGGACATGCTACTAATAGCCGTGGGAATAACACCAAACGTAGAACTTGCCAAAGAAAGCGGTATACAAGTTGATAACGGTATAATTGTGAATGAATACTTGGAGACAAGTGCTAAGGACATTTATGCGGCTGGGGATATTGCAAATATATTTGATCCTAGGGAGGGTAGGAGGAAGAGGATTGAGCACTGGAACAACGCTGAGTACACTGGAAAATTGGCAGCTAGGAACATGGCTGGTAATAGAGAAGCCTACAATTTCATATCATCCATATGGTCGGATATATTCGATATTCACATAGAATCGGCTGGTGAGACGAGGAATTATGACGAATACGTAATAAGAGGAAAGTTTGAATCACAAAGACCAAGATTCAGTGTAATATACTTAAAAGGAGGTACTATTAAGGGTTACTTAGCAATAAATAGGAACGTTAAAGAGATAGTAGCTCTTAATAAATTAATACAAAAACAAGTGGAAGTCTCAAGCAAAAAAGATAAGTTGGTAGAGGAAAGTTTTGATCTTCAGAAACTATTAACATAAGTGTGGGGATAAAGTTACTTCTTTTTTCGAACATGTTTAAGAATTATTTTTATATACGAATGATACACACCTACTTATGAAACCAGTTCCTGCAGAACCTAAACTACCATCAAGAGATGAGTATTATGATTTAGCGAACAAGCTAGAGTGGGCACCGAAATACGTAAAAGAAGAAGAACTATTTCCAGTAGATATGAGTGGAATACCGAATTTACCGATAGACGTATGGGCCGAGTTATATGATGCCCCCTATAAGGTGACATATAGGGAGTATGTAAAGAATCAAAAGGAGAAAGATCAAAGACTTTTCTCGGTAAGAGAGGCTGGAGTAAGAGCAGAGTTAGTAAAGAAATTGGATAAGACATATCATCAAGGCTCCTTCTGTTTCCATATAACTGCGGTTCCTATACCAGAATATACTGCGTCTATAGCAGAAGCAAGGATGGCGAGGTTTGGGAAAGCCGGTGAATGGAGAAACTTATCCACATTCGGTTCTATGGATGAGGTAAGACACGCACAAGTGCAAATCTTATTATCTCATGATAGTATACAAGCTAGTCCTAAGTTCGCCTATGCACATAAGATGTTCTGGGTTGACGGCTGGTTACCAATAGCAGCTAGATCGTTCTTTGATGATACTATTACTGGGACTAATGCAATAGAATTCGCCTTAATGACTACCTTTGCATTTGAGACTGGATTTACCAATTTACAATTTGTAGCATATGCCGCAATGGCAAATAAGACTAATGATTTCGTGTTTTCCTCAACAACTCAGAGTATACAGACTGATGAATCTAGGCACGCACAAATAGGGCACCCAGTTCTAAAGACCTTTGTTGACGTGACAAAGTTGAATGAAGAGATGAAAAAGAAAATTTAATTTATTTTTTTAATTTTTTTCCTTTGTACCTTACTCTTTTTAAAGACACCTCATATGAGTAGGATTTAAAAACTATAAACTGTAAACATGTTTATCAAACTTGTTAGAACAATTCTTAAAAAGTATAAAAAAGACTAAATGATGATGAGTAGAGAGGGAGGTTTAGGTCAAACTAGGGGAGAGGTCAAGCAAGCCTTATCTAATGTCTCAGAAGGACTAATGAAAAATTATAGAAACACTGTTGAATTTGCTGTTAGAATGAGAGAAAAAGGTCCAGCATATAAAGAGGCAGGAGAATATTTAATAGCGAAAGGATTCTGGCTATCCCTTAGGCTAATAGGAGCATTAACTGGAGTTTCTATGGATTACCTCACTCCACTAGACGCTAGAATAATGTCGTACAAGGAGTTTATAACAGAATGGGTAGGTGCCCAATTTAAGAGATTACTAGAAGATTATGGGATAAGATTACCTTGGTACTGGCAGTGGTTTGAATTAGAGTTAGATCATTGGCATCATAACTTTATTATAGGATTATATACGTGGAGAAGGACTCTAAATGTCGCATTTAGAGGTCCAACGCCTGATGAGAGAAAATGGTTAAACGAGAAATACCCACACTGGGAGAAGTTTTTCGGAAGAGTTTGGGACTTATACATAAAGAAGATAATTGATGGACAAATACCATTACCATTAACTGCAGTACATTTATGTACAGTTTGTCAGGTACCAATACAAGCACCTGTAAACGGAAAGTACTTAAGAATCTACTTAAAAGAGTACAAGGGAAAGATATATACGTTTGATAGTCCAGCATGCTTATGGATTTTTGATCAAGAACCAGATAGATATGCTGGAAGAAGGACTTACACACAAAGAGTACTTGAGGGGATGATACAGTTTACTGAAGAGGTATACAAGGATCCTAAGAGACTACTTGAAGAGGTAATATGGAATATGGGACAAACGGAAGAAGGGGAGGCTGGTCTAGACCCTACTGACGGTGCATATGCATTATTATATAAAGAGAAAGATCAAGATTTCCTCAATAGGATAAAGAAATATACGGAGGGGTAAAGAAAATGAGTATGGAAGCAGTACCCATAGTATTTGTCCCAGAAGAAGGCACAGTGTGGTTACCCGCTGTACTTCCAACAAACATTACGGTAGAAGAGGCTATTGAAATGTTGAAGAGTCTAACAGTAAACGTGTTAGTATGGGAAAAGAAGGATAAGGACTTAAGGTTAGTTAACTACTTTACTGGTCAAGTCTTAGATCTTAATGCCAAAGTTAGAGACGTAATAAAGCCATATGACGTTTTCTGGTTAGTCTGGTGGCCTCCTAAGGAAGAGTTCTGGAAGCCAGAGAATCAGAACGATGATATATTCAAGATTATAAAGGAGACTGAAGAGGCTATAAAGTTAGCCCCAAGATCTCCTTCAGTACTATTTACAGATGAGATTGAAAAATATAGTATCGTTAGAAGATTGGAAAGGGAGGGTAAATTAAGGGCGTGAGACTATGAGTTACCCTGGAGAATTCCATAAAGTGCTAACACTAGACGATATTTATGAAGGTGAGGCTAAGTTAGTAGAGGTCAATAGATACGAAATTCTAGTAGTCAATATAAATGGAGAAATAAAGGCGTATTATGCAAGGTGTGCCCACGCGTTAGGTTTAATAGAGCCAAATTCTTTTGACGGTGAGGAGAAAATCATATGCCCAGTACATTTATGGGAGTATAATGCAAGGACAGGAGAGAGCATAAATCCTGAGGGAAGTTCCCTCTTTCCTTTGGATGTGAAGGTTGAAGGTAATGACATTTTTGTTAAAGTTCCGTCTGTTCCCGTTTCCGAGTTCAAGGTTAAATGGTTTGGTATGTATAGGCAAAGAGGTGTGATAAATGAGTTTGGAGTTAACTCTTGAATCAATTTTAGATAAATATCAAATAACAGATTTAAGTAAATTATCACAAAATATTGTAGGTCCAGTACTTACGAAAGATGAGTTCAGCTACGGTGTAGTTGAAGCTATAGCGGATGATAATCCAAATACTTTCAAAGGAGTTATCGACAGAGGCTCATACATAAGAATAGTGGGTGAAAGGGAACTTGTTTTAAACAAAAGTACGCTAGAGGAAGTGTTGGGTAGAGAAGTTAGATTTCCAGGAGAGGTTGAGGTAAGGATGAGTGCATTTGCAGGAAAGATCATTGTAAGAGGGGATTATCTAAAATGGTATTTGGAGTTATGAGGTGAAAAAGGTTATGACTAGATTAGAGGATTTGGAATGGTATAGAAGGTATAAACAAATGTTCGGAGCGTTCAAAAGTGGAGTAGAAGGTGATCGGTTTTTCAGAGATTATGAATATAGGGGGTACAAAAGAGTCTGGTCAACTTGGCCGATGCTAGAGAAGAAACTAGGAAGGAAAAAGCCATCGGAATATCAAATAGTCACCTATGCATTGTCATACTGGGCGGATCCAAGATCCCCTACTTACATCTATGATAAGGGACCATTTGAACTAGGGACAGAGCATATAACTCAAAAATGGTATAAACACTTTAGAGACAACTCACCATTCATTAAGCCATTATTCGAAAGAGGAGAATGGCATGACTATGAAGATCCATACAAACTTACATATTGGACCTACAACTCCATGGCAGATGATAATGAAACCTTTTTAGATAAGATATATGAGGAAATTGTAAATACTAAATACGATTGGAACCTAAGTGAGGAAGTACTGGAGTTATACAAGAACGTTTACGATCCATTAAGGTATGTATTCCACATCATGCAAATGGAGTCAATGTATCTAGCTAGTATGGCTCCTACAAGTTCTATAACTAACGTATTCATATTTATGGGAATGGACCACATGAGAAGAGTCCAAAGAATTGCACAAAGAGTAAAGATGCTAGATATTATATATCCAAGCTTAGGATTTGGAAAGGAAGCGAGAAAGATATTTGAGGAGAGTCCACTATTTCAACTAACAAGAGAAGTATTGGAGAAAATGTTAGCTACATATGATGTAGGAGAAAGCTTAGTAGCGTTTAACTTAGCGGTCAAATTCGTATTAGATGAGCTAACACTCCAACATCTAACGCAACAATTCAGTAAAATGGGGGATGAGATGATTAGGCACATTCACATGTCGTTCTATAACGATACATTAAGGCATAGACACCAAGCTCAAGAGAGTGTCCAGAATGCAAATAATTCAATAAATATAATGTGATAGAAAAACAATATTATAACTAGTTGAGAATAGAAGTCAATTATATCTTTCAATATGAGGGAAGATTAATATTTTATTGTAATATAAAATAACTTATAGTTGAGAAAAAATGAATTTCAAACATACCCCATATTATTCTAGTTAACCCTAGCCTAGGGTTAACTAGAGAGTTTGACAAATTCCTCTTGCGGAACTTTTGCTAACACGGAAGTGTAAATCAAGGAATTGTAAATTATTCCAATAACGTAAACAAAAACCTCAACCATATCCTTGTTAATAGCGTAAGGTCTCCAATACCTCTTCAAGAAAATACCAAAGAATTCAACATAACGTCTAAAACTAGAAAAACCAATTATCCAAGTTGAGGGCATTCCCAAGAAACCCCTATCAACAACCTTATAACCACTCATACCAAAACCAACCTTATTATCGGGAAAGTTTGCAAACTCAACTTGAATTGCGTGAAGAATCATGGTTGGGGAAATAGCATATAAAACCTTGAAGCCGAAGAAACTCCTACCCCTCTTCTTCGCAAACTCACCCTTAAATCTACGATGAATCTTAGCCCTCATATAGTAGTAAATTAAGTTTGCTGCTTCCCTAAACTTTCCTTGTCTCAAGTTGAGTTCTAGCTTTTTCTTTAATGTCTCCTTGTTTCTCTTTCCGAAGGGTACTTCGATTATGTTGGAATCTATTGCCCAGAGTTTGTTAACTTTGCCGTATAAGGCACTACTTGGCAAGTAGTTTTCTAGTTTGCTTAGCTTTTCCTCAAGTTCTTTTGCGTATTCCTTGAATGCTTTCTTTATTTCTCCCCTAAGTTTCTTTGCCCTTCTGTGGTTTTCGGATTTTGACTTGCGTTCTCCTAGAAACCATCTTACTACAATGTCCGTGTAATAGTATGCTTCTACATCTCTGTAGGAGCATTGCCATATCATCATGACGATGAGTACTCTAAGTATGTATAGGTCTAGTGATGATAGTGCTTTTGAGGTGATTAGTATGTAGTGCATTTTCAAAAGAGTTTTATGCCTTGATGATAGTTTATCATAGGGGACCGGGAGATTGTAGTATTCTATCCAAGGTTTCATATCTCCCAATCCTTGTACTACGTCTTCCCGGTCCCCTTTAAGTATTACTCAAGATTTTACTCCAAGTGAAAATTCAAAATTTCTCAAGAGTTTATGCTTTCTTTTGAGTTATTATCTATAAACTTATACATAGATTTATTGAATTATTTACACTTGGGATGCTCTCTCAAGAACTGTTCAAATACGCTTTTAGTAAGGAACCAAGCTTAAAAGACGTTATCAAACCTTGGCTAAAGGATTGGCAAGAGATGGCATTTAATGCTACAGAAGGGTTTAGGGATGTGCTCAAAGGAGAATATGATAATACTATAAAGCAGATCAAGAAGGCTCATAGTGAATATCTTGGAGGAATAGGATTATGAAAGATAAGATTGTGGAAATTTTAAGGCAAATTTACGATCCAGAGATTCCAATAAATATATATGACTTAGGACTAGTAAGAGAGATAAAAGTTGAAGGCAATAGGGTTTTTGTTAGATTAATTTTCACTGCTAATAAGGGGTGTACCTTAGCAGATCTTATGGCAGTTCAAGTTAAGTATAAACTAATGAAGGCATTTCCAGACTATAACGTGGAAGTCAAGAGTGATTTTAACGAAGAATGGAATATAGGCTATGCAACAGAAACGGGTAGGCTGATGTTAGAGGAAATATATGGAAAAGAAGCAGTGGATGCGTTAGCTAATAAGACTAAAATAGAGGAAATAGTATCGATAAATAAGGTCAGGTTAGAGGATTTCGATCCACGGGAATACATGAAAAAAGCAGTGGAGGAGAGATATAAGAGATTTAAGGAATGGTACGATAAACACGATATATTGATTTCTCATTGATAATAACGTCCCTTTTCATCTAAAATATTTATAAATCATGGTCTTCAAGTGTCAAAACACTTTTTATGCGTGTGAAATCATTAATATTCATGAATGGTTCAAAACTTCTCTTGACTCTGTTAAAGGATTATGACGTTAAACACATATTTGGTTTACCGGGCGAATCCTCAATATCATTATATGATCAACTTAAAGAAGGCGAAGTACTACACATAATCACTAGAGATGAGAGAAACGCAGTTTACATGGCTGACACATACGCAAAGCTAACTTATAAACCTGGAGTTGTTGAAGGCCCAAGTGTTGGTTCAATATATATGCTCCCTGGAGTTGCTGAAGCGTATAAGTCATCTACACCGTTAATAGTAATAACTACTGATACACCGTTATACGGAGAGAAGGAGAATTATTTGACCGCATTAGATCAAGCTTCCCTATTTAGACCGATAACTAAGGAAACTATAACAGTGTATAATGTTGAGGAATTACCTCATGCTATAAGGAGAGCATTCAGATTAAGTACTAGTGGAAAACCTGGACCAGTTCACATTAGAATACCCCTAGATGTTTTAGAAGATGAATTAGAAGGCAACGTTGAACTTAAAGCCCAAAAGGAGTTCTCGAAATATCCATCTCAAAGACCTTTAGCGGATCGTGAAATGATAAGGAAAGCCGTAGATTTAATTTTGAAGAGTGAATTTCCAGTAATAATTTGCGGTCAAGGAGCACTTTACTCAATGGCGTGGGATGAGGTAACTGAATTAGCTGAGTTATTAGGAATTCTCGTGGGGACTACAATAACTGGTAAGGGTTGTATTCCAGAAACCCATCCCTTGTCAATAGGTGTGGTTGGCGGTAGGGGCGGTGCAAATTTTTCGAACAGTATCGTAGATAAATCAGACCTTGTAATTCTCATAGGAAGTAATACGGATTCAGCAAATACTTATAACTGGACTATACCATCCAGAGGCAAAACCGTAATTCATATTGACATTAGCGAGACTGAGACTGGGAATAATTACGATAGTATAAACCTCATAGGGGATGCTAAAGTAACATTGAGGGAGTTGATTAAGGAAATTAAAGGTAGTGGAAAAATTGGTAAAAAGAACATTATTTTAGATAGAAGTGCATTCGAAGATAGGCTTAGTAAGGAGAGGAGAGAAGCAGTAAACCCGTTACGTTTCATAAAGGAACTTTGGAGTCTATCACCTGAAGAGGCTGTATTAATAGCTGATCCCGGAGTTAGCGCAATCTACACTGCTGCTTTCTACAAGGCCAAAAAAGTTGGTAGGTATTTCATTTTTAACTATGGTCTAGGTGGTCTTGGCTATTCAATTCCAGCATCTGTAGGTGCTTATTTTGCAAGGCCTAACTCTTTGATTTTCTCTCTTTCTGGAGATGGGAGTTTCGGTTTCTCAGTTGGTGAACTAGAGACCATAAGGAGAGTCAATGCTAATGTGGTTATTATAATCTTTAATAATGGAAGTTACGGTTGGATAAGGGCTGAAATGAAAGCT
Source organism: Sulfolobus islandicus Y.N.15.51 (assembly GCF_000022485.1). Classification (NCBI taxonomy): domain Archaea; kingdom Thermoproteati; phylum Thermoproteota; class Thermoprotei; order Sulfolobales; family Sulfolobaceae; genus Saccharolobus; species Saccharolobus islandicus. The sequence continues at coordinate 2,353,119 of NC_012623.1, read as the reverse complement.
AGGGGTAAGGACATTGTTGGAACTGATTTTTCAAGTCCAGATTACGTTAAGATCGCTGAAGGGTATGGACTATCCGCGTATGGGATAACCAATGATGAAGAGATATCTGATACGTTAAAGAGGGCTATAAAGAATACTCCTTCTTTAGTTGAGGTTATTGTTGAGCCAGAGGATAAGTTCGTCCCTCCAGTTATGCCTTGGAGTAAGAGATTTCTTTAAACTAAATAAAACAAACACTAATGGCATGGCATTGCTGTATAATACTGTGACGACATTATATGCTTCGCCATTTTTATGGAATATTGAATCTGCTCAAGACCAAGTAATAATGAATTTTAATCCCTATCTCAACGTCCATGTGAACATGTCTAACATAAAGAAGATATATTTTAAAGAATATGAGATCTTACCTAGAAAAGGCTGGAGTTTTGATATATAATTACATACTATTTAGATGCGATACAAGTTAGAATAGAGTTTTAATGATGCTAATGGTGTCGCTAATCTAGGATATAATTTATACTCATGGTATATAACCTAATCTCAAGGACGGACTCAATATAGCATACTTGATATATGCTCCTAAAATGTTTCTAGCTTAAACAAAAGTCCTCAAAAAGTAAATCATGTATAGTGAGATTTGGAACTATAAACTAACTTATTTCCATCATTATTAAGATTGAATAGTACACGTTATTATATGTGAAATTCCTATATTGTCTACTCTTCCTTTATGAACTTCAAGATTTAGTTCAACTCCTATAACTTTCTGCATATTCTTTAACTTTTACATTATACTTTTTTTAAGAGACCTTGTATTTCAAGATCACTAAAACTTTAATCCCATCATTACGAATATCAAATCAACTTTTTTAATCTTATAATATCAATTATATCCCCTAAATTTTGAGAGAATATCCTGTAATTGATTCTAAAAAAATCATAAAAAGTAATATTAAGTATTACGCATGTGCTTTGTGGGTTACTTCAGAATTATACAAAAATTTATAAATAATTATACCGAGTATTACTCATGGGAAAGAGTAAGTACAAGAGGGATTGGAGCAAGTACGACGAGAACGTTATAACTAGATACGAGCTAATGTTCCCCTTCTACGTCTTCCAACACTGGTGGGAATTACTAGCAGAAGAGAATAGGAATGCCAAGAAAACCTACAAGGCGCCAAAGGAGTTCAACGACTTCCTAGCGTTCCTGCACTTGTTCCTACCTTATAGGGCCATAGAAGGAGTATTGAGAGCATTAGAAAGACTGAAAATCATCCCAACAAGCCTAGACTACTCAACAATATGGGAAAGAGTAAGAAACATGAACATAAAATTCCCAGAGGCAAATGACCAACTTGAAGTAATAGCAGACGCAACGGGAATAAGCACAAACAAGGGAGGACAATACATTATAGCAAAATGGGGAAAAACCAAGGACTCAAAATTCCTCAAGATCGAAATAGTAATGGATAAGGACCAATTCAACGTAATAAACGCTGAAGTAACCAGCAACGAGGTTCAGACTGCAGTTAAGACGGTTAAGGATTTACAAGATAAGGGAAAGAAGGTCAAGAAGTTTTATGGAGATAAAGCTTATGATGCTAATGAGGTTTACAAGACTGGGGTTGAGGTTGTTGTTCCACCTAGGGAGAACGCCTCCACTAGACGCGGTCATCCTGCTAGGAGAAAGGCTGTAAGGGAGTTCAAGAGGTTGGGTTATAATCGTTGGAGGGAGGAGAGGGGTTACGGTGTTAGGTGGAGGATTGAGTCCTTATTCTCTGCTGTGAAGCGTACTTTTGGGGAATCTGTTAGGGCTACAAGTTTTTTAGGACAAGTGGTTGAGGCTAAGCTCAAGTTCTGGGCTTATGCATGGATGGTCCACTTGGCTAATTCTTTAGTTGGTAGAGCTCCGGGTATTAGGGTGTGAGCTTGCGAATAACGTTGAAATAAATATTAATTACTGAAAAATTCTCAGTGCATCATATCATGCTTATGAAATAAATTGAAGAGATCAACAAAGCATTACGCATGATATTATTCATATAGTATCTCTTTATGTCTTATGAATGTACCTTTTCTCAAATCGTCAAACGCTTCAATTATTTGATCTTCAGTATTCATAACTATTGGTCCATACCAAGCTACTGGCTCATTTAGAGGTCTTCCGGATAATACTATAAAGCTCGCATTTCCACTAATTTTAATCTCATCCCCCTCCCTAGTGAAGATTACTAAATTTCCCTTTCCTATACCTGGAGAATTGGGTGCAAATCTGGCACTACCATCAACCACATAGGCTAATACAGTATATCCTTCTTTTACCTTTAACTTCATGTCCCCGTTCAATTTTACGTGAATGTATGACGGATCAACATCACTCTTCACCTTAACTGGTCCCTCAATTCCAGCGAACTCTCCCGCGAGGACTGATACTTCTCCGAAGTCGAACTTCTCTTTAGGAACACTTTTTACATCCCTATATACTGGCTGTGTCATCTTTTTGTAAGATGGTAGGTTTATCCATAACTGTAATCCTCTTACTAGGAATGGATCTTGATTATACTTGGGAATCTCTGTACCCTCTAATGGTTTTGGCATTTCTTGGTGAAATATTCCACTTCCAGCAGTCATCCATTGGACCTGGCCAGGATATATTGTTCCCTTATTACCTAAACTATCTTGGTGTTCCACTTTTCCCTCAAATAATAGCGTTACAGTCTCAATTCCCCTATGCGGGTGCCAAGGAAATCCATTAATGTACTCCTCAACCTTATTTGAGCCGAAGAAGTCCAGTAATAGGAAAGGATCTGTTAAATCCACAGTATCTGGTCCGCCAAACACTCTGTAAAGTTTAACCCCAGCGCCATCCATGGTATTTCTTCCTTTAATTACACCATCTATTCCCCTAATCATAAATTAATTTTTGAACTAACTAATAAAAACCTAATTCACCTTAGTTATGATTATTTTATTAAGAGAAAAATGATCAGATACCCTCTTCCAGCAAGGCATACCTAATGATTGGATCGGAAATTCTATACTCATTATTTCTTTTCTCTATGATTCCATTGTTATCAATTTCTTAAGATCTCTAGAAACTGTAGTATTGCTGACTTTTATTCGGTTTTGGCAATTATCTGACTTTCTTATATAAAACATATTAGTCAGATCTGTATTACACAGATCTGACTGGGGTGTAGGCCGTTTCGCCTCTTGGGCTTAAAGCCCGTCGGTGAGCTTGGCCTCCTCCAATTCCGGTAGACCCAAAATCACCTCCTTGAAAATAAATCTATAGTGTAAATAAGTGTTTCAATTACATTAAATGTAAAATTCTCTGGATTGAATAAATCAGGAAATAAAAGAATTAATAATAATCTAAACTCCTCTCTCCCCACCTCCCCCTTGAATATGGTATATAAGGAGTAGAGTACAAGGGCCAGCACGAAGATCAACGTGCGGAAAACAAACTTGGTGGAACTGGTGAATGGAAGAAAAGCCTTAATGTTCCTATAAGAGGTCTCTATGGGACCCCTTACCTTATTATACAAATCCAACACTTCCCTCTTGGATAGGTCTAGGTTAGTAGCCCTAGCAAAATAAACAAGACTCTTCTTCTTTCTCCTCACTTTTTCCTTGCTGTACACGAGAAGCCTGAACTTGACCTGCTCATCCCTCCTATGCCTCTTACTATTAGTTGTGTAATCCCCGTCAAACTCCTCATAAACCTTAACGTCCCCAACAGGCACAGCAACTATATACTTAAACTGTGAAATGAAATTGAGCACATCAACAGTATAGAAACCAGCGTCAAGAGTTATCAACCTTATCTTGAACCCCATCGCGACGACTTGCTCCACGAGGGCCTTCACGATCTCTTCCTTAGTCATCCCCTTGACTTGAGTGACGAAGGCCAGTAGGAGCACTTTCCCATTAAACTTTGTCGTCGCAGTTGCGTAGTTCCAAGAGTTTCCCTCCTCCGAACTCCCGAGCCCTCCCACCGGTCTCCCGTACCAGGTCTTGGTTGTCCAGTCTATTGAGACGTCTATCTCCCTTACTCCCTTCAGTACCTTCAAGGATATCTTCCTGGCGCTTTCCAAGAGTTTCTCAATAACTTCCACCCCTTGCTCCTCCACGTAATTCCTCACGGTCTGTGGGGACACGCCATACGCCCTCGACTTGCTTTCCACCGAATCGTTCCATAGACACGCTGAGATGAGGGTTCTCGCCACCTCTTCCCCTTTCTTTCCCTTGAAGTTCAGCATGGAAAGTAATTTATATCCTATTTGTTGAATGTTATTTTGGTGAGGGAGACCGGATGTTACCATCTCACTTACTCACGTGGTAATACCACATCTCCCTCACCTTAAACCCTTTCTTCAATTGAATTCTTAATACTCATATAAATCCTGTTATCTATCATGAATCGATATTATTCTGTCAGAATTATTTTTCATAATACGATTTTGGGTCTACCGTTACAGAGGGATCATCGTTCCCACCATCGATTAGCGTTTACATCTCTCATCTGGTGGGCAGACGAGAGGGTCAGAGACCCCCTCCTATTTAAATTAACCATTGCAATAACATCCTTGTCATTCTTATAACCACATTTTGTACAGAGGAAATACCTATAACCAACTTCCTTCATCTTCTTACCACACTTAGGACATGAAACAGAAGAGTACTTAGGATTAACAAACTCAACAATCATGCCGTGCTTTTTAGCTTGCCATTTAATCCAATACTGCAAACGACGGTATTGTATCAAGTATAGTTTGTAAGTTTTATAAACTTTAAACTTTCAGAAAAAAGTATGAACTGGAAATTAGTAGTCTTGGTAATCGGGATGTCGTTAACCTTTTGGGATATATTCAACGTTCCTTACATTATAAATTACGCTAGAAAGCAGTTTGAAGTCTCTACAGTTATCGCTAACTTACCATTATCTGCTGAAATGATTGGATATGCAATTGGTGGAGTAATAAACGGATTGCTATCATCATTCAAGGGAAGAAAAATTGGGCTATTGACTTCCATGGGACTTGTATCATTAGGATCCCTAATCGGCTTTTTATCGCAAACGTTTTCATGGATAATCATAGCAGAATTCATTATAGGATTAGGAATAGAAGGAGAAATCAGTGTAGTGCCAACTTATATATCAGAAACCGTATCTGCTGAAAGGAGAGGTAGGGCAGTTGGGTTAGTTACAGCCTCTGGCTTTTTAACAACGTTGATTGTGGGACCTATTGCAGTAGTCTTAGGAGGCGAATGGAGATTACTTTTCTTGGCCGGACTTCTAGTTTCTCTGATTGCGTTAATTACTAGGGTTTGGCTGCCTGAATCTCCAATGTGGATTGCCAAAAAGGAGATGAAGTTAAGCTGGGATTTCGGAATCCTCATGATGACTATCGTTTGGTTCTTAAGCTATTTTACGGGTTATGCGTTATTTTCTGATCCCATCTTTACCTTTATTAGCTCTCACGGTTTTACTAATCCTGCGTTGTACTTCACTTATATTCTATGTTGTACTTCACTTATATTCTATATGGTGATCCACTGGGTGTTGTAATTGGTACGTTATTGAACGATAACTTTGAACGCAAGTATAGCGTATCATTAGTAAACATTCTAGCTGGTCTGTTTGTTCCTTTTACTTTTGATTTTCTATATATAAGTGTTATCCTTAAAAAGGTATGGTTAGCTTGGAGATCGTAAGCCAAGATTCAATATCATAGCAGCGCACTATTCAATTTTATTTTAATCTCAAATTTTAAAATCTTCACAGTATAATTTGAAAGCTCAACATTTAAGATATCCTTTGCTAAATATCATATTATGGTAAAAATCCTCTCTGAAAGAAGAAAAGACGTTTGTTGGATCACATTAAATAGACCAGAAAAGTTAAATGCCCTAGATAAGGAAAGCTGGAGTCTCTTAGCAAAACACTTGAGGGATTGTAATGACGATCAGTCAATTTCAGCAATAGTCTTAACTGGCAATGGAAGAGCTTTCTCCGCAGGAGATGATATCAATGCCATGTTAGAGTTAAAGGATCAAAGAGATGCCCTAAACTTCTTCAACGCTTTATATAGCGCGATTGAAAGTCTAGTGGATTTAAAGAAGCCATTATTATGTGCAGTTAATGGGCTTGCTTATGGCGGTGGTTGCGAGATACTCCTTTTCTGTGATGTGATAATTTCAGTTAACGACGCTACTTTTTCAATTCCAGAAGGAAAGTTGGGATTAATTCCGCCAATGGCAATATCAGTAGGTTATTCAATATTGGGTAGATCAATTACTAGGCTAGCATTAACTGGAGATTCAATAACTGCTGAAGAGGCTAAAACTATAGGGCTGGTTGATATAGTGGTCAAAAGGGAAGACCTTTATACAGAAGTTGAGAAACAGTTAGAGAAAATCAAAAGTATTGATACGAATTCTATTATGACTATGAAGTATTGGTTGAAAAACGATAAGGAGAAGATAAGAAATGCAGTCATGGAGTTGGCGTTGATGTCATTGGGGGATTCCGCAAAAAAGAGAATGAATGAATTCATAAATAGAAAACGAACACGATGAAGTTTTGACTAGATTCATCTATATAAATCTTAATATCATAATACGTTAGATGATTATCACTAAAGCTATTATGTTAAATAACATTATAATGCTTAATAATGTGTTAAACATATTTATATTTTATGTGATAGCATGAGAGCAGTTAGATTAGTAGAAATAGGAAAACCTCTCGTTTTAAAAGATATAGATATACCTAAACCTAAGGGAGCACAAGTTTTGATAAAGGTAGAGGCTGCGGGAGTTTGTCATTCTGATGTTCACATGAGACAAGGGAGATTTGGGAATTTAAGAATAGTAGAAGATTTGGGTGTGAAATTGCCGGTAACTTTAGGTCACGAGATCGCAGGAAAAATAGAGGAAATGGGAGATGAAGTTGTTGGATACTCTAAGGGTGATCTAGTTGCAGTTAACCCTTGGCAGGGAGAAGGAAATTGCTATTATTGTAGAATAGGGGAAGAGCATTTGTGCGATTCTCCTAGATGGTTAGGAATTAACTTTGATGGAGCTTACGCAGAATATGTGTTAATACCTCATTATAAATATATGTACAAGCTGAGAAGACTTAATGCCGTAGAAGCATCACCTTTAACTTGTTCTGGAATAACTACATATAGGGCAGTTAGAAAAGCATCATTAGACCCAACTAAGACATTAGTAGTAGTAGGGGCTGGTGGCGGTCTAGGAACAATGGCGGTACAGATAGCTAAAGCTGTCGGTGGTGCAACGATAATAGGTGTAGATGTGAGAGAGGAGGCAGTAGAGACTGCTAAGAGAGCTGGAGCCGATTACGTAATAAATGCGTCAGTTCAAGATCCCTTAGCGGAAATAAGGAGAATAACCGAAGGTAAGGGAATCGACGCTGTAATAGACCTAAATAACTCTGAGAAAACGCTTTCAGTTTATCCAAAAGCTTTGGCAAAACAAGGTAAGTACATAATGGTGGGATTATTCGGAGCGGATTTGCATTTTCACGCACCATTAATAACTTTGTCAGAAATACAATTCGTAGGCAGTTTAGTTGGAAACCAATCAGACTTTTTGGGGATAATGAGATTAGCAGAGGCTGGTAAAGTTAAACCAATGATAACTAAGACCATGAAACTAGAAGAAGCAAATGAGGCGATTGATAATCTAGAGAATTTTAAAGCTGTCGGAAGACAAGTACTTATACCATAAAAATCTTAACTTATCTTATAAAACAGCTCTCAAGTTTAAAGCTATTCAAGTTTTTTCTAATCTAAATGGGGATACTGAATCACCATATTTGCTAATATAATCAATAATTCTCTTTCTTTGCATTTCTAACTCACTAATAATCTCAGAGGGAATATCATCAAATTTAAGGTAAATCCCAATTATACGGTCTGTTTTCTCTAAGTATCTTTTCAATTTTATTTTAAATTGTTTTTCATATTCTTCCTTACTGTACTCCCTTCCTAAAACTCTTTTGTATAGAGCTTTTAGATCTTCATAAAATGGTATGAAGCCAATAGGCGTATAGATCGCATCAGTAGTTTCCTCCACTCTCTTTACAGCCCAGCTAACCCATATTCTCTTGTCCTCTTTTGAATTCAAGAATTTATTATTTTCATCTTTTAGAAAATAGTTAAACCCAAATATTTTAGGACTCCTCCTTAATCTTTTACCGAAATTCAAATAGTTTCTTAAATACCTACTGAGCGAGATAGGCATAAAGTCTAAAATCGCCATTGGATTAAACTCTAACTCATCGGATTTCCCGATTACAGCTGAGGTTCTAGCAGACTCCATTGAAGCTCCAATAGTCGCAACTCCATGAGACCATGAAAAGGCTTCAACAACTGGAATAAGAGTACTGTAGTCTCTTACGCCAAATATTATGCCATCTATAACGACACCATTTGGATTATCCCAATTCCCATCTAAATTCTTGAATGAAGTTAAAGGAACTGTGAATCTAGCGTTCGGATGGGAGGCTGGCTTACCGCTTTCCCTAATCCATTTCCCCTCATAGTTATATCCCCTTTCGGGTTTTGGCAATTCACTCCCCTCCCAGTATACATCGCCATCTTCAGTCATTAATACATTAGAGAATATCACTTCTCCAGACTTGTGGAGAACTTCCCATATTATTGGATCGTCCCTAGCATTTATACCCTGTATAATGCCGAAAACTCCAATTTCTGGATTTACTGCTTTAGGAAAACCGTCAAATTCCCTTATAAACGCTAGGTCATCGCTTATCAGACTCCCAATCATGGAAGTAGAAGTCTTTCCACTTCCAGAAGGAAATGATGCTGTGAAGTAATGTATACCCTTATCTCCATTGAACCCTATTATAGCCATATGTTCGGAGAGCCAGCCTTCTTCTGCTGCCTTAGTTATAGTTAACCTTAAAGCTAACTTCTTTAAGCCCACACTGTTACCGGCGTAAGTAGTGTTAATGCTATAAACAGTATTATCTGCTAGGTCAATCATTATTCTCCTTTTTCTTATATCTAGTTCTCCTTTTGAGTGGACAAATCTCAAAAACTGCTTATTATTATTAAAATCTCCAAATGCATTTCTATATAATATATTTTCACTATGAATAACGTATGGAGAATCAGTCACTTGGACTGCTAAAATTTGGAAGGGAGAATTTCTAGGACCTAGAGAATAAAATCCCACATACATTTCTCTACCCCTCATTGACCCCTTAAGTAAACCTAGAATCTCATTTAGGCCCTCATTCCTAGGTATAGTATTAACATAGGGGATCTTTGAATCTGTGAGTATGAACGTATCTTCTCTGGCCCTAGCCTGATCTAAAGGGTGATCAAAATGTATGGTATGCCCACTAGTCTTTAGTTTAATCTCTTCCCCTCTTTCCAGAGCTTTTTTCCTTATATACTCTTTCTCCTCATTTCTTCCTGTTATAAGATATACGCTATCCGGTTCGCATAATTTAATTACGTTACTTAAAAATTCAATTAATCGATAATTATTTAGAGATTCTAATTTTTTTACTGAATCTCCATGAACTAAATCGTTTAAAAAATCTAAACTAACCTTCATGTTATATTTATAGTATTTAAGAGTATAAATGTTTTCCTTTTAACAAGTTATAATCAATCATTTAATAGCCCATCATCAAATGCTGTCAATTAGAGAACTCATTATTGGCTAATAATTCAACCATTTATATTTATACACAAGTGTTGAGCTTCTTTAGATGGCACTTAAGATTTAAGGATATCCGTACTCTTTCATGAGCCTATCCATGGCGCAATAGGTCGGAAACGTCTTATAAGCGTTATATCCCACCTCGTAAAATTGACTTAACGCTAACTTGATCTTTTTGAGAAACTCTTCATACTCCTTTTTATCATCGTAAACGTTCAATGGAAGGAGAGTTTCCCTATCTTCACCAAAAAGCCATCCATTATAGCCGTCACTTATTATCTCTGGGACAGCACCATCTCTAGACGCTATAGATGGGACTCCATTAATTCCTGCCTTCATGAAACTAGTACCACTGGCCTCCCAACCGGAGAATGGTGTAAATGTCCATATATCACTGGCCCATATGGCGAGTTTCATTAAATTTGCATCAGCACCCCTTACAAAGATAACATTGTTTTTCATTTCAGAAATTTCCTTTAATCTTCTCTCCATTTCCACAGCAGAATAATCCTTAGGATGAGCTAATCCGCCTATTATAAAGAAAACGTCGTCCTTTAAATCATCAATTAGTCTTAAAATGAAATCTGGTCTCTTATACGCTGTAATCCTCCTTAACCAAGCTATGGTAGGTTTATCAGTATCTTTTCCCAATTTCTTAATAATATCTCTTTTAACTTCCTTCCTCTTTTTGATGAAGTCGTCCAGATCTTTAACGTCATTAAGTAATGGATGTCTCCATCTTGGAATTTCAACTCCATTAGTCACTGCCCTTATTTTATACATGTGTTGAGGAAAAGTTCTACCAACATGTTTTAACATCTTTTTCGATACTACAATACCTTCTATTGACGATGAAAGTCCAATATCTGTCATCACCACGTGATCTAGAGGAAACTCATAACCGAACTCCTTTTTAAACAAATATGAAGGAAAGGTGGGATGGCCCCAAGGTGCAGGTGTATGAATTATAATTCTATAACTGGGGAAATACCTTATGAGTGGAAGGAAGGCTGGACAAGCCTCTTGCATATCAACGTATTTTACCTTATCCCATCCTATTCTTTCGTTAATGTAATTTTCCGCAACCCTAGCTAATAGAAGACATTTATAAAACCTCTCCTCGTCGCTATTCTCCACGTAAAGTTGATCATTAAACTTAGTGTTTAATCCTTAGACCCCAAATTCATTTTACAAAAATAATTGCATTGTATAATTTTTTCTAACCAAGAAAATTTTATAATTAGAGAAAAAGTTAAGGGAGATGTAGTCTGGTATTACTTTAGGGGAGAAACGCTTGACAACACCAGACTACATCTCCCCTAAAATACGAGTACAAATAGAGGAAAAATTATTTTCCATCATAAACTTCAAGGGAAGAAAGGCAGAAGAAGTCAAGAAAACACTTGTAACAGCAGCACTAACAAAAGATTCAGTAGAAAACAAGGCAAAAGAGTTTGGCATATCACCACAAACAGTTAGAAACTACGTGGAAGAACAACCACAAGTAATAGACCAAATGCTAAACGTGATCAAAACGATTTCCGCTAAGGAACTAGGTGGAAGAAAACGTGTAAAAATATCAATAGACTGGACATCAATAGAATACAAGGGAAAACCCGTAGAAGGACTAGGCGGGTCAGAAAAAGGCTACGCGTGGAATTACGCAACAGCAACCACAAGAGTAAAGGGAAAAACACTAATACTAGCATTCACGCGCGTAGAAAAAGGAATGACTAGACTAAAGATAGTTGAAAGCCTAATACAACAAATACTAGCATTGGGCCTAGAAATAGAATTAGTAACACTAGATGCTGGTTTCTATTCAGTGGATGTGATCAACTACTTGTCAAGGTTTAACTTCATCATTGGAGTACCCGTGGGTAAGGTAGGGATACATAGGAATTTTGATGGAGATTATACTGTAAAGTCAAATGGTAAGAAAGCGACATTTAGGCTAATAGTACATCATGGTAGGGGAAAGGAGTACTTGGCAAAGGGGACAAACCTAGACGTAAATAGGAGTATTGTTGTGAAATGGTATGACAAGGTTAGGACGCCAATAGAAACATCATACAAGTTGATTAAGTCTTTCTTAATCTTTACCTCATCAAGGAGTTGGTTATTCCGCTTGTTCATCTTCGTACTAGCAATGTTAATCTATACACTATACTTGCTCCTCAAGGGGACAACGAGCAAGGAAGACTTCCGCTTACTCCTAACTATCTTGCTCTTGCAAGATAATATTACTATTTTGCAAGAATATTTAGTTAAATTATTTTATCCACTTTTTAACTCCCTTGAATTATTTTCGGGGTGATGAATTTGGGGTCTAGGGTAATGGATTAGCAAAGATAGCTTTTGCAGTATTTAAAGTGTAAGCCAAATATTCAACCTTTATTCTTTGACCTCCAAGGGTAATTTCACTTTCCCATTCCTTATTTAAATTAGATAATAGTTCTTTTTGTTTTTCCTCTCCGTTAACGTAGCCTCTTCTGTAAAATAGCGTAATTACTGTATAGTTAATACTTAATCTAGATGCAGCGTAAAATTTATCCCCTTCGAGAATACCTAGGCCTCCAGCGAAATTTTGACCAATGTCCAAGCCAAGCTCAGCTGTAACGCTTACAATCATATCTCTTTGCTTCCTCAATGATAGATTAAAAAACTATTTCCAAATCATATTAGACTTACGCTTATACTTTTCTTACCCTCCACCCTTATCTTATCTCCTTTTTTAACGCTAGTCGGGCCAATAAATACTCCCAAGGAAACGTAACCCTTCATGTACTCCTTAACCTTTTCCTCTGGCTTATATTTTGGCTCACCTTCTCCTACGAACTTATCGTTTATATAAAGCTTAAATGAACCGAAAGGAGGATCAATTTCTGGTCCTACATACAACCTAGCTGCAAAGATATTATCTGCAACAATGTAATGTGAAGGGAGATCCCATGTAGTGAACCTTGGAGCTGGAATTTCCAATCCTAGGAATGTCCTTTTAACTTCGCCGTTTTCAACTAGGGTAACTATCTCAACTTCTAACTTGTGATTTCTAAACCACAATTCTACCGTATTTTCTCTGGTTATCATTGGCTTTGTCAATACTCCTTCCCCGAAACCAGATAATTTGTACCCGCCTAAACCCTCGCTATTTATAAGAATCTCTATAAATTCCTCCTTAACCTTCTTAGCCTCATCTTCAGTTAGGGGAAAGGGTTCTATCTCCTTCCTACTCTTGTATGCGTTAAATAATAACTCAGCTTTTTTCATTAATATTTAACGAGAAAAATTAGATTAAATATTTTTCCTAGTCAGTATGTGAGTGGAATAGTCTTATATCCCTAGCTATCAAATATTACACATGGTATTTGTAAATGAAAAAACTTATCAAAGATATGTAGAGGAGAGAAGGGAGGAGGAATTTCATAAGGAATATGAAAGAGCGTTAGATCATATTGAACTTGGAAAGGAGTATCCTATCTTGATTGGTAAGGACGAAATCAAACTTTCATCCAAGTATATAGTTAAAACTCCAGTTGACACAAGTTTAACTTTCGCAATTACTCAAAAGGATGATGGTAATAATTTACGTAACGCAATAAAGATTGCTAGGGAATCCTTTGATTACTGGCAATACTCAGATTGGAAAGATAGGGTAGAGTTTGCATATAAAGCAGCTGAGGAGTTAAGGAGAAGAAAGTTTGAGTTTGCCGCAATAGTAACTTACGAAAACGGTAAAAACAGATATGAAGCAATAGCAGAAGTAGACGAAACCATTGATTACTTTCTCTATTACGCTAAGCTTTTGGAGGATAATAGGGGATACATAAGACAGATGGAAGGTAGGATATACAAGAATGAAAAAGCATTTTCGGTAATGAGACCTTATGGTACTTGGTTAATAATTTCCCCATTCAACTTTCCATTAGCCATCACTGCAACAATGACTTTAGGAGCACTACTGACTGGAAATACAGTAGTAGTGAAGCCGTCATCAGATACTCCCGTTTCAGCCTATATGCTTGTAACCATTATGAGAAGAGCGGGATTCCCACTTGAAGCAGTAAATTACGTCACAATACCCGGAGAGCTTATAACACCAGCCTTGGATGAGGTTGACGGTTTCGCATTTACGGGTTCTAGGGATGTTGGACACAAATTGCTAAAGACATTTATAAATAGGAAGCCAAGACCAGCTGTTCTCGAATTGGGCGGAAAGAATGCTACAATAATTACCGCAAAGGCCGATTTAAATAAGGCGATTGAAGGTACTTTTAAAGGTGCTTTCGGGTATGGAGGGCAAAAATGCAGTGCGACTTCTAGGGTATTTGTTGAGAGTCCAATATATGACGAGTTCTTGAAGAGACTAAAGGAAAAGGTTGAGAAGACTGTAATAGGCGATCCGAGGAAGAGGGAGACCTTTTTAGGTCCAATAATAAATAAGGGGGCTATTGAGAAGTTTAGAAGATATGTTAAACAAGCGGTTGAAGAGGGTGGTAAAATACTGGTGGGAGGAAGGGTAATTGATGATGAAAAGATCTATCTAGTGGAGCCGACGATAATTGTGGAATTACCATACTCAAGTCCATTGTGGAAGACTGAACTATTCGTACCAATCTTACTAGTAAAGGAGGTCAAAAGCCTTGAACAAGCTGTGAAACTCGCCAACGATGTTGATTATGGTTTGACTGCAGGTATCTTCTCTGATGATCCCAAGGAGATACAATATTTGTTTGACCATATTGAAGCTGGAGTTGTCTATGCTAATAGAACTGCTGGATCTACCACTGGAGCTATGCCGGGAGTACAGCCATTTGGAGGTTGGAAGGATTCGGGTTGGACTGGAAGGAATGCTGGAGGTCCATATTATCTCCTCTCGTTCATAAGAGAACAAGCTAGGACAGTATACGATTAAGGTAAACCTTTTTATTAGTAAACTTTCATATCAATTAGTGAATAAGATGCTTTCAGTATTTTCCAGAGCGACTCATTGATCCTATAATGAACTTCTTGGGATAGTATGTAGTGTTTACTTGTGGCGTAACTTATCCTTAACTTTTAATTACTTCTAATTCCGCCACGGGCACCCCTCCTAAGGGATCATACACTGTCACCCTTAAATCATTGGGGCTGGTCGAGGGAAACGCCTATATAGGTTTATTAGTCGGGGAGAGTAATACTCTCCTCGACTGGGGAAACATGGTCGACGTGAGTTCTGAAGCAAAGTCTTCGGCTACGGGCGTGACTAACCCCTACCGTCGGACTGAACATTGTGATAAAATTCACGAATATAGGTGTGACAAAGAGGTAGGGGTAATAGGAATAGATATATCAAAAGAACATTTAATAACTAGCAGGGGGAGGGTGAGAAGATACGAGAACAGTAAGAAGGGTTATGAGGAAATCCTCAAGATGAAACCTTGCGTAATAGTCCTAGAGCCTACCGGAGTATACGCAATAAGGCCTTCACAATACTTCAAGGAGAAAGGGATAAAAGTACTACAAGTCAGCCCAAACGTGTTATCAGGAGAAAAAGAGCTTAGGGGAAAGAAAACAGATTTTTACGATGCAGAAAAATTAGAAAACATGGTTAACAAGGCTAAGGAGTAAGATTACAACCCCTTAAAGGAAATGACAACACTCTTCCTAAAGGACATAGAGACGAAATACAAGAATAGGTTAAAGAGGGCATAATTCTTAGTAGGTGATAACGATAAGGTAAACAAGGATAGGTTGGAAAGACTTGCGAAAGGAGATTTTACACGAGAAGAGCTCTACCAACTTGAATACACGCCAATAGTGCTTGAGGAGATCAAAATCTTGGCTAAAAACCTCCTTGAGATTCAAGAGAGGTTGAAGGAGGTTAGGAGGATGATTGAAGGGCAAGTTCCTCAAGATCATGTCCTATTGACTATATCAGATGTTGGGAAGCTTGCAGCTGGTATTATTATTGGTATTGTTGGTGATGTTAAGCGTTTTCCTAAACCAGAGTCCTTTGTGGCTTATTGCGGTTTAGATCCCGTAGTTGAGAGGAGTGGAAGAGCTGTAATAAGTAGGGGGATTTCCAAGAGGGGTAATAAGTACTTGCGTAGCTTGTTCTACTTTTTGGCAGTGAGGAATTATTCTAGGAATCCAACCTTATTGAAGTTTTATGAGACACACAAGGATAGGTTGAAAGGTAGGAAGTTGTATGTTGCTTTGGCTAGGAAGTTGGCAAGGGTTGTTTGGAGTGTATGGTATAATAATAGGCCTTATGAGCCTAAATAAGTAAGCCCTCTCCCGAATCGTCACGTGGGTTGAAAGGACCCACGTGGCAATGTTAGCTAGTACTATGCTTGAAGTTTGAGCGAAAGATTTATTACTGAACGCCACTACCCTCCCATCCACACTTTTATCACCCCCAAGAACCTCGTGAGCAGTGCCCGTCATCAGTTGGGAGATCATTAATAAAAAACACATTAGTAATAATATATAAACATAAACTCACATCAAAACGATATTTAGAATTGATTAAAACTAACTAGTAGTTACGTAGAAGCGTTACAGTCTCACTTGTAATAATTGGACTAGCTGTAACGATTAACAAAGAAAGAGAAGAGCGGAAAAACAATATCTTTTTCCCTTGCCTACTTCCTATTTTCACTTAATTTTCTCGTTCACGCCAGACCTAAGCTTCTCTAACCGTTATTAATTGAGACTTTAGCTTCACTGTTTGTTACTAAAATTGGAGGTTAAGGGGGAGGAAAGCCTCCCTAGCGGGGATGGATAGCCCCCTTATATTTAAATACTTCTTTTTCTAAATTTCCTTAATGGATAGGAGGATTAAGGCGATCAGAGCTACTGTTTCTATGAAGATCGCCCTATCTCATTCCCTCCTAGCCCTTGTTAATAACTATGTAAAGGCAATACGCTTCACCCTATTCTGGTTGAAAGAAAATGTTCCAAATCCTAATGAAAAGAAAGTGTTAGGAAAAGTCCATGAGGAGTTGTACACGAGGTTAAGAGAGGAATATAATCTACCATCAAAGGTTGCCGAGGATTGTTATAGGGATGCCCTCTCAGTGTACAAGGGTTGGTACAATAATCCTAAAAAGGGTAGGTTTCCGAGAGTATATAAGCCAACAGTTTGGCTAACTCCTAAAGCAAGTTATAATGTGGACTTCGAAAAAATGACTGTTAGGATTGCTGGTGTCGGAGGGCTACCAATTCTAGGTTATCCTAGGAACTTGAGGGAGTATGTAAACTAGAGGATGAAGGAGGCTAGTGGTTAAGGATGGGAAGGCTTTCCTAAAAGTGGTTTTTGAGAAACCGTTGGAGAATGTTGAGCCAAAGGAAAGTGTTGCTGTTGATATTAACATGAGCGAGATAGTTGTAGGGAAGGACAATACACATTATATTAGGATTTCAACTCGTTTGCACGAGGTTCATCACTGGAAGTCATTGGCTGAAAGCCTACAAGGAAAGTACCCAAAGAGGTGGAGGGAGAATAAGAGGATCCTTCATAGGATTCGTTCTTTCAATCAAAAGGCTAGGAGGATTTCGCTAGAAAAGTGGGGAAGTGGGTTTGTTGAAATTGCTGAAGATTTTGGTGCCAACGTCATCAAGCTAGAGAGTCTCAAGAATCTTGTCAAGAACGTAGATAGATTACCTAAGGAGTTTAGGGATAAGTTGTATCTGATGCAGTATCGTAGGATTCAATATTGGATTGTTTGGCAAGCTAGAAAGCACGGTATTCTAGTTCAGTATGTTAACCCTAGCTATTCTTCTGTTTCGTGTCCTAAGTGTGGTAAAAGGATGGAAGAAAAAGGATATCGTTGGTTTAGGTGTTCATGTGGTTATGAGAATGATCGTGATGTTATTGCAGTTATGAATTTAAACGGGAGGGGGTCTCTGGCCCTCTCGTCTGCCCACCAGATGAGAGATGTAAACCCGAATTGATGGTGGGAACGATGATCCCTCTGGAAGGGGGATCATCGCCCTTTCAGGGCGGTGAGAAAGTCAGCTAAATATATACACTTTTCCCATATTTCAGGGAAAACTTCTTCCCCTTCTTACTGTTATTATTTATTAATAACAAAACACATATTTCTGGTGAATATATTACCCTATTTATCTTGTGATAAACGTTAGTGAAAGCTATAGTCTTCAAAACCTTTGTAAGATCAAGTAACACTATCATATATTATCAGTTAAAATTTTCTTTCCTGCACAATTTAGGTCTTAGTCTAAAATAATTCCGAGTCCACGTATTTTCTTGCAACCTCATATTGCTTTTTATCGCTGGTTAATAATTTACTTCTCTTGCTTTCCGCTAAGGCAATATATAGCGAGTCGTATATAGTCAGTTTTTCCCTTATAGAGATATCTATAGCTCTTTCCAAGAGTTTAACGCTTTTATTTACAGTCAGCAATTGAGGTAGATATTCCTTAATAATCATAATCGCCTTATTGGCATCCTGTAGAGTAATCTCGTTTGTTAACACCACTTTCTTCCAAATAACATTGGAAACTTCTACTAGCGCCAGATCTAGAGTTTCACTATCCTTTAGTAACTCCGTAATTCTATTCCATCCCTTCTCCTTAGTCACGTATTTTGCTATAACTGAAGCATCAATTATTATCCCTATCTTCCCTCACCATTTCCGCACTACTTGAATTAGTTTCCGGCATGGTTGAAAGGATCTCATTAATCCTCTTTAGAATCTCCTCTTTTTTCAATTCCTCAAGCCTTTTCCTTATGAAACCCTCTATCTCTTCATTCCACTTTATGTCGTACTTTTCCATCTCCTCACGTAATTCTTTATCTATCCTTAAACTGTATACCATTTTCATAATATATTTTACGTTTATGGCAAATATAAATCTGTCGATATAGATTGAAGACTGTATCGCAGATTAAAAGAGGAGAGGTGTTACAAAATGAAGAACAAGTTTCGCCTCTTTGAGGCGTGGTAAAGTTTTAATCTTAGTTGAGAGGCACTACGTGCTTCGCCTTTAATAGACTTGAGTTTGCAACCGTAGGAGAATGTCCCAAGCGGAAATAATTGAATAAATCTATGTATAAGTTTGTGGATAATTATTCAAAAGAAAAATAAATTACTGACAAATTTTGAATTTTCTCTTCAACTTAAAGGTGGAGTAATACTCAAAGGGAGCCTGGACCATGTAGTACCCATGCTTATGGAACCGTAGATCGAGTACTACAACAGTCCGGTCACCTACAACGAATTTATCATCGAGGCATAAAACACTTTTGAAAATGAACTACTACATGCTAACCACGTCAAAAGCACTATCATCAATTGACAAGTTCATTTAATATTTACTAATACACTTCCTTTAACGGGATAGTATGGACTTTAGGCTAATTTCTTATGTTGATCTGGCGATGTATTTCTAAATAATTCTTTTAATTCTGGATATTTTGTAAAGAGTATATTGTACATTCTTTTAGTTATTTCTTCCCCATATCTATCTAGTGTAGATATGGTTTGTTTAACAATATTTATGTCACTTTTTGTAAGAGTTTATTTCTTATTTCTTCTATTATATTTCTTCCCCAATTCTTTCTATCTATTAATCAATTAAAAAGGGTTCCTTTCATTATTTCTTATCATCTTTTATTTGTCATTTACAGTTCCCTTATTTTACTGGTAGTTAAAGTAGATATATTAAAAAGCTCTTAATGTATCACTAAAGGCATAATAACATTAAGAGAAAATAAACTATCATGGTTAAAAAGCTCTAATGGAATCATACACTCAATAAGGAAATTTTCTAATCGAAGCCTTTAACATCTTATAAGCTGGTTCCTTACTTAATGGATCTACATGCCAATCCATAATCTCATTTGCCCTTTTCAACGTCTCTTCTATAATCTTTATGTCAATGCTCATTATTATTAGTAATTTAAACGGAGGGACAAAAAGATTTAGACTCAAGTTAAAACCATATTCCCGTTATTTTACTCCACTCCTTAAAGACATCTTTATAACTCAAAATCTCCCTAGTAAACGATGCCAATTCGCCATCCTCAATATAATAAACTGTAAGCAAGGCATCATTACCTATAAGGTCGAGGTAATCCTCATCGTTTACCCTAAACACATCATATGCTATCAAACCGTGTTCAGAATATATCTTAGTAATGGCGTTAATCTTACCCTTAACGAACTTCTCTCCACTTCCTCTTCTACCCAGAATGAAGGCTTCAACAACACTATTCTTACCTTTACTCCTTATTTCAGTGACCATTTCAAAATTGGCATTATTGTAGAATAGAACGGGATGAGGGAAGTAAGAGGAATCCTCCATCTCCATGTTGACACTTATTTTCACATTGGAGCTACTCAAAACCTTAGTATACGCTTGATCAGTGAGTATCTTTCCCCTTACATTAATGTCAAATGTTAACTCGTCGTTATTAGCCAATACTTCTGAGGGGTTAGTTAGTACTATCATCTTATCTCCTATTTGTATAGCGCCTAGAACACCACTGCTCTGTACGACATTATTTCTAATCACTAAGTGACTTTTCAAATTCCTAACTCCTTATCTAAGGTTTTTATAAGCTCGTCAATCCCTTCCATTGTCTTTAGACTCACGAATACTGTTGGCTTGTGCTTTCTGACCTTAACGGCATCTTCCCTCATATTTTCTAGGTTTGCATTTACATAAGGGGCTAGGTCGATCTTATTTATTACTAACAAATCGCTTTCACTAATTCCAAGTCCACCTTTTCCAGGATATTTATCGCCAGCAGAGGTATCTAATATGAATATAGTATAATCAGCTAAGAGCGGGCTGAAAGTTGACATTACGTTATCTCCACCACTTTCGATAAATACCATGTCAATCTCCTTATTCTGAAGTACTTCTAATACTCTTAAATTGAGTGACGGGTCTTCTCTAATTGCTGTGTGAGGGCAACCACCAGTTACTAGACCTAATAAATTCTCTTTTGGGAGCAACTTTTCCTTTTCAACTAATTCCTTGTAAATTACTATTGCGTCATGTGGTGAAACTACGTCATTTTGTTAACTCACTACCCATATTAGCAACTAGTTCTGCAAGCTTTTTAGCATCATTCTTGTCACTCTTCTTACCTCTAAAGTCCTTAAACTTCTTGAGTACTAAGAGATTAATAACCCTAACATCATACTCCTTACCCAAGTATTTAGCCAAGTTAATGTGATAAACTCCATTACTCTCAATACCGACTTTACAACCCTTTTGCAAGACTTGCTTTACTCTCTCAAAACCTTGCCTATCATTAGTAAACTCGTAGAATTTACCTTGGAAATACACGACTAGTTTGTCTTTTGATACATCTATTCCTGCAACTGGGGCCTCCAAATCTTATGTTTTATTCGGGCTTTAAGCCCAACTTCCAGTTCGAATTGGGAGGTAGCCAAGCTAACAACCGAGCTTCACTCCCAGGGGTTAGTACGGCCTACACCCCAGTTAGATCTATATTACAAAGATCTGACTAATATGTTTTATATAAGGGAAAAGGAGTACTTGGCAAAGGGGACAAATCTAGATGTAAATAGGAGTATTGTTGTGAAATGGTATGACAAGGTTATGACGCCAATAGAAACATCATACAAGTTAATCAAGTCTTTCTTAATCTTTACCTCATCAAGGAGTTGGCTATTCCGCTTGTTCATCTTCGTACTAGCAATGTTAATCTATACACTATACTTGCTCCTCAAGGGGACAACGAGCAAGGAAGACTTCCGCTTACTCCTAACTATCTTGCTCTTGCAAGATAATATTACTACTTTGCAAGAATATTTAGTTAAATTATTTTATCCACTTTTTAACTCCCTTGAATTATTTTCGGGGTGATGAATTTGGGGTCTAGGGTTAAATGTAATGTAAGTCCGTAATTAGTTAGAGAGGAGAGTCAAACATAACGCCTTTACGCTATTTTCTTCACATTTCCTCAGGAAATAATCTTCATTAAAGTCGTGTTTTGCTAAAGAATAGATAATTATATCTTTAGCCTTAATCAGATCTTTAACTCCCCTATTTATAGACGCTACTACATAAAGAGTTACTAAATCTTCCGGAGATAATATTGGAACCTCGCCCACTCCTTCAATTCTTACTATTCTTCTCCTCGATATTACCTCGTCATCGAACTTATATTGAGGTGGTTTTACAAGGTCAACCCTTACACCTTTAATAATTATCTTATATTGCCAATGTCCTACGTCATTAGGAAATATTTCATAATGAGATGATATATGTTCTATGAATTCTGCCAATCTTTCGACATCATCTAAATTCGCTATAAAATCTATATCGAGGGTAGTTTCAGGATTAGCGTAAAAGTTTCTTGCAAATCTTCCTATTATAGCAAATTCTGGATAAAACCTTCTTATCTCTTTAATTGCTATTCTAAACGCATTCTTATATTTCCATTCAATTTCCAAAGCTCTACACCCAGACTCAAGGAGAGAATGACATATTCTATTTTAGTTAAATTTATCCTCTTGTCAAAATAATATTCTAAATAATCAGTAATTTCTTGCTTAGTTATTCTATATTCTCTAGCTACTCGAAACAATTCTTCCAATTTTTTAAAATCCTCTTTTCTCCCAAGATAAAATCTCCTAGGCTTCTTTGCTTGTTTATCCCAAAGTGTTATGTAAATGTAATTACCATTAACTTGTAACTTCATTAAGATATACTATGAAATAATAGTATATAAACTAAACTATGAATAGGTATTCACCCGTGGCGTAACTTCTCTTTACTTTTAATTACTTCTAATTCCACCACGAGCACCTATATAGAACGCCCCCTTAAGGGATCATAAACCTTCACCCTTAATTCCTTGGGGCTAGTCGAGGAAAACACCACTACCCTCCCATCCACCTTCTTTACAAGATTAAGGGGAGCAATTGAATCCCTTTCTAACAAAACTTCATCACTCTCCAAATATCTAGCAGTCACCTCGAATATTTTAATACCCCCACTCTCGTGAGCAGTGCCCGTCATCACGTAGGGGTTAAAAACCTTGACTATCATCTCCTTGAACTGCTTATCCTTCTTCAACTTCTTATCATCAAGGGGATTAATGGAGGAAGTGTAAGCCTCAGAAAACTCAACAAGGTCTATTGCTTGAGCCTTTAACATTTCCACGAATTTAACAACACTCCATTGGTGAATCCTTTGCCTAAGCTTAGCACTGATATTGAATAAGAACCTCCTATATTGCTTGTAGAAAGACAGATATTAATTCTAATCAAAGGATTTTGCAATATTTTTCACCAAAATATTTATGTTCTATTGAGTATTCAACATACAATAGATTAGGAGAAAACTTTCGAATAATCGCTAATAATATGATCTAAATATTTTTTATGCCATGTATTTCTGGTACGTAAGATGGACTTCGTTCCTACATTCGCAAATTTTGGCATCAATTAACGTGAGCCTAGGCGAATCCTCACCAATAAACCCATCTCCTTGTGCAAAACTGACTCCATTTCCAAAAATTCTAGGAGAAATTGTTATTCTAATTTCGTCATAAAGATTGTCTCTTATAAACCACCATATTAAATGTCCACCTCCTTCAACCATTAGTCTTTTAACGTTGAAGCTGTTGTATAAGTCCTCTAAAAGGTCATCTAAATGAAGAAATTTCCTAACAATTACTCCTTTCCTATTAAATTCCTCAACTTTTTCACTTTCGTAATTAGAAGTATAGACTATTGTTGAGGGTGGTGTGGTGAATATCTTATATGAAGGGTCTAGATTGAAACTTCTAGTCACCACTACTCTAATGGGGTTTCTCCTATTTTTACTATACTTTACAGTTAATGATGGGTTGTCTACTCTTACCGTATTAGCTCCTACCATTACTGCATCAACCTCACTTCTTATCTCATGTTGTCTTTGCTTATCATAAGGGCAACTTAATTCGCTATAACCAGTTTTCGTTGCGAGTCTACCATCTATTGATAACGTGCTAAATATTATTACATAAGGTCTCATAATCTAAAGGATCTAATTGGAGTAAAAGAGTTTTGTGGAAAACTGCTTTATGGATAGATTCAATTTTTATCTAGATATGTTAAACTTACCTTTAATGCAACGATAGATTCTGAATCCCAGAAAAATTTAATGAGTTCAATATCTAAAGAAATTGAAAGATTTAACTAAACAGTGGAAAACACTATATACTTAAAGTTATACATTATCATATGAAAGCGTACTATATGTATCCCGACATTAGAGGGGATCTAATATCATTTACTTCAGACGATGACGTTTGGCTTCTTTCTTTAAAAGACATGAAGCCGCTTAGGATAACAAGTGGTTTAGGAGTTTCCATAAGGCCTAAAATAAGTCCAAGTGGTAGAAAAGTTGCGTTTACTGTTGTTTGGCTTAAGAGTGGTAAGCAAGGTGGAGATATTTACGTTGTTGAAGATGGGCAAGCTAGGAGGGTTACTTATTTTGGTAGTAGGAATAGTAGGGTTGCTAATTGGCTTTCAGAGGACGAGATTATTGTAATAACTGACTTTCACACTCCTTTTGGTCAATGGAATGAGGCGTATAAGGCAGATGTGAATAACGGAGAGACAGAGAAATTGCCTTTCGGCATGTTATCCAATATTGTAAAAAGGGATAATGTAATAGTAATTGTAAGGGGTTATCAAGATTTACCAAATTGGAAAGGGTATAAGGGTGGAACTAAGGGTGAATTATGGATTTCCCGTGATGGTGGTAAAACCTTCGAGAAGTTTGTTAGTTTAGATGGTAACGTTAGTTGGCCCATGATAGTTAAAGAAAGGGTTTACTTTCTATCCAATCATGAAGGGGTTGGTAATCTTTATTCAGTTGATTTGAACGGTAAGGATTTAAGGAGGCATACCAACTTCACCGATTTCTATTGTAGGAATGCAAATAGCGATGGTAAGAGGATTGTTTTTCAAAACGCTGGTGATATATATTTGTACGATCCAGAAAAGGACAGCTTATCTAAACTGGATATTGACTTACCTACTGATAGGAAGAAGAGGCAACCGAAATTCGTTAGTGTGATAGAATACATGAATGAGGCTGTTGTAAATGGTAATTATATAGCATTAACAAGTAGGGGTAAGGCATTTTTAATGAGGCCGTGGGATGGCCCCGCAGTTCAGTTGGGCAAGAAACAAGGTGTAAAATATAGGCAGATTCAAGCTTTGCCTAATGGTGATGTGATAGGAGTAAACGATGATGATAAATTGGTGATTTTAGGTAAGGATGGAAATGAGAAGGTAATAAATAGGGATTTTGCTAGGATAGAGAGAGTCAAGGTTTCTCCAGATGGTAAGAAGATATTATTATCTAACAATAAGCTTGAGTTATGGGTTTACGAGATTGATAGTGATAACGCCAGATTAATAGATAAGAGCGAATATGACTTAATTTTAGAATTTGATTGGCATCCAAATGGTGAGTGGTTTGCTTACGCTTTTCCAGAAGGCTATTACACTCAATCAATAAAGCTTGCCCGCATTGACGGGAAGATTGTTAGGATAACAACTCCCTATGGGTATGACTTTTCACCGTCATTTGACCCAGATGGTAGATATTTATATTTTTTGGCTGCAAGGCATTTAGACCCAACTAACGATAAGGTAATATTTAATTTAAGTTTCCAGAGGGTTGTTAAGCCATACCTAGTAGTTCTAGGAAATTATTATTCCCCATTTAACCAGCCATTAGATGAGTCTAGTAGTAACGATAAAAACGTCGTAATCGAGGGAATTGAAGATAGAGTAATTCCGTTCCCGATTGAAGAGGAAAATTACGTTCAAATAGCTGGAGCTAAGAACAACAAGATCTTCCTATTCTCTTATCCAATAAGGGGGCTGAGGACACAGACTGGAGATGTATTTGGTAGGTTAGAAGTTTATGACCTAGAGAATAAGGCAAAGGAATTATACGCAGACAATGTGTCAAGCTTCTCCTTGTCAAGCGATAAAAGTAAAATACTTTTAATGCTCAAGGATAATCTAAGATTATTTGACGTTAATGCTAAACCAGATTTTAACTCAGCTGGAAGGAAAGGTGGGGTAATAGATTTATCTAGAGTCAAGGTTTATGTAGAGCCAGAAAAGGAATGGAGACAAATGCTTAAGGAAACGTGGAAGTTGATGAAGCAGAATTATTGGAATGAGGAGAGATTAAAGAATTGGGATTCAGTCTTACCCAAATACGAGAGACTTTTAGATAGGGTAAGTACTAGGTTCGAGTTATCTGATATAATTCAAGAGATGCAAGGTGAGACTAGGACTTCCCATTCCTATGAGACAGCTTACGACTACGATACTCCAGAACCGTTATCAGTTGGTGGTTTAGGTGGAGAGTTTGAATATAACGAGAACAATAAATGTTACAAGATTACAAAAATTTACGTTGGGGATTCCACTAATGAGAATGAGAGGAGCCCATTAAGGGATCCTGGTGTTCAATTGAACGTCGGAGATTGTATAAAAGCTATTGATGGGGAAGAGGCTAACGGCAACATTTACTCTCATCTAGTAAATAAGGATCAAGTAATTCTTGACGTAATAACTAATGACGGTAAGAATAAACGCGTTACGGTTAAAGTGTTAAAAGATGAAAGGTTTCTAATATATAGATACTGGGTTGAGAAGAATAGGGAATACGTTCACGAGAAGAGTAAGGGTAGGTTAGGGTATATTCACATACCAGATATGATGTATCAAGGGTTCGCTGAGTTTTACAGATTGTTCATGTCCGAATTTCACAGAGAAGGATTAGTGGTTGACGTTAGGTTCAATAGGGGTGGTTTCATCTCAGGGTTACTCTTAGAGAAGCTACTCTTAAAGAGGGTTGGCTATGTTCATCCTAGGAATGGAAAACCAATACCTATGCCGTATTTCTCATCTCCTAAGGTTTTAGTGGGAATAACTAATGAACATGCTGGGTCTGATGGTGATATCTTTTCATTCTTGTTCAAGAAGTACAAGCTAGGAGTACTTATTGGTAGAAGAACTTGGGGAGGTGTTGTTGGTATAAGACCCAGATATAGATTAGTTGATAATACTTATATCAGTCAACCAGAGTTTGCTGTTAACTTCGAGGATGTAGGTTTCGGTATAGAGAATTACGGAGTAGATCCAGACATAGTTGTTGAGATTAAGCCAGAGGATTATGCAAGTAATAGTGATACACAATTAGATACGGCAATAGAGTTAGCATTAAAACAACTTTAACCACTTTTTTCAGTTAATATAACAACTTTATGCTCCCCAATTAACTCACTCAAATTGTACTCTCCACTACTAATTTCCTCATTTCTGATCCAATTCACGCTTTTTTGCCTTATATTAATCTTCTCTTTAATCTCCCTAGTTACTATTGGTGAGAAAAGAACAGTTACTTTTCCCCTTTGGAAGCCAAAGGGTAATGGTTTATAATCGTTTAGTAAGTACTCTCTTCTAAGCTGTAGCAGTTTCTTAACATACAACATTTTGACTCTTGGATCTGAAAGTTCTAAGTTCTTTTCAGTCAAATTATTTAATAATTCCCTTAGTTTCTTGAAATTCACCGGCATTCTGTTATCTGGGTCTGTAAGTAAGAATCTCCAAACTTCAGTTCCTTGATAAATATCTGGTACGCCTGGCGAAAGGAACTTAAGTGTCGTTGCAACTAATGATTTCATATAACCGAAATAAACTATTCTCTTTTCAAAATTTTCAAAATCATTTCTAAAACTACTGCTCTCAAATGCGCCATCTATGAAGTCCAAAACTTTATTTTCATACTCTGAATTTGGATTTTCCCATGTTGTATGTACCTTAGCTTCTCTTATGACCTTAATCATGTGGTTCTTAATTCTCTCCCTATTATCAAATCCCTCATAACTTCCCACAAGTGTTTGATAAAATCTATACTCATCGTTTTTATCAATATTTGGTTTTAACAAATCATGCCAATATGCTACCCTCTCCTTCCACTCCTTTGGTATCTCAGATAGTACTGATATTCTAGCTCTAACGTCTTCACTGAATTTACTATCATGAGTGGAAAGAGTGTTCATTGATATACTATTTACTCTGCTTAGGTTAAAGTTATGAAAGTCTTCGATGCTTATACTGAATCTTCTTAGGTCACTCCCCACCTCGTTTAGTGAGATTAACCTATTGTAGATGAAGAGGGTAGTATCCTCATAGCCCTTAGCGAAGATTGCTGGCATGTATTGTTGGAGTCTCATGATTCCCTTTTCATTCCTTAACCTTCCCTCCTTATCGCATTGCTTTATCGTGCTAATATCCTCAAATGGTAAATATGTCCTATACTTTTTTATACATACTAGAAAATCTACCAGATATTCATAATCGACGTTTAGTAACTTGCTTAACCTTTCAATATCGCCTTTAAACAACTGATTTGCGACTAATCTTTTACTTTGCGTTATCAACTCATCTATATTGATTTCTATTCCAATGAAACTCTCATAAAACTCAGTTAACTCCTCTTCACTATTTCCATCTACTAATAGCATATTAACGTAGTTCAAGAAATCATATCCAGTAGTACCATCTACTTTCCAATCATCTCTTAATTTCTCGTTGATTGACAATATCTTCTCTACGTATATTATCTTGTTATTTCCTACTAACTGTCTTAGCTTATCCAAATACTCTTTAGGGTCATATAGTCCATCTATGTGGTCAATTCTTAAACCGTCAACAAGTAGCTTGCCAATTATCTCATGGGACTCTCTAAATACTTCATCCAATTCTACCCTAACAGCTATCAAATCATTTACTGCGAAAAATCTCCTATAATTTGGATAACCTTTCTTCCAGTAAGTTAGCTGATAATATTGCATTAATAGTAATCTCTTTATGTCCTCTTTCTTTAAACATGAATTGTCAAAGCAATTAATTCTTTTCAAGAACTCAACTCCTTCATCGTTTATCGGTAATATAAGTCCTCTATACTCTATTTTATCCTTCTGTACTTTTATCAATCCCTTATCTATAACGATATTTAACTCGTCCTCAAGAATTGAAAGGACAATTTTATCTTCATCATAGTGATCAAAATAGTTATAATATTTACTATTCTTCCAATTCTTTAACAGATCCATAAGCCTCCAATTAGTATGATGTACTGCCATGTGATTTGGTACTATATCTTGTATGATTCCTAAACCTCTACTCTTAGCCTCCTTAACTAGTCTAAAATATCCCTCTTCTCCTCCTAATTCCTCATTAATTTCGCTATGATCTACTACATCGTAACCGTGAGTACTCCTTGGTCTAGCCTTAAGTATTGGAGATAGGTATAGGTGTGATACTCCTAATTCCTTAAAGTAATCCAAATTTTCTATTACATCATAAAAAGTGAATCCATTATTTAGTTGCAGCCTATATGTGCCTGTTATCATAGTTCTATCCTCCTATAAACTAATGCAGTTCTTCCCTCAATTTCTAATTCCTTCTCGCCTTCTACAATTCTTTCTTCTGGTTTTATCTCTCTTAAATAAGAACAAACAACTAGTTCCCATTTACCTTTTTGAAACTTCACTTTTACGTTATTGGGATTTGCGTTAAGTATTATTAAGAATGAATCATCTGCAATTCTCTCTCCGTAGATGTTAATCTCATCCATTACGCTCCCCTCTAACACGAAGATAACAGTTTGCGTTGGGGAATTCCACGTTTTCTCATCAACCTCCTTACCGTCTGGAGTGTAAAATGTTACATCTTTTAATGGCATGCCGAATAACTTCTTTCCTTGAAAATATCTTTCCCTTCTGAATACCGGATGCGCTTTATAAAATTGGATCATTTTTTTAACAAACCCTAAAAATTTTGATTTTCTCTCATCTAAATTCCAATCAAACCAAGTTATCTCATTGTCTTGGCAAAACGCGTTATTATTTCCTCTTTGTGTCCTACTTAACTCATCTCCTCCTAATATCATGGGAGTTCCTTGGCTAATAAGTAACGTTATCATGAAGTTCCTTTTCTGTTTCTCTCTGCACATAATTACGTTTTGGTCATTTATAGTTCCTTCTGCACCACAATTCCAACTGTAGTTCTCGTTCATTCCATCTTGATTGTTAAATCCATTCGCCTCATTGTGTTTTTGATTATAACTAACTAAATCTTCTAATGTGAAACCATCGTGCGAAGTTACGTAGTTTATACTGGCAAATGGTGTTTTATTATTACCTAAGTAGATGTCTGGTGAACCTAATAGCCTGTTAGCAATCTCGCTATAGGGTAACGCTTCTCCTCTCCAAAATCTCCTTATAGAATCCCTATATTTTCCATTCCATTCTGCCCATTGATGTGGGAAATTCCCAACTTGATATCCTCCTTGTCCTACATCCCACGGCTCAGCTATTAGTTTTACTCGTGACAATATTGGATCTTGCTGTAATGCAATGAAGAACGTATTTAACATATTAACGCTGTACAATTCCCTAGCTAAAGCGGCTGCTAAGTCAAATCTAAAGCCATCTACATGCATATCCGTAACCCAATATCTTAAGCTATCTAGGACCATCTGGATAACTCTTGGATGGCTAAGATTTAACGTGTTGCCAGTTCCGGTAAAGTCTAAATAATATCTTTTATTGTCTGGTTGGAGCATATAATATGCTATATTATCAATACCTCTGAAACTTAACGTTGGTCCTAAATGATTTCCCTCAGCAGTATGATTATAAACTACATCAATTATAACCTCGATTCCTGCGTTATGTAATTCGTTTACCATTTTCTTGAAACTGAATACTTGTTCTCCTAAACAGCCGCTACTGGAATATCTACATTCCGGGGAGAAGAAGTTTATTGGGTCATATCCCCAGTAATTTGTTAGCCCCTTATCTATCAGAAATCTTTGATCAATGAAGTGAAAAACCGGCATTAATTCTACAGTAGTAATCCCTAAATCTTTGAGATAGCTAATCATTTGTTCTGAGGCTAAACCTTCATAAGATCCCCTTATGTTTTCCGGCAAATCCAATCTAAGTTTTGTAAATCCTTTTACGTGAACTTCATAAATTACTGTATCCTTTAATGGAACCTTATTCCTCTTAATGAAATCCTCATCGTCCCATTCAAAGTATGGGTTAATCACAACACTTTTAGGTACATATTCGCTGGAATCCCTCTCGTCATAGCTTAAATCTTGATTTTGGTCTCCTATCTTATAACCAAATACTGCATCGTTCCAAATCACATTACCATTTATGGCTTTAGCGTAAGGGTCTATTAAAACCTTATTAGGATTAAATCTCAATCCTAACGCCGGTTTATACGGACCATAAACCTTGTATGCGTAAAGTTGCCCGGGTCTCAGCCCTGGGACTAATATATGCCAAAGATCTCCCGTTCTGTTTTTAACCTCTATTATCTCCTTTGGATACTTTTGATTTGTTTGTGAATAAAGGAGTAATTCAACTTTTTCTGCATTCTCTGAGAATAAGGAAAAATTTACTCCATCCTCATCTTCTATCCAATTTGAACCTAATGGATATGGATCTCCAGGGCGTAGAGGTCTATCCCTAGTTCTGAAGAATACTGACATAGTGATATTTATTATTATTTGAGTTTAAAAAAACCTTTATCTTAACATTGATAAGAGTATTACTAACCTTTTAACTTCTTCTCTTCTCCTTCTCTCTTCCTCATCAATTTTGTTTTTACTTATCATCTAAAGTATAGTCGTTTATAGGAATTTTTAAACTCTCTTGCCCTAAAGTTTATATAAAGCAAATCCCTTTTCTAATTTATACTTATTCTCTGCAATTTGTGATGGGAAAGAGTTATTGGAGGATAAAACTAGAGTCCCCCTATATTTCATTTCAATTATCGATTGGGAAAACACGTAAACTACTAAATATCCATTTCCTTTCACAGTTAACCAATGATTGCCATTTTCAACGGTCAATTTCCTATTACAGGCTAGACCGTATTCTTTCCTTATTTTTATTAAAGTCTTGTAAAATGAAAAAATGTCATCATTTACCTTCCAGCTTAATTTAGAGGCGTTAAATGTGGAGTCTGACTGTGGATCAGTCTCTTGACCATTATCTCTTTTTCTACCCTCCCTGACCCCTTGTATTAATTTAGGATCAGAAAAGTCGGAAAAGTAGTAAAACGGATTTTCCTCACCGTATTCCTCTCCCATAAAGATCATCGGAATATATGGTGAAAGCATGTAGAGTGCTGCAGCAATCTTATAACTCTCCTTATCAACTAGTTTAATTAATCTCTCTCCTCCACCCCTATTGCCAACTTGATCGTGATTTTGAATGTAAACTACGAACTTACAACCATCTAGATCACCAATCGGTTTTCCGTGAGTTTTTCTTCTAAAATTAGAGTACTTTCCATCATATACGAAGACTTCTTTATATGATTTAACTATGTCATCTAGACTACCGAAATCACTGTAATAACCTTGCCTCTCACCAGTTAAGAATGCATGGATTGCATGATGGAAATCATCTACCCACTGGGCATCAGTATTATATCCACATTTCTCCTTAGGATTAACAACTCTAGGATCATTTAAATCACTCTCAGTTATTACAATCTTACCATATTTGTGGACTACATCAGCAATATCCTCTAAGATGTGTTTTGGAGAATTGTCAATAATAGCGTGAACAGCATCAAGTCTGAATCCATCAACGTGAGACTCATTTATCCAATATTCAACATTTTCTAGTATGAACTTTCTAACTTCATCACTTCCAGCATCGTCAAAATTAAATGCTAAACCCCAAGGTGTTTTATATTTCTCTGAGAAATAGGGCCCTAACTTGGCCATGTAATTCCCTTCGGGCCCAACGTGGTTATAAACTACGTCTAATATTATCGCTAATCCGAGTTTATGAGCCTCATTTACTAGATTTCTAAACCCAATTGGTCCTCCATAAGAGTTCTGTACAGCGTACAAGTAAACTCCATCATAACCCCAATCCTTTTTCCCTGGAAACTGTGCAATAGGCATTATTTCTATTGCAGTTACTCCAAGTTCTTTTAAGTAGTCCAGCTTCTTTATCACTCCTTCAAAAGTACCTTCTGATGTAAATGTACTTGTATGAAGTTCATAAATTATAAGATCTTCCCTTTTTACCTTTACACCGTTCTCATCATCCCCTTTAAAATCTAGTGAAATAATTTCAGAATGGCCATGAACTCCCTCTGGCTGATACCTTGAAGCCGGATCTGGCACTTCACTACCGTCATCTAAAATATACTTATATCTATCACCAACTTTCACGTTATTTAACGTAATGGTGAAGTATCCCTTCTCATCTCTTTCCATCTCATAAATTCCCTTATTTAGTATCTTTAACTTAACGTTTCTTTGATAGGGAGCCCATAAATTAAAGGTTGCTGCGTTCCTATCTAATCTATAACCAAATGCCATAATATGAATTTCTTCCTTTCTAAGTTATAACTTGTGCTATTGAACCAGCTAGTATCATCATTGCCAATGAGAGGAGTAAGAAGATCAAGCTTATTTTAGATAAGTTGCTTACGCTCTTTCTTAATTCCAATACCCTGGTATCTCCCTCCTTAAAACGTATCATAAGTCTTATCCTATTGCTTATAACAATCCCTGCCCCAAACGCCAATAACCCAAAAGCTCCTCCTACTAAGTTTAGGAAGACCCTTATCCTAATATCTAAACTTGAACGTAGAATTGCAGCGACTAGGAATAGATTCCCTTGATAAGGGGCTAGGTAAATATAGGCAAAAATTACTATCCCAGTTATTATTGTAATAATTGACGTTATCAGAAAGAATTTCCCTATCCTCTCAAATTGCCTCTTTTCCTGAGGTCTAATTAAGAAGTTAAGTAGTGCTGCTCCTGCCCACAGTGCACCAAAAAACCCATGGATCTCGTTTAATACATCGAAAATTACATTCATAGGTTTACCTCTTCGTGTTTCAAAAATAAATTTAAATGAATTAAAGCGCTTATTCAAAAAGGCCTTCTAGGCTTACTGGAACTCTATTTATCCTTCTCTTTATAACGTCTTCAATAGCGCTAGTGACTGCAGCTGCAGCTATTCCAACCGGAATTTCCCCTATTCCCTTAGCTCCATAAGGAGTTGAGGGAGAAGGAGTTGGAACTATGTTAACCTCTATCTCTGGTAAATCAGCAGCTGTTGGCATTCCGTAGTCCGCTAAGTTGGTTGTTAATAAGTTAGCGTTATCATCGTATGCGTAACGTTCGTATAGCGCGAGAGAAATTCCAATTGCAGTACCTCCTATTACTTGTTCCTTTACTAAATCCTCATCTATTGGAGTTCCAGGGTCAATGTAAACCACGTGTTTTATTGGCTTTATCTTACCGTCCTCAATTCTAACTACTGCCAAATCACAGGCGAATGGATAGGCATTGAATCTATACTTACCTTGCAATGTGTAAGTGAAGTCAACCTCTTCTCCCTCAAGTGACGTAATTCTAACTTTTCCTCCATTTTCTCCTATAAAGTACCCATCCCTATAGTCAACGACCTTATCGTTTAGGATAACTTCAGCCTTCCTCCTCAATCTAGCCTTTAACTCTTCTACCGCTCCAGAAACTGCTCCAAAAGTGTAAATCGCCATTCTACTTCCTCCAGGTCCAAAGGATGTTAGTAATTCAGTGTTATCTAGAATCTCATATGTAACGTCATCTGGGCTTATTCCTAATAGTCTTGAAGCCATTACTACTGCTGAATGCTCGTTGCCTTGACCCTCTGGACCGAATCCCAAACCGATTACAACTTTGTTATTCTTAACCTTAATTTTCACTCTCTCACTACCAGAAGGCGTACTGGGATCAGTTGATAATGCTAAGCCTACTCCAGTGTTCTTATTCCTCAATGCAAAGATGTCATTTCTTGATAATGCTAAATCTAGTAAGCCTTTCGGATTTCCAGAATCGTAGTACGCAAATCCAGTATCATAGGGAAAGATATCTATTGCATTAATTTTTCTCACTTCAGCCTTACTAATACCTAAATCATCAGCTATAGCATCCATTGTTCTTTCCAGTGCCCATGTATGAGGTGGCGTACCAGCACCTCTAAATGCTCCAGCTGGGTTCTTATTTGTGGCAACTAAGGTTCCAGTATATCTTATACCTCCAATCTTATATGGTCCCGTTAAGAACCCTAAAGGTTTAAAGGGTTGGCCAGCGTCTCTAGAGGCACCAACATCTTCCCATATGTGGATATCTAAACTATTTACTCTTCCATCAGAGGAATAATAGGCGTGAATTTTGAATTTCCTTTCTGGTCCACTTCCGTTTGATGCCATCAAATGCTCAGTTCTAGTTTCAATCCACTTTATTGGTACATTAAACTTTAACGCTGCAAAGCCTAATACTGTCAAATATCTGACTAGAGAGAACTTCTCACCAAAACTTCCTCCTTGCCTAGCGTTCTTATGGATTACTTTAACTCCTAATGCCTTCTGGATTTCATTGGATACTACGTTCCCTGCTTGCTGATTCGAAATTATGGTCAATCCATCATCTGTTGGAATTATAATTGCCCCATAAGGTTCTATTGGATTTCCAGAACTTCTAGACCAGTATAAATCTAATTCTAAGTGCCTACCTTGCGTATTAATCTTTCCAAACTCAAAGGTTTGTTCTCTTACTACGTTTGTCTTCAAATCCTCAAATACTACTACTTTGTTCTGTAGTGCTTTTTCGATGCTTCCTATACCTTCTAACGGTTCATAATGAACTTGAACTAATTCTGCTAAATCCGTAGCTTCATAAGGATCGTTTGCAATAACTAAAGCTACTGGTTGACCAACGTATAATGCCTTATTTATCGCCATCAATGGAATTGTTAAACTAGCTCCTTCTCTTTCGCCAGATTCAACCCTTCTAGATACTAAATCTTTACCAGTTAGAACTAGTGCACCTCTTCTTTCTGCATCTTCTTTATTGATATTAACTATTCTCGCATGGGGGTATGGACTTCTGATAAATACTGCATATCTTCCCTTATATGATATATCATCTACATAATTACCCTTTCCTATTAATAGATCATATACGTCTATTCTTCTCATTGCTTGTTTGTTAACTAACTAACATAAAAATTTATCTAGCTGCTGTGAAGGAGCAATTTATTATGGCTAGATATAAGCAACTTATAAAATGATTTATAATCTAGCTTTGTAATTTATAGTTATGAATATACTAGAACAGATAAGAAAAGAGTTAGAAGGATTAAATGGGCAAATAATCAATCACCCCTTATTAAAGGAGAAGGTGTTGAGAAAGGAGGTAGTTAATAGTTTCGTTATAAACCAATGGTACATTGTAAACCACGATTTAAGGTCATTAGCAATAGGTCTATCCAAGAGTACCAATATGGAGGAGCTTGATATATTTAAGATATTAGTGGATGGAGATTATGCTGCTTTGAAGGAGTTAGTAAAACTGATGAATGAGTTGGGAATTGAGGTAAAGGACCCATTACTATATAATGTATCACCTCAAGCTATAAGCTACACTCACTATTTATCCTGGTTAGCTAATTACGCGAAACCCTCAGAGTTCCTATTTGCTGGAATTGTGAATTTACCAGTATGGGCTAATGTTGTAACTAGATTTGGGGATATGATAAAGGAGAGATTTGGGATTAGGGAGACGGGATTCTTTGATGCATTCAGAGGTTCTTATAAGGAGTTGGAGGATAGGATCGTTAAATTAGTTGAGGATTACCAAGTTGATAGACTTAGAAGGATTGCTTACACTATTCAGTACTACGAGAAGTCCTTCTGGGATTCAATATATGTTGTTCATCAACAATAATTGAAATATGAATAAAGTTTATATTAAATGATTGATAAAGCATATTATGGAAAGTGAAAATGTAATGTTAAAAAGGTTGTTAATGTTACTTCTGATATTAGTTCTAAGTACTACGACTTTCCTAGCAACTATAGCGCAAAGTCAAGAACAATATTACTATATACAAACATCTTCTCCACAATACTCAATAGTTCCAGGATCAGAATTTGTAGAACCTCTCAACACCATCCAACCACTATACATAGCAGTTCTCTTAAATTTCACTAATTTACCTTCTCTACAATCATATCTTAACGAAACTTACCTCCAAGCGTCACACTTTCATAAATGGCTTACTCCATCTCAGTTTAGGGAGTACTACTATCCTTCAAAATCCTATGTGAATTCTCTAATAAGCTATCTAAAATCCTATAACTTAGAATTTTTAGGCAATTATGGTCTAATACTAGTATTTAATGGAACCGTGGGAAGCGTAGAGAATGCATTTCACACTTACATTAACGTTTACTACTATCCATTTAAGAACCTCTACTGGTTTGGTCTGCTAGGAATTAAGGATATTGGACCATTTTACTACTACTCTAATAATGTAACTCCCTCATTACCATACAACGTTGGAAAATACGTATTAGGAGTAGTTGGGATAGATAGTCTAGATCCCAAGGTAGTTAACGTGATAAAACAAGCGTGGCATTTAGATATGGTTAAAGCTCAAAGTGGATTAGTTTCAAAGGCCATAATTTCACCAATGACAATAGGGAAGTATTTCAACTTTACCATGGCCTATGAACACGATTACAACGGCAACGGTAGTAACATCGCGATTGAGGGAGTTCCTGAGTCCTTTATAAATGTATCAGATATCTATCTGTTCTGGCAACTTTATGGTATACCTAGAACTGGTCATTTAAACGTTATATATTTTGGTAATGTCACTACTGGAGGTCAGTCTGGCGAAAACGAGTTAGATGCAGAATGGTCTGGTGCCTTTGCACCAGCAGCTGACATTACGATAGTCTTCAGCAACGGCTATGTGGGTGGTCCTCAATTAGTGGGCAATTTACTAAACTATTATTATGAGTACTATTACATGGTTAACTACATAAATCCTAATGTTATTTCAATCTCTGTAACGGTTCCAGAAAGTTTCCTAGCAGCTTATTACCCTGCAATGCTATATATGATTCATAATATAATGATGCAAGCAGCTGCAGAAGGAATTTCCGTATTGGCGGCCTCTGGCGATTGGGGATTTGAAAGTGATCATCCTCCTCCTAATTTCCATATAGGAACATATAATACTATATGGTACCCTGAGTCAGATCCCTATGTAACGTCAGTTGGTGGAGTATTCCTTAATGCATCATCTAATGGCAGTATTGTGGAAATAAGTGGCTGGGATTATAGTACTGGAGGTAATAGCGTAGTTTATCCAGCACAAAGTTACGAGATAACTTCACTGATTCCATTTACTCCTACTGTAGTTAGGACTTATCCAGATATCGCATTCGTATCTGCTGGTGGTTATAATATTCCAGAATTCGGTTTCGGTTTACCTTTAGTATTCAACGGTCAATTGTTCGTATGGTATGGAACTAGTGGAGCAGCACCTATGACTGCTGCAATGGTTTCCTTAGCGGGTACCAGATTAGGTGCACTCAACTTTGCATTGTATCACATTTCATATCAAGGTATAATAGAATCTCCACTAGGTAATTTTGTAGGTAAGGTAGCTTGGATACCAATAACTAGTGGAAATAATCCATTCCCAGCCCATTATGGATGGAACTACGTCACTGGTCCTGGAACGTATAATGCATATGCAATGGTTTATGATTTGTTGCTATATTCCGGCTTAATTTAAAGTTACTTATTTTTTTTTATCTAACAAAAATAGATAGTTAACTTTTAAACCATTTGCCGGTAAAGGTAAATATGGAAAAGGAAATATCTTACGATTCAG
Organism: Sulfolobus islandicus Y.N.15.51; assembly: GCF_000022485.1. Lineage (NCBI taxonomy): Archaea > Thermoproteati > Thermoproteota > Thermoprotei > Sulfolobales > Sulfolobaceae > Saccharolobus > Saccharolobus islandicus. Next base: position 2,314,592 of record NC_012623.1, on the reverse strand, counting down.
AGGGTGCTAAAATAAGGGCTTTCCTAGCTTCTCCAGAAAATCCTAAATTGGCAGTGATAGTAATACATGAAATATGGGGTCTTAACGACAATATAAAAGACATTTCAAGAAGGTTGGCAAACGAGGGTTACATGGCACTTGCTCCACAATTATACACTAGAAATGAGGACGTTCTGAATCAAGAGAACATCCAGAACGTAATGATGAAAGTATGGAATATACCACCAGAAAAGAGGAATGATCCAAACTCTTATCAGCAAATAATGTCAGCGTTAGATGAAAAAGGCAAAAGAGTAGCTGAGTTATTGGTTTTAAATAGACAAAAGACAGAGGAACAGATGATAAAGGACGCGATTAAGGCTTATGAGTATGTAAGCTCACAAGGTGTTAAAAAGATAGTTAGTATGGGCTTCTGTATGGGCGGGGGTTTAGCATTTCAGTTAGCAACTGAAGTACCATTAGATGGGACAATAGTTTTCTATGGCAGGAATCCCCAGCCATTGGAGACAATTCAGAAAATAAAGGGGCCAATATTAGGTCTATATGCTGGAGAGGATCCACCCATAGATGCTGGGTTACCAGATCTAATTTCCGCTGTAATAAAGTATAAGAAGGATTTAGAGCTCAAAATTTATCCCGGAGCTTATCACGCGTTCTTTAACGATAGGGGACGTTCATACAATAAAGAGGCCTCTGAAGACGCATGGGAAAGAGTTAAAAACTTCCTAAGGAGGGTTTCAAAGTGAGTGAGGGAAAGAAAAAACAGCAAGTGGATCCTTGTTTTTTAGCGTGGGTTTACTTGCTGGAAGTAATGGAAAAGAAGGAGAAAAAGGACTATTAATTTTTTAATTTGTAATTACAAATTTAAGATAAGATGGTCTTTAAATTTAAGATAGGATTCTTTACCGATGTTCATGGGTCAGAGTACTCATTTAAGAGGTCACTAAATATTGCAAAAGCTAGGAAAGTCGACTTTCTCATCGTAAGTGGGGGATTGATGGCTAAAGAGATAATGTTTGTAGAGGACGTTGGAGGAAAGTATTTTCTAAACGGGAAGAAGGTTAATTTGAATAACCTTAATGAAGATGCGTTAAGGTCTGGGAAATATATAGTAATAGATAAGAAGGAGGTAATTGAGGATATAAAGAGCGATAAGAGTAAACTGGAGAAAGTAATTAGTGAAAAAGTAACTGAGCAAATGTCAAGATGGGTTAAAATAGCAGATGAAGTGTTTCGTTTAGAAAGGGTATTTTGGTCTTCAGCACATGGTGATATTCTACAACTTGAGTCTATTCTTAAGAATTATGGGGGTAAACCGATCAATGAAAATGTAATAAATCTGGAGGAAATTCAGATAGTCTCATTAGGTTATGGTTCTCCAATAGGAAATTCATATAGGGAAATCCCAGACTCTGAATTATACATAAAGGGTAAATCTCTACTTAAGGATGCTGATAAGGAAAGATTAATTATGAACTTTCACATGCCTCCTTTAAACACTAAATTGGATAACGCAAAGGTTGGTTTAAGGAAATCTCATGTTGGTTCAAAAGCAGTACTTGATTTAATTACCGAATTCCAACCGCTTATTTCACTCCACGGTCACGTTCATGAAAGTACCTCAATGGATAAAATAGGCGATACTATTGCAATAAATCCTGGTAGCTTATATCAATTGGGTGATCCTTCGATAGTTATATTCGAGGTTCATAAAGAGCTGAAGAGTTTCGGTAGTGTAAGTGCTAGCAAATACGTTATAAAGAATATCGAGTTCGTGTCCACTAATCCTTTAGACGTGGTATAACTTTTGAAAAGACTTAATAGTTTCCTTTAACTTTTTAAATTATGGCTATAGGTAAAACAGTTCTGATAGTAGGGGTAATAATACTAATAGTAGGCATTGCACTGTTCTTTATTGGAGGATATTTAGCATCATCTGGACTCATTAAAGTGATTAACTCAATAAGTAAAGCAACTCCAACTACTTTACAACCGGGGACATCACAAGATTTAGGTGTCCCCACTAAGTTGTCTATATTGCTTTACAATACGAGCTCTGGACAAGTGTTAAAGATATTACAAGAAATAAATGGGACGAACCAATCAGTACCACAAATTGCAGAAAAGGGATATGTAATAGCGTTATTAAGTCCTAAATACGATACTATAATGGTAAATAACCTCACTACTCCGATTTCAGTGAAATACGTTTTAAGTCAAGAATTAGCGTCTTCATTGGTAAACGTTGCATTATATACTGGCCTTGGTTTCTTTCTAGCTATTATCGGTGTAATCGTGTTGCTAGTTGGTTTAGTACTATTCCTCAGAGGTAGAGGTAAAAAACAGTAAAATTAAATATTTAATTAACTTTTAATTCATAACATGGTTAAACTAGTAGCTACTTTAGGTACATCACCATGGAGAGCAATAGAGTCTTTTCTTTACCTAGTACGGTAGACCCAAAATCATGTTAGAAAAAATATTTCTGGTAGGATAATATCGAATTTATAAAAGATAAAGAAATTTATAAGAGTATAAAGAATTCAATTGAAGAAAGGTTTAAGGTGAGGGAGATGTGGTATTACCACGTGAGTAAGTGAGATGGTAACACCGGTACTCCCTCACCAAAACAACTTACAACAAATAGGATATAAATTACTTTCCATGCTGAACTTCAAGGGAAAGAAAGGGGAAGAGGTGGCGAGAACCCTCATCGCAGCGTGTTTATGGAACGATTCGGTGGAAAGCAAGTCGAGGGCGTATGGCGTGTCTCCACAGACCGTGAGGAATTACGTGGAGGAGCAAGGGATGGAAGTTATTGAGAAACTCTTGGAAAGCGCCAGGAAGATATCCTTGGAGATATTAAAGGGGGTAAAGGAGATAGACGTCTCAATAGACTGGACAACCAAGACCTGGTACGGGAGACCGGTGGGAGGGCTCGGGAGTTCGGAGGAGGGAAACTCTTGGAACGGGGCTACTGGGTATAGTTGTGTGAGAAAATATGTAAGCAGAAGGTTAAAAGTCTTCATCAAGACTCACCTGGAACCTTGAAGCGTGGAGTTGTTTGAGATGATATGAGTAATGCCTTATCACCGACATGGGCCTGAACTTCCAACGCGAATTACTTTCATGGATCGAAACGTAGAGATAGACCTCCAAGGAGCGAAGAGAGGGAAAGTAACCTCCGAGCTCCTCCTCGAACCTAGCCAGGGTCGAGTTGAAACTCTCCGACGTGTTATTAGTGTAGAGGTAGTGTCTAATCTCCCTGGGGAAGTTGAGAAAGGAACAATACTTGTCAGCAGCGTCAAGAAGCCTCTTGGCTCGGGCTGGAGAAAAGGGTTGGACAAGTTGGCTGAGGGACAATATAGCCTTCCTTCCCTCCTCCACCTTCCTGGAGGACTTTAGATCCCTAACTCTAATCATTAGTTCCTCCTTGTCTGGGAGGACCCTCATGAGGTTCCTAACCATGTGTGTTATACAGAGCTGGTGTTGAGAGGAGGGAAAGAGCGTGGACACGACGCGATCGAGTCCAGAGAAGTCATCGCTCACGATTACGTCAACCCTGCTGACTCCCCTGCTTACGAGTCCGCTCAAGAAGGACTTCCAACCGTCCAAGTCCTCCCTATCCCTAACTTCGTAGTCCAAGACGAACTTATTCCCTTCTAAGTCAACTCCTATGGCAATGTAAATGGCTCTCTCCATGATCGACTCGCTGATTCTGACCTTTACGATCTTCACATCGATGTAAAGGGCTAGGAGATCGTGAGGTAGTTCGCGGCTCTTGTATTCCTTGAGTTTGTTGGATATTCTCTCGGCAACCCGATTCATTACGATCTCACTATACGGTATTCCCTTGGCTGCTAACACGGCCTTGACTTGACTTGGAGTCATGCCTGATAGAACGAGCTGCTGGAGGAAGTCCTCGTAATCTGGGCTGGTCCTCTCGTACTTCTCCGGAAGGATCTTGGGTCTGAAGCCACCCTTTCTGGTTCTCGGTACTCTCAGTCTTAAGAGAGTGTCCAGAATGCAAATAATTCAATAAATATAATGTGATAGAAAAACAATATTATAACTAGTTGAGAATAGAAGTCAATTATATCTTTCAATATGAGGGAAGATTAATATTTTATTGTAATATAAAATAACTTATAGTTGAGAAAAAATGAATTTCAAACATACCCCATATTATTCTAGTTAACCCTAGCCTAGGGTTAACTAGAGAGTTTGACAAATTCCTCTTGCGGAACTTTTGCTAACACGGAAGTGTAAATCAAGGAATTGTAAATTATTCCAATAACGTAAACAAAAACCTCAACCATATCCTTGTTAATAGCGTAAGGTCTCCAATACCTCTTCAAGAAAATACCAAAGAATTCAACATAACGTCTAAAACTAGAAAAACCAATTATCCAAGTTGAGGGCATTCCCAAGAAACCCCTATCAACAACCTTATAACCACTCATACCAAAACCAACCTTATTATCGGGAAAGTTTGCAAACTCAACTTGAATTGCGTGAAGAATCATGGTTGGGGAAATAGCATATAAAACCTTGAAGCCGAAGAAACTCCTACCCCTCTTCTTCGCAAACTCACCCTTAAATCTACGATGAATCTTAGCCCTCATATAGTAGTAAATTAAGTTTGCTGCTTCCCTAAACTTTCCTTGTCTCAAGTTGAGTTCTAGCTTTTTCTTTAATGTCTCCTTGTTTCTCTTTCCGAAGGGTACTTCGATTATGTTGGAATCTATTGCCCAGAGTTTGTTAACTTTGCCGTATAAGGCACTACTTGGCAAGTAGTTTTCTAGTTTGCTTAGCTTTTCCTCAAGTTCTTTTGCGTATTCCTTGAATGCTTTCTTTATTTCTCCCCTAAGTTTCTTTGCCCTTCTGTGGTTTTCGGATTTTGACTTGCGTTCTCCTAGAAACCATCTTACTACAATGTCCGTGTAATAGTATGCTTCTACATCTCTGTAGGAGCATTGCCATATTATCATGACGATGAGTACTCTAAGTATGTATAGGTCTAGTGATGATAGTGCTTTTGAGGTGATTAGTATGTAGTGCATTTTCAAAAGAGTTTTATGCCTTGATGATAGTTTATCATAGGGGACCGGGAGATTGTAGTATTCTATCCAAGGTTTCATATCTCCCAATCCTTGTACTACGTCTTCCCGGTCCCCTTTAAGTATTACTCAAGATTTTACTCCAAGTGAAAATTCAAAATTTCTCAAGAGTTTATGCTTTCTTTTGAGTTATTATCTATAAACTTATACATAGATTTATTGAATTATTTACACTTGGGATGCTCTCTTAATACTCCGTCTCCGGTTCCCAGATATCTGAAGTAGGTCCCGTTCTTGTGGTCGTCCTCAACTTCTAGGTAGGCTTCCCTCTCTTCCATCATGGCCTCTTGCAAGATTATCTCCTCTATTTCCCTTAGGCTAACTCCTTCTTTGATTGCCTTTCTTATCTTTTCTCTTATTTCTTCCATTACCTTCATGGTATTACTCTCCCTTATGGTATTACCCCTTCCGGGGTTATTTTTACTTTTTGTCATTATTTTTCACCTTTTGCTACCACAACTATAACTGGTAGCCCCTGGAACTACGCAACTGCGACGACAAAGTTTAATGGGAAAGTGCTCCTACTGGCCTTCGTCACTCAAGTCAAGGGGATGACTAAGGAAGAGATCGTGAAGGCCCTCGTGGAGCAAGTCGTCGCGATGGGGTTCAAGAAGTAAGAAAGGGAGAAAACATTGATGAAGTGAGACTAGTAACTACATCTAATGCAGAAGCAAAGAAGGCATGGAAAATGCTAAGACTTATGTTTGTATGTTGTATTCAAGACAAATTTCCTAAAGTAGAAATTAGTGAACATCCATTTGATATTGAAGATATTTACACTGAGGATGACTTAAGGAGTTAGAGAATTTATCGAAAAACAGTTGAGAGAGCATCCCAAGTGCAAATAATTGAATAAATCTATGTATAAGTTTACAGATAATTATTCAAAAATAAGATAACTTTATGAGAAGAAACCCTCATCGTCTAAGTATTTTTAAAGTTTTTACCTAATTTAACTCTAGTTCCCTCAATTATTATTCCCTTATTTTTCATCGTTCTTAAGTATGCAGCATATTCTTCTCCTAAATCTTCTCTAACCTTATCTAAGGTTGTTTCTCCTCCTGCAGCTGTTAAATAATCTATCAATTCAGCCTCAATTTTGTCCGGAGTTAAATTCCTTTTCTCTTCTATCTTTTCAATTTCTTCTTCATCCTCTTCTTCATCTTTTACAACTTCCTTACTTTTCTTATACTGTTCATATGAAAGCTCGTCCAGTTTGGTGAAAATCCTAACATGCCTCCTATAAGCCTCTATTATCCTATATGCTATATCTAAAGCTTCTTGGTCAGATAATCTAATTATTTTATCACTTTTATCGTCACCGATTCTTATAAAAAACCCACCATCAATTACATTTCCATCTTTTATTACTGGGGGTGATTCTCCTACTCTTATCCAAATAGTGCTACCATCAGCCTTTTTATGAACCTTCCTGACTATAATTGGCATATTTATAATATTCAGTTCCAGCTTTAAAAATCATTTTTAGCAGATATTAAGTATTACTTGTATTAGTGAACTACCCAGCCCTTACAAAAAATTGGACGTTCAGTAATAAATTTATATAGGGTTAAGAAGCTTCAGGAGTAAAAACTTTTACTTGAAAATTGCTTTGTTTACCTCTTCAGTTTATTTCATAAGCATGATATGTTGCACTGAGAATTTTTTAGTAATTAATATTTATTTCAATATTCTTCTCAAGCTTATACCCTAATACCGTGAGCCCTACCGGCTACAGAATTCGTTAAATAAACCATCCACACGTAAGCCCAGAACTTGGCCTCAACCACTTGCCCTAAAAAACTTGTCGCTATAACGGATTCCCCAAAAGTACGCTTCACAGCAGAGAACAAGGACTCAATCCTCCACCTAACGCCATAACCCTTCTTCCCCCCCCCCCCAACGAGTGTGGCGTTCTATATAGGCATTACATGCCATGCCTCTTATATAAAATATATTAGTAGATCTATATTACACAGATCTGACTGGGGTGTAGGCCGTTGACTTCCTTGGGCTTAAAGCCCGAATAAAACATAAAATTTGGAGGCCCCAGTAGCACCAAATAATATACAAAAGACAAACTAGTAGTGTATTTTCAAGGTGGATTTTACGAGTTACCGAATAATAGGCAAGGATTTGAGAAGATAAGGCAGACCTTGTCTAAGGGTTGTAAAGTAGGTATTGAGAGTACTAGAGTTTATCACGTTAATCTTGCCAAGTGCTTGATGGGTGAGTACGACGTGATGATTATTAATCCCTTGCGAATCTCCTCCACTTCTCGTTTCTCTTAACATAAATTCCCTTTCTGTGAATACGTCTAATAAAATGTATAATGGACCGACTAAAATTTCCCAAATTGACGCTGTCAAGATTTGACCATCCGCACCGTAACCCATACTTAATACTATTATTACCGGCGTTGAAACAATAAGGCCCCAAAACAAGCTACTAAGACAATAGATCTGGACTTACTATTTTATGGAAATTTAGTAATAAATAAAAATTATCTAATCTTAACATATCCAGAAATAGAGAAGAGAGTTTCATAGCTATTCCCATTTACGAACTAAATAATAACTTGGCTTAAATAAAGCTCTAAAAGAAATAGTTAAAAAATTCACTAAAAATGAAATATGGTACTATTAGAAGATTATACGTATAAACTTAAGAGAGAATTAGGAATATAGAGTTAGGGCTTAATTTTAGCCATTAACCTCAGCTTGTATTAATGGTATTAAAAGTAATCAAAACTAGGCTAGTTACAAAAAGTGTATAGACTTAGGTTTGTAACTTATCTCTAACAGTTTTTATCAAAAGTATTGACTCACTTTCCTACCTGCCTTGAGCCAAATAAGAAATTCAAAGATAAAGGTTCAAGAGACGCTGGAAGCGTAACCTCCAGCTTCACTTTTGATTCTTGATACTTTCTATAATATTTGTTCTCTTTAATTAACTCTGGAGAAATCCACCACAAGTTTTGTTCCTTAATCATGTGTAGCAATATTCCACAAATCTTTATAAGTCAAAAAGCAGCTCTGATAACATTTATGGGAAAACGCCCAAAGTTTAAGACTACCTTGAAAATAAGAAATTAAAATATTAAAAATTAATTAATCATGAGTATCGTTAAGCCCTTGTAGAACTAGTAAATTGAATGAGGCAAACTTAAGATCTAATATGGAGAATTTATTAGTTTTACTGATTTTCAAAATTTCATTAATCTTAAATGTAAAGAGGATTTCAGGTCTAGTGAATAGTACTTATTAAGAACTGGATAATATTAAGAAGACGTTTAAGAGAAGAAAAATATTCTAAATTTTATTATGTAATTTCTAGCAGTATGAAGTAAAAAATTTCAAACTACATATCAACAAAACCATTCTTATATTTTCTATAAAATATCTCAAGTAACTATTAATCAGTAGTTGGAATAGATTTAAATGGACATCAGTAGATGAGATCTTAATGAGGTTGATATATCCATTTTTAGCAATTACAATTGTTTTAGCATCTATGTTTACTTTTTTGTTTTTTGCCCACACTATATATTCTAATTTATTTATAAAAACACATTCTAATGAGGAACGTATAGCCCAATATTCATCTGGAGACCTTCATCTTTATCTTAAGCTAAATACAACAAAAATAAGCCCAGGGGAAGGGGTTGGAATTATAGTAGAACTATTTTACAATGGAACAAAACCGATTTACGTAAATGTGAGTAATGGCAGTGTTCTTCTTCCGTCTCCATATCCATGTGGCTCTCAAGTCCTTGTAGGGTTAAAAGTGTTCAAAGGATATTATACCACCTCTAATATATCTTTAGCTAAACCCTTATCACTTTATGAACCGGGAACCTATTTCTGCCCGCTTATTTATGCAGTTACACAGTATAAGTTATTACCGTTGAGCGACCAAGTACAATTAATATACAACGGAAGAGTACAAGCAACGTTAAATGCTGAAATTTCAGCTTCTCTTAACGGGTGTTGGATAACAAACTCTATTAGTTCATTATCTGGGGGAAAGTTTACATTCTTTCAACCGGGGGTTTATACTGTAGAAGCTGTTGACTATCTCAACCAAACTGTCTTAGGGTACTTTACAGTAACTTAACGTTAGTGTTTTCGAAAAATCATTAGCCTTTTTTCCGTTTAAAATCGCTACCATTAAAAAGCTAGAAAACTATCAGATTTACTACTATTTAGAGAAAGACAAAAACGTGATTATTCTTTGATCAGAAGTGTTAAGTTTCATTAAAGTTATAATTATTTTTCTAAACACTTTATTAAGATTACAAATAAAAAGAGATTTTATCATTATTATTATACAAAACTGAGTTAATCTTAGAATTGATTAGGCTTTCATTATTTTGAAGTAGTCCCTAGTTTAGAAAAATAAGCTAAATAGAGTTTAAGCGCATCTTAACTTAAATAAACGCATTTCGAGATGAAAGCTTTTCGAAATCGATATCCTTTAATATGGGATCTGTGATTGTATACTCTCTCCTTTCTCCTCTAGTTACGAAATTACCATTAATTAAAGCATCTAAAGCTAAGCTTAATTCCTTATCATCTACTTTTCCCATCTTTATTTCAACGCCTCTCTTTATGTCTTTCCATCTATTTACGAACTTGAGAGTTTCCATGACTATAAGATAAAGTTGCTTATTTGTTTTGCTCTCTAAGAAATGATTAAATTCTTCTATCATTATCTTTTTTCCCTCTTCTAGCGTTAAGTTTAAGGCTTCTTTAAAGTCCATCCTTCTTATAGCATAAAAATTGCCGAATAGTGTTAACCAGCCTACTATTCCATCTAACTTTTTCACAACCTCATTTTCTTTATCAAATCTAACGTTAAGTTCCTCCATTCCCTTCCTTAAAAAGCCCTTAGATAACTCCTCATTAAAAGGTTTAAGGTTAAGTAGAGCTGGTGGCCTACCATGAAGGGGAGATGAAGCAGATGGGTTAATTAGAGTCTTTGTAACACCCACATAAGAGCCAGTAAAGATGAACTTGACTTTAGGGTTTGTTGAAAAAACGTTACCTAAAACATCCAAAAATTGCCTACTAGCCTTAGATATTTCCTGAACCTCATCAATTCCTATAACAAATTCTTCTTGAATAGAATTAAATAATTCTATTAGACTATTGGCTGCCTTAGCGTTTCTCTTTAACTCAATTCCCGCAGAACCTACTACAAAATTAATACTAACTCTTAAATTTATCTGAGTTTTACTCTTGTTTAATTCTAAAATTATTAAATTCAATAAAGAATTTAAGCTTCTAACTCCCCTTAAACTTACATAAATCCCTTTAAAACCATACTTTTTTCTAAGCTCGTTAATAACAACTTTCATTAGGCTAGTTTTACCTATTTCTCTTTGACCGCCTATTATAACCCAGTTTCCCGAGAGTATCTGGTTTATAACATATTCTATTTCATAGTCCCTTCCGAATAATTCTTCTCTATTCTGCTTAGGGTGAAGATCGAATAACAACTGTAGTCACTACAGTAACTGGTGATACTACAGTTAAAAAGCTTAATAGCGTTGTAATATGGTTCTTATGAACTTAATAGATAGTTATGGTTTAAATTAACAGCTGTGGAATTTCCCGTTAAATATTTACTTTAAAGTTAAGATAAAATTCAATAATTATTAAAATAATAAATAATACTGTAATAAAATAACTAGTAGTTACGTAGAAGCGTTATAGTCTTATGAAGAAGGAAAAACTTCCTTACATTAAGTGCAAGTCCTGCGGTTACGTTTTTTTTATATCCTAGGGATTTCTGTGCTAAATGCAACTCTTCTAGCATCATATTCTCTTGTGGTCTCACTTATTATCTTGATCATGATCTCTAACCTCTTTTAATGCAGGATTATCATAGGAGAAGTGTGCTAGAGCAAATCTTTTCCACTTCTCATTCCTCTTAACATAAATTCCCTTTCTGTGAATACGTCTAATAGCATGTGAGAAGGGCCTACTAAAATTCCGTCTAGAATGATATCATATAACAAGTAATGATCTGGATAAAAACAGTAGATTATCATAATCATAGGAAGTGTAACCAATAATCCCCATCCGATACTTCTGGGCACCGTTAGTATTCCGAAAAGTTTATAGACTGGTATTTCCAAATTGAACAATGCAAGATTTGGTTCAAGCTTATGAGGAAGAGAAGGATGCGAGAATTAATGAGAGGATAAGGGTTTTAATAGGCATATGGCATCGGCTTACTTAATAGCATTAAGGGGATTAGAAATGATTAAAAATAACGAGTAGTCACGTAAAAGTGTTACAGACTATAACAACAGTAACAACTTTATACAATCAAAAGAGAGAAGTTATGGCGCAAATACTACGCCTTAATTTTTCACATTTCGTCAAACTTATAACTTATTATAAAATAATATATCTGTGGAAGGGAATACACTAGTATTTGGATTAGGCTTTACCTCAGAGTACATAGTTAGAAGTATAACGGAAAGGGGAAGGGATAACATTGATGAGGTAGTTCTCATTGGAGTGTTTAACATTGACGACTTTAGGAGGAAGCAAGCAGATAATGCATTAAATGACGTGAAGAAGTTTCTAGATATTATAAACGTGAAGTATAAGTGGAAGTACGTTGACGTTAACAAGGACTTCGCAGAAATCCTCTATGAAGTTGCCAATGAATTATCTGGTAAAAATAACTTGGAGTTTTACTTGATTGGTGGGATGAGGATAATTAACTTCGTCTTGTACTATTACGCAATGCTAGCTAAAAGGTTTGGGCTAAACGTTAGGGTTTTCAATTATACAGAGGATATGTCCAAAAAGTACGAATTGCCAGTGGAAATTCCTAGAAGGCTAACTGATAGTGAGGCTGAGATCTTGAAACTGTTTAAGTTCGAGAACTCCATTGAGATTAGCATAATGGCTGATAGGCTTCAAAAAACTTTATCAACTATTTCAAAACAAGTTAGTGAAATGGAAGAGGAGGGATTTTTGGAGTGTACAAAGACTAGGCCTAAAACGTGTAGGAAAACTATTTTGGGTAGGATTGCTTTGACATTTATATAACAATATTTATATTTAATTAAAAGCAGAGTGTGGAGCTAAGTAATAAATCTTTCGATCGAACTTGAAACACAGTCTCAGCTAACATTTCCACGTAGGCACTTTCAACCCACGTGGTGATTGAGGGGAGGGCTTATCTATTTAGGTTCTACCTTATAAATTATTTCAATTTTACCGAAACTAACGTGAAACTTACTTTTAATTTAACGCTTCTCTTCGAATTTAAGGAAAATCGATGAGTCTAACGTCTAAGGAAGTTGAAGCATTAAACAAAGCAATACAACAACATCTATTAAATACAATACATAAATAGAGACCTTTTCTCAACCACAAAGCTTTAGAGACTATTACCAATATTATTAAGCGGTGGAGTCAAGTATGAGAGTTGGTTTTATAGGACTAGGCATAATGGGAGGGTCCATGGCAATGAGGATACACAAAGCTGGATTCCCATTAATAGTCTATAACAGAACGAAAAGTAAGACAGAACTCTTCGCAAAACTTGACATACCAATCGCAAATACGCCAAAGGAAGTAGCTGAGAAATCAGATGTAGTAATAGATATGGTTACCGATGCACCAGACGTTGAGGAAGTACTCTTTGGACCTAATGGTGTGATTCAAGGAGTACATCAAGGCTTAATCGTTATTGATATGAGTACAAATTCACCAGAATACGCAAGAAACTTCGCGGAGAGATTAGCCAAGTACGGTATTGAGTTCTTAGATGCCCCAGTTACTGGAGGTGATAAAGGCGCAAGAGAAGGCACCTTAACGATAATGGTTGGGGGAAAGTATGAGATTTTTCAAAGGGTTAAACCCATATTTGAGGCCATGGGAAAGACAATAGTTCATGCAGGAGGAGTAGGCAATGGGCAAATGCTCAAGCTATTAAATCAGACAGTTGTTGGAATAAACATGTTAGCGGTAGCAGAGGCAATGGCATTAGCTAAAAAGGCGGGAATAGACATGGAAAAGCTATTCACAGTACTATCCACGGGTGCTGCCAACTCCTTTACTGTGCAATACTATATGCCGAAAATGATGAAAGGAGATTACGAACCAGGATTTAGAGCTGCACACTTAAAGAAAGACCTAAAGTACGTATTGGAAACGGCAAATAAGTTAAATGTACCTTTACCTGGTACAGCACTAACACTACAACTTTATAATGCCCTAGTAGCTAAAGGATTAGGAGAAAAGGGAACACATACACTCATAAAAGTATATGATGATTTGTCTTAATTAATACTTCAGTGTTTTTTAATACATGGTAATTTAAAGCTATAGAGTCGATGAAGAGTAATAACATAATAATAAATAAAGAAGACTACCTAAATCAGGTCAATAAAAACTTATATAAGGGGATGAGTTTTATCTTCTTACCCTCCCTTTCCTCTTCGCTCTCAATATCGTAAGTGATCACTATTAACTCCTTAGTTCTTAACATTTCCTCAGCCTTTAGAAGAGATCTTATCTCCCTCTCTTCGATCTTATCTGAAGCGTAAGTCACTTGCAGCAGACGTGAGTTAATTTCGTCATAAAAATCTATTTCGAAGTCCTTACCTTTAACGTAATATAGCCCTTTTAATTGGTTATCGAGTGTCGACAACATTTTTATTAATGAGTATGAATGCTATCTCTAATATAAAATTCCCTCTATTAATTTTCCCAACTTCTGCATTTCTTCCACTTCTCCTATATTGCTATATTGTACCAACTTCTCGTTAAAGGGAATGATAAGTGTATCACATTTTACAATCTCACTAATTTCTCTAGCCATTTGGCCAATTTCTTTCTGAATATCACTTATCGGAGGTACCATGTTAATTACGAAAGCGAGGGGTTTTGCTTTAGTTCCATTTATTGTATCTAAAAAATATTTTACGACATTTGTAATATCATTCCTAATGGCGTCAGTAATTCCTACTGTAGCTATGAGATAGTCAGGGAAATTTTTCTTAAACATTTCGTATTCGTCATACACTAATGGATCATTAGTTCTGAAAATTCTACCGTAATCTACTATGATTACATCATAGCCCTTCGATATAACATCAACGTAAGCTTTTTTAGCTTTTTCACCAATGTCTTTCATCTTATCATGTAACTCTTTCTCATTTACAGGTTCACTATATAACTTAAATAACGTTAAGTTGTTATTAACCTTATACTCATATTGCTGGTTGCCTAAACCTTCTACTATTGCTTTATGGAAACCAAGACCATTAAATCCTAAAATTAAAGACCCCATGGAAAGTAGATCCTTATCAATATATAACACATTATATCTCTTGGAAAGATATAATGCAGTATTCAATGCTATTGTTGTCTTCCCTACACCTCCTTTTAAACTTATAATACTAACCCTAATCTTCATTATAGATAAGTGGCAAAATGAGAAAATAAAATTTTCTCATAGCAAAGACTTTCCTCTCATACTTATTGAGCTAGTTTCTGTCCAGATTTTTTCTAGTTTTTGTAAAAGTTTGGATGTTAACCAATATAATCTTTTTCATAAAATACCCTAAAGGGACTGGAAATGCTAAGTTAGTTTTCTCTCTAACCTTCTCCGTTATCCAGAAGGAGAGGGATTGTGTTATTCTCCTTTATTGATACAATATTAGGTAATTTTATAAACGGAATTTTGCCGGTTTTCCTAATCTTCTTTTACTAAACCTCTTCATTCCTCCTCAACTACACTATCTATTACTCACTTTCTCTATTGTATAGCGGAATCTCTCTTTTCGTCACAGAGAAGTATAAAGAAGGCAATATTCTCACCGTTGTGTTATTGTTTAGGGGTTTAGTAACTGCCGTTGTATTGTTTTTCCCTATTGTTTACTCCGGTCAATTTTTCAATAATTCACATAGCGTTATTCTGGCTTTTACTTACTCTTTACGGTTCCTTTATATCACCGATAATCCAAATGAGAATACCTAAGGAATCTATTGCATCATATAACGGTTTTATTGCAACTTTAGGAAGCGCGTTCAATACTTTGGGAAACTTAACGCTTTCGTACTTAAGTTTAATCGTTGGTCAGAAGGAAGTAGTTGTAACTGCGTCAATTCTCTTAATTTCCTACACTTTGGTAATAACTTATGTTTTTAAGAACGAGTTCCGACAATTATAAAATGATATAAATAGCTGGATTCGATCATTTATATTCATGAGAATTGCTGAAGATTACGAGACTATCGAGGCTTTTTCTACTGTGGAAGATGACCTACATGAAAGAGGATATGATTTCGTTAACATTAATATTTACCCTTTGAAAGTAACAGAGCTTCCCATAGCTTTACTTGTTGAAGAGATGTTGAATTCTCGTCACGATATCATCTCCATAAGGGCGTGACAATCTACGGATTAATTATATCTATTCCATATCTTTTCCCATTGCCTTTAGTTTACCTGGATATTTGTCATGTATAAAAGGTGTTACAACTATTACTCTAGATATTTTAACGTTTCTGTTTTTCTCGTAAAATTCTTTCTTTTTCTTAATTACAGGCAGATCTCCTCTTTTTATAGCTGAAGTTATTTCTATCATTATTATGTTCCCGTCCTTTACTATTAAATCATATTCGACATCAGATGGCTCTCCATAAACTTCCCCATTTTTATCGTATAGTAGCTCCTTACTGACAACCATTCCCTCAGACTTTATAATCTCATATACGCCTTGCCTAAAAGCTTCTTCATTTAATAGTCCCCACCTTGCACCTAAACCTGTAATAATAGTTTATAATCTTTTTATATCGTCTTTTGTTGCAAAACTCTTTAAACTACCTAACCATAATGCTTTAATTCTATATTTAAACATGAATTTTAAATGAGGAGAATTTTCAAAGCAAAGCACATTGAAGAGATGCTTAGCGATAAAGATAAGGTATTTATAGGAGGTCTACCTTTTAGTGGCAAAACTACTCTGATAAATAAATTTTATAATAAGTATAAAAATGAGGGAATACAATTTATTGAATTGCCTAAAAAATTCAACAGTGTTGATGAGTTAAATGAGTGGAAAAATAAAATATAAGGAAATTAGAAGGGGTATAATAGAAGGAAGAACTTACATAATAGACCTCTTATTAGGTAAAGTATCAATAGTTAATACACTATCTCTTCAATCTCCTTGTCTAGATTTTAGAGGAAATGCAGTAAGTATGAAGAATATAGATGCTATTAAGAGGATATATAAATATGGTATAAAGGATGATAAGGTAATATCTAAAATTTTAATGTACTCAACTGTTGCCATGCCAAATTATTTTACAATCATACCTAAATTAGTAAATGAAGGAATCGAGTTATATAAGCAAGGTAAGTTAGATAAGATCTTAGAGGTTGTGTTAGGAGTAAAGAGATTGTACTCCTCATTTCCTAAAATAGATATAAGTAAAGAGGATAGCATAACTTATGCTTTAGGACTAGTCTTACCTAGGGATATAGATTTTAAAAAGGCATGGGGCGAGTTAAGTGAAACGTGGAAAGAATTAATATATTACAGGCTTGACTCCGCATTAAGACTTCTGCCCGCTAGTGCAGAGAAAATCATTAGTCAAAAGGATATTAAACCGTTAGGAGATAAAGTGAATATAGCTGATATAGAACCCTTTTTCGTAGATTTAGCTGAATGGGGGAAGTCAATTATTCTTGAAGGTAATAATCTCTGTATAGTAGGTCCATTACGCTCCGCAAAATCTTCCCTAGCAAATTACATATACTCTACGGTTAATTCTAAAGATGTTTCTTTGTTAGATTATAATAATTATGATTTGTTAAATTTAGATAAGAAAATAAAATTAGAAAGTAAAAAATATATTACAGTTCTTACTGACGATATTTTTTATTCAATCCCTACAGAATGTAACCTTAGACCCCAAATTCATTTTACAAAAATAATTGCATTGTATAATTTTTTCTAACCCAGAAAATTTTGTAATTAGAGAAAAAGTTAAGGGAGATGTAGTCTGGTATTACTTTAGGGGAGAAACACTTGACAACACCAGACTACATCTCCCCTAAAATACGTGTGCAAATCGAGGAAAAATTATTTTCCATCATAAACTTCAAGGGAAGAAGGGCAGAAGAAGTCAAGAAAACACTCCTCCTCCTACGGGGCAATCCACGCAAAACAAGAGAACGAATAAAACCAAGTATTACAAGAGAAAAGGAAATAAACAAGTAAGGAGAAAAACAACATAAGCTCATAGAAAACATGGGGATAAAACCCCATCTACAAGGCTAGCTGTGAAGCCCCTAGAACGATCTAACAAGAGGGGATAAAAACCCCCGAGTAGGAGGTTGTAACAAAATACTCTAGGGGCTGAAACACTTAACACTATGCAAAGAAAACAAGGTATTATGAGAACAAAAAATATCTCGAGAAACGCGTAATACACAAGCATGGAATTAAAAGTTACAAACAAGGCCTTCGCAATTGATATTTCACAAAGCAAACTAACAGCAGCAAAGGGAGAACTAGTAGTAGAACAAGAAAAATCAGCAGTATACGTCAAGGAGGTAAAGGAATTCAACCACGACAACGAGGGAATAGAGGAACTAATTAAATTCCTAGGAGAATATAAGGAAGGAATAATAGAGGCAACTGGAATATATTACTTCTACCTACACGAAAAACTAACGGAAAAAGGATACAAGGTAACAGTAATAAACCCACTACACCTAACAGAAATACTAGGGAAAAAGACAGACAAACTCGACGCACAAAGGTTACTAGTAGCACACATGACCGGAGTAATCAAGGGATCATACATACCAACAGGAGAAATAATGGAGCTAAGAGAACTAACGAGATATAGGGAAAGCTTAGTAGAGAAGACAACACAAGTAAAGAACGAGATAAGGAAAATATTAGAATTCGCGGGATATAAAATACAACCATTCGACAAGAAGGGAAGAAAACTACTTGAAAAGCTAGTAAAGGGGGAGGGACTAAGCAAGGAAGAGAAGGAGGAACTAAAAGAAAAACTAGGGAGAAACTTAAACGACGCGGAAAAACTAGCGTTAAAACAATTAGTTGAACTGTTAAAAAACTTGGAGAAAATGATTAAGGAGGTTGAGGATATGATAATTTCCAAGATTCCAAAACCAGTAATTGAGTTGAGTAAGATCCCCGGGATTGGTTTGATTAGTGCTGCAACTATTTACGCTGAGTTCGGTGATGTTTCCCGTTTTTCCAGTTCTAAGGCTGCTAGGGCTTATGCAAGCTTTGCACCCAAAACTAAGCAGAGTGGTGATAGCGAGTCTCACTCCGGTATGATTAGGGGTAATAAGTATTTGCGTAGAGCTCTCTACTTGGTTGCCAAGGTTGCTAGGGGTCTTGAGCCTTTTAAAGGGTATTATGAGAGGCTTATTGCTAGGGGGAAGAGTGTTACTCAAGCTACTTGTGCTCTTGCCGGAAAGCTTGCAAGCATTTGTTATCATGTTATAAAGGACGGTGTTTACAAGGGAGTTGTCAAGAAGAGTTTTAGGATTCCTAGGGGTAAGGAAGTTAATGTCAAGGACTTCGACGTGGGAGACGCGCTAGACTCGTTATCCCCATAGGTTTGTTAGAGGCGTCAGCATGTAGTGCCTTGTAACAGCAGCACTAACAAAAGATTCAGTAGAAAACAAGGCAAAAGAGTTTGGCATATCACCACAAACAGTTAGAAACTACGTGGAAGAACAACCACAAGTAATAGACCAAATGCTAAACGTGATCAAAACGATTTCCGTTAAGGAACTAGGTGGAAGAAAACGTGTAAAAATATCAATAGACTGGACATCAATAGAATACAAGGGAAAACCTATATAGGTTTATTAGTCGGGGAGAGTAATACTCTCCTCGACTGGGGAAACATGGTCGACGTGAGTTCTGAAGCAAAGTCTTCGGCTACGGGCGTGACTAACCCCTACCGTCGGACTGAACATTATGATAAAATTCACGAATATAGGTGTGACAAAGAGGTAGGGGTAATAGGAATAGATATATCAAAAGAACATTTAATAACTAGCAGGGGGAGGGTGAGAAGATACGAGAACAGTAAGAAGGGTTATGAGGAAATCCTCAAGATGAAACCTTGCGTAATAGTCCTAGAGCCTACCGGAGTATACGCAATAAGGCCTTCACAATACTTCAAGGAGAAAGGGATAAAAGTACTACAAGTCAGCCCAAACGTGTTATCAAGGGAAAAGGAGTTTAGGGGAAAGAAAACAGATTTTTACGACGCAGAAAAATTAGAAAACATGGTTAACAAGGCTAAGGAGTACGATTACAACCCCTTAAAGGAAATGACAACACTCTTCCTAAAGGACATAGAGACGAAATACAAGAACAGGCTAAAGAGGGCATTATTCCTAGTAAGCGATAACGATAAGGTAAGCAAGGACAGGTTGGAAAAACTTGCGAAAGGAGATTTTACACGAGAAGAGCTCTACCAACTTGAATATACGCCAATAGTGCTTGAGGAGATCAAAATCTTGGCTAAAAACCTCCTTGAGATTCAAGAGAGGTTGAAGGAGGTTAGGAGGATGATTGAAGGGCAAGTCCCTCAAGACCACGTCCTATTAACGATACCAGGTGTTGGGAAGCTTGCAGCTGGTATTATTATTGGTATTGTTGGTGATGTTAAGCGTTTTCCTAAACCAGAGTCCTTTGTTGCTTATTGCGGTTTAGATCCCGTAGTGGAGAGGAGCGGGAAGGCTGTGGTAAGTAGGGGGATTTCCAAGAGGGGTAATAAGTACTTGCGTAGCTTGTTCTACTTTTTAGCAATGAGGAGTTATTCTAGGAACCCTACTTTGTTGAAGTTTTATGAGACACACAAGGATAGGTTGAAAGGTAGGAAGTTGTATGTTGCTTTGGCTAGGAAGTTGGCAAGGGTTGTTTGGAGTGTTTGGTATAATAATAGGCCTTATGAGCCTAAATAAGTAAGCCCTCCCCCGAATCGCCACGTGGGTTGAAAGGACCCACGTGGCAATGTTAGCTAGTACTATGCTTGAAGTTTGAGCGAAAGATTTATTACTGAACGCCCGTAGAAGGACTAGGAGGGTCAGAAAAAGGCTACGCGTGGAATTACGCAACAACAACCACAAGAGTAAAGCGAAAAACACTAACACTAGCATTCACGCGCGTAGAATGACTAGACTAAAGATAGTTGAAAGCCTAATACAACAAATACTAGCATTGGGCCTAGAAATAGAATTAGTAACACTAGATGCCGGTTTCTACTCAGTAGACGTGATCAACTACTTGTCAACTTCATCATTGGAGTACCCGTGGGTAAGGTTGGGATACATAGGAATTTTGATGGAGATTATACTGTAAAGTCAAATGGTAAGAAAGCGACATTTAGGCTAATAGTGCATCATGGTAGGGAAAAGGAGTACTTGGCAAAGGGGACAAACCTAGATGTAAATAGGAGTATTGTTGTGAAATGGTATGACAAGGTTAGGACGCCAATAGAAACATCATACAAGTTGATTAAGTCTTTCTTAATCTTTACCTCATCAAGGATTGGCTATTCCGCCTGTTCATCTTCGTACTAGCAATGTTAATCTATACACTATACTTGCTCCTCAAGGGGACAACGAGCAAGGAAGATTTCCGCTTACTCCTAACTATCTTGCTCTTGCAAGATAATATTACTATTTTGCAAGAATATTTAGTTAAATTATTTTATCCACTTTTTAACTCCCTTGAATTATTTTCGGGGTGATGAATTTGGGGTCTAGGGTTTAATCACGCATTGAAACAGTTGATCAATGAGAGAATAATACTTAAGGAGAATGAAAAGTATTCACTAATTGACCCACTATACAGTATAGTCCAATGACCCTTACGCCATGATGTAAGAAACTTTTTAATGATGAATGAAAACTTATTCTCATGTTATCGGCAAGCGAAGTAAATGAAATGCTTAAACAAGAGGAAATTTTCAATTTTATAGGAATCAAGTTTGAGAAACTTGAAAGAGGTTACGCAAGGCTAAAATTTAATTTCAACGAAAAGTTGACTAGAATAGGTGGGATTTTACACGGTGGAATAATATTCTCAGCAGTTGACTATGCAGGTAGCTACGCCGTGAGAACTTTGGAAAACGTGAAGGATGGAGTCACAGTGGAACTCAAAATAAACTTTTTGAAGCCAATGAAGGATGGTCCATTTATAGTAGAAGCTAGAATAATAAGTGAGGGAAAAAGGCTAATAGTAGTTGACATATCAGCATATGATGGTAACGGTAATTTATGCGCAAAGGCCTTAGGTACTTGGGTTGTATATAGGGATGCTAGCTCTGGAACTCAATTATCCTCTTAGCAATCTTATAATGCACGTAATCAACTAATTTATCATCTAACCTTATGGCACCCTTACCTTCTCTTTTTCCCTTCTCGTAGGCTTCTATAACCCTTTTAGCCCACTCGATTTCCTCCTTGCTTGGGGAAAATACCTCATTGGCAATGTCAATCTGAGAAGGATGAATAACTTGCTTTCCCAGGTATCCCAACTTCTTTGCTTCCTCACATTCTCTTCTAAATCCATCTAGGTTCTTCAAATCGAAGTAAACTTTATCTATGGCGTCAACATCGTAAGCCCTAGCTACACTAACAATTAAAGTCTTCACGTACTCGTTCTTTTCATAGAAATTATAGTCTCCACCAAGGGATAAGGAAAGATCAGCAGCACCATAACTTACAGCGACAACACCTTCAGACCTAACTATATCCTCAATCTTAACTAAACCCTTTGCAGTCTCTATTAACGGTATCAAGTATTTCCCAGTTGCCTTGTGGAGAAATGAGAGATCGTTTTCAGCCTTAGGTATAACAATACACGTGATCTTATCGTCCTTTGAAATTCTTGTAATATCCTTATAGGAGTCAAGTAGCTGTAAAGAGTTAACTCTAACGCATAACTCCCTCTTACCCCAATCCAATTCCTTCACAAGTTTAATTAGCAATTCCCTTGCTCTTTCCTTATCCTCTGGAGGTACAGCATCTTCAAGATCGAAAATTATCGAATCAGCCTTTAGTTCAATCGATTTTCTTATCATCTTTTCGGAAATTGCGGGAACGTATAACTGGGATCTCCTTATCATAAGTTAATAATGAGAATTGAGCATAAAATTTTATCTAAACAACACTGGTAGAATGTTTTGCTTCACGTATTCTAAAACTTTCTCCTCATGCATTCTCATCATATCATAAGCCAAATCTGGACTGCGATTCTTTATTGCTATTACTATACTCTCATGTTCCCTAAACTCATCATCCCTTCTCTGGAAGCTGGTAAACAAGGTTATCCTAACAATTTTTAGTTTTAATCTAATACTATCCAAAATATCCACAATGTATTTGTTGTGTGACGCCTCGGCGATGGTTCTATGTAAGTTACCGTTTAAGTTGGCTAAGGTTAACGGATCAGCATTTACTGACACCTTTATCTCGTTTAAAACGTTTATGATCTTGTTAATCTCATCTTGGCTAGCTCTTATTGCTGCTAGTTTAGCTGCTAAAGACTCCAGGTTAATTCTAACCTCGTAGAGTTGAAGAATATCACTTTCAGTTAACGGTATTACGGTGAATGATTTACCATTTTTTACTATTACTCCCTCCTTTTCTAACCTAACTAAGGCTTCCCTAATTGGGGTTCTACTAATCTTAAGTAATGACGCAAGCTCCTCTTCTTTTAGAGTGCTACCGGGCTTATATTTGCCAGTAATAATGTATTCCAGAATTTTCTCGTAAGCTATTTGTGATAATGACATATGGAAATGTTTCTATAGTAAACTTATAAGTGTTTCCATTTGAGTTAGTTTAAGTATACATGAAAGAAACATTTTTTACTGAAGAATTAGTATGAATTACGTTGGTATGAATTACTAAAGGATTTAGTAGTAAAGTTTAAATATTTTAATGGAAGACTGATTATATGGACAAATGGAATAAAGGAATGCCGTCTAGGGCTGAATCCTTTCTCACGTTAATAGAAATCTTTTTATATTTATTTATTATCAACCAATTTTGTGGAGAGACTACTGAGACCTAAGGAGGCTTGCCAACTGCTCAGCATCTCATACTCAACACTCCTACGGTGGATTAGAGAAGGAAAAATAAGGGCAGTAACAACTGAAGGAGGGAAGTACAGGATACCTTACAGCGAGATAAAGAAGTACTTAGAGAAGAGGGAAGAGACGAGGGCTGTAATTTATGCAAGGGTCTCCTCTACCGATCAGAGAGAAGACTTGGAAAGACAAATAAACTACCTAACAAATTACGCAACGGCAAAAGGTTACAAGGTAGTTGAAGTACTGAAAGATATTGCAAGCGGGTTAAACACACAAAGAAAAGGATTACTTAAGTTATTCAAACTTGTTGAGGGAAGGAGTGTCGACATCGTATTAATAACACACAAAGATAGGTTAACAAGGTTCTGTTTCGAGTACATTGAAGAGTTCTTCTCAACCATGGGAGTTAAGATTGAAGTAGTTTTCGGTGAGGAGCCCAAAGATGACGCACAAGAGCTAGTTGAGGACTTAATCTACATCATTACCTCATTCGCTGGGAAAATTTACGGAATGAAGAGTCACAAGAAAACACTCCTAGTTCAAGGTGTAAAAAAGTTAATAGGTGAGTTAAGTGGAGAGGACAGTGAAGTTAAGGGTTAAGGTTGACTATTCTACATACTCAGCACTTAAGGAGGTCGAGAAGGAGTACAGAGAGGTTCTAGAGGAGGCAATAAATTATGGGCTCGTAAATAAGACTACCTCCTTCACCAGGATTAAAGCTGGAGTTTACAAGACTGAGAGGGAGAAGCATAAGGACTTACCCTCACACTACATCTACACAGCTTGTGAGGATGCAAGCGAGAGGTTGGATAGCTTTGAGAAGTTGAAGAAGAGAGGTAAAAGTTACACTGAGAAACCGTCTGTGAGGAGAGTTACTATTCACCTCGACGATCATCTGTGGAAGTTCAGCCTCGACACGATTTCGATTTCCACAAAGAGGAGTAGGATTCTCATTTCACCAACCTTCCCTAAGATCTTCTGGAGATATTATAATAAGGGTTGGTTGATTGCGAGTGAGGCCAGGTTTAGGCTGATGAAGGGAAATGTTGTAGAGTTCTACGTCATTTTTAAGAAGGATGTTAAACCTTATGAACCTAAGGGTTTCATCCCAGTTGATCTAAATGAGAATTCAGTCTCTGTATTAGTTGATGGAAAACCGATGCTTTTAGAGACTAACACTAAGAAAATTACTCTGGGCTATGAGTATAGGAGGAAGTTGACAATCACTGGTAAGTCAACTAAGGATAGGGAAGTGAGGAGGAAGTTAAAGAGGCTGAGGGAGAGGGATAAGAAAGTAGACATTAGGAGGAAATTAGCTAAGCTGATCGTTATTGAAGCTTTTGAAAGTAGGAGTGTCATAGTTTTAGAGGACTTGCCAAGGAGAACTCCGGAGCATATGATAAAGGATATTAAGGATAAACAGCTTAGGTTGAGGATTTATAGATCTGCATTTTCCTCAATGAAGAACGTCATCATAGAGAAGGCTAGGGAGTTTGGTGTCCCCGTGGTCTTAGTTAACCCATCTTATACTTCCACTGTTTGCCCAGTTCACGGGTTGAAGATTGTTTATCAACCCGATGGGGGCGATGCCCCAAGGGTTGGTGTTTGTGAGAAGGGGAAGGAAAAGTGGCATAGGGATGTAGTTGCACTGTACAACTTAGCGAGGAGAGCTGGAGATGTGAGCCCCGTGCCGTTGGGCTCGAAGGAGTCCCATGACCCACCTATAAGGTGGTTGAGGGCTAAGTCCCTACACTCGATCATGAATGATCATAAAATGATTGAAATGAAAGTGTAGGGACAAACGGTAAAGAATCTCTAGTTAATGTAGTTCTATTTTATATAAGCGAAATAATTATAACTGGATTTCTCTTTTACTGGTTACTCGTATCTGCAAGAGTTGTGGGGAATACTCCCGTTAATATTTCGGAATCACAGATTAAGGGAACCTTCTTTACGCTTGGCGTATTAGCTTATTTCTTCGGTTTAAGACATGCTATAGATCCAGATCATCTAGCAGCAATAGACAACTCAACGAGAAAGTTAATTCAAGAGGGGAAACCAGCACAATTTACTGGGTTGTTCTTTTCGTTAGGCCATTCAATAATAGTTATATTATTAGCAGTTAGTTTAATAGTTGCAACCCGTTTTATCGTTTCCAATATTTCGATACTTGAGAACATGGGTAGCGTACTCGGTACGCTTATAAGTGGAGGATTTTTATACATTATAGGATCTCTTAACTTTGTTATTTTATTAGAAATTTATCAAATCTATAATCAATATACTATGAATAAGAATATGGATGAGAAGAAACTACAAGATCTCCTATTAAAGAGAGGATTTATGAGTAGATTTTTCGGCAAGCTGTTCAAAGTAGTAGATAAACAGCACTACATGTATCCAATAGGGGTACTGTTTGGGTTAGGATTCGATACGGCTTCAGAAACAGCACTTTTAGCCATTTCTGCAGCTGCAGCAGGGATATTTTTAAAATTACCCTTATGGAATCTTCTAGTATTTCCTTTATTATTTACAGCGGGGATGAGTCTTATTGACACTACAGATGGATTTTATATGAGCGGAGCTTACGGTTGGGCTTTTAGTGGAAATCCAATTAGAAAATTATGGTATAACCTAACAATGACTACTATATCAATACTAGTAGCTTATTTGATAGGGACATTGGAATTTTTGGGAGTAGTTCAAGCAGAATTTAACTTCAGTGGACCTTTTTGGGAACTAATTACAATAATAAATGGTGATCGATGGTGGTCAAGTATTGGGATGATAATAATTGGTACATTTGCAACAGCTTGGTTAGTGTCATTTATAATCTATAAAGTCAAAATTTCAAAATTTGAGCATTAAAGATGAAGTACTTATCTCATGGTGCACTTATTATTGGTATGGCAATATTCCCTTGAGTATAAAAAGCTCATATTTCTTAATTTTATGATAACTGTCATAAAACTTTTTATAGGAGATCTTCTTTTTATATCTATAGAATATTAAAGAGGCAACTATCAAAGTTGGAATTATAAGAATTATTTGTTCAGGGAAGAAGGAATTACTCATCAGTACCTCAGTAAACGAAAAAGATATTCTTCCAACATTTAAAAATATTTGCATATTTACTAAAAAATTAATTAATAGATTTTTGTTCGTAATATTCCAATTATATACATCAATGATGGGGTAAATTGGGCCATTCAGGTTTCCAAAGTAATTAAAAGTGAGGATAAGTTATGCCACTAGTAAACACGAATATAAGTGGGAAAAGGTTAAAGAGGTTTAATCTCGCTAACTATTAGCGACTGGTGTTAAGCTCAAATATATATCACCATTTAATTGTCTTTTCCTCGGTCATGTCTAAATTTCTTCAAAATTAGATAAAACTGTATAGGTTTTCTTCACACTTTTCTTGTAAATTCTTCGGATTATTTCCTTGTTAGTTTACTTTCTAGATCACTGAAATGTAATATTCTGAGCCTATTTTTATAACCATATTTTTCTATGTTTTCCTCTATAACTTCAGGGTTCTCTGAGGGATATATATAGCCATCTTTGAATTTTGGCAAGGAGTAAAATAGGTCGTTGGGAAAGTCCGCAATTGTATACTCCACCATTTCTATTTGGCTCTTTACTAGTCCGAGATTTAACGTGTATATCAAGGACAGTGGAGAAGCGTCAGGCCTATCGTGAGGCAATACTCTCACCTTATGTTTTGATGCCAAATCTAATATTTCTAGAAATTTACTTACCCCTCCAATCTTAGCAATATCTGGTTGTAGATACGTTATACCACTTTCGATCATTTTCTTAAAACCGTATAAGGAGTATTCATTCTCTCCGGCTGCAATAGGTATGGGAGAAAATTCAGTAAGCTTGGAAAGTAAATCGTAATCATTGGGAGGCCATAATGGTTCCTCTACCCATTCAATCTCATACTTATGAACCTTGTCCACGAACTCCTTAGCCTTATCTAGATTATCAAAAGGAGAATTAAGGTCAATCGCTATTTTAACTTCCTTATAATTCCCTCTTATAGCTTTAACCGCATCTATAACACTTGAAGGAGATTGATGAAGCTTAACTAAATCAAAACCTCTCTCTATAGATTTTCTAGTTGCAATAATAATATAATCAATTTTACCAAATCTGGGAAAACTAGCGTATACTTTTACTGAATCTCTAACTTTACCACCAATTAGTCTAGTCAATTCCACATTACTTTTCCTAGCTTTTAAACCCCATAATGCCATTTCCACAGCGCTTATGGCCCCGGAAACAACTCCGCAATTTCCAGCACTAAAAAGAATCTTCTCTAAAATAGTCCTAACGTCTGTTGGTTCGGTTAATTCTACTTTAGACAAAATTGGTATTACTATATCATTTATAATGGAAAGGTAAGAGTTTATAATTCCGCTCCCCGCTACTAATGTTTCTCCCCAACCGTAATCTTCTTCATCTTCAACTTTAACGTAGAGTTGCACATCCCACGTATCCTTCCAATCAGAGGGAGGATTAGTATTAAAGGGTATAGATAAAGAAAAAGGTTTTACCTTCATCCTCAAGCACTTATGTAAAGCTTTATTGGTGAGAACTCATCGTGTTGTAATAGCTCAGCTGAAGTTAACCTGCCATTTGCAACCCTAATCGTATAGTTGAATATCCTCTCCCCAGCTTCCCTTAAACTAACCTTTAGTTGAAGTAAGTCAGAAACGTCAACGTCAATATGCTCACTCATTGTCGCAACAGTCTTTGGATTTGCTGAAATCTTAACAACGGGAATTATTGGATGCCCAACAACATTCCCTTGACCAGTCGTGAACAAGTGAAGTACAGAACCCTTAGCTGCAAACAATGTAACTGCCTCTGCTGCAGCAGATGAGGTATTAACGAAACATAGTCTAGACGAATTCTTTTCTAATGGGTCTAAATAATCTAGCACGCAAGTTATAGGTTTAGTACCCAACTTTTGTATATTTCCTAAAGCTTTTTCCTCTATTGTCGACAATCCTCCCTTAATGTTCCCCTCAGTTGGTTGAGAACCCAATAAATCGACTCCTTGACTTTCAATGAAATCCACGTATTCTTTGTAAATCTTCATGAACTTCTCTCTTAACACTGGATCCGGTATCCTACTTGCAACTATGTCCTCAGCACCAGTTAACTCTGACGTTTCTCCGAATAATACTGTTGCACCGTAATCAATCAGCTTATCAACAGCATACCCAGTTGCTGGATTTGATGCCAAACCAGACGTAGTATCGCTCTCCCCACACTTAATACTCATAACTAAAGAGGATAGATCAACTTCTGTCCTCTGTTTCTCACTAGCCTCTTGAACCATCTCCTTTGCCTTTCTACTCGCCTTTTCAATTACTCTCAAATCGCCATTTCCCTCAATAGGAAAAACCTCGACTGGTTTTCCAGTCTCAGCTATTTTATTAGCTACCTTATTTGCCCAGTTCTCCTCAATCCCAATAACTATTGCTCCAGCTACGTTTGGGTTTGCACCAGTCCCAGATAGAACGTGGAAGAGTAAATCTAAGTCTTTACCAAATTGTAACCTACCATATGGATGAGGAATTGCAACAGTACCCCTAATTAGTTTCGATACTCCTATTGCAGCGGAATTAGATAGGTCATCTACCGGTATTACGGTTACGTAATTTCTAACTCCAACGCTACCGTTTTCCCTAATGTAACCCTTTATTACTGGCTTTTTCTCCATTTTCCCCACCTGCTAGATTTTATATTATGTACGTGTACGTGTTCTCCAATCTTAATCTCCTTTATAGCAGATCCTATTGGCCTACCGTACTTTATCACTGTATCACCTTGCTTGAGATTACTTAAGGCTATCTTATGCCCTAAGGGTATGTTGTTAATTGCATTAATCTTAGGTCCTTTTGCCATGTCCTCAATGTATACTCCTTCCACCTCTTCCCCAGCTTTAATGTCAGTTATGGCAACTCCAACGTTGTCGTTTTTGTTATGAATCAGGAAATGTGGCATGTCTTAATATTATGTAAGAAAGCATATATACTTAACCGTATACAGAACAATCTTTCTCAACTACTCTTAAATTTGACTTATCATAAAATATCTCGCTTATGAAAAAGGTAAGAGCTGATGAGTTAAGAGGGTTAATTATTGAAATACTTAAGGAAAGAGAGGTAGAGGATAGTGATGTAATAGCTGACCACTTCGTTGAGGCAGAACTTAGAGGCCATTCTTCTCACGGTATTCAAAGATTAATTCCCCTAGTTAAGGGTATAGAACTTGGAACAATTAGTAAAAGGTTAAGATATGAAATCATAAGGCAAAGCGGAAATAGTATGTGGATAGACGCTAAAGCAAGTATAGGTATTGTGTTGTGGACTAAGTTAGTTGAAAGGGAATTTACGAGTGATCCCATTTCGATAATAGCAGTTAAGAATTCGTCTCACATTGGGTTCTTAGGTTATTACACTGAGAAATTAGGCAAGAGGGGACTAGTTGGAATAATGTTTGGCAATGCAGAGCTTGCAGTAGTTATGCCAGGAAGTTCAAGGAAAGTGCTATCAACTACTCCAATTTCAATAAGTATCCCACCATCAATAGTCCTAGACATGGCACTGTCAGCAACTTCAAGAGGTAAAATAATAGAAGCCCTTAGAAGAAAGGAGAAAATCCCTTTGGGTTTAGCAGTTGACGAGAATGGTAACCCTACAGAAGATCCAGAAAGAGCGTTAAGAGGAGGGTTATTACCAATTGGTGGAATGAAAGGATTCTTCTTAATGTTAGTTTTAGAAAGTCTAGTGAGTTTCCTGACTGGCTCAGCCCTAGGATCTGACGTCAAAGGTGTGCTAAATACTGAAAGTCCTCCAAATAAGGGAGAAGTATTAATAGGTATTAATCCTTCGTTCTTTGCAGGGTATAGAGAGGAAATAGAGAAATTGAGGGAAACTTTAGGAATTGAATTCCCTGGTGAACACGGGTTAAATGTAAGAGCGAAAAGGCTCGTTGATGGAATACCTATCGATGAAGAGTTATGGAATCAGTTGCGAAAGCTTAGCCGAAAGTAGTCTTCACACTTTTCATCTCACTCTTGCAAATCTCCTTAGCCATCTCCTCCGGATCCTCAAAATACCTTATCTTAATGACTTTTCTATCGTCAATATATTCTGGAAATGCCTTAGCGAATTGGTCAGTGCTCAACCCCGTATTAGATAATGCAAATATTGGCTTTCCCATTGCGTAAGCAATCATTATTTCTATTTCCGTTCCAACACCTCCTCCCAATGAAACTAGTATATCACCAGACCTAACAAGGATTACGGATCTGCATCTAAACTCACAACTAGATTTTATTGAAATTACGTCTCTAGGAATTATAACATTTTCCCTCTCAATGGGTAATATCAAGACTGTTTTCATGTTCTCTTTTGACGCCTCATCAACTACCACTTTCATTAATCCCCAATATCCTCCTAAAAGCAACATTGGATTACATGCTTTAATTGACCTTACGAACTTTCTAGCCTTTTCGGCTAGCTCGGAATTTGGTTCTTCACTATGGGCTGCTATGGAAATGATCATGAATAGTAAATCCTTTCATCTATAATTTATGATTATCTCTAATAAACCTAAAAGCCAATAAGATAATATCAATGAATAATAGGAGTACGCCAAGGATTTCCGCTATTGTCTTGTATTGAAGTATGTTAACCTTGTATATTGTCACTTCGAGAGCAATAGGATAGGTGGCATTTTTAGTTGTCACTATTTCTTGATATTTCTCTATTTTTTGATATTCATAAACGTATACTATACCGTTTGACTTATTAACAACAGTGGCGTTTATCACTTTTGTTAAAGTTATTGGAAACGTCTCGTTATATATGGAGAACTCCCATATCCCTGGCGTCAATTCTAAATAATAAGGTAATTTAACAATATTTTCTACGTTTCCATTGTGAACGAGCTTGGCGTAAACTGTGACATTACTGTTGTTCTCGAGAAGCCTAGCATTAACATATGCTATATTAGGTATTTTAATGGAATATGGGTTTGAAATGCTTACGTATGAGTGAATTGGTGAATTAATGGATAATAGGGATAGAACTAATAGGGATAAACCTATGGTGGTAAGAAGTCCGAATTTCATCCCATTACACCTCCATTATCCTGAATTTTTGTAATGAAACGAAGAAAAGTATCAATGATATTATAACCTCACTATAAATTCCAACGTTCAAGTAAGTTACCTGTTTTTGGGTTATTGCTTCATAAATTAAAAACACGTATGGATTCGAAATAGTTGCTATTGGTGTCAGTGGTGAGTTTGTCATTATTCCATAATATCCCGCAATACCTCCAAAGATGAATAAGATTCCCAAGATTGTCCCGGATAGGAGGGTCACTATTCCTCCACTCTTAAATGAGAGGGCCGTTAAAAGTATAATATTTTCAGTAAAGAAGTAACCAACAGTGTAGACCAGAATTAAGTATTGAGGAACTGGAATTCCGGAAAGCAAAATGTAAAGTTCGGTTGTGAATAACCAAAATAAATATGGTAATACGATATCGCAAAAATATGTGAAGAAGAACAAGCTAATTCTCTTTATAGGCATCATTATGAAGGATATGATGGAACCCCTATAGATGTGATCCCCAGTAACGAAAATGATATTCCTCAAAGCTAAGGCAAAGGCTAGGGTTTCTGAAACGCTTATTAAAGGTATGAATGCTAGTACTAAACCATAAGTGTTAAATAATCCCCTAGCGTAAAATGCAGTAATGAAGATGTTTGAAACTAACATTGTTGGTATAACTAACTCAAGAGTTGGTTGTCGATATCTCTCCTTGAATATAACTCTAAATATTTGAAAACTTCTTGAACGCATCATCCAATGAAGACCTCCTAATACTTATAATCTCAATTCCACTATCATCCAACTTGTCAACTATTTCCCTTAGTTTACCTTTAACCTTAATATACGGTCCCTCCAATATTCCTCCCAATACCTTCAAGGCCCTTTCAGAATCATTTACCATCACGTAAATCTCTTCCTCTCCAACTCCACTTAAGGCTTGGTTCATCTTACCAGTGTATGATATTCTTCCGTCGTTAATAAATACTACATCAGTTATAACTTTTTCAAGCTCGGAGAGAATATGGGACGAAATGAAAAACGTCACATCATTTTTCCTATTCAGCCTCTTTACTATCTCATAGAATTCCATTCTAAAGGAGGGATCCAAATTTGCAGTTGGTTCATCAGCTATTATTAACTCTGCCTCCTTTATCAAAGCGGCAACCAATTGAACTCTTTGTGCCAAACCTGAAGACAATTGATAGAGTTTCTTATTTAGGTGTGATGTCAACTTGAATTCGTCAATTAGATAGTTAATTATCTCCCTCTTTCCATAAATATTTCCTAGATCCCTCAAATACTCTCCTACCGTGTTCTCTTGAGGATGAATTAAGTTGGTGAAAATGACTGAAATCATTTCTATAACCTTTGGGTTATCCCAAGGATCTTCTCCAAATACTTTAACTTTCCCTGCATCCTTTCTTAGTAGTCCAGCAAGTATTTTTATTGTAGTTGTCTTTCCAGCTCCATTTGGCCCAATAAAACCTGTAATCGAACCTCTTCTAACTGTAAAACTAACACCCTTAAGCACTGCTTTATCGTCAAACTTCTTCTGTAAGTTCTCAACTTCAATAGTCATATAATAGAGATAGAAAAAGGATAATTTATTACTTTTTAAACTATGACAGCCTTTACTAGTCCCGGAGGAGTGTCTATTGGGAAACCCCTCTTAACTCCCAGCTTATAAGCTAATAACTGTAACGGTATTACATTGCTTATAGGAGTCAAATCCCTAATTGTCTTTACACTCTTCATATCACCATCTTCAGAAATGGTTATAATCACATCCCTCCTTTCCCTTATTGACTTAACAACCTTATTGTACAAATCCTCAGCCTCAGCAGGTTTTATTAAAATCACGGGATAACCTTTATTAGTGAGAACGATTGGACCATGCAAGAGCTCTCCCAACTGCATACCCTCTGCGTGAGTCATTGAAGCTTCCTTAAATTTCAAAGCTCCTTCCAATGCTACGGGATAATTTATCCCACTACTTGAAACGTATAAGCTTTCCTTATCCAGTTTAATAGACAATTTCTCTGCCTCTTTCTCCATTTCCGGTAAACTCGTAACAAGCTGTTTAGCCAATTCCTCGATCTCGGTTTTTAATGAATTAATGTCACTCCTACTATTTTTCCCGGAGTGAAGTCCAGTATATAGTGAAAGTACCTTAAGTACCACAATAGTCGAGGTAAAAGTTTTGGTTGCAGGCACAGCCATCTCTGGTCCAGCGGTTATTGGTAGGTATACGTTAGACTCCAATGCCAATCTTGAACCTACGGAGTTGGTTATGCCTAATATCACAGCTCCTCTCTGCTTGGCCATTTTAACACTCCTTATAACATCACTGGTCTCTCCACTTTGACTTATGGCAATAATTACTGAACCAGTAGTTACGTTTTCCAAGGCATAATATGGAAATTCCGCTGCACTTACAACGTTAACATTTAGACCGATTTCTGAGAAATAGTAAGTGGAGATTAATCCAGCATGAAGACTGGTTCCATTACCTATCACATAAACGTTTTTAGCACCATATAGTATCATCGAGGCTAAGGAAAGGTACTTCTCCATTAAAGAGTTAAATGAGTTTATCAAGGCCTGTGGGATATCGTATATCTCCTTTAACATGAAGTGTGGAAATCCACCCTTTTCAGCTATCTCCTCCTTGTATTTAACTCTCTTAATTTCCGGTTTTACCTCATTACCTTCAATATTATACACTTGCACATCATTCCAAGAGATTACTGCCACAGTATTTTCTGGCATTATTATCGCATTCTCAGCAAAACCGCTCAAAGAGGGTAAATCGCTAGAAACGTATTTACACTCTTGTGTGATACCTATCATCAAGGGTTGGCCAGAGTTAATTGCGAATATTTTATCAATGTCTATGGTTACAAAAACCAGAGAGTAAATGCCCTTTACCCTTTTCATAACGTTTAATGATGAGTTTAGATAGTTTGTTGAATTCTCAAGTAAGTGGGGAATCACCTCAGCGTCAGTTGTAGAGACGAATTTATGTCCCTTCGCAATCAGATCTTCCCTAATTTTTTCGTAATCGTCAAGAATACCGTCCATTACAACTGCTATCTTCCCATTACAATCAGTCAGTGGGTGAGCGTTTTCCAAAGTTGGCCAACCCCTACTCGCATATCTAGTGTGACCTATTGCAACTCTTGCCTTGTCACTAACGCTTATCTCATTCTTTGAGATATTACCTAAAATTTTCTTTATTACTAAGCTATCGTCTTCAAGGTAAGCAATACCAGCGCTATCATATCCCCTATAAATCAACTTCTTTAAACCCTTGTTAATAATTGAAACATCAATGGAATCCTTGCATACGAAAGCGAAAATTCCTCCCATACTTAAATTTTAGTTTTGGTTATAAAAAGGAATTCTAACCCTCATTTCCCTGCTTAATCGAGGTAAATACACCTAAAATCAGACTATACACTTCTGGGTGAACTATAGACAAATTGCTAAATAGTTTTCTAATCTGTATTGGTTCAATATTATTTAATATTTTCATAACGATTTTTATTGGAATGTTAATTTCCCTTAACTTATTTTCAATTATTCTCTTTACATCATCTTTAACCTCAAATACCTTTAACGTATTATACGCTGTAACACTTCTGAGAGCTCTAGCCTTCCATACATCTCTATGGTTAACAATTGCCAAAACGATCGGAATTCCTAGATCAATATCACCCAGTTCCTCGTATATGTAGTAAAGATAATATGCAGTATATACTTCATTTCCTATTGCGCTCTGTAAGATTATAGCAAGCTCAATGTACTTTTTAACTTTCTCCTCATCTTTCTTAATCCTATTGGCGATTATGGGGACAACGTAATAATACTCTCTCCTAAACTTCTCTAAATCCATTCTCCCACGTCTTTAGCCTTTAATCCCAAAAATACCTCCTTTTTTCCTTCTTCCTCAACGTAATTCTTATAAGCCCTTGCTAAATTCCTCTTAAGCCATGAAACACCTCCGCCTTCTAACCAATTATAAACTATCTTAGAGCATTTTTCTCCATCAGTAAAGTACGTGTAAACGCAGCTATTTCCGTAGTATAATATCTTCTTTTTGTTCTCGTATACAAACTCGGGAGGTACTGTAGTTATTTTCTCTTTATCAGTAAATAGATCGACTGTTACGAAATCACTGAAGAGTTCTGTCACCTTCTCGAACTCCCTTCTATCCATTAAGTGGCTTATTTCACTTAGCCTTTTTATAAGCCTTTCATCAATGTTAGGCTTTAAGACCGTCTTGTTAGCATATCCCATCTTTCCATTACAGCCAAAGGGATGTTTTAAGCATACTTTGATATTTGAAAGTAGATTAAGAGTACTTTCAGTCACTGTATCGTAATTATCCCTATCAATCCAGACGTAGATCTTATCCTTATCGTTAATAATTCCACTTCTAGCTACAATAGTTGGTAATGATGAAATTTCGCTCACCACGTTAAACCTAGTAGGCATAATTTTAGGTGTAATAGTCACTTTGCATTCATCACTACTATTAAGTAAACATACCTCAGTATTTCTTTCCTCCCTTAACTTTCTGTATAATCTCAACGCCTTTTCCCAAGAATTTACGAAAAGCGTAAATGGTTCCTTTACCTTAAATACCTCTTCACCTTTAATGATCTCATAATCTAAATCCCTAATGTCAAAATCCTCAATTAATTCAATCACTTCGTAACTACCCCTACACTGATAATATCCCTCACCTTTCTTCACGCAATCCCTACCCTCAACCGCTTGCCCATATTCATTAACTATTGAAATAGATACCACTCTTCTATTTCTAAATCTACTTACTATCTCCTCCTCAAAGAATACCGAAGGTGTTGAAGTAGAGAAAATTGCGTTAATGCCATTCCTCGCCAATTCGTCAGCTGCAGCAATTAAAGCCTTATCTGGCATCATTCGATACTCATCTAAGATGACTAGTGAGGTAAGGATGTTAAATCTTGGGATTTCAGAAATTGCGCTACTGTAAAGGTTTAAAAAGAATTTACTGAAATGTAGTTGTGTATCCTCATAATCGTTAGGAACTACGCGAGTTAATCTTGAAAAGTTATTAGTCATATGTTTTGATAAATAGTTTTCAAGTGGTGAAATTACATCTTTTAAATAACCGATGGGTAAATTCAAGATGAAGTTAACATCATCGCATATTGAAAATTTTCTTCTGTTAATTTCCCTCTCAGTCTCCTTACAGTTTAAAAGCTCAAGGACTTTTCCTATCATTCTTAACACTTTATGTCAAATGAAATCTCGAGTAACTGTTTACTATTCCTATATCTCCAATAGTCCTTGATGATCTCTCCAATCTCAGAGGTAAACTTAGTATGTTGCTTATTGCAAGCATTAATACTCCAATCTGGTATTACCACAATGCTTAACTCCCTAACCTCAGCTGAAATAAGAAAGAGATCGTAGATCTCATCTCCATATTTCCTTTCAGCTTCTTCCCTAGGTAAAACCTCAATTATTATTGGAAGGTTTTTTCTAACCTTCTCGTTAGCCAATTCAAAGACCTTATCCATTTCCTGATCGCTAGGTTTCCTCTCAAACTTTACCGTTAATCTCCCATGATTGCTATTAACGTAAGTGCTTGCAGTCCATTTGGCACCCAAAACTTTCCTCACAGCTCCTTTGACCACATGTAAGGCGGTGTGAGTGCGAATCTCAACTTGATCCATGTCAAATATATTATCCTCAAAGCCTTTTATATAGTATGACTAAGAGAAGAATCGGTTTCTCAATCTTCCCAGGTTGGAAGGAGATAAAAGATGAGCAAATTAGTTTATTGAAAAATGTTAGAGATCTGGGATTTTCCGAAATATTCATGGGAATTGGTCCCGGAACCCATTGGAGGACTCCGGTAAATGAGGCGCTTAGTGTTGCCAAGGAGATCTTAAAAGAGGCTAACAAATTGGACTATTATGCCTTTGTGGATATAAACCCGCAAATTCTTAAAGAGTTGAACGCATCTCCTAGGAATTTATCAATGTTTATGGAAATTGGCTTTAAGGGAGTTAGGGCTGACTACGGATTTAGTAAAGAGGAAATCGTTGAAATGAGTAAGCAAATGACTGTTGAGCTAAACCCATTTGAGATAAGCGAGGAAGAGGTAGACTTTATTGCCAGAAATGCAAATCTTGAAAGGATTAAGGCTTGCCACAACTATTACCCAGTCTTGTATAGTGGGATATCTAAAGAGATCTTTATAGAGAAAAATAGGATATTTAAGGAAAGAGGTATAGAGATCGGTGCGTTTATCTCTAATCCAAAGTTTAATCTCAGAACCACATTAGAGGTTTTAAGGTATGTAGAACCATTCGATTCTGCCAATTACTTGTTCAAATTCGTCGACAGAGTTTTAATAGGAGACCCCATTCCAGATTATGAAAGTTTAAGGCAAGTATCGGAAGTTTTCAAGTCTGATATTACGAAGATAAGAATTAAAGTATATGATGAAAGCGTAGGCAAAAGATTAGATAAAAAGTTTGCAGTGGAAAATTATAGGGAGTTCGCCATAGTATGTTATACTAGGGATAATATATATGAAGGTGAAACGTGTTATACTAAATTATTTAAAAATGCGGTGGCAGTGAGGGGCAGAGAAGTATGGATATTCACTAGGGATTTGGGAATTGGTCCCTACAGGTTAGTAGGGGAAATAGATGATATTAATATGGAAATTGTCAAAATGTCGAGTGAGATCATGTTAATTAGTAAATAATCAAGATTGAATCATTGTATGCAAAAGATTTTTTATATTACTCATTCCTAAATATATCCGGTGTATAGTGTGTTAAGTATAAAAGACAAAAAAATAATTTCGCTCTTAATACTAGTTGCAACTGCTATCAGTCCCATTTTTGCCATAGCACAATCTGCAAGTTCCTCGCCTGCTTCTACAGCAATAACAATAATTTCATATAACGGTAATGACGCCAACGGTATATTGGCTTTTGAGCATGGGCAAATAGCCTTTTATGCTTACGCTGTACCTCCATCAGAATATACAAGTTTGCCTCCAGGGGCTAAAGCTTACTTACTACCGAGTACTTATTATGACATTCTGGTAAATCCATTAAATACTACTTTTGGTTTTAACCCATTCCAATTCCAAGAAGTTAGATTCGCACTGAACTATATAGTAAATAGAACCTATTTTGTAGATAGTATACTACACGGTTATGGTATACCAACTATATCTCTATATGCTGGAGAACCTGATGTGATTCATCTCCAACAAACACTATCTAAGTACGCTAATGTTCACTATAATTTCACTTATGCAAATGAAACCATTTATAAAGTTCTAACTGCTCATGGTGCTAAATATATTAATGGACAATGGTATTATAATGGGAAACCCATAACAGTTTACGTATTTGTCAGAACTGATGCCACTGTAAGGAGAGAATATGCCCAATACTTTATAACTCAACTACAGAAGTTAGGTTTTACTGTCCAACAAATTCAAGGGAATTTACAAAAGGAAATTTCTGTAGTATACGGTAGCGATCCTGCAAATACTACGTGGAATATATTAATTGAAGCTTGGGGTGGGACTTATGGGTATTATGACTCTGGTTTAGCACTAGGACTTTACAGTACTTTAGGGGCTTCTGATCCATTTTCTTCATATTACGGCTTAAGTATGGGTACGTATAACGATACTAGGTATGAATCCTCATTATTACTCAAAGAGGCTAATGAGCTTGACAATCTATCATTGATAATAGCCCAAAGTCAGTTCACTAGCGCCCAAGAATATTACCAAATATATAATAAGATTGTAGAGTTAGGTATTAACATGTCAGTAAGAATAGGACTAGGAATGAGTCTAACTCCAATATACGCACTATCTAACATTAATGGTGTGTATCCAAGTTTTGCCCAAAGTACACTACTAAGCTTCCAGACATATTATTCTATAACGAATGGAAGCTATCCTAATGTTACAATAGGTGTTAGATACTTAAGTCAAGGTTCGGCTAATCCCGGTGCTGGTTTCACTGATTCCTATACAGATGAAATAGGAAACGCTTTATTCACTCCGTCCTCTTTAACAGCACCAGGTTCGGGATACCCAGTACCTTTCATTTATACTTACAAGATAGTTAATATAACTCCACATGCTGTAGTATCAGTACCTTCAAATGCATTGTGGTGGAATCCAACTACGCAGCAAATAACTAAGGTATCTCCTAATACTACTGCGCAAATGGCTGTAATATATAACTTAGCCCCACTGTTCAATAACGATAAATGGGCTGATGGTCAAAATATAACTCTTGCTGACATAATATATGAATATATTGTTGCATCCGAGATGTCCTTAAACTCTAGTAATCCAATTTATGACTCAACTGCATCATCAGTATATGCTCCAGCACTACAGACTATTAAAGGATTTAAGATAATTAACTCCAGTGCTATAGAAATATGGGGCAATGATTGGTTCTTCGATCCTACTGAGGCTGTAGTTAGCTTATTTGGATCTTTCAATCCACTAGGTTACGCGTTAGCTGGCGGAGGTTATTTCCCATGGCAAATGTATGTTGGTATGAAAGATGTTGTTGCACAAGGTAAAGCTGCGTGGTCTACGGCAGCAGCTCAGTCCAAAGGAATTGATTGGCTGAATCTAGTTAGTCCAACTGATATTGGATATATAACTTCAGCGTTACAGAATGCCTCAGCTACTGGATATATACCTAAGAGTTTACAGATAGTAGAGAACTTAAGCGGTATAACTCTAGTAACTCCACAAGAAGCAAAAGCTGGATATGAAGCGGCAATTAACTTCATGAAGACCTATGGAAATGGATTAATAGGTGATGGTCCATATATCTTGGTAGCGTGGAATCCGAGTGCGTCTCCACCCTACGCAAAACTGATAAGGAATCCCTACTTCCATTTGGTTCCTCCATCTAATGCGTTAGCCTTACCGACTATGTATTCAGTTTCACTAAGCATCCCATCAACAGTTTCACTTGGTCAAACCTTAACTGGTACTGTAATGGGAACTCCTGCTGGAAGTACCACAGCAATACCTACTCCAAATGCCGTAGTTAATATAGAATTACTGTATCCAAATGGCTCTATAATATCAGGATATCAATTAATGACCAATTCTAGTGGACAATTTACCTTTACTGTTCCATCTTCATTATCCCCTGGATCATACCTACTATCGGTATCAGCGTACAGTAATACTTCAATATTAATAAATCCAGTAACATATACTCTTGTAGTATTACCATCCATAACAACTACTACGAGCACTACAACAAGTACAACAACTACAACAAGTACAACTACGACTACATCAGTTAGTACTGTAATCAGCACTGTAGTGAGTACTATAGTCAGTACAGTAGTATCTAGTGCCTCGAATATTGGCTATATTGCTGTAATAGTAGTCCTAATAATTATAATAATAGCTTTAGCGGTATTATTATTCAGAAGGAGATAATAAAAGAGTGAGTAATAATGGGTTTTACCACATATATGATAAAAAAGGTACTTATTTATTTTTCAGTTCTTCTAGCCACTTTAACCATTCTTTATATTTTTACTTTTCCCATATTGCAGGAGGTTATAGCTAAGAGTATCAATTTTCAAGTTGCACAGTTCTCTCAAACTTTGTTTAAAAATGCCCATAATCTAAACTCTACTCAAATTCAGATTGCAGTAGAGAAGTATAGGGAATCTTTAATTGCGGCTTACGGGCTTAACCAACCAATTATCGATAAATATTTTATCCAAATGTATAATTTGATGCGTTTCGATTTCGGTACAGCTTACTTTTTACAAGCTCCTTCTGGTTCTAGAGAGGTTAGTTCAATTATAGCTTATTATTTGCCCAATACTATTCTCTTATTTACTACTGCTACTATAGTATTCATAGTAGCTGGGACTATAATTGGCTTACTCTCTGCAAAATCTAAATTCTGGGAGAAGGTAATCGCAATAATAGCTGTAATACACTCTAGTATTCCCACTTGGTGGTTAGGTTTTGTCCTAATTGCTGCTTTAGCATATGCAGTTAAAGTTTTCCCACCTGGAGGAATGACCTCAGTTCCACCGCCAAAGAATCCATTTGATTATGGAATAAGTGTTTTATATCATATGTCATTACCATTGATTACTATATTTATTGTAAACGTCGGAGGATTCGCATACATTGTTAGAAGTTTAGTTACATCAATTATGAAGGAAGATTTTGTGATTACAGCGAAGGCTAGAGGATTACCAGATTCCAGAATATTGTATAGACATGTCTTACGCTCTGCCTCCCCATCAATTGCCACACAAGCTATTTTAGCACTAGCTGGATCATTAGGAGGTAGTTTAACCACAGAGGTTGTTTTCGAATGGCCTGGGGTAGGTTTGTTAACTTATGTTGCCATAACCTTAAATGATTTACCAGTGATATTAGGGATAACCTACGTTTTGACAATTGTGTTGCTACTTGGATTGTTTTTAGGGGAATTAGTTTACGGATTATTGGATCCTAGAATAAAGGTAGGTGAATAAGATTGAGTAAAAGAAATGTAGGTTTTTCCTCTTATCTTAGAGATTTTTTGTCTAGTAAAATCGGATTGGTAGGTCTTATAATTTTAATTATTTTACTTATATTTACTGGAATAGCCATATCTATTCCTGCAAAAGTTTACGCATCTTGGAATAATCCAGCATCTTGGAATCAGTATCCGGAACATGTACCTCCAGCTTGGTTATCTATCTTTTACCCAAACAAGTATTTCACAACGGAGGAGTTATCACCAATAAATATGTCCCTATATTCACCTGCAAAAAATATATTTGTAGCAATAATAACATATCAATTCAATTGGTCTAAAGTCTTACCGGCCTATAACGTATATTTCATAGTCTCAA
Organism: Sulfolobus islandicus Y.N.15.51; assembly: GCF_000022485.1. NCBI lineage: Archaea > Thermoproteati > Thermoproteota > Thermoprotei > Sulfolobales > Sulfolobaceae > Saccharolobus > Saccharolobus islandicus. Next base: position 2,272,247 of record NC_012623.1, on the reverse strand, counting down.
CCAATATTACCCCTATTGAGGAAGTAATATATTGGAGTAAACCAGACGGTTATACCTTACAGGTAAACGTTCCAAATGGAGTATTTAATGTGCCATTTGACCTTACAAGTATTAGAGGTGATATTTTGAATTATATATCTTCGATTACTGGAAAGACACCAAATATAGTTAATAGCACTGTATTATCATCAGCACTATTTAACTCTCCAAAATCCAATTTTACAACAACTGAACAAGGGAGGTATGTAATTAAGATAGAAATAGTGTCATCTTCGCCTATGAACATTACAAAGTCAGGGTTGCTCTTATTGGGTAATTCCTATGGTTTGATGGGAACTGATTATTTCGGAAGACCATTGGATTTAGGGGTTCTTTTAGGATTGCCGAATGCGTTAGAAATAGGTGCATTAACTTCACTAGTCGCTGTACTCGTGGGAATTTTTGTTGGAGGAATTTCTGGTTATCTGGGTGGGAACAAGGATTCTGCAATACAGTGGCTTACCTTAGTATTCTTAGCATTGCCAGCTCTTCCCTTTTTAGTTGCAGTCTCATTTGTAACGGAACCTAATCTGGAAATTGAAGCCCTCCTAATAGCATTCTTGTCTTGGCCATTTTACGCTATAATAGCTAGGTCAATGGCTTTATCAATAAAGTCAAATAGTTTTGTTGAGGCTGATAAATTACTTGGAATACCATCATATAGAGTATTCTTTACACACTTTATGCCTAGGTTAATACCAATAACAGTAGCTTATATGGCCTTAGGTGTCCCCGCAGGAATCCTTTTAGCCCAAACGTTAGCCTTTTTAGGAATAGCTCCAGCTAATATAGTAACTTGGGGAGGAATTTTAGATGCTGCAGAAACTTATCAAGCACAAGTTAACGGATGGTGGTGGTGGGTTGTGTTCCCTGGAGCGATGATTGTTATCGTCGCAATACCTTTCGTGCTAATAGGTTTCGCAATAGAGAGAGTTACATTAGGTGAGAGGTAAGATGTTATTAGAAGTAAGAAATTTAAAGGTTTACTTTTACACGAAGAGGGGTATTGTAAAAACTGTTGACGATGTTAACTTGTATTTGGATAAGGGAGAAATTATTGGACTCGCTGGAGAAAGCGGATCTGGAAAGAGTACGATAGGCTATGCCATAATGAGACTTGTACCTTTTCCGGGAAAAATTGAGGGTGGAGAGATACTATTTAAAGGTGAAAATATACTAAAACTGGACGAAGAGACATTTAGAAAAAATTATAGATGGAAGAAAATAGCAATGGTATTCCAAGGCTCTATGTCAGGGTTCACCCCTGTTTTTAAGATAAGGGATCAAATAATTGAGGTTTTACGTATTCATGGTTGGACTGGAGATTATGATAAGAGAGTTGAGGAGTTATTCAAAATGGTTAACATGGATCCACAATTGGCCGAAAAGTACCCCCATGAACTTTCTGGAGGTCAAAAACAAAGGGCTTTCATTGCAATGGCCCTAGCCTTAAATCCGGAGATTCTAATAGCGGACGAACCTACAACGGCTTTAGATGTGATGGTTCAAGAACATATTCTCAACCTATTGAAAAAATTAAGGAAAGAGTTAAACTTATCCATAATTTTCATAACTCATGATCTCGCCTTACTTTCAGAGATTTCGGATAGGGATTATATGCTATACGCGGGTAAAGTTATGGAAAGTGGGCCATCAGAAGTTATATTCAAAAAACCTAGACATCCTTATACTTCACTACTTGTTGAATCAATTGCCACATTAAATAAAGATATAATAAAGGGGATTCCGGGATCCATGCCAGACCTCTCAAATCCACCAGTAGGTTGTAGATTCAATACTCGATGTCCGTTCGCTAGGGATATTTGCTTTAAGGAAGAACCTAAAATGAAAGCATTCTCAGATGGTGATGAGGTTGCATGTTGGCTCTATTAGTGACTATATAGTTAAAGTAGAAAACCTAAAAGTGTATTTCACTAAGAGTGGAATATTTAGTAAGAAGTATATAGTTAAAGCGCTGGATAATGTAACGTTAAGTATAAAAGAAAAGGAAGTTATGGGGGTCGTAGGTGAAAGCGGTTCTGGTAAAACTACGTTAGGTAGAGTGACAATAGGTCTCCAAAAACCTACGGCTGGCAATATTTATATTAGAGTTGATAAAAGGGAAATTAACGTAAATAAGGCAAAGTTGAAAGATATTAGCAAATACGTTCAAATGATATATCAAGATCCTTATTCATCTATAGATCCTATAATGAGAGTTTATGATGTTTTAGCGATGCCATTAAAGTACAAAAAAGAGATTGATATAGATAGAAAAATAGAGGAGGCAATGAGGTTAGTTGATCTTCCACTAGAACTATTGGAAAATAGGGTATATCAGTTATCTGGTGGACAAAGACAGAGACTAAGTATAGCTAGAGCTATAGTTGTGAACCCTAAATACATTGTTGCAGACGAACCTACTACAATGTTAGATGCTTCATTAAAGGGAGAGATCTTGAAGATAATAAAAGATGCTAGAGAAAGTAAAGGTTTTTCATTTATGTTTATAACACACGAGTTACCAATAGCTAAAATAATATCTGATAGAATTGCAGTGTTATATTTAGGAAAGGTAGTAGAGTTAGGAAGTTCAAATGAGATTATTAAAAACCCATTACATCCGTATACACAAGGGCTAATTGAGGTATATCCTAGAATAGATCCTTCACTAAGGGACAAAATGAAGGAAATAAAAATTAAGGTTGACATAGTTAGGCCGGAGAGGGGATGCGTATTCTACCCAAGATGTCCATTTGCGATGTCTAAGTGCAAGGAACAAGAACCGGAGCTAAAGGAAATTTCTCCAGGTCATAACGTGGCATGTTGGCTTTATTGATGGAGGTTAAATGGAATGAGGTCAATACTAAAGATAATGGTTGGCCTTGCGATGTTAAGCGGAGCAATCGGATTGGATTATATTGGAGCTTCATTTCAAAGCTTATCTGTTTTGGTAGTATCCATGATACTTGCTATAGCCGGTACAATGGTAAGCATAAGAGGTTTAATGGAGTTTTTAGGAGAGAGATTTTAAGAAGTTACAAATTCTCTATCTTTTTCCTGTGTGGATTGCTTTAATTTTTATCTGAGTTAACGTGGAACCTACTTTTAAATCAACGCTTAATTTTGAATTTAAGAAAACTTAACGACCTTAATATCTAAGAAAATTGAAATATTGAACAAAGCACTATCTTTTTTAACTATCTTGACGATTTCCTTAACTTATACATTCCAACACCGCTTGTTGCTACTATAACAATTACTACTATAATTGGTATAATTAAGCTGGCAGAATTCGTTTCATTTTTGACTAAAGATATGTCAGTATAAAGGTAAATTTGTCCCGAGTTAGTGTAATTGCTCTGCATTTGGCTAACGAAATTATTCACGTAAATTATCCTTTGGCTGACATAGTATGTGGGGATAGCTGTAAGGTTCAAATCTGAAAAGTTGAGTATTAATACGCTATGATTCTCCTTAACGCTAACATTGGTTAATAACTGACTTTCAATTTCCTTGCTACTTGAATTTACTATTTTTTCATTAAAGGTGAAAGTTCCATTATTTAAATGCGGTATGTAGAACGGGGCAAGTAGTCCTATGTTTGATGAGTTAGATAAATAATATGTAATTGATATTTCCTTATTTGTTGCATTTACGATATAGTAATATCCTCCATTGTAATTAACCTTAATTCCTAAGGTATTATTATAGGAACTTCCACTCTCCTTAATAGTAATGTTATACCCGCCATAAGATAAATTCTTAACCGAAACTTCCACATTCAAATTTATTGATAGAGAGCTAAAAATTCCATGATATCCCAATAATTGAGTACCTGAAAAAGTTAAGGAGAAAAACAGAAGAGAGAAAAGTAATGAAAAAGTAAGGTTAGTACAGATGGCATGCGACATAATGATCTCCCTTTATCCTCTTTATCTCTGGGGGTTTTTCCTTGCAAATATCTTTTGCGAACGGGCATCTATTATAGAATACGCATCCCTTTGGTAATTCAAGAGGACTTTGAATTTCACCCTTGATATTAGGCTCCCTTACACCAACATCTGGATCTGGGACAGGAACAGCTTGTAATAGTGCTTGCGTATAGGGATGTAGTGGTTCACTTATCACTTCTTCAGGGGATCCAATCTCAACTAATTTTCCTAAATACATTACTCCGATTCTATCTGAAACGTAACTGGCTATTGAGATATCATGGGTTATAAATAAGTAAGCTGTACCCTTTGATTCTTATCGTTCAATATAAACTCCAAAATTTGGCCTCTAGTTGATGCATCAAGCATTGAAATTGGCTCATCTGCTACGATAAACTTAGGCTTTAATAATAATGCTCTAGCTACAACAACTCTTTGTCTTTGACCTCCAGACAACCCCTACGAAATACAGATATACTTCAATACAAGTAGTTTATGGTCAATTTATGAGTTATCGGGCATCTACATAGTACCACCATCAATATTTGAAAACATACCTCCACAATGGTTAGGCTTAGGAACTTACTCAGTATCATCCAACGGTCAAGTAATAGGTTCTGGGCCATATTATATGTACAATTGGAATAAGAGTACTGGAGCAACCTTCTATAGATACAACGGATACTTCAGAGTGGATCCTCTAGCCAACTTCATAGCAAATATAACAGCTGGCACTACATATACCTATACCTTTAATATAACTCAAGTCCTTGCAGAACCGACCTATATTAACGGTAAGCCAACAGTTCCAAATCCAATAGTATCGATACCTAACGCTACTGGCGTAGCTGAAATATGGATTTATGGGCAAAGTCCAAGACCAATTATGAGTATACCCATTTCTCATGTAAGTGGAAATACCTATAAGGTAACCATAAATACGGTTAGTCTGACTCCAGGCCAAACCTATGTTCTATTCATTAATGCAACATATATTGAACCATTAATGTTAAATTACAGTGCTAACAGTGTGGGTGGAGGAATCAAGTATGTTGACGTACCTCACTTCTACACAGCTTACTACACATTCAACGTTCTACCAACTACCACTGTATCTACCACTACAACAACGACCACAACAACTTCAACTACAACAACGACCACGTCGATTGTAACAACTGTAACACCAGTCTCATCGGTATCTGCACCACCCGCACCACCTAGTGTAAGTGTAATAACTATAAGCACTAGTCCCGTAGTTTATGGTTCATTAGGAGTTGGAATAATATTAGTAATTGCTGCCATAGTTGTAGGGGTATTGCTGGGAAGAAGAAGCTAAGAATAACATAATCTAAGTTAATCAAACTTTTTTAATTAGATGAATAATTTTCATCTTTAAATTATGACAAGGTCAAGTACGTCAAGTTTTTAAGATTAATGATTACAAAAGTTTAGTCACGGAAGTTAATGAATCTACTAAGATCTCATAAACATATTGCCTTATTCCACTAATCTATCGACAGGTATTTATTTATAACAATAATAATCGTATTACCATACTCGTTCAAGCGATCATAGTAATAACTAATATATTGCAGTAGTGTTAATACTTATATTTCTATTAAATAAGATTATGATACTTAACACTCTAGTTACTATATATATTTAGCTCAAATGTTTCAAATACCTATATATCATAGTGAAAAATAATTATATAAAATGAATTTTCTTAATTTTATAAGACATTATCTTATTTTAAAGACTTATATTACACATTTTAAAATGATTCTCATAGTACACTCTAATACCTAAACTTACCGCTGATAATCTCATTAAGAGTCTTAGAGAACTATTTTCAAAATAAATTTAATAAATAATAGAAGTAACATAGTAGAGTTCTATCTAGGGAGCGTTTATTTTCTTGATCTAAGATAGAGAGATAAAGGTTTCAACATTACCAGATTTAGAAAACATTTTAATAACACCCTGCTAGTATACTAATAGGGTGTTAGTAATCTACTTCGACTTTAAACCTAAAGAAACTAAGGAGGACTTATTCGATAGGGAAGAAGAACTCAAAAAGCTATTATCGTCCAAAGATGAGTCAATAATCCTACTCACTGGAATAAGAAGAATTGGAAAAACGTCACTTCTCAAAGTGTTTCTAAATGAGAGCAAGTTACCTTATGCATTAGTCGATGTTAGATATCCTTTAACGTCCTATAGATCACTTTACACAATATTTTCAAATGTACTATCTCAGCTAAATAAGGAGAGAAGGGTAGCTGAGGTCTTAAAATACGTAAAGGGAATTTCCCTCTTTGGTATAAATATATCGTTGTCATGGGATCCTAAGAATAGACCATCCCTTTTAGAAATAATGGATAAAGTTGACGAAAGCGGAAAAGTAATTATAGCCTTTGATGAGGCTCAGAATTTAAGGGGAAAGTTAGCTAACGTATTCCTCTCAATTTTAGCCCATTGTTATGACTACTGTAAAAACGTTACGTTTATTCTCACGGGAAGTGAGATTGGATTATTATATGACTTCTTGAAAATAGATGACACCTCATCGCCACTTTACGGTAGGCATGTTGAGGAGATTAGGTTAAAGAGGTTTAGTAACGAGAAATCGTTGGAGTTCTTGAGGGAGGGATTTAGACAAGCTAACATTTCACCTAATGAAAGCGTTTTGGAATATGCTGTAAGTAAACTTGACGGTATTGTTGGTTGGTTAACGGAATTTGGTTATAGGTGTGTAAAGATTGGAGAAGTAAAGAGGGAGATAGTTGATGAGATATTGGAAATAGCGAGTAAACTTGCAATGGAGGAATTGAGTCACTTCTCGAAGGATTACGTTATTGTTATAGAAGCAATTGCTAAGGGTCATAGTAGGTGGAGTGAGCTAAAGAGGTATTTAGAGGATAAGAAGAAAAGGGTAGTTTACGACGCTGAGTTGAAGAGGTATTTGGATAAGCTTGAGAAGATGGGTTATGTTGTAAAGAAGGAAAGTAGTGAATATGATTTAGCAGATCCCGTGTTAAAAAATGCATTAGCTTAAAAGTATTATATTTCGATTTTATTATATTATTTCTGTTCCTTTTCTCTTAGAATTTTAGTCAAATAATTGTATGCTTTTTCCCAAGCTTTTAGTACTTCTTCTGGTGGATTTAGAATTTCTTTAATAGCATCTAATGATATTCCCCTACTAAGGGATATTATTCTGGTTTTACTCCAGCCCTCACATGGCTTCTTGCCACTAGATTTAATAGGTTTGTCTATTTTTTCTACATTCTCTATATTAACGGCTTAATAGCATCTATAGCTTGGCCCAAGAAGCAATATGAAACTGGAAATGGGATTAGTATTTAGGAAATTAAGAGTCAGCTTTTCAAAATTGAATCAAAAACTTTCTTAAAAATGTCATATGCATCTTGAGAGTAAAGGCAGACTATAACTTTTCTTAAACTCTTAGCTTTGTAATTCTTTAGAATATTTGCCATAACTCTAGCGCATATCTCATATGGATAGCCGTAAATTCCAGTTGAGATTGCAGGTAAGGCTATTGAGGTTAACGAAAGTTCATCAGCCTTTAACAATGATTTGAAAATTGCGGATTCAAGCTTATCCTTTCCCTCAATTCCATATCTTGGGCCCACTGTATGAATAACATACTTAGATTTTAACTTCCCCGCACTAGTTACAGCAACTTCTCCAACTGGAACCGGACCATATTTTTCGACGTATTCGTCACTCTCTTTCTGAATTACGTAACCTCCCTTTTTGACTATTGCATAAGCTACTCCTCCACCATGTTGAAGGTAAGAATTAGCTGCATTGACTATTGCATCAGCTTCCATTTCCGTTATATCACCTTTAATTAAATGAATCTCGAGGCCGTATGGATTCTTGTACATAATTACATTATCTTCTTTTGGATTTTATAATCTTAAGTTTAGGGTATTCTATCGTTTTATCTTCAGATTAAACTAAAAGATTTTCCTATCAATCTGAATGCTAAAGACAATAATCTATAATAATTTAAAAGGCTATATCGGTAATCATTAGATAATGAACGTTTTGGCGGTTGTTGACTTTGGACTTAACGAGAAGACAGGTGGATATAAGAGGAACCTTGAAATCATGAAGAGATTATCAAGGAATATTAACGTGGATATAATCCCCTCTTTACGAAACGTTAGGCTTTACTCATGTAGGAAAGATTTAATCACCCTACTAGAGAGCTTAAATTCCACTCCAGATTACATTCTTGAACTATTAGAAAAGAGTAGTGGCGTTGAGGAATTCTTGAATGGACTTAAAACGAAAAGATATGATATTGCAGTCGTTTATAGTAATTCCTCTGAAAACGTTAGGCTCGCTAGAAGAATAACTTCAGCACCTATAGGGGTTCAACTACAATTGGAACCATTTTATCGAGATATGACAACACTTTTCAAAATAAAATTTAGGGGAATAACTGGTAGAGCGGTTAAAAAGTTTAAGGAAGCAATGGAAGAATCAAAGAGGGAAGAAGTAAAGTGGAAGGAATTGATAGAGAGAGGTGACTTGAACTTCGCAATTTCTGTGAGCAAGGTTCCCTTAATAAATTCAAGTTTAGATAAGCTCTTAAGCTATAGGGTTACGAATCCTGGCAACGCCTTTGATGAGGATTTACTGAAGTTTAGGAGAGAAAGGGATAAGGAAGATTACGCTGTGTACTTTACAAGACTCATGCCGGAAAAGGGACTTTTTGAAATTCCATTGATATGGAAAAAATTAAGGAGAGACGTTAAGCTCTATGTTATTGGTCAATTCGTTGATGAGAGAGATAAGGATGATTTCCTTTCCTTAATTAAGAGACTTGACGTAAACGTTGAATATGTGGGCTTTAAGGAAAAAGAGGAACTTTACAATACTGTAGCAAAGGCTATGTTTACAGTTTACCCATCACATTACGACAGTTTCTCCCTTGTTACACTCGAGTCTTTAGCACTTGGAACTCCAGTATTTGCCTATGATACTTTAGCCCTGAAGGAAATATATGGAAACGTTAAAGGAGTTCATTTGGCAAGGGAGGATGACGTGAAGGGTTTGGCTGATTTAATATCAAATTTCAAGAGCGAAGAAGTAGTACCAATTCCAGAGGAATATTCCTCTTGGGATAAGGTTGCTGAAGCAGAATTGGAAGATATAAAAGCCTTTGCGAAGAGATAATCCCATGCAAGTTTTGATCGTTGCACCCCATCCAGATGATGAGACTTTGTGTTGTGGTGGGGTTGTTCAGATTTTTAAAGAAAGGGGTTATAAGGTAAGTGTCGTTGTAGTAACTGACGGAAGATACGGTTCTCCAGACGAGAAATTAAAAGGAAGTATGGAGTTGGTTGAGATTAGGAGACAAGAGGCATTAAGGGCTAGTAAGATTTTAGGTATAGATGAGATTACATTCTTGAGTTTCGAGGACTCTAAGGTTATTGAAAAGGAAGTTGAAAAAGCGTTAGTAGAGTTTTTACATGATAAAGATGTAGTCCTTTCTCCGATACCCTTCGATAGTCATCCAGATCACGCTAAAATAGGTAAAGTGATGGAGAAGTTATATCCAAAGGCTTACTTTTACTTAATATGGGGTTCTATGCAAGCTAATTGGAGAGAGGTTAGGTTTGATATTAGAAAGTATAGAGAGGTCAAGATTAGGGCTATAAATGAATATAAAACTCAGATTGGTGGTCTTCATTTGGATAGATTCACTGGAGACTATGAGGTTTTTTGGATGAAGGTTTAGATTGTGGAATTCGAGGTTTTATATATGGCAGATGACGTATTGTATAGGACTTTGGGAGAATTATTAGGCAATTACGTTAAAACTTTACTAGAGAAGAGTTGTCAAGGAAAGAGGTTGAGTGAGCAGGAGTACTTAATTCTAATGAATTATTATAATAGTAAGAATATGGATTACGTATTTACAGAGTTAAGAAATATTAGAAACGAATGGAGAGGTATTATGGAAATTATAGATAGGAAATCTAAAGAGGCTATAGATTACGCTGAGAAAAGCAGAAAGGGAGGCTATGGAGTATGCTGAGAAAAATAAAAAGGAGGTAATAGATTACGTAGATAAGACTAAGAAGGAAATATTGGATTATGTAGATAAGAGGTTTGAGGCAATTAACAAGAGATTTGACGATTTAAGGGAATTGATTTTAACGTTGGCTAAGGAGGCATAACTATCTAATCACTATATAGTTGCTTATCATTTAATTTTAATACTCTGGCTCTAATTAGATAATTAAAGTAGATTTCATTCACGAAGATTTTTGCAAATCTCAATTTTCCAAACTCCAATGAAGCTCCCTCATCTCCCTTACCTTAATGTTACAAAAAAGGGGTTAAGGGGGCGAAAAGCCTCGCCTCTCTCGGTAGACCCAAAATCACCTCCTTAAAAATAAATCTATTGTATTAATAAGTGCTTCTAGTAGTTTAAATAGAGAATTTTCTAGGTTGAATAAATCACCAGGAAACAAAAGAATTAGTGGGGCTACCAGTTATAGTTGTGGTAGCAAAAGGTGAAAAATAATGACAAAAAGTAAAAATAACCCCGGAAGGGGTAATACCATAAGGGAGAGTAATACCATGAAGGTAATGGAAGAAATAAGAGAAAAGATAAGAAAGGCAATCAAAGAAGGAGTTAGCCTAAGGGAAATAGAGGAGATAATCTTGCAAGAGGCCATGATGGAAGAGAGGGAAGCCTACCTAGAAGTTGAGGACGACCACAAGAACGGGACCTACTTCAGATATCTGGGAACCGGAGACGGAGTATTAAGACTCAGAGTACCGAGAACCAGAAAGGGTGGCTTCAGACCTAAGATCCTTCCGGAGAAGTACGAGAGGACCAGCCCAGATTACGAGGACTTCCTCCAGCAGCCTATCAGGCATGACTCCAAGTCAAGTCAAGGCCGTGTTAGCAGCCAAGGGAATACCGTATAGTGAGATCGTAATGAATCGGGTTGCCGAGAGAATATCCAACAAACTCAAGGAATACAAGAGCCGCGAACTACCTCACGATCTCCTAGCCCTTTATATCGATGTGAAAATCGTAAAGGTCAGAATCAGCGAGTCGATCATGGAGAGAGCCATTTACATTGCCATAGGAGTTGACTTAGAAGGGAATAAGTTCGTCTTGGACTACGAAGTTAGGGATAGGGAGGACTTGGACGGTTGGAAGTCCTTCTTGAGCGGACTCGTAAGCAGGGGAGTCAGCAGGGTTGACGTAATCGTGAGCGATGACTTCTCTGGACTCGATCGCGTCGTGTCCACGCTCTTTCCCTCCTCTCAACACCAGCTCTGTATAACACACATGGTTAGGAACCTCATGAGGGTCCTCCCAGACAAGGAGGAACTAATGATTAGAGTTAGGGATCTAAAGTCCTCCAGGAAGGTGGAGGAGGGAAGGAAGGCTATATTGTCCCTCAGCCAACTTGTCCAACCCTTTTCTCCAGCCCGAGCCAAGAGGCTTCTTGACGCTGCTGACAAGTATTGTTCCTTTCTCAACTTCCCCAGGGAGATTAGACACTACCTCTACACTAATAACACGTCGGAGAGTTTCAACTCGACCCTGGCTAGGTTCGAGGAGGAGCTCGGAGGTTACTTTCCCTCTCTTCGCTCCTTGGAGGTCTATCTCTACGTTTCGATCCATGAAAGTAATTCGCGTTGGAAGTTCAGGCCCATGTCGGTGATAAGGCATTACTCATATCATCTCAAACAACTCCACGCTTCAAGGTTCCAGGTGAGTCTTGATGAAGACTTTTAACCTTCTGCTTACATATTTTCTCACACAACTATACCCAGTAGCCCCAGGTAAGTAGTCAGCAAGTCTACTCATCTTCCCCTCCAACTCCTTGGCGTACTCCTTGAACAGAGTCTTTACCTCTCCCCTAAATTTCTTTGCCCTCCTATGGATCTCCGACTTAGACTTGTACTCGCCTAGGAACCACCTTACCACCACGTCTGACTCGTAGTAGCTCCGCACGTCCCTGTAGGAGCACGTCCACACAATCATAACTATTAACGCTCTCAATATGAAGAGGTCAGAGAGACGCGACAGCACTTCAGACGTGATCAGCATGTAGTTCATTTTCACAAGTGTTTTATGCCTTGCTGATAAATGTTCATAGGGGACCGGGCCGTTGTAGTATTCTATCCAATGCTTCATGTGAATCGATACTACATCGTCCCGGTTCCCTTTAAGTATTACGCGACTTTTTGCTTCAAGCGAAAATTCAAAATTTCTCAATAATTCACGATATCTTTTGAATTATTATCTATAAACCTTTACATAGATTTATTCAATTATTTGCACTTGGGACACTCTCTCGACTTGCTTTCCACCGAATCGTTCCATAAACACGCTGAGATGAGGGTTCTCGCCACCTCTTCCCCTTTCTTTCCCTTGAAGTTCAGCATGGAAAGTAATTTATATCCTATTTGTTGAATGTTATTTTGGTGAGGGAGACCGGGTGTTACCATCTCACTTACTCACGTGGTAATACCACATCTCCCTCACCTTAAACTTTTCTTCAACTGAATTCTTAATACTCATATAAATCCTGTTATCTATCATGAATCGATATTATTCTGTCAGAATTATTTTTCATAATACGATTTTGGGTCTACCGCTTGGGGGGAGAGAATAGTACACTAAGTTTGGGATGCGTCTTAGTGTACGTGTCATGGTACTACTCTCTCCTCCCATAACTTAAGTATTACTACAATTTAATCCAAGATAATGCTAAGAATCAATTTATTCTCAAAAATTAAAATTCAGTTTTTTACATTCCGGACACTCTCACGAGATTATGGTATAGTCACTGAGCTACAAATTAATTAAGCTGACTAGACTTCATAAAGTGAAGCTATTAAAATTGATACTCTTATATACGTTTGGAAGATTAGGAAAACAATTTACAGCTTAATGGTTAGAATATGAGATATCTATCAAATTTTATCTTTTAGCTACGTTAAACTTATTCTTAGTTATTCGGTTTGGAATTTAAGAAACTTAATAGCATAGCATCTGAGAAAATTAAAGTATTTAGTAGGATATTTCGATTCTTAAATCATAAAATGATTAAAGTATTTTTCCTAGTCCAAGAAACATATTATATCTCATTGACTATACTACCAACTTCCTCATGAGTCACTTATTTTTACCCTAAAATTAAACTGTAACTATGGAATCAAGTATTCAAGCTTTAAAAAACATCAAAACAGGTTCACTATATTACTTTTTAGCAATAATTATAGCTTTGGTAACAGAAGTAGTTATATTGAGAGAAAACTCACTGGCTAATAGCTTTTTCGTCTTAATATTTGAGTTAGTCGCATATGGCATATTGCTAATAGGATTTTCAAGAATGAGAACTGGATTTTTCCAGTTATCGAAAACGATAAATACATACATAGGCACAACTGGAGTTAACATATTTATTATCGGCATAGTAGCATTGCTATTCGGTGCTATTTTACCGATTTTAATTTATATAGGAGGTTCCCTAGTATTTATAGGTGACGTAATGATAGGGTATACTATATATAAGATAGGACAGAGATTTCAAGTAAATACAGAGAAAATTGCAGGAATTCTGATAATGATATCTATAACCTCTTTCATAGGTTACATAATTTCCTACTTTGCTTCTGATGAAGTTATGAGAAAAATGCTTCAAGCCCCTAGGGAAGAAAAGCTACTAATAGTTCCTAGCGACAAGAGTATAGGTTACGGAATTTTAAAAAGCAACGGAGATGCAAACGTAGTCGTTTATTCTAAAGAGTCCTCTGAAATAATCTCAGCCCAAATTATGGGCTACAATTTTCAAGCATTACAAATCAATCCCAAAACAGTTATGGCGGGAGAAAATAGAATATATATAAAATTTGCTCTATCTGGAGTAACGTTTGTTCCGGGAAATATTTATAATTTAGAGATATTACTTGCTAATAGTGAAAAATTATTAGCCTCCTTAGTTTATGAGTTATAATTAGATATAATATTTCATGATGCTTATAAATTACACGATTCTATAAGCTGCAGCTACAAATAACCTTATGCTTCTTAAAGAGACAAGAACTTTTTATGTAATCTCTGAAAATTATATGTGCTATGATTAGCATGCAAGTTAAAATTAGCGGTAATCAAGAGAGCATCCCAAGTGTAAATAATTCAATAAATCTATGTATAAGTTTATAGATAATAACTCAAAAGAAAGCATAAACTCTTGAGAAATTTTGAATTTTCACTTGGAGTAAAATCTTGAGTAATACTTAAAGGGGACCGGGAAGACGTAGTACAAGGATTGGGAGATATGAAACCTTGGATAGAATACTACAATCTCCCGGTCCCCTATGATAAACTATCATCAAGGCATAAAACTCTTTTGAAAATGCACTACATACTAATCACCTCAAAAGCACTATCATCACTAGACCTATACATACTTAGAGTACTCATCGTCATGATGATATGGCAATGCTCCTACAGAGATGTAGAAGCATACTATTACACGGACATTGTAGTAAGATGGTTTCTAGGAGAACGCAAGTCAAAATCCGAAAACCACAGAAGGGCAAAGAAACTTAGGGGAGAAATAAAGAAAGCATTCAAGGAATACGCAAAAGAACTTGAGGAAAAGCTAAGCAAACTAGAAAACTACTTGCCAAGTAGTGCCTTATACGGCAAAGTTAACAAACTCTGGGCAATAGATTCCAACATAATCGAAGTACCCTTCGGAAAGAGAAACAAGGAGACATTAAAGAAAAAGCTAGAACTCAACTTGAGACAAGGAAAGTTTAGGGAAGCAGCAAACTTAATTTACTACTATATGAGGGCTAAGATTCATCGTAGATTTAAGGGTGAGTTTGCGAAGAAGAGGGGTAGGAGTTTCTTCGGCTTCAAGGTTTTATATGCTATTTCCCCAACCATGATTCTTCACGCAATTCAAGTTGAGTTTGCAAACTTTCCCGATAATAAGGTTGGTTTTGGTATGAGTGGTTATAAGGTTGTTGATAGGGGTTTCTTGGGAATGCCCTCAACTTGGATAATTGGTTTTTCTAGTTTTAGACGTTATGTTGAATTCTTTGGTATTTTCTTGAAGAGGTATTGGAGACCTTACGCTATTAACAAGGATATGGTTGAGGTTTTTGTTTACGTTATTGGAATAATTTACAATTCCTTGATTTACACTTCCGTGTTAGCAAAAGTTCCGCAAGAGGAATTTGTCAAACTCTCTAGTTAACCCTAGGCTAGGGTTAACTAGAATAATATGGGGTATGTTTGAAATTCATTTTTTCTCAACTATAAGTTATTTTATATTACAATAAAATATTAATCTTCCCTCATATTGAAAGATATAATTGACTTCTATTCTCAACTAGTTATAATATTGTTTTTCTATCACATTATATTTATTGAATTATTTGCATTCTGGACACTCTCTCAAGTTTTATTGGTTAATAATTCATATTGTGCAGAAGGATTCCTTACCTTTAATGGTAACACATATACGATTCCCGTTCCACGTCAGTTCTTATATAGTGGTACTCCAGTAATTTTCGCCAATAGCGATTTTGGCGGATCAGTTAATCCCTCTTTTGCTCTTGAAGGAACTTACACTGATCTATTCAAATTATTTAATATAATATCATTATGGTCAACTGGTTGGTATGGCATGTTCATTAACGGTCAATGGGTTACGTATATTAATGCAGTTGTTGGGTATTCATCAGCAACCGGCGTAGGCGATACGGCAACTATACCATCATATCTTGTTGAAAGCGGTTTAACATTGTTCCATAATGAGTTTCTTGGTGTTTGGACGAACCCATATGTATGGTACTTCAGCATTGGATGAAGTTATACATATCAGCATTATGGACTAAACTATAAACAGTTATCTGAGGGACAGAGTTATAATATAATAAATGGACTAAACTACAATACTCAATACGTACCTATCTAAAATTGTGATAAGATTTTTAAATCAAAAGTACATCCTTTTTTAATGGCTACATCTACATCTGTTACAAATCAATCTTTAGTTCCCGCATTTGGCCCAGTTCATTTTACTCCTCGAAACGTAGACTACTTTCCTCTTTTAATATCTTTAATACTTATTTCCCTAGCCTCCATATCGTTATTATTTACCATTTTTCATGAATTAAGAATCATTAGTAAACTAAAGCGAATAATATTAAGAAAGGACATATAGTTCTTCCACGTCAGTTCTTCTTATAACGGAAACAGTTACTCAGCAAATGCTTACACATAAAGTAGTAGTGCACAAGTTTATGGAAACTTGCAACTAAGTTATACAGAAACACCGTTAGGACTCCTAGTATAACGAAAAGACTTATAAGTTAATCCTTTTTTTACCTCATTTATATGACATCTTGTATATATTGTACACCGGGTGAAGAAAACATAAGTGTACCAGATGGGAAAATTATTTTCCCGAATACAACACCTTGGTATGTTCAATACGCTCCAGAAATTGCCTTAGCAATTTTTTAGCCTCTTTAGGGATTGCAATGTACTTAAGCCCCAAATTTCGTAAGGCAGTAATAGACTTACTACGGCATTTAATAGACTAAGCCCTTTATAAACTTACACAATTTTTTATCGCTTAATGAAGTGGGAATTATAGGCCCTTACGTCTGTCCCCTCTGTCTCATGCCCTTTAATTCCTCAGTTAGTCTGAAACAACACATCAGATATACTGAGCATGCAAAGACTTGTCCCATATGCAAAAAGAAGTTTAGAAACACTGATTCAACCCTAGACCATGTTTGCAAAAAACATAATATATCTGCGTTAGTTAGGTGAACCTTGATGAAGTTAGGGGTGAGGAGTCTTTGGTTAATTATCGTTATTTGTAACACTATTGACCTCCTTTACAGCTACGAACTATGGACTGGTTATATCGCAATAACTGGAGGGTTTATTGAACTAAACCCTTTGGTTAACTTAATTGAGACCATCGGAGGTAATTACGTGTTTCCAGACTCAATTAGCCTCAAAATTATAGGATTAGCCGCTATGTATTGGACAACAAAATTTTTGCCATACCGTTTGAAAATGTTAGCGCTTAAAGTAGTTGCATCAATCTTCTTAGTTGTTGTAATATATGAATTATTCATTTTACCTTTACTGTCTATGGCCCTTTAAAAAGTCTTAACTTTTTGTTCTCTTAACATGAAGTCAGTCCTAGTAACTTTAGGGATATTAACTATATTCTTAATGTCATTAGTAACACCAACGTCTGCACAAACGTATCCTAATACATGGGTTATAACGTTCTATCGGGCTCATACCCTTCTGGGTCATCAGAGAGTAGCTACCAAAGCTTTGCCGTAAACTTTTCAAATTCATTTTTATAGCTCTTTATTCCTCATATTATTTAGGTTATGTAGAGACGTTGACTCTCAAGTCAAATATAGGAACTCTAGCAATTCAGCTTTTCCTAGTGTTTGTAGGCTCCAACGTCGTGTCATCTAATTTTATTACTGGAACTGGTGGTGAAGATACGTTTATCTACAAATATTATCATCGGGGACTTTGTTATATTATACATAAATGAATTAGTGCTTGATCCTACTGGCGAAGTATTCCTTAACATAATTGTATTACCTATTTAGTATGTTCAGTGTATCGTATGTGTTGCTTCAGACTAACTTATGAAGAAAATGGCATTAAGCAAAGGGGACAAACGTAAGGGCCTATAATTCCCACTTCATTAAGCGATAAAAAATTGTGTAAGTTTATAAATGGTCTAATTTTTGGGTCTAATCATTGGAATTATAAGTATGATTAAGCCTATTGCGATTGTGAATGGCCATAAGTTAGCGTACAAAGGTGGCGGGATCTCATACCCTCTACAAAATATACCAAATGTATTTGGGGGGCGTTAATATTTGGGCAAAAATATGTTGAATGGTCGATGGAATAGAGCCATAAACCTATTCCCGTAAGGGCTATTGATAAAAATATGGTCGATAGGCTTCTTTTATTTGGTTTTACCCTTCCAAAATCCGGTGAGAAATAAAGAGTTAGGAAAGCCACGATTATTCCGGAAACGAAAATTAGAAGCGAAAGGAATTCCATGTTTAAAAAAATAGGTTAACTTAAAATATCTTATGGTGAGATCCAATACAAAGCGTAGTTTAGACCGTTTATTGTATTATAACTCTGTCCCTCAGATAACTGTTTATAGTTTAATCCATGAGCACTATAATCTTGTGGAGTCCCTATACTGAAATACCATGCATACGGGTTATACCAATAGTTTATGAACACGTTATGGAATAATGTTAAACCGGTTTCTGCATAATATGATGGTATAGGTGCCGTACCGACTACGTCTGTTGCCGAAGAATGCCCCGCAACTGCATTTATAGGTTCCGGAGCTACATTAATCCACATTCCATCCCAGAGACTAAAGGTAAAAGTTTAGAGGAAGCATCAAGAGAGGCCAGAGTGATAGTGTCGTCGTTAAGCTACAAATTCTGGGATTAACCTTCTCTCCCATAAGACTAGGGCTATGGAGTACATCATGGTGCGAATGCTCCTATTTACTGCCTTCGTTGCTCTCTTGAATCTAATTAGCCTATCCCTTAATGAGGAATGAAAGGACTCGTTCGGGTTAACTGGCGAGACAACCGTGTGGTCTTTCAACCAGAAGTACAAGTTATAATCATCGCTCACCCATCTACCCTCGTCAGGCAAATACTTTTTGACCTCAAGGAAAGTACTCTCATCCCTATCCCCCACAGAGTAAATGAGGTAAACTCCCAGCTTCGTGTACACGTAACAAGTGAAAACCCACTTGTAAAAAGCCCTAGCATTCTTGTACAAGTAAGTCCACATCTCATCAACAACCTTAGCAACAACCTTACCCTTGACCAGCTCCTTAGCCCTACCCCACAACTCAACCAACTTCTCATGCTTTTTCCTACCATAACGCTTAATCCAAGTGAAAACAGTACCAAGAGGTACGTTAAGCACCCTAGAAATAGCCCTCATACTCATACCATTAGCATACATTCTCAAAGCCTCCTCCCTCAACTTCCTAGAATGATGATGATAACTAGCATCACCCAAGAAGTACTTACCACAATCCCTACACAAAAACTTCTGCCTACCCAAAGGCCTACCACACTTAACAACATGATGACTACCACAAGAGGGACAAGAAACGTCTTGCCTAAATACAGGCTTCCTACCCATAAGTAATACTCGTTATACAAATATAAATAACTTAACGACGACACTACCGCCAGAGTTAACAAAAGTTTTAACTTTAAGAAGAGTGTTTTTTAATTTTTGTGTTTCTATTGGACTTTTTTATAATTCGCTTCAAAATTGTAATTAATACTAGCTAAACGCTCTTAAATTATCAATCCACTAAACCAAGAGCTATTGTTAATAACAAAACGCTATTGTATTTCTAGAATCAGTCTCATAAAAGATTATTTTCAACTAATTCGAACGCATCTTTAATTACTTTTTTAGCTAATACTTACTGTGATTATCTTGAAAGGTAACAAAATCGATTATCTATTTCTCCTCTTTGGTCTCTTAGGACTAAGCACAATGATCTACTCTTACCTATCCTTTAGCTTAGACGTGATAAGTAGGAACAGTTGTACCATAAATTCCGTGATAAGTTGCTCATCAATGGAAAACAGCATATACTCAACGTTTCTAGGGATAAAATTGTACTACTACGGAATGGCCTACTTTTCAGCCATAATAGTACTCTCATTACTTGTCGTAAAGGGGACAGTAAAGAACATAATTGGTTACGTAATTTCCCTACTGAGTATTATAGCCTCCATCATATCGGTTTATTTAATATATACTGAAATATTCTTGTTAGGACACATATGTATAGTATGTACTTTAGCACATGTCTCAATTTTCAGCGTTCTAATCCTCTCCGTGATTAAGTTCAAGGTATGACTACTTTCAAAAGCGTTCACTTAGCCCTAATACCGCAACTTGAGGAGAGATTGAGTAAAATTGGAGACGTTGAAGTAATGAATGAAGTTAAAAAGCTTAAGTCGGCCCTACCAAATAACGTAGTTCTAGTTACAATGGATAAAAACCTGGCTTCAAACATTTCGTTAAACTTGAAAACAATAACGCTAGAGAGTTACGAATAAACAATACGATACGGGTGAGTTCTTACATTGCTTAAGCTATTACCCTCAATACAGTTTCAATAAGGGTTTTAGAAAGGTCTTATACCTGGAATTTGAGGGAAAAGACGTAGGTAAGATCAGTTATAACACTGAGGATTTACTAACAGTAAACGTGGAGACGTTAGATATTAAATACAATTACGCCAAAGTTTTAGAGGCTAAAAAGCGTCATAAAACCCTCTTCATGAACTAAGCTTTCTTCACCAATTGACCTCTCGTGAGTCCCTCACCATTTTCTTATCCTCGTAAAAGGCCTTAACCTTCTATTTCGACTCTTTACCATTAAAAACCTCAATTAGAGTTGCCCTCTTTAATTTTCTTCCAATACTAATGGGCATTAAGTGCTTAACATCTACGTGATATCCCACAGTAGTCTTCCCCTTTTCCAAATACTTTTGAGCTAGCTCAAGGGCCACGTTTTCCATAAAGGCAATCATCAAGGGAGTTGATAAAACGTTAACGTTACCACTTCCAACTACAACTGATGAATGTTCTTGCCTAATTAGAAAGACCTTTTCCAAACTCTCCCCAACCTTAATGAGAGAAGAGAGGGAAAATGAAAAATAAAGTTAATAGTCTAAGCGTTAAAGAGATAGTATGACAGTCCTCTTGTTTGGCTTCGAACCCTTTTTGGAATACAAGGAAAATCCATCTCAGTTAATTGCTGAAGCCTTAAATGGAAGTACCATATTAAAGGAAGAGGTCAAAGGTGTGATATTGCCAGTTGAGTATGAGAAGATAGAGGATTTAATAGTTACGAAAATTAGAGAGATGAAACCAATATTAACTTTAGGAATTGGTGTAGCCCCGGGTAGGGCGAAGATAACTCCAGAGAAGATAGCCATAAACTACAAGTACTCAAGGGAAGGAGATAACGCTGGGAAGAAGTACAAGGGAGAGAAGATTGACCCCTTAGGGCAAGACGGTATCTTTACGAATATACCAGTTGAGGACCTCGTAGACTTATTGAATGAAAACGGAATACCAGCTGAATTGAGCTTAAGTGCTGGTAGCTATCTGTGTAATAACGCAATGTACATCATAATTAGGGAAGCTAGAAAGTACAATAGCTTAGGTGGTTTCATTCACGTTCCCTTACACGAGTCATATGCCGCGAGAATACAACGACCTATTCCATCTATGAGTTTAGATACTATGATAAGGGGAATAAGGTTATCAATGGAATTTATATTAACAAATAAAAAAGAGAATCTTACCTTCTCCTAGTTGTCGTTGTCAACAGTTTACAGTAAATTGTGAAGTTTGTGTTATTTTTGACTATTGAAATACCCTTATGAAGGTTTTGAAAAGTCTAGATCATTTTATTATGTGAGAAGCTATAATTTCTACCCCTTCCTCTTCAAGCTTCTTCTTTACCTTTTTGTCTACATAGTTTGCTACAAGGAATATTTTTATCTTCTTATCCTTATACTTAGTATAGAACAACTTTTTCCTTATGATAATTTGATCGTAAGCCCCTTTGTCTGCTAAATTCTTTATTTCAAATACGTAAACGTAATCATTGGTTTCGTAAAAGTCAACCTCAAACACCTTGCCTTTCTCTATTACTCCCTCTTCATCTTTTATCATACCATGTACTACTCTCTTAGGATCAACTCCGTGTAGCTCTAAAGCCTTTTTATAAAGTTTTAGCATTGTCCTTTCCATTCCTTTTCCCGCCCTATTAGTGAAACTTCCCACTTCTACTGAAAGTTTCATAACGGCTCTTTGTAATTTGCGTACTGCCTTCTGCAGACCTTCGATTGCCTCTCCTTGCTTTTTGACAGCTTCTTGAAGTGATGTTATTGCTTCCGTATGCTTATTCACCGTCTCTTGTAATGACTTTACTGCTTCTTGGAGAGATTGAATTGCCTCTCCTTGCTTTTTGACAGCTTCTTGAAGTGATGTTATTGCTTCCGTATGCTTATTCACCGTCTCTTGTAATGACTTTACTGCTTCTTGGAGAGATTGAATTGCCTCTCCTTGCTTTTTGACAGCTTCTTGAAGTGATGTTATTGCTTCCGTATGCTTATTCACCGTGTTCTGTAACGAAGATATTGCTTCTCCTTGTCTCTTAACTTCCTCTTGTAAGGCTTTTACGTTAGCAATCGTTTCTTCTAATTTCTTTATAACTATTTCATCCTTAAGCTTGTCATATATTTTATCAGCTAAGGCTGAAAGTAATTGTGGATTGTTAAGGATCTCATCGGCAATCTTTCCACTCATATTTAATCGTTTCGTTTAAAGGCTTATAAATAATGTGGAGGTAGATAAAGCTAAAGCCAGTGGATGTTAAGTACGCTGGAGTGAGGTAGGGTAGCTTCTTGTGTGCGAAGCATAATTCTGGATCTTATCTCATAATATTGAATAGGAAGGATTGTAATGTGGTGGGGGTTTTTTAGTGAGAGTCATGTTTATGGTGTCGTAGTCTTGGCTGAAATGTATATATCTTCTAAATATACTTTCATTTTTTTACCACAGATTATAATCATACCATAGGGATAAAAAGTTTGAGAAAAATTTCCATTGAATGGGACGGTAAGATTTTGGTGCTATCTGACATTCATTATCCGTATTGCGATATCGATGAGATAAATAAAATAATGCTGTCTGAGAGACCCTCACTAACAGTTCTTTTAGGGGATATAATTGTCTCTAAAAGTGAGGATTATAGGAACTTTATTGACAAGTTAAAAATTAGAAAGAATATAATCTACGTTAAAGGCGACGAAGACAAGTTTAGAGGAGATTTTGATTTGATTAAGATTAAGAATAATGGTAAGCGTTTCATTCTACTTCATGGTCATCAATACTTTAACGAAAATAATGAATATAGTCTAGCTAAAGTGTTAAAGAAAATGAACGATAATATTCCACCTTTACTCTTCTGTATATTTTTTAGAATTGTGCTTAGAAATTTCAAAGACACGATTATATTAGGTCACTCTCATGCATTAAGATTTTTTAAGACGATTAATTGCGTAAATGCAGGTACTTTGTCTAATGTAATCAATTTATACAATGATAGGGGCTACGTTGTATTAGATAATGGTAACGTTAAATTAGTTCAGAGTAAAATTTAAAAAATGATATAGGGTTCAATATCAACTATAAAATGTTCAGAATATGGATGAATCAAGCTTAAAATGAATTATCAAAAGATAGGAGTTTACCCGTGCCGTAACTTCTCCTTACTTTTAATTACTTTCAATTCCGCTACGGTACCCCTTAAGGGATCATAGAGTCTGACATTAAGCTATAAATTTTCTTTCTAATATTCCAAACGTATATAAGTATGTCAGTTTAACGTCTTCTCTTTATGAAGATCTGTTAATCTAATTAATTTGTAGCTCAGTGATGGCACTATGTATAACTTGAGCAATTATATTCATTTAAAATTTAGTTTAGATTCCTCTGAAATAGTTCCCTTTAATGTTTTATTTCATATAAAATTTAAAAAATTATAAAATTCTCTCTTTAGCAATGAATAAATTTTATCACAAATGTAAACTGAATTAATACTTTGTATGATTTATACTGGAGTAGCAAAATTATTGTTAACACTAATAATATTGTCATAAACTACAAATAATACTTTCATGAATTGGCGTAATCTTCAGCGTCAAGAACTATAATCCATACATTTTTACATGAAAATAATTTTTACCTCAAAAATGCCGCTATCAAATTTCCCAATGATAATATGTTTACCTAAAATTTCAAAATTTTATCAAATTTTATATATCACCACGATTTTTATACTCTGCCCGTTAGACAATGTTAGGATTAAATTGTAATTATTCTTAGGAATCATTCCACTTAATGGAGGAAAGATCATTGTTACATTATTATTAGCGGGATTTAACTTTACGGGGGCGTTCAGTAATAAACCTTTCGCTCAAACTTCAAGCATAGTATTAGCTAACATTGCCACGTGGGTCCTTTCAACCCACGTGACGATTCGGGAGAGGGCTTACTTATTTAGGCTCATAAGGCCTATTATTATACCATACACTCCAAACAACCCTTGCCAACTTCCTAGCCAAAGCAACATACAACTTCCTACCTTTCAACCTATCCTTGTGTGTCTCATAAAACTTCAATAAGGTTGGATTCCTAGAATAATTCCTCACTGCCAAAAAGTAGAACAAGCTACGCAAGTACTTATTACCCCTCTTGGAAATCCCCCTACTTATCACAGCTCTTCCACTCCTCTCAACTACGGGATCTAAACCGCAATAAGCCACAAAGGACTCTGGTTTAGGAAAACGCTTAACATCACCAACAATACCAATAATAATACCAGCTGCAAGCCTCCCAATTCCCGGGATTGTTAATAAAACGTGATTATCCGGTACTTGTTCCTCGATCATCCTCCTAACTTCTTTCAATTTCTCTTGCGTTTCTAGGAGTGTTTTTGCTAGGACTTTGATTTCTTCAACTACTATTGGTGTGTATTCTAGTTGGTATAGTTCTTCTTGTGTAAAATCTCCTTTTGCGAGTTTTTCTAACCTTTCCTTGCTTATCTTGTTGTTGTCGCTTACTAGGAATAGTGTTCTCTCTAACCTGTTCCTGTACTTTACTTCTATGTCATTGAGGAAGAGGTAAAGTGTTACTAGTTCTCTTAAGGGGTTATACTCGTACTCCTTTGCCTTATTAACCATGTTTTCTAATTTTTCAGCATCGTAAAAATCCGTTTTCTTTCCCCTAAACTACTTTTCTCTTGATAACATGTTTGGGCTTACTTGTAGTACTTTTATTCCTTTCTCCTTGAAGTATTGGCTAGATCTTATTGCGTATACTCCGGTAGGCTCTAGGACTATTGTACAAGGTTTCATCTTGAGGATTTCTTCATAACCCTTCAAGTTGTTCTCGTATTTTCTCACCCTCCCCCTACTTGTAATTAGGTGATCCTTTGATATATCTATTCCTATTACCCCTACCTCTTTGTCACACCTCCTACGGTTGCAAACGTAGGCTTGTTAGAGGCATGGTATGTAATGCCTATATTCGTGAATTTTATCATAATGTTCAGTCCGACGGTAGGGGTTGGTCACGCCCTCACCCGAAGACTTTGCTTCAGATAGTGTCTCGACCATGTTTCCCCAGCCGAGGAGAGTATTACTCTCCCCGACTAATAAAACCTATATAGGAACTCAAGGCTAACTCACGTCTTGTCGAGGGTGGCAGACACGTGCCAGTTGGTGAGTTCCACAAAGGGAAATACCTTGTGGAATACCAAGGTATTCCCATAAAATTGCTTGTAGTGGAGGATTATAAGGGTTTGGGTAAGAGGTATTTCTTCTCCACTAACCTTAATGATACTGAGAGGATATTATCACTAGTCGGGAGAATAGACGGGATATCGAGGTTTTGATTAGGGAGCTTAAGGCCTTGGGTATGGAGAAGAGCCCTTTCTTAACCTGGCTTAGGAACAAGGGTTTTATAATTTTGAAGGCTTTTCGTTGTTGGTTGTTCTCTTGCTCAAGTACTTCACGGGTTTAAACCTAGGGGCCAAGACAATTGCTAGGTTGATAAAAAGTATTTACCAAGCATCTGGAGAGATAAAGAAATTGTTTAAACGTAAGAGAAAAACATAAACTGCTAAGCATAGAACTGAGTTAAAAAAGTCTTATTATTATACTGATAAAAATCACTACTTTTTGTTAATGTTTTTTACGAACCTAAGATAAGGCTTTAATACATGGTCCCAGAACAGAGCTCCAAGTATGCCCCCTATAAAATCTGGAATACCATAAACATAGAAGTACTCTCCCCTAAAGTTAAATGCACCAGTTCTATAACCGATTAGATATAAAGCAAGCATAGGTCCCCAACTTCTAGCCTCATTTATCATCCCTCCCGTTAACTGAGCTTCGAAAAGTAAGGAGGGCATTACATATCCAATACCTATTGCCCACGGAGCTAATGACTGGCTATAGAAGGGTGAATCTGGATCCGTAACTGCTACTACTATCAACAGTAACAAAAAGGTCATTAATGCCTCAGCAAAGGCTCCCTTCCATAAGGGAAATATTTGATTTACTTGAGAGTATAAAATACCTGCGCTACTAACGTTAGGTAAATAGCTTTTAGGCCAGTATTGAGGCCAAAAACCGGGCTCAGGATATTGAGTAAAGAAAGCCGCTCCTATATCAGCGTATAGAAAAGGTGGGGGATCTATTCTGGTTATTACATCTCCCCACCATACCAATAATACGCTTGTAGCTGCAGCAGCCCCTAAAATCTGGAAAACGATGTAAGGAATCACATCAACCCACTTAATACGCTTAGTTACAGCAAACGCTAACGTTACATTAGGGTTTATATGAGCTCCGCTAATTGGACCAACAGCATAAATCGCTGACACTATTCCAAATCCCCAGCTTACCATAATAAATCCGAAACTGGGTTGGCTACTTAGTGTTGAGGCTACTATAGCACCATCTCCGAATAGTATTAGTATGAAAGTTCCTACAAATTCAGCGAAATATCTCCATAAAGAGTCCTTCAAAACCACAGACATTTAAACTTGACCTCCTACAACTTTAGCCCATCCCATAGCTCTCTTTACAGCCTCCTTCCACCCAGAGTACAATGCCCTCCTTTTCTCCTCACTCATACTTGGAATGAATTCCTTATCAACCTTCCATATGCTCCTTAATTCCTCTAAAGAGTTCCATAAGCCTACACCTAAACCTGCTAGCATTGCAACTCCCATAGAAGTAGTTTCCATAACTTTAGGTCTGATTACCTTAATACCTAATATATCAGCTTGGAATTGCATTAAAAGGTTATCCTTAGCTGCACCTCCGTCAACCTTAAGCGAATTTATACTGATGCCGGATTCCTTTTGCATTACCTCAATTACATCTCTAGTTTGATAGGCCATTGATTCTAAAATAGCCCTAGCTATATGAGCTTTAGTAGTTCCTCTAGTTATGCCTATTATGAGACCTCTAGCATATGGATCCCAGTAAGGAGCTCCCAATCCAACAAAAGCTGGAACGAAATAGACACCGCCATTATCTTCCACATTTGAGGCTAAAGGTTCAATCTCATCTGAAACGTCTATTGCCCGTAAGCCGTCCCTAAACCATTGTACAGCTGCACCAGTTATGAATATACTCCCCTCTAATGCATACGTTGCCTTATTCTTCTCAAGACCCCAAGCTATTGTAGTTAAGAGGTTTTCTGATCGTATTGGGTTATTGCCTATATTCATTAAAATGAAACTACCGGTACCATAAGTAGCTTTTATCTCACCTACGTTAAACGCTACTTGACCGAATAAAGCTGCTTGTTGGTCTCCTGCGTCCCCAGATATAGGTATTAAGTTTCCTAACGCCTCACTGTAACCGTAAATTTCACTTGATGGTTTAACCTCTGGCAATATAGATTCGGGTATTTTTAGAAGTTCTAAGATTTCTCTATCACATTCTAATTTATTTATATTAAAAAGCATTGTTCTAGAAGCGTTAGAGTAATCCGTTACATGAGCTTTTCCGTTAGTAAGCCTCCAGATTAAATAAGTATCTAGGGTCCCGAACTTAATTTCTCCTCTTTCTGCTTTCTCCCTAACATTGGGCACATTATCAAGTATCCACTTTATCTTAGATGCACTAAAGTAAGGGTCTGGAACTAACCCAGTTTTGTCCTTTATCATTTTAAAGTAATTTGCTTTTAGCCAGTCCGTTATTGGAGAAGTTCTTCTATCCTGCCATACAATTGCATTGTAAACCGGTTTACCGCTTTTAGCATCCCATAATACCGTTGTCTCCCTTTGGTTTGTTATCCCTATTGCTACTATTTGTTTAGCATCTATTTTACTTATAGCCTTTTTTACGGCTAACATTTGAGCTTCCCATATTTCCTCAGGGTCATGTTCCACATAGCCAGGTTGAGGATAGTGCTGCGGGAATTCATATTGCCCTATGTTTACTATGTTTAAGTCACTATCGAAGAGTATAGCCCTAGCACTTGTAGTACCCTCATCTAGGGCTAGAACAAACTTATGTGACATAGTATTCATTATTTATGTATACATATATTTAAATTTTAATATTTAATTGTGAAGTTAGGTTTATAAAGATGATACAATGCATTCTCCATAAATAAAATTTAGGATAACGTTAATAAATATCAGTCAGATGTAATCCTATGAAAATGAGAACTACAGTGGTAGTAATTGGAGGAGAAGCTAACGGCTTATTTACTAAAATTGGAGGTTAAGGGGGCGAAAAGCCTCGCCTCTCTGCGGTAGACCCAAAATCACCTCCTTAAAAATAAATCTATTGTATTAATAAGTGTTTCTAGTAGCTTAAATAGAGAATTTTCTAGATTGAATAAATCACCAGGAAACAAAAGAATTAGTAATAACCTGAACTCTTCTCTTCTCGCCATACCCTTAAATACGGTGTACAGGGAGTAGAAGATCATGGCTAAAACGAAGATCAACATGCGGAAGACGAACTTAGTGGAACTGGTGAAGGGAAGGAGGGCCTTGATGTTCCGGTAAGAAGTCTCTATGGGACTCCTTACCTTGTCGTACAACTTTAACACCTCCTTCTTCGGTAGGTCGAGATTAGTCCCCCTAGCAAAGTAAACAACCTTCTTCCTCTTAATCTTCTCACTACCATAGACCGAAAGCCTGAACTTAACCTGCTCATCCCTCCTATGCCTCTTACTATTTGTCATATACTCTCCATCAAACTCCTCATAGACCTTCACGTCCCCAACAGGCACAGCAATTATATACTTAAACTGTGAAATGAAATTGAGCACATCAACTGTGTAGAAACCTGCGTCAAGAGTTATCAACCTTATCTTGAACCCCATTGCAATAACCTGCTCTACGAGGATCTTCACGATGTCGTCCTTGGTCATCTCGTTTACTTGTGTGACGAAAGTCAGTAGGAGCACTTTCCCATTATGTTTAGTCATTTCAGTGGCGTAGTTCCATGAGTTTCCCTTTTCCGAGCTTACTTCCACCGGTTTCCCGTACCAGGTTTTGGTGGTCCAGTCTATTGAAATGTCTATTTCCTTCTCTCCCTTCAGCGTCTCTAGGTTCTCTGCCTTTTTCCCTTGGAAGTCTAATATGGAAAGTAATTTATACCCTATTTGTTGAGTGTTATTTTGGTGGGGAAGATCAAGTGTTATCATCCTGGTTCATCTTGTGATAATACCGTCTTCCTCACCTTAAGCCTTTCTTCAATTTGTTGAACTCTTTATATTGTTATAAATTCCATTTATCTTCTGCAAAACTAATATTACCTTATCGAAAGTATTTTGTAAAATGATTTTGGGTCTACCGTCAAGGGAGAAGACTACCTTGAACAAGGTACATGACGTTCAACAAGACTATAATCAACAATCCTCTCACCCTATTGACCTTAGTATCCCTAGCTAATATAGCAAAGTGGGACCTACAATAAGAATTATAACTCTCGATAGCGTATTTCTTACTCGCAACACGATTATCAAGAACTTGATGAACAGAGTAATCATCAGTGTAATTAACCTCACTCTTAGGGAGAGAATTCCGGAGGAAGCGGAAAGTCTATCAATTCTTCAAGATCAATTAAGGAATTTTACTGCAAAATTTATTGTTCTTGGCGAGAGTTAGACTTATGTTAGGCACTGTCCTAAGAGGGAAAACTTTTGGATGTGGAACGCCTTAACTGATGGTACGCCTTTCTTCACTACTGGTAAAGTGGATTACTAATATTACAAATTTATTTTTAAGAAGTAATTTCTGGGTCTACCATGAGGGTGAGGTAATTCACATTCCTAAAGTACTATACGCTTATAAGTTATATAAGAATAAATATAGACTATGAGTAAGGGTAATAGTCCTTTCTCATATATATCTAGTGCGTATGGCAAAAATCATTTTAATATTGATAAACCATTACAAAAGATTTTGGAATATTTTGATGTGAAAGCAGACTTCTCAAAATTAGGTGAGTTTGCAGGGGGAGAGTTATATGAAATTGCGGAACATGTAGATAAGAGAGCTAGACCCATACACGTAATGTGGAGCGTAAATGGGGAGAGAGTAGATGAAGTATGGATTGACCCTTCTCTAAGGGCAGCTATTAAAAGGCTAATCAAAGATTTCGATATTAATAAATTTCCATATAAAGAGGAAAATTGGCATAAGCACTACGCTTCAATATATCTAGTTTCTGATCCAGGTATAGCATGCATACTTACAATTACCAATCAGACCGCATATGCTCTCTATAAATACGGTAGCGAGGAACTAAAGAAATACGTTCCCTATCTAATAGGAGATTCAGATGAGTTGCTTTTCGGAGCTACGTGGTTCACTGAGATTCAAGGTGGAAGTGACTTAGGATCTAATTTAGTGGAGGCTGAATTTAACGGTAAGTATTGGCTATTAAAAGGAAATACTAAATATTTCGCTAGCGGTGTCGGGTTGGCTGATTTAGCGTTAGTAAGTGCTAGACCTATGGGAAGTAAGAGTGGGGCTAAAGGCCTTTCCCTATTCCTAGTTCCTAAAAAGAACAATAAAGGTGAAAAGAATTTTTTGATAAGAAGACTTAAGAGAAAAAGTGGAACAAACAGTGTGCCAACTGGAGAGGTGGAGTTTAACAGTTCAGAGGCTTATCTTATAGGAGAAAAGGAATATGGGATATATTACATAACTGAGGATCTTATGGTATCAAGATTATCCAATGCTGTAGGGGCTTTAGGTATAGCGAGGAAGTCTTTTCTCGAATCCTATTATTATTCGCAATCCAGAAAAGCTTTTGGTAAGGCATTAATTGAACATCCCCTAATTCAGAAAGATTTACTTGAAATGGAGCTCATGATTGAAGGAGGTATGGTAGTAACTTTTAAGGCAATAGATCAGTTCCAAAAATCTTGGAAAGCTATGCCACCTTTCTACAATGAGCAGTACCATTATGCGCGTCTATTGACTCATATTTCTAAGCATATTACAGCTGAAATAGCATCTCAAGTATCAAGAATGGCAATGGAGATTCATGGAGGAATTGGATTTCTCGAAGAGTTTCCTATAGAAAGACTTCACAGAGAAGCGCTTATAACTCCAATTTGGGAAGGGACTGGAAACATTCAGGCTTTAGAGATGCTCGAAGCCATGGTGAAGAAGGAAGCACATAGACAACTAATAAGGGACTTGGAAGGGATTGTAAATGAAGCAAAGGATGAGATAGCTTCCAAAACGCTTGATTTCATCAAAGATAAGGCCACCACGCTCCTAACTTACAGAGAATATGAGATGCAGTTTTACTCAAAAGATTTACTATTAACTTTAGGGCATGGTATTTCCGTGATATTACTATCCCATATGGGCCGTAAGTTGGGTATTGAGCGATTCACAATGTTGTCGAAGATCTACTATGAGAGATTTCTAATGGGTAGAAGCATTCTACGAGATTATATATCTGAGATACGTGAGCTCATAAATATGGAAGAGATGAAATAGAGGTTTTGGAAATGCAAGAGGGTTTTACCGTATTCTCGCTTCTTAAAAGGGCTGTAACTATGGTGCCAGATAAGGAAATAGTAGATCCTTTTCGCAATGTTAGACAGTCATATAAGGAGACTTATGAAAGAATAATAGGTATATCTAACTCAATGCTATCGATTGGAATATCTAAGGGAAGTATAATAGGGGTTGCAGATTATAACACCCTTAAATTCGTTGAGCTATTATTCGCTTCTAGCTTAATAGGTACAATAATATATCCAGTTAATGTCAAACTACCCTACGATCAATTACTTTATACAATTAAACACGCTAGGGTAGAATGGTTATTCGCTTCAAAAGATTTCATATTCTTATTTAAGGACTTCACTAAGGAGAAAATTATTAGTATAGATTCCAATGATACTAAGATAACTTATGATGATTTGGTAAGTAGAAAACTAGTTAAGGAACCCGAAATTTACGTTAAAGGAAGTGATCCATACTCTATCTTATTTACGTCAGGTACAACAGGGTTACCTAAAGCGGTTATGTATACTAATGAAAAAACGGTTCATGGAGCAATAGGTATGGTGCACCAGCTATCACTTTACAATAGCCCTTCTTCGTTGAAGAACAACGATATCATATTAGGTCTTATACCATATTATCATTTATGGTCATGGGGTTCACTATTTCACGCTACTTACCTAGGCGCTAAATACGTCACAAGTGGAAAATTTGAGCCAATAAAAACATTGGAAATAATAGAAAAGGAAAAGGTAACCTGGCTTAACGCTGTCCCCACAATGATGTATATGTTACTAAGCGCAGCCAAACAAGGGCAACTAAATGGCTTAAAAACTTTGATAGGTGGTTCTCCAATATCATCTAATCTGGCTAAGAAGTTAAAAGAAAGTGGAGTATCTTTTGCATCAATATATGGTGGAACAGATATGTTAGCAATTTCAATTACTATCATTCCCGCAAATACCAATATACAAAGCATCGAAGATTACGCGAGAGTATATACTCATCCTCTTCCTTTCGTGGAATTGAAAGTAGTTAAGCCAGACGGTAAAGAGGCTAAAGTAGGAGAGATAGGACATTTATGGGTTAAAACACCTTGGCTACCTGGTGAGTATCTTAACGATCTAGAGAATACTAAATCTTCCTACGAGGATGGTTGGTTCAAAACTGGAGATATAGCTATGATTATAGATGACTACCATACTATAAGAATCTTGGATAGGGAGAAGGACTTAATAAAGAGTGGAGGAGAGTGGATAATACCTAGTATAATTGAGTCAATAATATCTGAAGTAAGTGGAGTAGATCTCGTTGCTGTAATAGGTAGAATAGATGAAAAATGGGGAGAAAGACCTATAGCATTAGTCAAAGGTAAGGGATCAAATTTAAAAGAAAACATAATCAGCCATTTAAGAAGTGCTTCAACTCAAGGTTTGATACCAAAATGGTGGGTTCCAGATGATATAGTTATTGTAGATGATTTACCCCTAACCAGCACTGGAAAGGTTAACAAAAAAGTTTTAAAAGAGAGAACTAAATGGTGATAATAGGATGTAATTTCATGAAAATACTATAACTTATAAATGGTGGTGAAAAGACGATTTTTGAAAACATCTTTCAGATAGAAACATCGTACCATCTATATTAGGGCGGAGCCTATTTACATAAGAACTTTTCTATTATTATTTTTGATTTCTAGTATAATAAAGTAATAAGTAAAAAGAAAAATTATTTCTTCTTCCTCTGGTCAACAAACACTTGCAACTTGTAGCCCGTCCATATTGTATTTCCAGGCTTTACCCACTCTATCTCAACGTCATCTGGGTTAATCCCAATCCTGCTCGCTAATATCTCTCTGGCTTGCTTATCGTAAGTAGAATTAACCTGTTCCCTCCTTGTCTCTATTCTAATCTTCAATTTATCCATACTATTATCGTAAATGAAAATGTTAAACATTCCAGTAGTGTCTGGAATTTCATTCACAGCGTCCTCAACGTAAATTGGCAATAATAGTTTCCCTTTAACGAAGAACATCCACTCAACCCTACCTGGTATTGGCTCAGCAAATCTCATGTGAGTTATACCATACTTAGGATCCGGATCGGTCAGGAAGTCATTCTTAACGTAATCTCCTAAACTATAGCGTATTAAAGGCATGGTAAAGTGATTTAACAAGGTCGCTATCAGTTCACCTCTTTCTCCCCCAGATACTGGTTCATCAGTCTTAGGGTCTACAATATCAAATATCTCCATGTCCTCCCAAACTACTAATTGTCCTTCTAAGCTTGGAACTTCAATAGCCATATGTCCATCAGTGGTTCCCCAAACACTTATAGCTAATTCAGCATTTGGATGAACCTTGAATAATTTCTTTTTAGTGTTTTCAGCAGCTGCACCACCGTGAAGTAGCAAAACCTTGAAGGGAGTTTCCCAACCCTCAATTTTAGCCTCCTCTCCTACTAATCTATGTAGCCAAGGAGTTGTGGCGAATACGTCAACTTTCCATAGTTTGAAGATCAGGTTGTGTCTATTCTTCCATGAGAAGTATGTCTCACCACCTCCAGCTATGACAGTTGCCCCACATCTCCACATTGCGGTCTCAACAACCGGAGGCCCCCAACTATAAAAGCCACTCATGTTTAGGTAGTTTGCGTAAACCTTAGTTGGCTTAACTTCGGCAAAAGTCCACAAGTACCTTGCCTGGGCTTCTTGGAAGTAGTCCATTTCCAAAGCCCCCCCATCCTTGGAAGGTAGGTAATCCAGTTGAGCCAGAAGTCGCTCCAACAAATCTTATGTGATTAGCCAATTCTGGATGGAAAATTGTACCAAATGGAGGATTTTGATGTAGGTCTTTCCTAATTTCATCTTTTCTCAATATCGGTATTTTAGCGATATCCCTTCAGTCCTTTATCATGTCTGGTTCGAAGTTTTTAGATTTCCAAAACCTTCTATAGAACTCAATGTTTTCCCATGCCCACTTTATAATCCTTCTTAGTCTAAACGTCTTTAACTTATCGATTTCCTCTCTTTTCATTGTCATTATCTTCTTATTCCATAACACTTCAGATGGATTTGGGGGATAATCAGTTCTAATAAAACCTTGTTCTCGTAATTCCCTATGAATTGCATCGTATTCGTTTTTAACTGAAGACATCAATCTTCTAATGTTTAAAGAGTTTAAAAAATTATAAATTCGTTTTCAAGGGAAACTTACTTCGAGTAGTCATAGCTATAAGTTCGATTTTTAATTTTGTTAAAAACATTCAAAAAACCCCTCTATAGTTGTTTCAACCTAAATTAATTTAAAGATTGATAATAAACCTTTGATTAATGGAGCCAAAAATTGTTAGGTTTGATCTTGGAAAAGAGTACATAATTTTAACTTCAGCTTTATATCCAGAAGGAATAATTAGAGTTAACCAAATTTGTAGTATTTTCGTTGATAAAAGTTATTGTAGTGGTAACCCTTGGGGAGATGTAATTAACTGGTGTCCCTCTAAATCTGCCATAATGTTCATGACTGCTGCAAAGAATTACACTTTTAAAGAAACTGATTGGGGTAAATTTTTCATCAGTGCTGGAATTGGGAGAAGCGGTGAGGATGCAGGTTGTACTATTAATATTGGGGTGTTTGTTGATAAAGGGTTAAACATTAATGGATTAGTTGACTTAATAAGAACAGTAACAGAGGCTAAGGCTGGAGCTTTAAGGGATTTGGGATATAAGTTTACGGGTACTGTAAGTGATGCAATTGCAGTTGGCTCTTTACCTGGAAACGAATATTTCATAGGCCCAGGTACTGAATTAGGTAAAAAGATAGCCTACGATATTAGAAACACTATTGTTGAATTATTATTTAAAGGAGACGATTAGGTTTTTATATTTCGTTGAAGAGGAATGAGTGGGCAGGACTTGAGAGGTGAAGAGTGGTCTCAGGGCTGATTTGGTGATGGTCTATTAAAAATTCAAAATAAGTGACTTTATAAGTTACTAATTATCATTTTTACATATGGAGAAGAGTATTGAGAGACTAATCGATACGGCAAAGTGGACTTCAATACATTCGCTAATGTTTGCCTCACTTGCAATAGGTTACTTCATGTGGGGAGTAATTGCTTCTATTGCTCCCTTAATTTATCCTAATATAAATAGTGTATTATTCCTACTAACCCCAACATTTGCAACACTAGCAGGTAACTTAGCACTTTCATTATTTTCAGATAAGAAGTTGGGTAGGAAGACCACCTTCTTCATTACAATGTCACTATATTCTGTTGGAACCATATTACTAGTTTTAGCGTCAGTCTTAGCTGGTTTCAGTACAGATAATCTAGCAAAATTCCCTTCATTAATTCTAATAATCTTAGGAATAGTTTTAGGAATATTTGGAGTTGAGGGTGAAGTCCCAGTGATGCTATCATATACTGCAGAGATGATGCCTCTCAAATACAGAGATATGATGTTAGTATTGGCTCCAAATTTCGACAATATTGGCGCAATGGTAGCTGCTCTAGTTGGGTATTTAACGTATAGCCTTTCAAATTCTTTCATAATAGAACTCTTAGCCCTTACCGTTGTCGCAATATTGGGCATTGTTACGGCAGTGATAATAAGGCTATTGTTACCAGAATCTGTAAGATGGTTGGCAACTAAAGGAGATATAAATAAGGCAAAAATTGAGGCTAGCAAGGTTGTAAAAGACGGTACAACAGAAGCAAAAGAAGTTAATGTGAACAAAAAGCTAAGTTTAGGTTCTAGATACGCATTTCTAGCTATAATAGGACTTTCTCAATATTTAACCTATGGCTTAATGGCATTTGTGGTCGCAGACTATTATTTCTCCTCGTCACAAACCCCTTTCATTATCTTCATAGCAAATTTAGGGGCTTCAATTTCTGGTTTTATAGCAGCATATATTGCGAACAAGATAAGGACCAGAATCTTCGCGTTAATATCATATGTGGGAGGTAGTCTTAGTATGATTCCAATTCTATACCTAACCACTAACTTCAACTTCGGAATGTTTTACTCATTACTAATTGTCAATATGTTGTTTAGTGAATTTAGCTGGGCAATTAGGACGATATACGAACCTGTGTTAATGCCAAAGAAGTTGAGGGCGTTCATGATAGGCCTAATTAGGCTCGTTCCAATTACCGCATATGCGATCTCAACTTATGTTACTCAATCCTTTAATTTAACTAATTACATATTGTATAACACGATACTGTGGCTAATTGGAGGTATTGCTACAATAATATGGTACTTTAAAGGTATAGATACGAATTACGTATCCTTAGAGGAGGTTGAACGATAATATTTTCCCAAAGACCAAGCCATAACTAAACAAATTAATCCAATACAGAAGAAAATAAACTCAAATGTCAATATTCCGAGGTACTTCTCGAATGGTACTAGAAAGTCCACGAAACCCATTGGAAAAGCCACTAAGATCAATCTTTTTCTCCCCGTAATAACGCTTAATACTGAGAGATATCCCCATGATGAATGAATTAGAAGTGACGAGACCCTTTCAAGTATGCTAAGCCCGATGAGTGGTAGTGCTTGTGTAATTGGATATTCTAGTTGTGAGGGAGTAGATAGTATTAACGGAAAAAAGTAATAGGCTATGTATATAAAGAGCGTGGGTATTGATATTAATACTCCGTTTTCCCACATCGCTAAAGACACTCCATAACCCCAACCATTCTTTAACTTCCCCAATAGTGCAAAGACGTAAGCTAGACCGACTTCAAATATGGAAGTTTGCAACCCATAATATAAACCTAAAACTGCTAAACTATTAATTGATGCTAAATAACCTAAGGTAAAAAATTGTACTAAAACCTTTAATACGATAGCTATGAAATAAGCTAGTGCAGAAAACATTAATACTTTGATAGACTTAACTAGCTTATATACCATTCCGAAAGAGAACACCATCACTATTATGGGAGTTAGGAAATATATTGGATCAAAGCTCATTCTCCATCACCTAACAAGGATTATTGTAGTTATTACAGCAAAAACTACGGCTAGGATAATCAAAATTGAAATTCCATGACCGAAATTTAATGTGTAACCTAAACCATTTCTTTTTGGAACCCATATTCTCGGGTCTTTTGGGTTAACATATATTATTCCTCCCTTCCAATATTTATCGTCATTAAGTAAGTTATCATTAGCTATAACATCTCTTAGATATCTAGCACCTTCAATACCAATTCTAAGCACGTAAACTATGATAACTGTGAAGAGCATAGATATGAGAAAGATTATAAAAACTTCAAGTTCGCTTAAGTTTATTATTGTCCATATGAAGAGCGATATTGTAGTATATAGTGAACTCATAAAGACTCCAACAATCCCTGCAATAATTCCTACTTCTTCCTTAAATTTAAGAAATGCGTAATAGCTTCTATCTGGATATGCTGGGTTAATTACATTAGTAGTTCTTGTAATGAAGACTCCCAGTACTGTTAATAACCCTAAAACGACAGTATTAATTATTTCGACCTTATAAAAGTTTAATGGAGTCTTAACGAGAAAAGTTGTACCAGTAGGACCAACGTGAGTAGGAAGTAATTTAGGTGCAGAGGAGTATACTAGGGATCCAAAAACCAATGTAAATATCAAGATCCCCCACGCTACTATGAAAGTAATTATCCACTTTCTACTTTCCTTCTTTTTGGTGTCAATTACAGCATATCTGGAAGAAGCCACCGGTAGACTCCCCCTACGTCTTATCACAATCCTCCTCCAATAAACAACGTTTAATAAAAGGAGAATAACGTAAATGAAAACTGAAATAAAGCTTACGAAATAATAAAGCAAAAGGGATAGCAACGTTAAACCAATTAGGGATAATCTATACTTATTAACTATATCCTTGCCCTTATTCTTTTTAAACTCCGTAGTTACCCTGGCCCCAAGGAGGATATCTGGAGGTTGTAAGTTAGGTAATAGGAATAAATTGATAAAGAGAAATGTGAACTCCACGTAAATGATTATATCTAAAAGTGTCATGTTTTTCACCTCAACAAAGCTGATATAAAGAAGAGAATCTCATCCCTTTTAGCGCCACCAGCCAAAGCCCTATAAACGGCTTCTTTCATCAATTCCTTCCACTTCTCATCCCTTATATCAGTCTTGACTACGAATCTCTTCTTGTAAACGGTTACAAATCCTTCACCTTCCAGATATTTGTATGCCTTCTCCACGGTTAACATATTCACACTTAACATTGCAGCCATTTCCCTAACTGAGGGTAAAGGATCTCCAGGATTTAATACTCCCTTAGCTATTAGTTCAATTATTTGATTAGCTATCTGTTCGTAGATCTGCTTTTTGGAGTTGAGGTCTATTCGAATTGTTATATTTGTCATATAACAACTATATCAGAATGAGTTTAAAAGTTTAACTTGAAACTATTTGAGTGTGTTCATAGTGTCGTCATTATGTTATAAATTTAGGGATAGCCCTATCTCACAATACTAGGACTAGTGAGTACTTAACCATCACTAAACTCCCACTTATAAAAAGCCCTAGTATTCGTAAACAAGTAAGTCCACATCTCAACTACAATCTTTCCAGTACTTCTACCTTTGACCAACTCCTTAGCCTTACTCCATAACTGGACTAACTTCTTATACCTTTTTCTACCATGATGCTTAATCAAAGTGAACACAGTATCCAAGGGAACGTTTAAAGCGGAAATAGCCCTCATACTCATACCGTTAGCATCCTCAAATTCTCCTCCCTAGGCTTTTCATGATAATGATGATTAGAAGTATCACCCACCAAGAAGTACCTACCGCAATCTCTACACAAATACCTCTGCCTACCCAAAGGCCTACCACACTTAACTACATGATGAGAACCACAAGAGGGGCAAGAAATATCCTGCTAATTACGGGTTTCCTATC
This sequence comes from Sulfolobus islandicus Y.N.15.51, assembly GCF_000022485.1. Classification (NCBI taxonomy): domain Archaea; kingdom Thermoproteati; phylum Thermoproteota; class Thermoprotei; order Sulfolobales; family Sulfolobaceae; genus Saccharolobus; species Saccharolobus islandicus. Next base: position 2,232,609 of record NC_012623.1, on the reverse strand, counting down.
CATAAGTAATACTCAATATATAAATATAAATAGCTTAATGATGACACTTTCGATACACTCAACTATTTTCGTTATCTCTTCTCTTTATATGCGCTTCCGATTCGGTATATGTGAACTCTTGGATAGTTTAATGTTACTACGTTATAATGACTTCTAGTCAACTTCCCCTTAGTGAACTACATATGGTTTACGTTAAAACTTGAAGTATTGCGGTATTTTTCTGATGTTTTACACATTCTTATTGCGTAAGGACATCCGTTAGCCTTATTGAGATAAAAAATAAAAGTTGTTGCTATTGTACCTATAAAGTGGATATATTTCAGCTTCAAGAGAGCATCCCAAGTGTAAATAATTCAATAAATCTATGTATAAGTTTATAGATAATAACTCAAAAGAAAGCATAAACTCTTGAGAAATTTTGAATTTTCACTTGGAGTAAAATCTTGAGTAATACTTAAAGGGGACCGGGAAGACGTAGTACAAGGATTGGGAGATATGAAACCTTGGATAGAATACTACAATCTCCCGGTCCCCTATGATAAACTATCATCAAGGCATAAAACTCTTTTGAAAATGCACTACATACTAATCACCTCAAAAGCACTATCATCACTAGACCTATACATACTTAGAGTACTCATCGTCATGATGATATGGCAATGCTCCTACAGAGATGTAGAAGCATACTATTACACGGACATTGTAGTAAGATGGTTTCTAGGAGAACGCAAGTCAAAATCCGAAAACCACAGAAGGGCAAAGAAACTTAGGGGAGAAATAAAGAAAGCATTCAAGGAATACGCAAAAGAACTTGAGGAAAAGCTAAGCAAACTAGAAAACTACTTGCCAAGTAGTGCCTTATACGGCAAAGTTAACAAACTCTGGGCAATAGATTCCAACATAATCGAAGTACCCTTCGGAAAGAGAAACAAGGAGACATTAAAGAAAAAGCTAGAACTCAACTTGAGACAAGGAAAGTTTAGGGAAGCAGCAAACTTAATTTACTACTATATGAGGGCTAAGATTCATCGTAGATTTAAGGGTGAGTTTGCGAAGAAGAGGGGTAGGAGTTTCTTCGGCTTCAAGGTTTTATATGCTATTTCCCCAACCATGATTCTTCACGCAATTCAAGTTGAGTTTGCAAACTTTCCCGATAATAAGGTTGGTTTTGGTATGAGTGGTTATAAGGTTGTTGATAGGGGTTTCTTGGGAATGCCCTCAACTTGGATAATTGGTTTTTCTAGTTTTAGACGTTATGTTGAATTCTTTGGTATTTTCTTGAAGAGGTATTGGAGACCTTACGCTATTAACAAGGATATGGTTGAGGTTTTTGTTTACGTTATTGGAATAATTTACAATTCCTTGATTTACACTTCCGTGTTAGCAAAAGTTCCGCAAGAGGAATTTGTCAAACTCTCTAGTTAACCCTAGGCTAGGGTTAACTAGAATAATATGGGGTATGTTTGAAATTCATTTTTTCTCAACTATAAGTTATTTTATATTACAATAAAATATTAATCTTCCCTCATATTGAAAGATATAATTGACTTCTATTCTCAACTAGTTATAATATTGTTTTTCTATCACATTATATTTATTGAATTATTTGCATTCTGGACACTCTCTCAACATTCATTATGTACTATGCTACAGTAACTCTTTATAAACTTACCATATTATACTACAGTAAGTTAACGAGATCTTGTTGAAATGCGATACACAGTACAAAACTTAAAGTTTGAAATAGCAAGAGTTAAATGTGATAAGCTTTATTTTAGTAGCACCTCATGGAGATGAGATAATTGATCCAAAAGATGAAAAATCATCGTTGTTAAATAAGGCAATGAGGGAAGCTGCAAGTTTAGTTAAGGCTGATAAGTACATCGTAATTACTCCCCATAATATAAGAATTGACGATCACATGGCGGTAATATTAACGCAATACGCTGAAGGAAAGCGGGGTAAAATCAAGAGAAAGTACCTTTGTGATAGGGGATTGGCTTACGAAATATATGAAAGGGCAAAAGGGAGTGGCCTACCGGTGGTTGGTGTTAATTTCGGGGCTTTAGAAGGAAAGGAGTCAAAGATCGCGCTAGATTGGGGGTCATCGATTCCCCTTTACTTCTTGAAAAGGAGGAGAATTGTATTGTTGACTCCAGCTAGGGGAGTTAAAAGGGAGATATTGAGGAAGTTTGGAGTAGTAATTGGTGAAGTTTTAAGAGATCATAGAAAAAGGGTTGGAGTAATAGTTAGTGCGGATCACGCTCATACCCACGATCCTAAGGGACCTTATGGTTATTCAGAATACGCTGCGGTTTACGATTCCACTATTGTAGATATTTTTAAGAGCGAAAGATTTGAGGATTTGATGAAGATTGATGATAAAGTTATTAGTGAGGCGAAGCCCGATAGCTATTGGCAATTGCTCATAATGCTCGGAATTCTTGAGAGTAGTTATAATAAGTATAGCGTTAAGTTGATGGAATATCAAGTCCCAAGTTATTTTGGGATGATGGTTGCTCTACTCAGTTAATTCTTTATGGTTATATAAAAAACTAAACTATAGAAATATTTCTAACAAAATAGAAAATCTTTCCAAATTATAAAATTATTTTTAATAAAATGAAAGTTTTGCCATTAATCTCACTCTGAGGAGCTTTTAAATACCGTTTAGCAGTGTATGTTTTTCTCCTCCGCTTAAACAATTTCTTTATCCCTTCAGAAGTCTGATAAGTACTTTTTATCAACCTAGCAATTTTCTTGGTACCGAGGTTCAAACCCGTGAAGTACTTGAATAAGAGAACAACCAACAAGGTACTTTGTTGATCTCTTCAATTTATTTCATAAACATAATATAATAGAGTAGACTCCTAAATATTGATTAACAAGAATAGGGATTATTCCTCTATAACGAGAAAACTAGCATTCATACGATGGTACTTATAAATCCAGCAAATGTACCGTTTAATAAATTATAAGCTATCGTTAATCCTAAGTACGTTTGAGGATAAGACACTTGGAAGGCATATGGCAATAAGGAAAATACCAAATAAGATGATGCAGTGATTAACGCTATCTTTCTAACTTGAATTAAAGACGACTTTTCAAGAGTTGTTCTCGTAGGGAAGACAAATGCTACTAATATTACCAATATTAAAATCTGCACTATTCCTTCCGCAGGGGAGTGAATCATGGCTTCAATTGGTGAAATATCAAAGGTACTTGGAGGATAAAATGCCTTAACTATTAACGATACTATGGCCATAATTATAGTTAGGATAAAAGAATACCCAATTGACGTGGCAATATTATAACCTAAAATTCTACTGTTGTGCTCCACCACTCTGTTGTTGCCCCCTTCTGCCTATACCTACTCTTATTAGGCCATCTGGTAGATTAACTATTGTTGATAGGTTTGGATAATACGGCACTCCGATTGCCATATTGACTGCTGCTGCGTTCTGCTGTTCAGCTAATATTCTAGCCAAACCCATTCGAACTGCATCCATTAATGGTATTCCCATATCCCTTAATTGTATTATTCTTCTCAGCTCTGGATCTTGAGGCAGAAGTCTAGTTATTCTTACAGATATTAGGTCTACACCTATTTCTGCTAGGAATTGCTTTAACGCTGCCGTAACTGCAGTAGAAATTTCAGAGAACTTCTTGAAAACATCAGTTAGATTTACACGATTAAGTACTGAACTAACTTCTTGATCTACAATTGGTGAAATATAATGAGCTAAATCTGCGTCTTTGAAATATAGGGAACCGAACTGGACATTTGTGACTAAGGCTGCAGGGTTTTGAACTCTAAAGTATATTGCGGTCTCATACTCTAAGGGTACTAGGTCATCTGTCTGGCTAACACCCGCTACTCTAACCTCATGTCTGGTGGTCGAGATGAAATAAACTACAGTATCATATGGTAACGTGTTATACCTAAACTTAGATAGAAAAGCTGAAACCGGATTTCCTGGAGTTTGAATATTATGACTACCGGGAGGTAAATCTGCAACAATTTGTCCTTGTATTAAAACTATGGCTCTCTCTGTGGGTTGTACTATTATAAGTGATTTCGAAGTAATTGCCTCCTTTGGGTATTTGAAAATTATAGCATCAGCTGTCATAAAACTTGATCCATCTTCTTTTTCTGTCGAAATAACTTGACCTCTAATGGTTAAAGACATATATTAGAATTATTCTAGTGTTGATATTTAAATTTTTTCGTAACTATTTTCTAAGTTCTGGAGGATAAAATAATTTCATTCTATCATAAAATACTGCTCTTAGGTCATTAAGTAATGGTTCGAACTCTTCAATTCTATTATTCTTAGCAAGCTCCACTAATTGTGAAGCAATATCAATCATTTTCATATCGTGATTAACTATTTGATCCAACTCCTCAGTTGTAACTTTCCACCTGGCGTAAATATCCGCACCTCCACCCTGACTTGACATTATATTGTTTATTAACTCCCTGATTTTAGAGATCAAGAACTCCATTACCTTAAGTTGGGGTGAAAATGGATCGGTTGAGGCAATAAAGCTTTCCTTTTCTGAGATTATCCTTATCGTTTGTTCTAATCTATCAATAACTGCTCTTCTAACTAGGAAATCGTCTTGTCTAATTAGATCTTTTGCTTTATACCCCCTATAACCTGGTAAAAGTAATTGTAACTGCTCAATGGGGGTTAACTCTCTTGGCATAATTGAATATACGCCTAGGAGATTATAAAATTATTTTATGCTAAATATATTTTAGAACGATAATCATAAAAGAGAGATTTAACTCATTGTCATTTTGTGTTAAGAAATATAATAGTGAGTTGGATTGGTACTTTTCTTCAGTTGTTTTTAAGGCTCAGTTGGGGAGTCATATCATTGCCAATAGCCTTAGTTTTTCACTTAAACTCCATACAGATTGGGCTAGTTGCCACAGTCTTTTACATAGGTTATATAGTTTCCTCAATCCCTTGGGGTTTGATTATAGATAGAATAGGCCCAAATAGTGCTGTGGAGTACGCATCGATTCTCTTAGTAGGAATGAATCTATTACTCTTTCTCTTCCTTACAAGTTACGCTATTCTACTCGTAGCCTACCTCATAGAAGGACTTATAACAGCTGCCATATTTCCATCAGCAATGAAAATAGTGGCAGTTAGTTACTCCAACAGCTCAAAGTTCACATTTTACGTGGCTTTAGTGGAAAGTGCAGGACCAATAACTATCATCACCTTGGGTATAATAGCAAGTTTTCTGTTGCATTTATGGAGATTTATTTACCTAATCATGGCCACAAGTTTCGGGCTAATTGCAATTTTCAGTCATTTCAATAGGATAGATGTCAATAGGACTGAAATCAAGAGGTCGTTTAAGATAATCCTTGATAGAAAAATAACAATTGCAACGCTAATTAGATTAGGGGAGCTGTGGTCCACGTGGGGTACAACAACGTGGATTTTCCCAATGCTAGTACTTTATAGAAACATCTCTCCGACTTTATCAGGCATATTTCTTCTTCTTTTCGGAGTTGGTCAGCTAGTAGGGATTTTAAGTGTGGAAAGGTCAGTGGAAAGATTTGGCGATAGAACCGTTATCTTAATAAATCTGATAGGATTCATCTTACTAACGTTTTCAATAATTTTCTCAAATAACATCGATATATTACCCGAGGCCTTCTTATTGGGGATTTTCTCGTTCTCATATAGACCTCCAACTGATTCTCTAATAATGAGAATAGCTGGGCAATCTAGTGCGGGAACTTCAATAGGTTACGCCAACGCCGTATCCCAAATTGGGACGATGATCGCTCCATCATTTGTAGGTTTGGCACTGTATTTGACCCATAGCTTCTCTATATCAATGTTAGCCTTGGACGTTGGGTGTATAATATCTATCATATCACTTTTATCCTTGAAACATTTATAGTGGTTTTCATATAATATTAAAACGTGGATTTAGGTAAAATTATAGGTTTAATAGTGTTCATTTCAGTACTAATTGTTCAGTTTGCCATGATTAATAACTTCAACGGTTTACTTCAAACAACTTTGAACCAAATCAACTCCACCATACTCATATTATTCACTTCGCAACCAAAAATAGGTCTAGTTATTTCCAATAACCAGTTAATCTTAACTTTTAACAATACTCTCAACTTCCCAATAACCTTACTAAACGTAACTGGGGATTACACTTACTTATCAAAACCGGTAACAATTAACCCTAATGAGGTAAAGAACATTAGTGTGGTTGTGACTAATTTGGAAATGTTCGAGAGGGCTATTCACGATAATTCATATAACTTGACGATAGTGATGAAGATGTTCAACACAACTTTTTCACAAAGTGAGATGATATGATAGTTACAAAAAGAACGTTAATATTGACTATAAGCATGTTACTAAATGTACTTGTAGCGTTATTACCAGGTTATTGGTGGTATTATTCCGCTGGAGGAATGGTAGTAATTAAGGATAGCCTCTTCTCATTTTATCTAGAATTTCTAGGTAAAGAGTTGGAAATAGGTATAATAATAAACTATATTTTGTTCGCATTTAGATTTTATGTGATAAGTGTTTCCCTCTATTACATTTATCTCGCCTTGAAAAAGGACGTAATCAATAACTACCTATTAATAACTTGGATAAGCTATCTTTACTTGTTGGATCCTCTTTTATTTTACTTATTATTTAATTACGTGGTAGGGTATGTTACTCCAACGAAATATCCATTATTTATAATAGGGAGCCAGAACATGACTGTATTTTACAAAAACGTTATGGTAACAATTTTAGTTGAAAGTTATCCCACAACTTATTACTGGATCGCCCTTTTTGCAGGTACCTTTAACTTGATTTCAAGAATAATAATTAGTAGGCTATCTAAGCTTTCGTAAAATGTAGCCCTGTGCTTTAAGGTAAGTTTTAGTGTATAGAATTTTCCTAAACGGAGAATAATATACTCTTAATTTTATCAAGGAGAGGAACATTAGAATTATGACTTTTATTAACTTTTTAGATATCTTACTATCACTCTCATCATGAATATAATTTATTTCAACTTCTTTAACTTTATAATGTCTACGTTTAAATCCGTAAATTAAGTTAACGTCGAATAAAAAATCGTTAATTATTAACTCGTCTAATATATCTAAAACCTTTTCCCTATTTACTAGCTTAACACCAGCTTGGAAGTCCGAAAATTTTGCTAGCGACGGAAAGAGTATCTTAGTAATTATTATAAATCCCTTATGTAGGAACTTCCTCTTTAATGGCATCCCCACAATTTTCCTCTTAGGTATGACTAGGTCAGCGTCAGTGCTTAAGATTTTATCTAATTCCTCCTCAGTTGTGGGAAAATCGGCATCTAATAATAAAACTCTCTGGAAATTGCTTTCATTAATTCCTCTCTTTATCGCTCCCCCTTTACCAAGTCTGCTCTCACTTATTAGGAGCTTTACGGGAAATTTCTTAACAACCTCTGGCGTATTATCATGCCCATCAAATACTACCACTATTTCAGCATTAGGTAGTGTTGACGATACTTTCTCCAACGTCCTACCAATTCTTCTTTCCTCATTAAATGCCGGTATGATAATTGAAATCAATCTAACCAGCTAATTATAAGTTAGAAATAAAAGGATTTCGGGCAAAGATCTATAATACTTATATAAGGTATTTCATAAGTAAAATAGACGAAAATGAATTTCATATATTTATATGAATAGCCACATCTTCTATTCTATATAAATTTGCACGTGATCTTAAACTCTTGCATAACTTCTTCTACGACTTCATGAAATTCTGAGTTAATTAACTCACATAGGAAAGGCGAATAGCTAAGAACTTCTCCTAGACTTACCACATTCATTTCTAGTAGGGGTTTTAACGTAACATACCAAGATAGCGCCCTTACGACCTTATTGCTATCTTTTAGCATTTCAAGGAAATGTTCTTTTCTTTTGATAACCTCTTCCAAAGTTAATATACCCCTCTCTACGAACTCAGGAACACTATTCCACGCTCTATACCTAGTCCCAGTATCGTGAAATGATAAAAGTTCCAATAGGAAATCCTTATCCCTTACGTTCGAAATAACGTAATTCCACGCTTCGTGTTTAATATCCTTATCCTTGTCTGAAAGGAGTCTCCTAATTAAATCTAAGGGTAAGTTTGAGGAATTCCTCAAAATATTTAGAACCTTTTCCTTATCCATTTACAATAATCACTTAATTATTAAATCCTTTATTTGTTACTGAACTTTATTGCCAATAATGCGTGGGCTAAAGCACCTAGTTTCAACACATCCTCATCTACGCAGAACTTAGAACTATGGTTGGGATATATACAACCTTTCTTCTCATTTCTAGTTCCCAGGAAGAAATACGTACCGGGTGCTTTCTGTAGGAACCTAGAGAAATCCTCAGCTCCTAGAACTGGCTCAGTCTCAACGACTGTGGATATTGAAGATAGAATTTTCATCACCTCATCAGTTACTTCTGGGTTATTTACTGTAATTGGATAGACGTCCTCCATGAATTTGACCTCACAAGTTGCACCATAAATTCCGCATACTGATGAAACTATTCTCCTCATGTAATCCTTAGCCTTACTCCTAACATTCTCGTCTAGACTTCTAATCGTTCCCTGCATTTCAGCGTCATCTGGTATTATATTATCCTTTGTCCCAGAATGTATCGTAGTTATGGATATGACGAAGGGTTGAACGGGATCGATTTGCCTAGCTGTTATACCGTAAATTGCGTTGGCTATTTGTAATGATACGAAAATTGGGTCTATGGTCTCATGAGGAGCAGAACCGTGACCGCCCTTTCCGTGAACCACAATCTTAAACGCATCTGGCGTAGCCATTATTGGACCTTTTCTAGTTGCGAAGACTCCAGATGGATAGCTACTGGATATATGTATACCAAATACGTAATCTACACCATTCATGACTCCAGCCTCGATCATTGGTTTCGCTCCTCCTAATCCTCCATCCTCCTCTGCGGGCTGAAATATTAACCTAATTTCGCCACTGATTAAATCTTTATTTTTAACCAAGAGATAAGCTCCACCTAAGAGCATTGCTACGTGAGTGTCATGACCACACGCGTGCATTACCCCTTTAACCTTGGACCTGAACTCTACGTCACTAGTCTCCTCTACGGGGAGGGCATCCATATCCGCTCTTAAGGCAACTGTCTTCCCGGGTTTATTTCCCCTAATCTTACCAACTACTGCAGTGGGTAATCCAACGCCCTCCTCTACTTCTATTCCCAATTTCCTTAACGTTTCTGCCACTAGTTTAGAGGTGCTATACTCTTTATAGGAAAGTTCAGGATTCTCGTGAATTTTCCTCCTAATTTGAATTATCCAATCCTCTATTTCCTTCACGTCGTTCTTCAACTTCTCAACTAAATCCATAAGAGATATAGTGAGCTAAGAATAAAAAGCTAATTCGTTAATAAAAGTTAACCGTAAACCTTTTCACTTTACAAAAATTGGAGGTTAAGGGGGCGGAAAGCCTCGCCAACGGGGATGGATAGCCCCTTATATTTAAATACTTCCTTGTTGAGATATCTTTTAGTGATGTTAACAATGCTCCTCCCCAGCTCGATTGAGGGCTTAATGGGACTGTGGGAGGAGCATCTAGTATCTCTTAAGGGACTAGACGTTATGGATGAAAGTCCCCTATTCGAATGGGAGTGGATCTCTGATCCACTCGACTGCCCACCAGATGAGAGATGTAAACCCGAATCGATGGTGGGAACGATGATCCCTCTGGAAGGGGAACCATCGCCCTTTAAGGGCGGGGAGAAAGTCAGCTAGGTGATATATGATAATGAATAAATTATATATCATTATAGTTCCAATAATTGTAATAATAGTTGTGGGTGTAATTGGTGGAGCTATTTACCTACACCATCAGTCACCTAATGTCAAAACATCATCAATAACTGTCACCACTAACGAAACCACAACTTTAATGAGCATAACAACCAATACCGTACCTACAACAGTAACGCCCACTACATCTTCTATTCCTCAGCTAATCTATGTTACATCCTCTGCTAGTTCACCAACTCCAGTTTATCTAAATAACTCAACTGTACCATCATTTTATCTTGAAGTGAACATGTGGAATGCTAAAACTTGGAATGGCAACTATACCATGGTCTTTAACCCGCTTACTCGTACGCTCTCTGTTAGTTTCAACTTAACGCAAGTTAATCCATTACAGTGGACTAATGGCTATCCGGAAATTTACGTGGGCAGAAAACCCTGGGATACTTCATATGCAGGTAACATATTCCCAATGAGGATAGGCAATATGACACCGTTTATGGTATCGTTTTACATAAACTTAACTAAGCTAGACCCGTCAATAAATTTCGATATTGCGTCTGACGCTTGGATAGTTAGGCCTCAAATAGCATTTAGTCCCGGAACTGCTCCAGGTAATGGGGACATTGAGATAATGGTCTGGTTATTTAGTCAGAATTTACAGCCTGCTGGGCAACAAGTTGGAGAAGTAGTAATCCCAATATATATTAATCACACTCTAGTCAACGCCACTTTCCAAGTGTGGAAGATGAAGAACGTCCCATGGGGAGGTTGGGAGTACATAGCATTTAGACCAGATGGCTGGAAAGTCACAAATGGTTACGTCGCATATGAGCCCAACTTGTTCATCAAAGCGTTAAATAATTTCGCAAGCTACAACATTACAAACTATTACTTAACGGATTGGGAGTTCGGTACGGAATGGGGAACAATGACTTCCAATGGTACAGCCTACTTCTCATGGACAATATCGAATTTCTATGAAACTCTCCTCTAATAATTTTTTAATAACGAAAAACTCTAAACCTTTTTTACCTTATTATTCAAATAACAAGACATGGTTAAATACACTGACAAGGATAGGATAGTGGCTGGAGTTCCACTGGGAGGAATTGGCACTGGAAAACTGGAAATCGACAACAAGGTGAGAATAATCAACGTTACGATAAGGAATAATTGGGGCAATCCCATTAAGCTTTTAAGAGGATTCCACGTATTCATAAAACCTAAAGACAAGAGGGGATTCATCTTCCAAAAGGACGGTGGAATATATAAGGTAAGTGAGTTTCCAGGGGAAATTATTTATGAGGGAAAATATCCAGTTGTCAAAGTAGTGGGAAAGAGTAATGAAGTTGAAGTGGAATTGGAAGCGTTTTCGCCAATAATCCCCAATGACTTGAAGAACTCGTCCTTACCTGCAATAGGAATTAGTTTAAAAGTTAAGGGTATTAAGGAGGGAAAGGTAGCAATATCCTTCCCAAACATTGTTGGTAGTGTGAGTATTGGGAGGGTAAATGAAAGTATAAGGAATGGCGTTATTCATAAGAACTTAAAGGCAAACGATTACGATCCGGCAAAGGGAAATACTACGTTAATATCAAACAACGTGAGTGATATTATAACGCAATACAACCTTAAGAGGAAACCAAGCGAGACGATGAACTTTTGGCTATCACAATACGAAAACGAGGAGCCTTGGGTTAAATTGAATAGGGGAGAGGAAATTGAGGACAATCCTCACGAGGTAACTGGTCATAGGGATGATCCAGCAAGTATTATAATATCAGAAGGGGAGGAAATGAGATATGTGTTTGCATGGTATTTCAATGGTAAACACGTCTTTTACCCCTATGGGCATTACTATGAGAACTTCTTTAAGGATTCCTCAGAAATTGCGAAATATTTCTTGGACAACTTTGATCACTTGAGAAAGGATATATTTCACAATATTGTAAATGTGAAGGAGGAGTGGTTAAGGGATGCAATAATAAATAGTTCATACATTCTATCCTCCAATACTTGGTTAGATGAGAAGGGTAGATTTGCAATTTATGAAGCCCCGCAGAATTGTCCATATTTAGGTACAATTGGTACCTGTTATGAGTTTGGCTCCCTACCAGTGATTTTAATGTTCCCAGAGTTGGAGAAGTTGTTTTTGAAGCTATTGATTAGTTACGTAAGGAATGATGGTTATGTTCCCCACGATCTGGGTTTTCACTCCTTGGATTCTCCCATTGATGGCACTACTTCTCCTCCTAAGTGGAAGGATATGAATCCTAGCTTAATATTATTGGTTTATAGGTACTTTAAGTTCACTAACGATATCGACTTCTTGAAAGAGGTTTACCCAACTATAGTTAAAGTCATGGATTGGGAGTTAAGACAGTGTAGAGACGGCTTGCCTTTCATGGAAGGAGAAATGGATAACGCATTTGACGCTACCATAATTAAGGGCCATGATAGTTACACCTCTTCACTTTTCATAGCTTCTTTAATTGCAATGAGAGAAATTGCAAAGTTAGTTGGCGACAGCAATTATGTTGGTTTTATTAATGAAAAGTTAAATGTTGCTAGAGAAGCGTTTAGGAAAATGTTCAACGGTAAGTATTTCAAGGCATGGGACGGTGTTGATAAGGCTTCATTTCTTGCCCAACTATACGGTGAGTGGTTTACTACTTTATTGGAATTGGAAAATATTGTCGATGAAAATATGATAAAGAGTGCTTTAGAAAGTATTATAAGACTTAATGGTAATGCCTCTCCCTATTGTGTTCCCAACCTAGTTGATGAAAACGGTAAGATTGTTAACTTGAGTGTTCAAACTTACTCCTCTTGGCCTAGACTAGTATTTGCCATTTGCTGGTTAGCTTATAAGAAGGGTGTCGGTGATCTAAGCTTTTGCAAGAAGGAATGGGATAACTTGGTGAGAAACGGTATGGTATGGGATCAGCCGTCCAGGATAAATTGTTATACTGGGAAGCCTGAAATTAACTATCTAGACCATTATGTAGGCAGTCCTAGTCTTTGGAGCTTCCTATTTTAGAAAGTATTTTACTTAAACCTTGTAGTAGTTCTGGGATATTTTCCACATCGCTTAACATTTCGTCTACTAAATTCCTAAGTATTTCATTAGCGTTAATATCCATAATAAGTATTGAAAGGAAGTGAAAGGGTTAATGCTAATGTCTCTAAATATTGCCGGTAATGAGATTAGTATTATTGTACCATTTATTGAAGCCACTAACACTCCAATTGTCGTATTGCTTAAGGCAATCCATTTATACTGCATAATTAAAAGATGAATGTTTAATTATTTAATCTTTTTATTTCTCATTGTATAGAAGATTAATTTTTAAACTCTTAACCTTTCGACATAGAACGAAATGCCATCTAGTAAGATAGTTAATAGATTTAAGGAAAAAATAGTTGAGTTAATAATCTCATTATGCTGTTAGTGTTTATATTATATAATTCGATAAAAATATCAGTTTTCGTCATAAATGTAGTAAGTTACCTATTCTTTGGATAGCAAGATCTTCAACACCGTTTTACCTATCTTATCCCCCGTATATTTTCCCTCTAAGTTATTCATCTCAACCCAAGTTCTCAAATCATTATATCCCCACTTGTTTAATGCTTGTCTTATTTGGTTCTCATAATCCTTAACGTTAACCATCTCCTCTTCTATAAAAGTAGCTACCCATAAGTCCAGAAGCCTTTCCAGATCCTTTAAGGGATCTTGACTATCATCAACTCTTAAGTCTACATACTTCCCTACAATCAAGGGATCAATCTCCTTCTCGCTCTTATCAACAGTTTTAACAACAATGATTGCAGCACTCTGCTTTCCCCTCCTATCTCCACCCTTACTTTCCCCAGCCTTTAGCGCTCTAAGAATTTTCTCGTAAATTTTGCCCTTACTTTCTGCCTCCTTTGCCATAGCATCTAGAACCTCTTCTCCGGCCAATATATTGCCTTGTACAGTGAAGTTATTTCCAACAATATGTCCAGCATATGAATAGCATTCTTTTCCCGTAAATGCTGCCGCACTTCCCTTAGTGTCGACAATACCGACTTGCCTCTTTTCCCTTAAAGGGTCAGACTCAGTTAGAACTCTTATGGTATCTGATGCACTATAGCCCTTTTCTAGTAATGATAAACCATTTACACCATAAGTTAAATTGGCTAAGGCTTGAGTAGCTATTGCACCCACATTCGGTCTCAACCAAGGTACGAAAGCTCCTACAGCTAAGAATTTACTTGCCACTCCCACTCCCCAAGCTTTTTCCTCTGGGTCGTAAATGACTATTGAGAAGGTCATACTGTATACTTAACTTATACATATTTAAACAATTACTGCTTAGCAGTGTTAAATGAGACTATTATTAGCTATTGGCACTTTTCGCCAAACTTTACCCTTCCAAAACGAAAAGGTCATAATAATTGGATTTATGGAAATTGACTAAGCTAACAAGAAAAAGACTATAACGCCTCTACGTAACTACTACTTAGTTTTAATCAATTCTAAATATCGTTTTGATGTGAGTTTATGTCTATATATTATTACTAATGTATTTTTTATTGATGATCCCCCAACTAATGACGGATACTGCTCACGAGGTTCTTGGGGGTGATAAAAGTGTGGATGGGAGGGTAGTGGCGTTCAGTAATAAATCTTTCGCTCAAACTTCAAGCATAGTATTAGCTAACATTGCCACGTGGGTCCTTTCAACCTATATAGGGTGCCCGTGACGGAATTAAAAGTAAGGATAAGTTACGCAACGGGTAAACGCTGTAATGTCTTAGCGTAATTTTTAATCGCTTACCTTTCTTCTTAGAATTTTATACAACTCCTTTTCAGCCTTAGCCATTTCGCTCTGTACAGCCAATTCCCACAATCTATAAAATACGGGGTATCCAGCTTGTTGTTCTAATGTCCACTCCTTAGCGAAACTACCATCCCATATGTACTTTGCCTCATCTTTAACAATTTCCTTGACTAAGTCATAATATTTGAACATTCTCGTTAAAGTACCGTATTGACTAGTAGTACTGTGGTGAACCATTTGATTAAATATACCCTCTTCAGCAATTAGTCTAGCAATCTCAGCCAATTCCCCAGAGGCATAAAACTCCAACAACGCCGCTTCTGGAGATACCCCATATTCCTTTACAGCAACGTCAAAACAAGCCTTTATTGCCCCAAACAATATTGGCACCCAAGTGTGTTCGCTCATTAAATCTAATAACGCTTCCTCCTCAAATGATGAAATAACTGCAATCCCTCCTGGAATTGCACCTATACCCTTGGCTATTGCCTTAGCGTAATCCCATGCCTTTCCAGATGCATCTTGTTTAACTCCCAATAATACGGGATAACCTTTCCCTTGTTTATGCAAATCCATAATCCCTTCCCCAACCATTCTGGGAGCAACCATAACAGTATCAACGTTTTTAGGTGGTCTAATAAGTCCAAAGGCCACATTATAACCACTGGCGAAGTCCAATACGAACTCTTTCTTGCCTTCTAAAATTGGGGCAATCTTCTTTTCATAAATTTCCTTCATTATTTCATCTGGAATTAGGAGAAAGGCAACATCAGCTTTCTTCACTGCTTCACCTATATCGTAAACTTCAAACCCTTCCTTTATAGCCAAATCGTAATACCTATCCTTAACGTTTCCTATAATAACGTTCAGACCATTTTCCCTCATAATATTAGCTTGAACTCTCCCTTGGTTACCGTAACCAATTACGGCTATTGTCTTTCCCTTTAAAGGTTCTAAACTCGCGTCTAAAACTGTTTTATCCATAAAAAAGTGTTGTTGTTTGAAAATAAAAATACGAATCCGTACTTATAGGGATGATGAAGAACCTATCTTCCTAACTTGATCCATAGCCCACATCATTGGACAATATCCACCACACATGGTACAAGCTTTCACTTTAGGAGTACCAAACTGAGTGTAAACTTGATAAGCCCTTTGCGGATCTACTAGCTTAGAAATCATGTTCTCCCAATCCAGTTTCCGTTTGTCCCTACACTTTCATTTCAATCATTTTATGTTCATTCATGATCGAGTGTAGGGACTTAGCCCTCAACCACCTTATAGGTGGGTCATGGGACTTCTTCGAGCCCAACGGCACGGGGCTCACATCTCCAGCCCTCTTCGCTAAGTTGTACAGCGCAACTACATCCCTATGCCACTTTTCCTTCCCCTTCTCACAAACACCAACCCTTGGGGCATCGCCCCCATCGAGTTGGTAAACGATCTTCGCCCCATGAATTGGGCAAACAGTGGAAGTATAAGATGGGTTAACTAAGACCACGGGGACACCAAACTCCCTAGCCTTCTCAATAATAGCATTCTTCATTGAGGAAAATGCAGATCTATAAATCCTCAACCTAAGCTGTTTATCCTTCACGTCCTTTATCATATGCTCTGGAGTTCTCCTTGGCAAGTCCTCTAAAACTATGACACTCCTACTTTCAAAAGCCTCTTTAACGATCAGCTTGGCTAATTTCCTCCTAATGTCTACTTTCTTATCCCTCTCCCTCAGCCTCTTTAACTTCCTCCTCACTTCCCTATCCTTAGTTGACTTACCAGTGATTGTCAACTTCCTCCTATACTCATAGCCCAGAGTAATTTTCTTAGTGTTAGTCTCAAGCAATAAGGGTTTACTGTTGATGAGCACCGAGACCGAATTCTCGTTAAGGTCGACGGGAATAAACGCTTTAGGTTCATAAGGTTTAGGCTCATCTCTCTTAAAAATGACGTAGAACTCTACAACATTTCCCTTCAACAATTTAAACCTGGCCTCACTCGCAATCAACCATCCCTTATTATAATATCTCCAGAAGATCTTAGGGAAGGTTGGTGAAATGAAAACCCTACTCCTCTTTGTGGAAATTGAAATCGTGTCGAGGCTGAACTTCCACAGATGATCGTCGAGGTGAATAGTAACTCTCCTCACAGACGGTTTCTCAGTGTAACTCCTCCCTCTCTTCTTCAACTTCTCAAAGCTATCCAACCTCTCGCTTGCATCCTCACAAGCGGTGTAAATATAATGGGAGGGTAAGTCCTTATGTTTCTCCCTCTCAGTCTTGTAAACTCCAGCTTTAATCCTGGTGAAGGAGGTAGTTTTGTTTGACAGCCCATAATTTATTGCCTCCTCTAGAACCTCTCTGTACTCCTTCTCGACCTCCTTAAGTGCTGAGTATGTAGAATAGTCAACCCTAACCCTTAACTTAACTGTCCTCTCCACTCAACTCACCTATTAACTTTTTTACACCTTGAACTAGGAGTGTTTTCTTGTGACTCCTCATTCCGTAAATTTTCCCAGCGAATGATGTAACGACGGAAATTAAGTCCTCAACTAGCTCTTGTGCGTCATCTTTGGGCTCCTCACCAAAAACTACTTCAATCTTAACTCCCATGGTTGAGAAGAACTCTTCAATGTACTCGAAACCGAACCTTGTTAACCTATCTTTGTATGTTATTAATACGATGTCTACACTCCTTCCCTCAACAAGTTTGAATAGCCTTAACAATCCTTTTCTTTGTGTGTTTAACCCGCTTGCAATATCTTTCAGTACTTCAACTACCTTGTAACCCTTTGCCGTTGCGTAATTTGTTAGGTAGTTTATTTGTCTTTCCAAGTCTTCTCTCTGGTCTGCTGACGAAACTCTTGCGTAAATTACAGCCCTCGTCTCTTCCCTCCTTTCTAAGTACTTCTTTATCTCGCTGTAAGGTATCCTATACTTCCCTCCTTCAGTCGTTACCACCCTTATTTTTCCTTCTCTAATCCACCGTAGGAGTGTTGAGTATGAAATGCTGAGTAGTTGGCAAGCCTCCTTAGGTCTCAGTAGTCTCTCCACAAAATTGGTTGATAATAAATAAATATAAAAAGATTTCTATTAACGTGAGAAAGGATTCAGCCCATCCTTTAAGTGCTTTTCCACTGTGTTTAGTAATTCATCTTCAGTAAAATACGCTCCTCCAGACTTCTTCTTAAAGGACTCTATGAAAATTTGGTAAACTGGGACTGTACCAACTGGTAGATCTGATGCCTTTATTATATCCCTCCTTATGGCATCTAAGTCTCCTCCCGTTGATAAATCCATTAGAGTATCTCCCCACTTGTTTGCAACCTTTACCTTCTGTAATTCCATGTCTAAGTCTACAACCTCACTTGAAGTGCCTATGTTTACGTTAACTTTAGTAGTTAGTCCCTTACCTATTGGGACAAGGCACTACATGCTGACGCCTCTAACAAACCTATGGGGATAACGAGTCTAGCGCGTCTCCCACGTCGAAGTCCTTGACATTAACTTCCTTACCCCTAGGAATCCTAAAACTCTTCTTGACAACTCCCTTGTAAACACCGTCCTTTATAACATGATAACAAATGCTTGCAAGCTTTCCGGCAAGAGCACAAGTAGCTTGAGTAACACTCTTCCCCCTAGCAATAAGCCTCTCATAATACCCTTTAAAAGGCTCAAGACCCCTAGCAACCTTGGCAACCAAGTAGAGAGCTCTACGCAAATACTTATTACCCCTAATCATACCGGAGTGAGACTCGCTATCACCACTCTGCTTAGTTTTGGGTGCAAAGCTTGCATAAGCCCTAGCAGCCTTAGAACTGGAAAAACGGGAAACATCACCGAACTCAGCGTAAATAGTTGCAGCACTAATCAAACCAATTCCGGGGATCTTACTCAACTCAATTACTGGTTTTGGAATCTTGGAAATTATCATATCCTCAACCTCCTTAATCATTTTCTCCAAGTTTTTTAACAGTTCAACTAATTGTTTTAACGCTAGTTTTTCCGCGTCGTTTAAGTTTCTCCCTAGTTTTTCTTTTAGTTCCTCCTTCTCTTCCTTGCTTAGTCCCTCCCCCTTTACTAGCTTTTCAAGTAGTTTTCTTCCCTTCTTGTCGAATGGTTGTATTTTATATCCCGCGAATTCTAATATTTTCCTTATCTCGTTCTTTACTTGTGTTGTCTTCTCTACTAAGCTTTCCCTATATCTCGTTAGTTCTCTTAGCTCCATTATTTCTCCTGTTGGTATGTATGATCCCTTGATTACTCCGGTCATGTGTGCTACTAGTAACCTTTGTGCGTCGAGTTTGTCTGTCTTTTTCCCTAGTATTTCTGTTAGGTGTAGTGGGTTTATTACTGTTACCTTGTATCCTTTTTCCGTTAGTTTTTCGTGTAGGTAGAAGTAATATATTCCAGTTGCCTCTATTATTCCTTCCTTATATTCTCCTAGGAATTTAATTAGTTCCTCTATTCCCTCGTTGTCGTGGTTGAATTCCTTTACCTCCTTGACGTATACTGCTGATTTTTCTTGTTCTACTACTAGTTCTCCCTTTGCTGCTGTTAGTTTGCTTTGTGAAATATCAATTGCGAAGGCCTTGTTTGTAACTTTTAATTCCATGCTTGTGTATTACGCGTTTCTCGAGATATTTTTTGTTCTCATAATACCTTGTTTTCTTTGCATAGTGTTAAGTGTTTCAGCCCCTAGAGTATTTTGTTACAACCTCCTACTCGGGGGTTTTTATCCCCTCTTGTTAGATCGTTCTAGGGGCTTCACAGCTAGCCTTGTAGATGGGGTTTTATCCCCATGTTTTCTATGAGCTTATGTTGTTTTTCTCCTTACTTGTTTATTTCCTTTTCTCTTGTAATACTTGGTTTTATTCGTTCTCTTGTTTTGCGTGGATTGCCCCGTAGGAGTTTTCTACTGGGGTACTTCGCATTTCTTATCAACATTATTTTACCTTCACTTATCCTATTTCTGACCTTCTCTACTGGTATACCTTCTAGCTTACTTATTGCCCTCATCTCATCTGTTATCTGACCCCTTTTTGCCTCATCTATGATGCCCATAAGAAATATTCATATAACTAAGCTATAAAGATTATTATATACTATAAGATGCCGGAGAGTCTTTAGCTGCTAAAATTAAGCCTTTTCTATTTGGTTCATCTTGGTGTAAGTAATATTCATTATCTTCCCTTCTCTCTATGAAATCGAATTCAACCAATCTGTTGAGAATCTCGTAGACTCTAGGTTCCGGTATGTTCTCGTTTAAAATTGTGCTTGAGACTTTAACAATTTCGTGGAGTTCACCTTTACCCCCTAATCTATCTAGCGCTAAAATCACTGCTGAATACCTTAAGGGAGATTGCGTTGAAAATATGAAATTCCTAGCCTCATTTCTCACTTCGTTTATAGCCTTCTCTATAATTTCATCAATCCTAGGCTTAGTACCCATTTTAGCGCTAAAGGTATATTCTGAACCGAATAGTGTTAGCCAACCTGGAATTCCATCTAGCCTCTTTACTGCCTCGTCAATAACGCTTTCGTCCACTTTTATCCCCTCCTCTTCAAATCCCTTTTCTAGAAATTCTCTACTTTGTTCCAGTAAAAATCTCCCTAGTGTAATCTTTCTAATGTATCTCCCAAAGAATGGTTCTGTGTATTCAATGTTTTTCAGCGTCTTTTCGATTAACTTGACCATACTTCCCGTAAAAATTATCACAGTGTTTTTGCAATTGTCATATACGTCGTGAAAAATTGAGGGAAAGTCTAGGCCATTCACCTTTGCTAACTCTTGAGCTTCATCTAAAATTATCACAAGTTGTTTCTTATTATCCCTAGCAATTGAGTCCATTTCTCTTATAATGTAAGTTATGTCTGTACCCCTAATCTTCGTTAACTTAGCCCTAACTTTATTAGTTTGTATTTCCTCAACGCCTAAAATATTTGAAAGTAATTTTGCAACCTTGCCTAAAATTGTGTAGTTATTTATAGCCTCATTTATCTCCTCAATTAGCAAACTTATTAAAACGTGTTTTGGGTACTGCTTCTTTCTTGAATCGTGTATTCTCATAAGATTAATAGAGACTTTTATTGCCCCAATTTCCTTTACTGCAACGTTAACAACGCTTGTCTTTCCTATCCTTCTCATGCCCAATACGGCAATCCATTCACCTCTTGCAATGCTATCCTTAATCATTTCAATTTCCTTCTCCCTATCGTATAGGTCTTTCCTATCTTCCTTGGGTCTCGTGTTAAATAGCAATTATACGGCACCGTATAAATTACGGCACCGTATTTATTAAATTTACTGATCATTGTAAGGCTAGACTAATAGTTAGTTGCTCATACTAAAAATGTGAACTCCTACGGCGATTTTCACGAACAACACTCCTAAACAAGAAGACAAGCTTTACAAGAGTAAAACTTTTATAAAGAGAACAAGAAAATAACACAAGCCGAAAGTGAACATGGGGATAAAACCCCATGGGGTAGGCTGGCTATACGTCCCCCGCGATCTAACATGTGGGACAACATCCCGAGTAGGAGTGTGCAAAAATTTAAGGGGACGTTCTCATAGTTAGTTCGCACTATCTCCTAACAAAATTAACAATACAACGCGTATTATTATAGAAAAATTCAAGAATCAGAAAAAGAGTATTACACATGGAAAGGAAGATAAAGCCTAAAGTATTTGCAATAGATGTGGGGGAATCAAGACTTGTTGCAACCAAGATGGAAATAAACAACAACACAGTAAAAGAAGCTGATACGAGAGAATTCAAATACAACGAGGAAGGACTCAAAGAACTTATAAAATTCCTAGAAGGATACGAAGAAGGAATAATGGAAGCAACAGGAGTATACTTCTACCACGTATACAACGTACTGAGAGACAAGGGACTAAAAGTAAACGTGATAAACCCTGTCCAAACAGTTGAAGTCCTAGGCAAGAAGACAGACAAGAACGATTCCATAAGACTCGCAATAGCCTACGCTGCAGGCACAGTAAAAGGATCGTACATACCAACGGGAGAAATGCAAGAACTAAGAGAAATGACAAGACACAGAGAAGGACTAGTAGAGAGAAAGACACAAGTAAAGAACGAGATAAGGAAAGTTCTAGAAACAGCAGGATACAAGCTACCTCCCTTCGAAAAGAAGACAAAGGAAATAGTGAGAAAACTAGCCACTGATGAGAAGCTAACTGACGAAGAGATCAAGGAGTACTCCAAATTATTGGGAAGAAAATTAACTAGAATAGAAGCGTTCATCCTAAAACAACTCCTGGACCTACTGAACATTATAGAAGAACAAATCAAGGAAGTGGAGAACGAGATAATGAAGTTCCTACCCGAGGAAGCAGTAGAGTTGACTAAGATACCCGGAATAGTCCCAATCTCTGCAGCCACAATTTACGCTGAGCTTGGAGACGTGAGCAGGTTTGAGTCTTCGAAACAAGCTGCTTCTTATGCTGGAGTTTCTCCAAGGACTAAGCAGAGCGGGAAGACCGAATTTCACAACGGTCTCATCAAGGGGAATAAGCACTTATCCCGCGTTCTATTCCTTGTTGCAAGGTCCGCTAAGAACACGGTCCAATTTAATGGCTTCTATCAAGCCTTGTTGAAGAGGACAGGTAATTCCAAAAAGGCTACATTAGCCTTGGCCAACAAGATATGTAGGATAGTTTATCACGTACTCAAGGATGGGGAATACAAGGGTGAGACTAAGAAGACTAGGTATAGGGGAGGAGGTGGTGAAGGCCCTCAAGTTGACCCCAATCAAGTAGTTCCTTCGGCTCTTCAAGCCATCGCCTAGCCATGTTAGAGGCAAAGCATGTGGAGCCTACCCCGCCCTCACCGGTAGACCCAAAATCACCTCCTTAAAAATAAATCTATAGTGTAAATAAGTGTTTCAATTACATTAAATGTAAAATTCTCTGGATTGAATAAATCAGGAAATAAAAGAATTAATAATAATCTAAACTCCTCTCTCCCCACCTCCCCCTTGAATATGGTATATAAGGAGTAGAGTACAAGGGCCAGCACGAAGATCAACGTGCGGAAAACAAACTTAGTAGAACCAGTAAATGGGAGAAAAGCCTTAATGTTCCTATAAGAGGTCTCTATTGGACCCTTCAAAGTCGTTGTTGAAGCCTTACCTTCCCTAATCTTGATCCCACTACCCTCAACCGGAAGCCTAGCAGAACTAACGCCCTTAACCAAGATGTTCTTCCTAGAAGCCCTATCAGCCAAGAGCTTAAAACCATCAAAGGAAAAGGCCAAATCACTCAAATTAGCCAACCCAACCTTAAACAAAATTAGTCCTCCTTTCAACAAACCTTAAAACCAAAGTATGACTTACCATGCTTCCTACCCCAACCACCCCTATACTAAAGCTTGTAAAGTACTTGAGCTTAGAAACACTATAACTCATGAGGAGAAAATCGTCGTTAAATTTCATCTCATCAAGGTCAAGTGACATCTTCTCTAGACCGGTTTGAAAACTCCTCTTTCCCTCGCGGAAGAATGTATCAATTATGTAATAGTTCTCGAATTTGTCGTTTTTTCTCTTCCTACCTCAAGTTCGAAACCCTTCTCCCTATACTCGTTAATCACCTTGTCTAAGGCCTTGTTGAGTCATTAGAGTTGTCCACATTCTCTCCCCCTCATCAACAACTGTTTCTTGTAGAAGAAGAATATTGTGCTCTTTGGTGGGACTTTCCCACCTAAGAATTTCATAAACATTTTGCTATCCCTAATTTCTCCCTCTAACCAAGAGATTTCGTAGACGAACTTGATTTATAGGACTTTGAGGAGTAATATAACGTCCCACTTGGGTTTCTTGGAGTAAAGTGACTCAAGTTTACCCCTAAACGTTTCCCATGGAAATACTTTATCGACCTTGAGCAAAAGGTCTTTCTCAGTTGAAAGTGTCTTCATAATATTATCTCATCCCAATTTCTTATTAATATTACTCATCAATTTCCCATTTTTATCATCCTGGACAACGTCACGACGAGGTGTGACAATAAAAATCAAAGATGTACGGATTTCCCCAACGGATAGTCCGTTGGGTTGGGGTTATCCCGCTAAAGGGGCGGAGGGGTATGAGTGGGGCAATGCCCCGTGACTTTGGTGAAGCCCAAGGGCTGAGGATTGATATTAAATATTATGAAATCCTATGAAGCCCAAACCCCGAGGTCAAGAAATTATTGTTTTTCATGATATAAAAAGTACCTTACTAACTTACCTTCTTCGATATGTCTCTTCCCAGAAAATTTATTATCGATAAAACTAAGGGAATAAGGGAGTACACAACAATCGACACAATTGCTAAACTCACATTATTGCTTATGGAAGGTAAAATGTTCAGTCCTCTAGCTATTGCTGAAAATGGAGAGTTGTGTAATAGCATAAATGGTAACTCCGTGGAACCCCAGGTTGGTAAGTACTCAGAAATCGTTTCATAGTTGCTGTTGTGCGTTATTACAGACACGAAGACAAGTACGTCAGATACTATTATTGAGGCTATTAAGATAAATCCACTAATTGTAAAGGATAGATTGCTCCTCCTTAGTATTTCACCTATTGCAAATGCAATGTTGAGGAAAACTAGTGTTGAGAATATTATCGAAAAGAAAAGCTCAGGTAATAGTATTAACTCACTTTGTACTCCAAAGAGAAGAGATGAAAGGATTAAGGCAAGCACTACCATGAATAGGTAAATGATTAAAAGTAAGGAGAATGAACCAAGCCACTTCTCCATAACAAACCTCAACCTCGTTATTGGTTTTGATATGAAATAATCCACTGTTCCTTGTTCATATTCCTCTGCCATCGATCCAGAAGCTATTGATATTGCTAAGAAGTGTATTAGGAGCACTTGTGGTAATAATACTCCAAGAGCCCATAAATAGGGAGAGAGAGGGATTATTAAGGTCTTAAGTGAGTGTGAAGGTGCTAAGTATATTGCTAAATAAATCCCAAGCTCAAATATAAACGTTATTATAGATAGTACTATAACCTTCTTCCTAGCTATTGCCCTTCTCCATTCGTAAAGCATTATCTCAAACATTCCTCAACGCCCTCATGTAAGCCTCTTCCAAGTTTAGGTCAATATAGAAACCCTTTACCTTAACACCACTTGTAACCAAATCCCTTAACAGATCTTCTCTTCTATCCTCGTTAAGTTTAACTATTAACCTATTCCCATCGTTGAATACCCCTTTAACATACTCTATCCCCTTTAGTGCCTCTTCAGCATTTTCAATTTCATCAGTTTCAACTATTACTTGTATACCTAAAAACTCCTTAATCATATCCTCAACGGTACCGCTAAAAACTATCTTCCCCTTATATATCATGAATATTCTATCAGATAACTTCTTTACATCCTCTAATTCGTGGGATGTCATCAAAATCGATACGTTATCTTTTCTCTTCAACTTATTTAGTAACTCTCTTGTCTTCAAAGAAAAAATAGGGTCAATTCCCATGTTTGGCTCATCCATTATTAGAATAGATGGATTCCCAAGTAAGGATTCGGCTATTGCTATTCTCTGAACCATTCCCTTACTGTATTTAATTATGGGACTGTTAGCGTAGTTCTCCATTTCAACAAATTCTAAAACCCTCTTCACCTCACTTTTATCTACTCCTCTTATCTTAGCTGAAAGTTCTAACACTTGCCTTCCAGTAAGAAATGGTGGGTAATTGGGGATCTCTTGAACGTAGCCAATCGCCTTAAAGATTCTCTTGTTTCTAAAAGGATTTTCTCCTAGTATTTGCACTTCCCCCTTATCTGGCTTCATTAGAGTTAGTAGGATTCGGATAAGTGTAGTTTTTCCCGCACCGTTAGGGCCTATAAGTGAGACGAATTCCCCTTTCTTAACCTCTAATGAGACGTTATCCAATGCTATTTTATTGCCGTATTTCTTGACAATACTGCTTACAACGATCATTTTACTGTATAATAATTTATATTCCTGTTTAAAAGCATGTATAATAGCGGGTTTGCTGCTTTGTGGGTTACTTAATTTTTATCTGAGTTAACGTGGAACTTACTTTTAAATCAACGCCTGATTTCGAATTTAAGAAAACTTAATGAGCTTAACATCTTAGAAAATTGAAGTATTCAACAAAGCACGGGTTTGCAAAAAGTTTATTTGTTAACCAAAAGATTATAGTGTATGGATGCAAAAAAACCCATTATTTTAACAATTATTGTTTTGATATCTGCGTTTATCGTCGTCTTGGCCAGCACACACCCAACTACTCAAGAGAGTGGTTCTACAACCGATACATTCCACTATTCCACATTAGATGAAATACATACGTATAATATTTCACCCATAACCAATTTCATCTCATACTATGTTAATAATACTAATGCAACACTAGCATTATCACTAGCATCTCAAATAATTGGTAATGGTACAATAAATTTCATATCGTTCAATAACACCTTCGCAATAATAGGCTATTTTAAGGCTTCTAGTCCCTTGTCATCATTTGCCTTCACAATAATAAATAAAACTTTAGTGAAACACGGCTTTGTATACGGCCAATATAATACCTTACTTTATGATTATAAAAACACTAGTGCTTTTGGATTTGATGGACATTACTTTTATATTGTCAAGGATAACGCAAGTTCTAACACTACTTTCTTTCTCCTAAAGTACCTTTACACCTCACAGAAAATCTTTGCATCTCAACCATCTATTAATGTAATAGCATATGGCAATACAACTTATGGTAGTTTTCAATTATTCTCGTCAAATAGCCAACTAATATTGAAGAGTACCGGTAACTTTAGTAGTGTGACAAAACTTTTAAAGTACTTTAACATAACCATAGGTAACTTTACTGTAGCCGGGAAAGTCGTTTTTAAGAATGCTACTGTTGTAGTCTATTCAATAAATGCAACTTATGACAATAGGAGCCTATTCGTAATGATAGGGATAAATAAACAAGATAATTATAGCATTGTCATAACATCTCATCAAGAAATAAGCTTGGCCGAAGTATTAAAGGAATTATAATCTTTTTATAAAAGTTTTTATAATTACATCTTATTAAGATTCTATAAAGGCAGTTCTTAATCGAAATTTAATAAGATATCTATATTTTAGTACAGTAACTAATGCTAAGCACGAAATAAAGTCCAAACTCTTTAGTATCTAATCTTTTTCTGTCATAAAGAATAAAACGAATCGTCCATAGTGCTTGGAGGAAGAGTCAAAGTTAATTTTATAATCATATTATTTATTTCTATATCTCAAACACATATACGAATATCAGTGTAAGACTTCTCTTTATGAAGATCAGCTAAGTGACGAATTTTTAGGTTAATAGCTATATTGTATGTTAATTTACAAAATTGGCTATCTATTCTATTGCGTGACTTTCAGCTCCTTTGACCCCTCAATTTCGTATGTAAGTAGAAATAGATATTGTAGCAGAAGCGTTAAGTCGTCTGTCTTATCCTTGCCTTTAGAAGCTAGAATATAAAATTCTCCCTCGTCCTTCAAAAGATCAGCTATTTTTTCAATTTTCTCATCTGAGATTCCTTGATATTTAAACCAAATCCTATTAACAATTCTCTCCTTATAGCTTTGCATTACCTTATCGGTTATCACATATTTTCCATCCGAAGTCTTCTGCAAGTACCCTTTCTTTATAAGGTCGTTTAGTGCCTTAGATAGACCCGCATCAGACATCCCAGTTAGATCCCTTAGTTCCGTGAAGGATTTAGGAGTCTTGCAATATTCAAGTATTAAATTTCTCTTCACAGTATAAATTTTATTCTGACTACTTATATTCATTGCAAGTCCCTTGATTCGTTCTTTAGGATATTAATTGACTTAATTGCGTCAAAACCAATTTTACCTTTCCATAGTTCCATTTCACCTTCAGTAAATATCGCCCTCTGATTTTCATAGTCCAGTAATAGCATGGTATTTTTCTTCTTTACAGTCTGGTCTGTTTCACTAACTACTTTTACGTCATTTAATATTATATGTCTAAGTTTTCCGTCACTTGTAACACTTACTGCTACGGATTTATCTCCGAGATAAATACCATATAATCTATATATAGTTTCATAATTATTTTTATTCACTTTTGTTTCTATGATTTTTACCTTCCAGTTATCTCCGACAATTTCATTAAATACTTGCCTCTCCAGGTTTGTTCTATTAAGTATTTCTCTTACTTTATCAAGAGGCATATGCATAATCTTATCAAATGGACTTTCTTCACTCATTTTTTCTTCACTCAACTTTACTTTGGTAGAGTAAATATTTAAACTTTTTGATCGAAAAAAGTGCTTATAGGAAAGTCCTTGTTACCTCAAGTATACTTAAAAGTATTCAAGAGTCGCTAAAAACCTTATATTTAGTTTCTGCACTTTGAGAAGACCTCTAATATCAATTTGTCTTTCTCACTTTAGGAGAACTGTATATTAAAAATTTTCAAAATTGAGTTGGAATAATTTTTTATTCTTAAAGTATTTGATTAAAGCGATGGAAGAACTCCTTACCTCGAATTTGTTCGTCCAACAAGTTAAGAAGTTGTATAAAGTTGGAGAATTGTTGGGTTTAGATATTGATACTCTAGAAGCCCTTTCCCAGCCGGAAAGGGTTATACAAGTTAAGATACAAATTAGGGGTTCTGATGGTAAGTTAAGGACGTTTGTGGGTTGGAGAAGTCAACACAATTCGGCCTTAGGCCCATATAAGGGAGGAGTTAGATACAGTCCCAATGTTACACAAGAAGAAGTAATAGCATTATCAATGATTATGACGTGGAAGAATTCCTTGTTATTATTACCCTATGGTGGAGGAAAGGGTGGGATAAGAGTAGATCCTAAGAAGCTAACATTAAAGGAATTGGAGGATCTGTCTAGAAAATACATTCAATTAATTCACAACTATTTGGGCAGTAATGTGGACATCCCAGCGCCTGACATTAATACTAATCCTCAAACTATGGCTTGGTTCCTAGACGAATACATAAAGATAACTGGTGAAGTTGATTTCGCAGTGTTTACCGGTAAGCCTTATGAACTAGGAGGGATAGGTGTTAGATTATACAGTACAGGGTTAGGTGTAGCAACAATTGCTAGAGAGGCTGCTAATAAGTTCATAGGAGGAATTGAAGGATCAAGGGTTATAATTCAAGGGTTCGGAAACGTTGGTTCTTTTACCGCTAAATTCTTGAGCGAAATGGGGGCTAAAATAATTGGAGTTAGTGATATTGGGGGAGGGGTAATTAATGAGAATGGAATAGACGTTAATAAGGCGTTGGAAGTTGTTCAGAGAACGGGTAGTGTTGTGAATTATCCAGAGGGTAAAAAGGTTACAAATGAAGAGTTGCTAATAAGTGATTGTGATATATTAATTCCAGCCGCAGTGGAAAATGTCATAAATAAATTTAATGCACCCAAGGTTAAGGCTAAGCTTATTGTTGAAGGTGCAAATGGTCCATTGACTGCAGATGCAGACGATGTAATAAAACAAAGGGGTATAGTTGTTATACCAGACATTTTAGCTAATGCTGGTGGAGTCGTTGGAAGTTACGTGGAGTGGGCTAACAATAAGTCTGGTGGGATAATTAGTGATGAGGAGGCTAAGAAACTTATTATTGATAGAATGACTAACGCTTTTAACACTTTATACGATTTTCATAAGAGGAAGTTTGCTGATCAAGATTTGAGGACTGTGGCAATGGCT
The DNA here is from genome assembly GCF_000022485.1 of Sulfolobus islandicus Y.N.15.51. Taxonomy (NCBI): domain Archaea; kingdom Thermoproteati; phylum Thermoproteota; class Thermoprotei; order Sulfolobales; family Sulfolobaceae; genus Saccharolobus; species Saccharolobus islandicus. Next base: position 2,203,199 of record NC_012623.1, on the reverse strand, counting down.
TTAGCTGTGGATAGAGTAGTAAAGGCAATGAAGGCCAGAGGTCTGTTATAATCAAGAACTATATTCTTCTTTTTTCCTCTCTTCTAAATTTGTAAGGAAAATTTAGTCTCTGCGAGTGTTAAACTACATGAGAGTAGATGCATATTTTATTCATTCTATAGAAGCATATATTTAGTTTCTTTAATATTTCTCTCCCTAGTAGGTTCATTTCTACATAAGGAGAGGACTCAATAAATGCATCTATATTTAAACGATTGATAGAAATACTAGCTTTGGCCATGTAAACTTCAATATTACCTAAAATGCTTCTGTATTTCCTAGTAATAGGAATCTCCATATAGTTAAGTTTCGTATAAATTTCGTAGTTGAGGAGTAACCAACCAGAAAATCCAGTGTTAACTAGTACATCTATCTCAGCAGAATTTTCATTCTTAGGGTCAGATACTTTTACGTGCAGTATAGGCTTTTCATTTATATCAAAACACTCCAGTGAGTTCACCCTCTCCAATTAGCCACTTTTTGCTTAGAGCGTAACACTTATTGTATTTCCTAGCCTCCTTTATCATTTCATCCTCGTTTTCAAAGCTGCCTATAAAATTACCATCACAGAATAACGCATACTTCCGTTTGTCCCTACACTTTCGTTTCAATCATTTTATGTTCATTCATGATCGAGTGTAGGGACTTAGCCCTCAACCACCTTATAGGTGGGTCATGGGACTCCTTCGAGCCCAACGGCACGGGGCTCACATCTCCAGCCCTCTTCGCTAAGTTGTACAGCGCAACTACATCCCTATGCCACTTTTCCTTCCCCTTCTCACAAACACCAACCCTTGGGGCATCGCCCCCATCGAGTTGGTAAACGATCTTCGCCCCATGAATTGGGCAAACAGTGGAAGTATAAGATGGGTTAACTAAGACCACGGGGACACCAAACTCCCTAGCCTTCTCAATAATAGCATTCTTCATTGAGGAAAATGCAGATCTATAAATCCTCAACCTAAGCTGTTTATCCTTCACGTCCTTTATCATATGCTCCGGAGTTCTCCTTGGCAAGTCCTCTAAAACTATGACACTCCTACTTTCAAAAGCCTCTTTAACGATCAGCTTGGCTAATTTCCTCCTAATGTCTACTTTCTTATTCCTCTCCCTCAGCCTCTTTAACTTCCTCCTCACTTCCCTATCCTTAGTTGACTTACCAGTGATTGTCAACTTCCTCCTATACTCATAGCCCAGAGTAATTTTCTTAGTGTTAGTCTCAAGCAATAAGGGTTTACTGTTGATAAGTACAGAGACTGAATTCTCGTTAAGGTCGACGGGAATAAACGCTTTAGGTTCATAAGGTTTAGGCTCATCTCTCTTAAAAATGACGTAGAACTCTACAACATTTCCCTTCAACAATTTAAACCTGGCCTCACTCGCAATCCTCCAGCCCTTATTATAATATCTCCAGAAGATCTTAGGGAAGGTTGGTGAAATGAAAACCCTACTCCTCTTTGTGGAAATCGAAATCCTATCAAGGTTGAACTTCCACAGATGATCATCCAGGTGAATAGTAACTCTCCTCACTGACGGTTTCTCAGTGTAACTCCTCCCTCTCTTCTTCAACTTCTCAAAGCTATCCAACCTCTCGCTTGCGTCCTCACAAGCTGTGTAAATATAATGGGAGGGTAAGTCCTTATGTTTCTCCCTCTCAGTCTTGTAAACTCCAGCTTTAATCCTGGTGAAGGAGGTAGTCTTATTTACGAGCCCATAATTTATTGCCTCCTCTAGAACCTCTCTGTACTCCTTCTCGACCTCCTTAAGTGCTGAGTATGTAGAATAGTCAACCCTAACCCTTAACTTCACTGTCCTCTCCACTCAACTCACCTATCAACTTTTTTACACCTTGAACTAGGAGTGTTTTCTTGTGACTCCTCATTCCGTAAATTTTCCCAGCGAATGATGTAACGACGGAAATTAAGTCCTCAACTAGCTCTTGTGCGTCATCTTTGGGCTCCTCACCGAAAACTACTTCAATCTTAACTCCCATGGTTGAGAAGAACTCTTCAAGGTATTCAAACCCAAAACGCGTTAGTCTGTCTTTGTATGTTATTAATACGATGTCTACACTCCTTCCCTCAACAAGTTTGAATAACTTAAGCAATCCTTTCCTTTGTGTGTTCAACCCGCTAGCTATATCTTTCAGTACTTCAACCACTTTGTAACCTTTTGCCGTTGCGTAATTTGTTAGGTAGTTTATTTGTCTCTCCAAGTCCTCTTTTTGATCGGTAGAGGAGACCCTAGCGTAAATTACAGCCCTCGTCTCTTCCCTCCTTTCTAAGTACTTCTTAATCTCGCTGTAAGGTATCCTATACTTCCCTCCTTCAGTTGTTACTACCCTTATTTTTCCTTCTCTAATCCACCGTAGGAGTGTTGAGTATGAAATGCTGAGTAGTTGGCAAGCCTCCTTAGGTCTCAGTAGTCTCTCCACAAAATTAGTTGATAATAAATAAATATAAAAAGATTTCTATTAACGTGAGAAAGGATTCAGCCCTTATATAAAACATATTAGTCAGACCTGTGTAATACAGATCTGACTGGGTGAGGCCGTTTTGGGCTTAAAGCTCGATGAGGAGCTTAGCCCACCTCCACTTCAAGGTTCTCAGTAGTTGTTTAAGTTCATAAGGGAAAAGTATTTGAGCTAGTATTGTATTTGAGGGCGGACTTGACGAAGTCCCTATTAGCTTGCTTAACACCTTTAGTTTGTGGCATATAGTTAGGTCCGCCCTCGCTTATACAAGCTTTTCTACAAAAAATTAGCAAAAATTAGATTTTTCTGAATTTCATTCATCTCATTTTTTACGCATAAAAAGAGATTCCCATACTGACGTGGACGTTTATGAGGAGTACATAGATAAATACCACGTGCTGAGTACTCCTAAAATAGTATAATGAAAAAGAATTTTCATTATTTCCCCCGCTAATACTTTTAAAAATGCTTGCAAAGAGTACGTAAAACGAGTTCTAAGCTATTGCAGTAGCCAATAGTGCCAAGTTAATATAGATTAAGCTTTTAATATAAGTTTAAACATAAGTTTAAACATGGCAAAGACTATAACTATATCAAACAAAGCATATGAAGCCCTTCTTAAGGAGAAGAAAGAAGGGGAAAGTTTTTCAGATGTAATAATTAGGTTAACATCTAGTGGAAATAAGGAGAAGTTACTTAAATTTGCAGGAATTTGGAAAGACGCCAAAATAGACGATGTAATGAAAGAATTAGAAGAAATGTGGTCCAAATGGAATGTTTAGATAGTGATATCATAATAGACTTCTTGAAGGGAAGAGACGAGGCAGTAAATTATATAAAAAAGAGTAAAGAAGAATTAGCTACAACTTCTATAAATGTTTTTGAGGTTTATTTTGGAGGATATAAGATAGGTAAGACGAAATGCCTAGAAGATTTCTTTTCCTCGCTTAAAATCTTAACGTTAGATTATAACGCGTCTAAGAAAGCTGCGGAAATTGGAACTAAATTATCGAATGAAGGAAGGCAAATTGAAGTAAAAGATTTACTTATCGCATCTATTTGTATAGTTAATGGTTGCACACTAGTTACATCTAATATTAAACATTTCTCGAGAATAAACGAATTGAAGTTAAAGAATTGGAGAAATGAAGTTTTTTATTGAGGTTATAAAACAATAACTTTTACTCCTTCTTTCTCAGCAAATTCCTTAACCTTATCATCTGCAGTTATTAAATAATAGTTAAGGTCTTTAGCCAAAAGTACTGCTTCAGTTTCCTCAACGCTTAACCCTTCTAAAGGTTGGAATTTATGAGAGTAAACCAAAACCTTGACTCCTTCATCCAAAGCCTTATTAACATCTATCCCTTCCTTTAGTGCAAAAGATAAGCCAGAGGTCGTAATTATTAAGGAATATTTTCTTTTAAACTTTTCAACAATCTTGTCCAATCTTTTAAAAAAGATTTGGAGATATAACCGGAGTGTAGACAACAATTTTGTTAATCCAGTACAAATTATATAAAGTATAATTTTATTTTCAATTCATCACAAGATTTTTCAGTTAATAAAGTGGGTAGTGGTAATTTTAATTTCAATTAAAATTTTTATTGTAAAATTAAAGTGTCCAAAGGAGGAGGCTTTAAGGTAATTTTGAATAAATTTCAATTAAATGAAATTGTTGACCACACTGATAGTGTCGTCGTTAAGCTACAAATTCTGGGATTAACCTTCTCTCCCATAAGACTAGGGCTATGGAGTACATCATGGTGCGAATGCTCCTATTTACTGCCTTCGTTGCTCTCTTGAATCTAATTAGCCTATCCCTTAATGAGGAATGAAAGGACTCGTTCGGGTTAACTGGCGAGACAACCGTGTGGTCTTTCAACCAGAAGTACAAGTTATAATCATCGCTCACCCATCTACCCTCGTCAGGCAAATACTTTTTGACCTCAAGGAAAGTACTCTCATCCCTATCCCCCACAGAGTAAATGAGGTAAACTCCAATCTCGTGTACACATAACAAGTGAAAACCCACTTGTAAAAAGCCCTAGCATTCTTGTACAAGTAAGTCCACATCTCATCAACAACCTTAGCAACAACCTTACCCTTGACCAGCTCCTTAGCCCTACCCCACAACTCAACCAACTTCTCATGCTTTTTCCTACCATAACGCTTAATCCAAGTGAAAACAGTACCAAGAGGTACGTTAAGCACCCTAGAAATAGCCCTCATACTCATACCATTAGCATACATTCTCAAAGCCTCCTCCCTCAACTTCCTAGAATGATGATGATAACTAGCATCACCCAAGAAGTACTTACCACAATCCCTACACAAAAACTTCTGCCTACCCAAAGGCCTACCACACTTAACAACATGATGACTACCACAAGAGGGACAAGAAACGTCTTGCCTAAATACAGGCTTCCTACCCATAAGTAATACTCGTTATACAAATATAAATAACTTAACGACGACACTACCACCACACTCAGTTTAACTTATGGAGGAGTTAATAAAGAGGACTGAGGAAAAAGGCATTGACGTCAAGGAGTTAATACTTTCAGCTTTGTCCCGCATTGACCCTAAAGAGAGCATTAAGTTAAGAATTGAATTGGCTGAGAAGTATATGGCTGAGGGTGAGGAGTATTTAAAGCGTGGCCTAAAGTTAAGGAGAAATTTAACATTAAAGACTTAGTAATAATTTCGCCTACAAGAGGTAAATTGACATAAATAAAGTGCTCGATAATTTCAACTTAAACAAGCTAAGTAAGTGGAAAAGGACTGCCTTTTTTAGTCCTTATATTAATAGCGTATTAACTCCTTCTTTTATCGCAACTTCGTACTGCTTTTTATCAGACGTTACTAACTCAAGGTTATTCGACTTAGCTAATGCGATGAACAAGGAGTCATAAACAGTTATTTTATTCCTATTAGCGATCTTAAATGCCTCAATCAAGTATTCATCTTGGCTTACAATCAATAGAGCCTCTCTTTTTAATAAGTCAGAAAGTATTTTAATTACGACGTCCTCTTTCATTTCGCCTAAAAGGATCTTTTTCCACAAGGAGTTAGCAACTTCCTTAATCGATAAGTCCAAGGTCATCACTCCTTCAGATATAATTTCCACAACCTTTTCCCAACCCTTCTCTTTAGAGAAAAATTTTACTAAAGAAGAAGAGTCAATGACTCTCACGATCTTCCCTCACGGAATTTGATGAGAACCCTTCCTCACTAGGTTTAACGTCCTTAAGGTCTTCAATCCATTTATTTATGTATTCTTTAGCCTTAACCTTTAGGTAAAGTTCCTCTAAAAATTTTCTTACCTCTTGATCAATGTCTACTCCATGTTTTTCTAATTCCTCCTTTATCTCCTTCTTTATCCTCACGCTTATCACTGTAGACATATGTGTCTATTAGCCGTAGACATTAATAAAGATTTTCACAAAAATTCGACATTCTTGTCTATTGAGTTTAACTTCTCAGTTCTTCTTTATTTCAACCGTTAGTTGCTTTTTACGATTTTTTTCACTTGACGTTATCAAGCTTGAGCAAAATTGAAAAATTATCTTGAATATAATATTTCTTGTTATAAAATTATTCATTATATTCAACTAGAAAAGATTATATAATATATATTAACAAGTATTATACAAATAATTGTATAATTTTCCAATAAAATTTGTTATACTCACAACTAAAACTAGTAAGCGAAATTTGTTAATTAACCCTACCCTTGTCCCAATCCTCGTTAAGAGTACTTCAAGATTGCGATAGAGGTTGAGGAAGAAGACCTCTATCACAGCACCCTTCAAAGTCGTTGTTGAAGCCCTACCTTCCCTAATCTTGATCCCTCAACGGGAAGTCTAGCAGAACTAACACCCTTAACCAAGATGTTCTTCCTAGAAGCCCTATCAGCCAAGAGCTTAAAACCATCAAAGGAAAAGGCCAAATCACTCAAATTAGCCAACCTTAAAATTCCTAACAAAATTAGTCCTCCTTTCAACAAACCTTAAAACCAAAGTATGACTTACCATGCTTCCTACCCCAACCACCCTTATACTAAAGCTTGTAAAGTACTTGAGCTTAGAAACACTATAACTCATGAGGAGAAAATCGTCGTTAAATTTCATCTCATCAAGGTCAAGTGACATCTTCTCTAGACCGGTTTGAAAACTCCTCTTTCCCTCGCGGAAGAATGTATCAATTATGTAATAGTTCTCGAATTTGTCGTTTTTTCTCTTCCTACCTCAAGTTCGAAACCCTTCTCCCTATACTCGTTAATCACCTTGTCTAAGGCCTTGTTGAGTCATTAGAGTTGTCCACATTCTCTCCCCCTCATCAACAACTGTTTCTTGTAGAAGAAGAATGCTTTTTTGGTGGGACTTTCCCACCTAAGAATTTCATAAACATTTTGCTATCCCTAATTTCTCCCTCTAACCAAGAGATTTCGTAGACGAACTTGATTAATAGGACTTTGAGGAGTAATATAACGTCCCACTTGGGTTTCTTGGAGTAAAGTGACTCAAGTTTACCCCTAAACGTTTCCCATGGAAATACTTTATCGACCTTGAGCAAAAGGTCTTTCTCAGTTGAAAGTGACTTAGGCAGTAACTTGATTGTAGCTTACGGTTATTCGCTTAAGAGTGAGAGAGAGGCTGGACTGAATCCTTTCTCACGTTAATAGAAATCTTTTTATATTTATTTATTATCAACTAATCTTGTGGAGAGACTACTGAGACCTAAGGAGGCTTGCCAACTGCTCAGCATTTCATACTCAACACTCCTACGGTGGATTAGAGAAGGGAAAATAAGGGTAGTAACAACTGAAGGAGGGAAGTACAGGATACCTTACAGCGAGATTAAGAAGTACTTAGAGAGGAGGGAAGAACCAAGAGCAGTAATTTACGCAAGGGTTTCATCAGCAGACCAAAAAGAAGACTTGGAGAGACAAATAAACTACCTAACAAATTACGCAACAGCAAAAGGTTATAAAGTGGTCGAAGTTTTGAAAGATATAGCTAGCGGGTTGAACACACAAAGGAAAGGATTGCTTAAGTTATTCAAACTTGTTGAGGGAAGGAGTGTAGACATCGTATTAATAACATACAAAGACAGACTTACAAGATTTGGGTTTGAATACCTTGAAGAGTTCTTCTCAACCATGGGAGTTAAGATTGAAGTAGTTTTCGGTGAGGAGCCCAAAGATGACGCACAAGAGCTAGTTGAGGACTTAATCTCAATCATTACCTCATTCGCAGGGAAAATTTACGGAATGAGGAGTCACAAGAAAACACTCCTAGTTCAAGGTGTAAAAAAGTTAATAGGTGAGTTGAGTGGAGAGGACAGTGAAGTTAAGGGTTAGGGTTGACTATTCTACATACTCAGCACTTAAGGAGGTCGAGAAGGAGTACAGAGAGGTTCTAGAGGAGGCAATAAATTATGGGCTGTCAAACAAAACTACCTCCTTCACCAGGATTAAAGCTGGAGTTTACAGGACTGAGAGGGAGAAGCATAAGGACTTACCCTCCCATTATATTTACACAGCTTGTGAGGATGCAAGCGAGAGATTAGACAGTTTTGAGAAGTTGAAGAAGAGAGGGAGGAGTTACACTGAGAAACCGTCTGTGAGGAGAGTTACTATTCACCTGGATGATCATCTGTGGAAGTTCAGCCTCGACACGATTTCAATTTCCACAAAGAGGAGTAGGATTCTCATTTCACCAACCTTCCCTAAGATCTTCTGGAGATATTATAATAAGGGCTGGAGGATTGCGAGTGAGGCCAGGTTTAGGCTGATGAAGGGAAATGTTGTAGAGTTCTACGTCATTTTTAAGAAGGATGAGCCTAAACCTTATGAACCTAAGAGTTTCATCCCCGTCGACCTTAATGAGAATTCAGTCTCTATATTAGTTGATGGAAAACCGATGCTTTTAGAGACTAACACTAAGAGGATTACTCTGGGCTATGAGTATAGGAGGAAGGCAATAACTACTGGTAAGTCAACTAAGGATAGGGAAGTGAGGAGGAAGTTAAAGAGGCTGAGGGAGAGGGATAAGAAAGTAGACATTAGGAGGAAATTAGCCAAGCTGATCGTTAAAGAGGCTTTTGAAAGTAGGAGTGTCATAGTTTTAGAGGACTTGCCAAGGAGAACTCCAGAGCATATGATAAAGGACGTGAAAGACTCTCAGCTTAGGTTGAGGATTTATAGATCTGCATTTTCCTCAATGAAGAATGCTATTATTGAGAAGGCTAGGGAGTTTGGTGTCCCCGTGGTCTTAGTTAACCCATCTTATACTTCCACTGTTTGCCCAATTCATGGGGCGAAGATCGTTTACCAACTCGATGGGGGCGATGCCCCAAGGGTTGGTGTTTGTGAGAAGGGGAAGGAAAAGTGGCATAGGGATGTAGTTGCACTGTACAACTTAGCGAGGAGAGCTGGAGATGTGAGCCCCGTGTCGTTGGGCTCGAAGGAGTCCCATGACCCACCTATAAGGTGGTTGAGGGCTAAGTCCCTACACTCGATCATGAATGAACATAAAATGATTGAAATGAAAGTGTAGGGACAAACGGCTACCGGGCAGAGGGGTATGAGTTTGATAATAACGTTGAAATAAATATTAATTACTGAAAAATTCTCCTTACGTTGTATCATACTTATGAAATAAATTGAAGATATCAACAAAGTAGCTAGTTAGATAAAAACTTATATTGGTATACCTATATAATATATTATATGTCAGTAGTAATAACGATTAAAGTGGACAAGCGGATTTCAGAATTAATAGAAAAGATGATAAGTTTAGGCATTGCTAAAACTAAAAACGAGGCCGTAAACTTGCTAATAGAGTACGGTAGAAATGAGATCGAGAAATGGATAACCAAAGAGGAGAAAGTTGAGGAACTGATAAATAAGTGGCTTAAGGACGGTTTCCCGTATAAGGGTTTAGACACTTCAGATTTAAGGGAAGAAAGAGTATGAGCATATTTGTTGATACTAACGTCATAATTTCTTTTGTGGAACAAGATGTGAACTATAACAAGGCCTTAAAAATTAGGGAAATTAACGATCTAATGACATCAGAGGTTACAGTACTAGAACTGTATTCCTTTTTCTCAAGAAAGTTAAAGGACGAAATTCTAGCAGAAGCCTCAACAAAATACGCACTTAAAGTCAGTAACGTTAAGGTTGTCGAACTAGATATGAACAGGCTATTTAGAAAGTCATTAGAGCTCTCCACTAAATTGCAACTAAAGACACTAGATGTTCTTCAGATATCTTCAGCTCTATTACTTAATGCGAAATCTTTTATCACTTTCGATAAGGACATATTGAAAAAGAGGGATCTCATAGAAAAAATTGTTAAGATATCTGTTTCTGAGTTATAGTACCAGAGTTCTTTTTCATAATAGATGCAACGAGCTTATACTTTTCTTAAAACAAAATATAGAAAAACATTGGGAAAAGCTTATATTATTGTGAAATTAAACTTGATAATAGATAATAAACAAAATAGAAGAAAATTTCTCCCCACTTCTATCTTCCTCAGGGTCCTCAAGCACATCGTGAAACTTGTTAATCCAATAACCAGTGTAATTACCTTGAAAAACCAAATAATAGAATTCATCCTCAATAAACTCCAGAACATAATCCAAGTTATAATAAGTATTAACCCAACGCTTCAAATCCTTCCAAACTCAATACGATTCAAATCCAAGGAATAGGGAGGCAAGAAGAGCAAATTAATGTTAAGCCTAGAAGCAGTAGCGAGAACATAAGAAGACTTGTGAAAGCTAGCATTATCAACACTAGTAAGTCCGATAAGTTCGTAGCTTGCTAACATCTTGATTCTGCAAAAGAATCAGCTAAGAATTTCCAATAACTACTAACGATTGGACCGGAATTCCCAACCTTGAGCAAGCGAAGAAATTCGACAAAGACCCTAGAATTAACATTGGAATAGGTGGGCATGACACAAGGAACATCCTGACCTCCTTATATAAAACATATTAGTCAGATCTGAGTAATACAGATCTGACTGGGGTGTAGGCCGTTGACTTCCTTGGGCTTAAAGCTCGACGGGGAGCTTGGCCTCCTCCAATTCGAACCGGAAGTTGGGCAAAAAGCCCGAATAAAACATAAGGGTGAGTACAATTGGAGGCCCCAGTCGCAGGAATAGATGTATCAAAAGATAAATTAATCATGTATTTTCAAGGTAAACTCTACGAGTTTACTAATGATAAGCGAGGTTATGAGGAGATAAGGAAGATCTTGCCTAAGGGTTGCAAAGTGGGTATTGAGAGTACTGGAGTTTACCACGTTAACCTAGCAAAGTACTTGAATAATGAGTATGATGTTAGGATCATTAATCCCTTTATTCTCAAGAAGTTCAAGGGTTTTAGGGGTAAGAAGAGTGATAAGAATGATGCTAAAAAGCTTGCGGAATTAGTTGTAAGTATGGGTAGTGGGTTTACAACAAGTGATGCTAGGGAGTTGACTAGCCAGTGGGATTTTGTTACTAGGAGTATTGCTAGGGTTAAGAATAGGTTGAGGAGGGATTTGGTACTTTTAGGCTATAGGGATAGTTTGTCTAAGAAAAACTTGGAGGAGGTTTTGAGGGGTGGGGATAGTATTGTCTTGGCTGAGGTTTCTTTTGGAGGAGCTTGAGAGGCTTAAAACTAGGAAGAGGGAGATTGAGAAAGAGCTTGAGAATGTTGTTTCCAAGGATAGTTTGATTTTCACTATTCCTGGTATTGGTAAAACCTTGGGTTGTATTATTTTGGCTAGGGTTGGTGATGTTAGGCGCTTTAGTGATAAGAAGAGGTTTGTTGCTTATTGTGGTCTCGATCCTCTTGTTGAGTCTAGTGGTAAGAGTGTTGTCTCAAGGGGTATTTCTAAAAAAGGTGATGCTGTTTTGAGGAGGGCTTTTTACCTGGCAGCTTTGACTGCTATTAAGGTTAATCCTGTTATCAAGCGTTTTTATGAGGAGCACAAGGGTAGGTTAAAGGGTAAGAAGTTGATTACTGCTTGTGCAAGGAAATTGGCTGTTATTACTTGGGCTGTGCTGTATTATAATAAGCCCTTTGATGCTAGTGAGTAAAGCAGGTTTCATCACTTGCGTAAGTAGTGTGGACTATGCTCGATTTTTCATGGAAAGGTTTTTATACCGGAAGCTCCCCGCCCTAAACGGTAGACCCAAAATCACCTCCTTAAAAATAAATCTATAGTGTAAATAAGTGTTTCAATTATATTAAATGTAAAATTCTCTGGATTGAATAAATCAGGAAATAAAAGAATTAATAATAATCTAAACTCCTCTCTCCCCACCTCCCCCTTGAATATGGTATATAAGGAGTAGAGTACAAGGGCCAGCACGAAGATCAACGTGCGAAAAACAAACTTAGTAGAACCAGTAAATGGAAGAAAAGCCTTAATGTTCCTATAAGAGGTCTCTATGGGACCTCTTACCTTATTGTACAAATCCAACACTTCCCTCTTGGATAGGTCTAGATTAGTAGCCCTAGCAAAATAAACAAGACTCTTTCTCCTCACTTTTTCCTTGCTGTACACGAGGAGCCTGAACTTGACCTGCCCATCCCTCCTATGCCTCTTACTATTTGTCATATACTCTCCGTCAAACTCCTCATAAACCTTAACATCCCCAACAGGCACAGCAACTATATACTTAAACTGTGAAATGAAATTGAGCACATCAACTGTGTAGAAACCAGCGTCAAGAGTCATCAACCTTATCTTGAATCCCATTGCCATTACTTGCTCCACAAGAACCTTCACTATCTCGTCCTTAGTCATACCGTTCACTTGCGGAATAAAGGCAAGTAAAAGTACTTTCCCCTTATACTTGGTTGTTGCGTAGTTCCACGAGTTTCCTTTTTCAGAGCTCCCTTTCACTGGTTTCCCATACCACGTCTTGGTTGTCCAGTCTATTGAAAGATCTATCTCCTTTACCCCCTTTAATATCTCCAAGGATATTTTCCTAGCTCTTTCCAATAGCTTTTCAATCACTTCCATCCCTTGTTTCACTACGTAATTCCTCACGGTCTGTGGGGATACGTCATACGCTCTGGACTTGTTCTCTACAGAGTCGTTCCACAAACACGCGGGGATGAGAGTTTTCGCTACCTTCTCTACCTTTTCCCCTTGGAAGTTCAACATGGAAAGTAATTTATATCCTATTTGTTGAATGTTTGGTGAGGGAGACCGGGTGTTACCATCTCACTTACTCACGTGGTAATACCACATCTCCCTCACCTTAAACCCTTTCTTCAATTGAATTCTTTATACTCTTATAAATTTCTTTATCTTTTATAAATTCGATATTATCCTACTAGAAATATTTTTTCTAATATGATTTTGGGTCTACCGAGAAGGGGCGAGGCTTGTCGTTCTTTTTGTCATGGCATATAACCGCGACCGCTACTCCTCCTAACATCTCAGTTACCTTAGATTTTTAATAGTTCTATTGTAAAGATCTATTTTAATTTTATATTCTTATATAAACTAAACTTACTTCAATATAATTAGAAAAGTCCAATCTAAAGCATTATTACTGCATTACTACTAACCTTAAGTACAAGATTCTAATAATGCTTAACCTAACAAGGCCTATAACTGCTTATGACTGGGGTGATTCAGGTCTCTTTTGCGAATTGTAATTCATGAATAAGATGGAGATAACAAAGCAAACTGCTGAGCGTGGATCTCCACCTAGTCAGTGGGGTGGTATTTGATTAAATTCATTACGATTCTTTAAATAAACTGAATTCGCAAAGGATGCATGAATGACCCCTCATGAGCGAATATTATAATTTTTTATGGTAAGGAAATTTCCGTGAACTACTGTTCATTTACTATTCTTAGACGTTAAGCATAATTTTAAATATCATATTTTAGAATATGATATTTATGAATATGGTAAATAGAGAAAGAGAGTTACAAGCCTTGAAGAAAAGGCTTTCATCAAATGATTTAGAGCTTATAATAATTTACGGAAGGAGAAGAATAGGAAAGACTTTCCTCATCATAAACGCTGTTAATGGTTATGATTTCATATATTATTTAGCTACAGAAAAAAACAATTTAAGAAAATTCAAGGAATTGACGGAAAGTAAATACGAAGACATAAAATACGTAAAGGAAGATTGGGAGGCAATTTTTCACTATTTGAGAGATAAGATTATCATAATAGATGAATTTCCGTATATGATAAAAGAGGATGAGAGCATATTATCAACCTTCCAAAAAATTGTTGATGAGACTCTAAAAGGTAGTAAAACTAAGCTAATTTTACTTGGCTCTTCCATTTCCATGATGGAAGACGCAATATCCTATAAAAGCCCTCTTTACGGTAGGAGGACTGCGTCTATGGAATTAAAAGAGCTCAAATTTAAAGATCTGAAAGGATTTAATTTCTCTCTAATTGATGCAATACACGTTTACGGTTTTGCCGGTGGAGTGCCTTTTTACCTCACAAAGGCTAAAACTCCATTCTTAAAGTGGATCAATGCAGAATTAAAAGAAGTTGACTCTTTTATAAAAGATGAGATAGACTTTATGTTAAGATACGAGTTTTCTGAGATTGGTACGTATAAGGAAATATTGCACGCAATTTCTTCTGGCAAAAATACGTTAGGGGAAATAAAGGACTTTGTTAGAATAAGTGGAGACGTTTCTTCATATTTAAATAAACTTGAGAAAATAGGAATAATAGGAAAGGAGTTCCCCTATAAGATGAAGAAGGGTGCTAGGTATTATATTAAGGATAATTTTACACTTTTCTGGTTCACATTCATTTATCCAAACTTAAGCTTAATAGAGGAAGGAATTTATGAGATAAAAGAGGACGAGTATAACGTATACTTAGGGAGAATTTTTGAGAAAATAGCTAGAGAGTACGTGGAGGACGTATATAAGGTTAAGGTAGAAAGGCTCTGGTTTAAGGATGTGGAAATAGATATATATGGAGATGGAATAGCTGGTGAATGTAAGTGGAGTGAAGGAATAAATGGGGAGAAAGTACTTTACGAATTAAAAAGAAAAGTTGAAGATTTAGGACTAGACGTTAAAAAATACATAATATTTGCAAAAAGCTTTTCAAAAACTAATGAAGAGGCTGAGTTTATAGATCTCAAAAAGCTAGAACAATGGTATAGAACTTAAAATGAAAAGATATATTATAAAACGTATAAGATTCTTAATACTTAGAAAAACAAAAAAATTCAGATATATTAATCTAGAGTATGGTCAATAATTTCATTTATTTAAGATTTATTCAAAATTACAAAAATTGGGCGTTAAGGTGCAAAAAGCCTCGCCAGCGGGAATGTATAGCCCCCTTATATTTAAATATAAGTTCTTCTAAATTTCCTTAATGGCTAGGAGGGGTAATAAAGCGATCAGAGCAACTGTTTCAAGGCTGAACTCTCTTATTTATTACCTTCTGTTAATTCCTTTATTAGCTCGTCAATCTTTCCCAATATTTCCTTAACTTCGTACTTAGAGTAATAAATGTCTATCACTTTCCTAGTCTCCTTTACTAACGTAATTAAATCCCTAAATACTTCCTCTTTTTTACTATATCTACTAAAGCCAGGTTCAAAACCATTATAATGATAATCGTGAAGATTTAGAGCATAGTTCACAAGGCTTATAACGTCAATTCCTATATCCTTTAGTACTTGTGCTAAACCGTACATGGCGTGTGTAGGCACTATGTGGGCCTTCTTTTTAATCCATTTCCTTTCCTTTTCATCTTTAGCTAAATTAATTAACTTCTCTTCATTAGTTACTATGAGAGCGCTTAATAACGCTTTTACCGCACTAAAAGCTTTCCCCGCAGAGTTCCTAGTATATCCTTCCTTCCATAGAGTAAGAGATAGGAGAAGGTCAGATAAGCTTTCAATTATCCTAGCCTCCACGTAATCCTCTCCAACCCTATAAAGATCCTTCTCCACAACCACTTCATTCTAGTATAAGTTAAAATAATTACTCCTAAACACGAACAATAACCCGTTTGTCCCTACACTTTCATTTCAATCATTTTATGTTCATTCATGATCGAGTGTAGGGACTTAGCCCTCAACCACCCACTTACTGTAGGTGGGTCATGGGACTCCTTCGAGCCCAACGGCACGGGGCTCACATCTCCAGCCCTCCTCGCTAAGTTGTACAGTGCAACTACATCCCTATGCCACTTTTCCTTCCCCTTCTCACAAACACCAACCCTTGGGGCATCGCCCCCATCGAGTTGGTAAACGATCTTCGCCCCATGAATTGGGCAAACAGTGGAAGTATAAGATGGGTTAACTAAGACTACGGGGACACCAAACTCCCTAGCCTTCTCAATAATAGCATTCTTCATTGAGGAAAATGCAGATCTATAAATCCTCAACCTAAGCTGTTTATCCTTCACGTCCTTTATCATATGCTCTGGAGTTCTCCTTGGCAAGTCCTCTAAAACTATGACACTCTTGCCTTCAAAAGCCTCTTTAACGATCAGCTTGGCTAATTTCCTCCTAATGTCTACTTTCTTATCCCTCTCCCTCAGCCTCTTTAACTTCCTCCTCACTTCCCTATCCTTAGTTGACTTACCAGTGATTGTCAACTTCCTCCTATACTCATAGCCCAGAGTAATCCTCTTAGTGTTAGTCTCAAGCAATAAGGGTTTACTGTTGATGAGCACCGAGACCGAATTCTCGTTAAGGTCGACGGGAATAAACGCTTTAGGCTCATAAGGTTTAGGCTCATCTCTCTTAAAAATGACGTAGAACTCTACAACATTTCCCTTCATCAGCCTAAACCTGGCCTCACTCGCAATCCTCCAGCCCTTGTTATAATATCTCCAGAAGATCTTAGGGAAGGTTGGTGAAATGAAAACCCTACTCCTCTTTGTGGAAATTGAAATCCTATCAAGGTTGAACTTCCATAAGTGATCGTCGAGGTGAATAGTAACTCTCCTCACTGACGGTTTCTCAGTGTAACTCCTCCCTCTCTTCTTCAACTTCTCAAAACTGTCTAATCTCTCGCTTGCGTCCTCACAAGCTGTGTAAATATAATGGGAGGGTAAGTCCTTATGTTTCTCCCTCTCAGTCCTGTAAACTCCAGCTTTAATCCTGGTGAAGGAGGTAGTTTTGTTTGACAGCCCATAATTTATTGCCTCCTCTAGAACCTCTCTGTACTCCTTCTCGACCTCCTTAAGTGCTGAGTATGTAGAATAGTCAACCTTAACCCTTAACTTCACTGTCCTCTCCACTCAACTCACCTATTAACTTTTTTACACCTTGAACTAGGAGTGTTTTCTTGTGACTCCTCATTCCGTAAATTTTCCCTACGAATGATGTAACGACGGAAATTAAGTCCTCAACTAGCTCTTGTGCGTCATCTTTGGGCTCCTCACCGAAAACTACTTCAATCTTAACTCCCATGGTTGAGAAGAACTCTTCAATGTACTCAAACCCAAAACGCGTTAGTCTGTCTTTGTATGTTATTAATACGATGTCGACACTCCTTCCCTCAACAAGTTTGAATAACTTAAGTAATCCTTTCCTTTGTGTGTTTAACCCGCTGGCAATATCTTTCAGTACTTCAACCACTTTGTAACCTTTTGCCGTTGCGTAATTTGTTAGGTAGTTTATTTGTCTTTCCAAGTCTTCTCTCTGATCGGTAGAGGAGACCCTTGCGTAAATTACAGCCCTCGTCTCTTCCCTCCTTTCTAAGTACTTCTTTATCTCGCTGTAAGGTATCCTATACTTCCCTCCTTCAGTTGTTACTACCCTTATTTTTCCTTCTCTAATCCACCGTAGGAGTGTTGAGTATGAAATGCTGAGTAGTTGGCAAGCCTCCTTAGGTCTCAGTAGTCTCTCCACAAGATTAGTTGATAATAAATAAATATAAAAAGATTTCTATTAACGTGAGAAAGGATTCAGCCCTATAATAATCTTTTCTACATTATCTTCCTTTTATTTTGCTACAGAATATATACACAACTTTATTATATCTATAGTAGCTACAATTTTAGCAATATTCTCCTATATAATGGTACTGAACTTTGCCAAATACGTACACTATTCTGAAGAAAACAAGACTATAGCACTTTCACTTACAGTACAGAATTTCTGGAAGAACTAGAACTGCTGGATTGAAAACAAGACTTTTAATGAAGACAATAGAAGAAGTATGCTGGGGATTTAGAGAACATGGAAAAATAAGTAAAGCTTATCCTTACTACGTAAGGGCAAGACTAGGTGGACAATTGGTACCTATTTTCATAGGACTTTATAACTTCTTCCTTCTAGCACTTCCAGATATCTTGTATTGGAATCGCCCAGAGATATTAGGGATAACTCAGTACTTACAATCCATTTTGCATAACATGTATCTGGGCCTAGCAATTACTTACTCTTTAGATTTCATTCTATACTTCGTTATAATTGCTGCGATACATTGCTGTATTAAAAAAGGAAACAGTTAGGGAAAATTAATCTACTGACGCCACGGTTCATCTTCCTTAAAGAACTTATCGTCGATCAATGGCCTCCACCACCACTCATTACTAATATACCATTCATAAGTCCTCCTCAAACCCTCCTTTAAAGGAGTAACCTCATAAGAAAGCCTAGTACTCATACAATATCTCCTATCATGCCCTGGCCTATCAGAAACGAACTTAATCTTAACCTCTTTATCCATAACCTCACTTAATAACTTAACCAACTCAAGATTACTAACCCTCTGCCTCCTTGGGATATTATAAACTTCTCCTCTCCATTCAGCCTCGTCTAGTAAGTCAACTATTATCCTTGCAGTATCCTCCACGAATATCCAATCCCTCTCTTGTTTACCATCACCGTAAATTGGAACGTGTAAACCGAGCAAAGTCCTAATAATAATTTTCGGAATGAACTTCTCAGGGAACTGCCTAGGCCCATAATTATTAGAAGGCCTAACGATAATAGCCTTAACGTTATAAGTCCTTACGTAAGACTTAACGAATAAGTCTGCTGAAGCCTTAGAAGCGCTATAAGGTGATGATGGATTAAGAGGAGAATTCTCATCACCACACTCCTCACCGTAAACTTCGTCCGTTGATATGTGAACGTAATTAAAATTAAAACGCCTAGCAGCTTCTAAAACGTTTATCGTCCCTAAGACATTCGTAGTCACGAAATCTTGAGGTTTATAAATAGACCTATCAACGTGAGATTCAGCTGCGAAATTAATTACAACTTCTACCTTATGTTCCCTCAAAATATCATGGAGTTTCTGATCCCTTATATCAGCTTTAATAAATTCGTGATCGGTGTCCTTTAAGTTCTCAACCCTGCCGGCGTAAGTTAAGAGGTCTATAACTATTGGCCTAATCCCCCTCTTATTCAACTCCCTTACAAAGGCAGAGCCTATAAATCCGGCCCCTCCTAAAACTGCAATCTTCATATTTCAACCCTTGAGTTCTCCCCTATTATTAACTTAACCCATTTCTTTCCCTTTATTACGCTTGAATTATTACCTATCAAAGAATCCATCATGGATACACCTTCCACCCTTACGTTATCTAAAATTACGCTGTATTCTATCTCACTATTCTCGATCACACAGTTATCCCCTATTGAAGTAAATGGGCCTATGTAGGAGTTTATTATCTTACTCCCCTTTCCTATATAAGCTGGCCCCCTAATAGTTGAGTTCTCAATTAACGCTTCTTTTTCTATAAATACCCTGCCGTCAATTGATGATTTCCTAACCTCTCCTTCTATCTTTCTCTCAGCGTATTTATCCAAAAGGAAAGAATTAGCCTCCAATATGTCCTTAGGTGTCCCAGTATCCTTCCACCAGCCATCAATTATCTTATACTCAACTTCCCTACCTCTGTCAATCAATCCTTGTATTGCATCAGTTATTTCTAACTCACCCCTCCATGATGGCTTTAGATTTTCTATCACCTCAAATATCTCCCTAGTAAAAGCGTAAACACCAACTAAAGCTAAATCGGAAATTTTCTCTTTCGGTTTTTCCACTAGCCTAATCACTTTACCATCTTTTATTATCGCAACTCCGAAACGGTTGGGATTGTCAACCTTTGCCAAAAGTATTGAAGCCGAGCCCTTGAAGGAAAGGAAAGAGGGGAGGTTGTCATAAGGAACTATGTTGTCCCCTAAATAAACCAGAAACCTATCTTCCGTTATCACGTCCTTCACTTTATATACCGCGTCGGCCAATCCTCTAGCTTTGCCTTGATATACGTAAGTTATGTTAACTCCGAAACGTGAGCCGTCACCGTAATACTCTACAACCTTATTCGGATTATTATCTCCCAAGATTATTATAATATCCTTTATACCCGCATCTCTTATCTGTTCTAAAACCCATTGTGAAACGGGCTTTCCTGCAATCTTTATCAACTGTTTAGGCCCGGTATGCGTTAGAGGCCTTAACCTAGTCCCTTGACCGCCGTGTAAAATTACGGCCTGCAATCAAACCACCATATAACGCAAATTCTCATCTAAGGAATAAAAGTCGGTAGAAAGTAACTTCTTAGCTTTAGAAATGTCTAAAGAGGAGTCAAAGGGCCTCTTCGCAATCCAACCTTTAACCTCATCAACTTCCTTTACGCTACCGCCTAGATTAAACTTCTCCTTAATCTTCATTGCCAAATCTACTCTAGAAACTCTCTCGCTCGCAACGTTCAATATCCCTGTTTTCCTATACTCGATTAATTCGGAAATAGCCTCAGCTAATTTTCTAGCAGAAATTGGTGAATAGTACCCCTTAAATGCGGAAACCTCCTTACCTTCTTTCAACGTCTTATAAACGTAAATGGGAAAACCTTTATGCCTAAAAACTCCAGAAGTCCTTATAACGAGGCTATCATCGTAAGATAATGCGTAAGTTTCGCCAAGAAGTTTGGTTAAGCCGTAGTAGTTGATAGGATTTGGCAAGTCCTCTTCCTTATAAAGTCCCTTTTTACCGTCAAATACGTAATCAGTGCTTATGTGAATTAGGTAAGCTTCTACAACGCGGGAAGCCCTAACAATGTGTTTCACTGCCTCAGCATTTACCTTAAAGGCTAAACTCCTTTCTACTTCACACTTATCCACGTCGGTCAATGAGGCTTGTGTTTATTATAACGTCCGGCCTCTTTTTAATAATGAAGTCTTCCACTGCCGAGTAATTGGTTAAATCTAGCTTATAACCGCCCTGCACTTCCATCGTGTTGTATACCTTAACAATGTCACCTTTTAAAACCTCAGAAAGCTCAAAGCCTAACTGTCCAGATGCGCCAGTTATTAATATTCCCATGATATAAAATGATTTAAAATAGAAATAATAAGGGTTTTGGTTACGGTAGTGTAACTGAACTAACCACTAATCTGGCTCAGAGCTTAGTGGTGTGAGCAGTAAAAACTATTTACGTCACAATTTCAAGTCGTTTCCATCACCAATCCTCAAATACCTCAGCTCTCTCTAATGGTGGGCATTTTGCATCTTTTTCGCTGACTATTACACTTTTTATCGGCCAGTCTATCATTGTGTAATTTATGCACCTCTCGTGGTATGACGAATACTCATTATGTGTTACGAAATATAACACCGTAGAGTCTTCTAGTGCTTGGAAGCCGTGTGCAAATCCAGGTGGTATCCATAACATGTAATGGTTATCCTCATTTAGTTCGGCATAAACGTACTTACCAAAGCTTTTAGATTTCTTCCTTATATCTACTGCTACGTCTATTATTCTTCCCTTCATTACTGTAACTATCTTACCTTGTTCTTTCGGCGGTAATTGGTAATGCAAACCCCTTACGACTCCAGGTTTAGAAAATGAAACGTTAGCTTGTAGAGGAGTAGGAATATTCATTTTCCTAAATTCGGATTCCTTAAATATTTCCTTAAAATAACCCCTATTATCTGGAAATGCTTTAGGCTTTATTAAAATCACACCTAAGCCTAGTTCCTCAAATTCAAATGGCATCAAGAGTAAAGGTAGTAAAAAACTTTAAAACTTTCGAATTTGACGTTATTAATCACGACTTTGACTCAAACTGTTAAAAAGATCATAGAAGTGCGTTTTGTGAACTAGTTCAATTTTTTAGACACTAAGCTCATCGATTTTCCTTAAATTTGAAATCAAGCGTCGATTTAAAAGTAGGTTTAACGTAAACCGTGATAAAAATTGAAGTAATTCATAAAGATCATAGTAATGTCGTTAAGACAACACGCGTACAGTCATAAGGTAGTTTTTTGATCAGTCATTTTTTGTTAATTTCTGCAAACGCATTCGACAATGCTTGATCAAAAGTCATTAGCCTCTTAATTTTTAGCCTCTTCGAGAGGGATAAGGTAGTACAATCGGTAAAACTTAATTTATTAAACTTGTTGAACAGTTCCCACGCTGTTCTAAAGTCCTCATCATTAACTCTTATAATGTCCAAGTTCTCTAAAATATTCTCACCCACCTCTATGGCTATCCACGGAACCTTAGCCCTTAAAAATGTCACTATCTCGTCAAAGATATAGTCTGAAATTACTAGCTTGTCGTTAGTTATCTCGTCGAAGATCTTCAGGGCTTTTTCGTGTCTGGAATCCCTCTTATTATAAAAAGCTATTAGGAAGCTCGTGTCAAGGATTATCATATATTACACTGTCGACGTCAATATTACTAGTATCAATACCCCAATCTTTTATAGCTTCCTTCATTTTCTCGTAATTTTTCCTTTTAAACTTCTTCATCATATAATCAAAAAACGACTCCTTATTATCAATGGCAAAGGATATGAGATAATCTTGCAGTTCCTCCAAAGTTAGCTTAGTATTCGACTTCAGCAAGATCTCAGCCCTTAAATTCTCAAGATCGAGCTTGGTTTTGTCCTTAACTTTTATTGTAGTTACCATAAATTAAAGTATACTTTTCTACTAAATATACTTTTCCACCGCACTTTCAATGGCGGTTGAGAGATTTAAGCAACATGCTTTGTGATAGCTCCAGATAGTGATTCATGTTCCCTTGTAATTAACTTTATTTCTGCAAGGTTAGAATAATTGATTGTAAACTAAGAGGAACTGACTTCCTCCTCGTTAACGATGGTCTCCTGATCGATTCGGGACTACATCTGAGGGGCAGTTGAGAGGGTCAGAACTCCCTCCCATTAACCACTGCAATTACGTCACGATCGTTTTCATAATTACAAGCGCACTTAAACCTACGACGAGAAACCTCAACCATCTTCCTGCCGCATTTAGGACATGAGACTGATGAATAACTATGTTCTATATAAGGAAGTCAGCTAAGCCACAGTGTTAGATAATAAATACATATTATAGCCTTTCGGTAAAGTTAACAAAATTTCTTTATCGTTGATGGTTTATTAGTAGGAAATAATGTAATAATTCTTCTTTTATCAAACTGTACAAAAACCATGATAAGATATAAACAATTAAAGCTTAATTTTTTGCAATAACTTTCCTCATCATTAAGTTTTTTAGCAGCTATCTTTTCAGCTTTGCAAAATTCGTCAATTACTCTCTGAATTTCACCTACTATTTCTATCCCGTAATTTTTGCTTAGTTCTTATAATCTAAGTCTTAGCCTTTCTTGAGCATGTCTCGTAAATTCACATTTAATATAGGACCACCGTTGAGACCATCACGCATGGTGAGCCAAATGAATCCCTATAATCTGGATAAATTGAAATATTAGTAACATTTATTATAATGTTGAAAATTTTCTCATCCATTTTCAACACGATCTTAGGCTCTTTTAAAACCTCTGTCTTCCTAATCTTAGCCGGTCTAGAATTTAAAGTGTTGCTAGAGCAAAGAGGGCCAAATCTTGGTTTATCAGTATTCACAGATATAATGTTCTGAACCACGAAAGAGTATTTATCATCCTTCTTGAACACTTTAAGCAAAACAGGGTGGAGAATTAGCTCTAGGTTTTCCTCATCAGTTTCTATCTTGTACTTCCCCTCCTGAATTTCTTGTAATGCATAATTTAGGACTTCACTCATTTTTAATTCCCTTTATACCTTCTTTTAGATCTTTATCCAACGGCTCTATTGAGATATAAGCTATTCTACCGTTCTCGTCAACTCCAATAGTAACAAAAGCCTCACCTTCAAAGCTTTTCTCAACACTTCTCTTGAATTCAACTATAAGATTACCGAAATCATTATCTACTAGCACTTGAAAAGGAGCGCTAGAGAATGATAAGAGCTTAAAATTCGTGGAAATCTGAGAACCGGATTGGCTAAATCCCCACTCTTCCATAATTCCTATTATATACTATTAGGTATTAATTTGTTTTGAGCATAATGTTGTCATTAACAACCGTACATAAATTGAGAGGTGAAGGGAAAATAAGAGGATCCTTCACAGGGATTCACTCCTTCCACCAAAAGGCTAGGAGGATTTTGGAGGATTTTGCTAGGAAGGTTGGGAAGTGGGTTGTTGATGTAGCAAAGAGAATGGGTGTTAACGTTATCAAATTGGAGAGGCTTAAGAACCTTATCAAGAGCGTGGATAGACTGCCAAGAGAGTTTAGGGATAAACTGTACTTAATGCAGTACCACCGTCTGCAGTATTGGATTTCCTGGCAGGCTAGGAAACACGGAATGGTTATTGAGTTTATTAATCCCAGTTATTCATCAGTCTCTTGCCCAAAATGCGGGCAAAAGATGAAGGAGGTTTCTCATCGTTGGTTTAAATGTTCTTGCGGTTATGAGAATGATCGTGACGTTATTGCAATCACGAATCTTAATGGGAGGGGGTCTCTGACCCTCTCGACTGCCCCTCAAATGAGAGATGTAAACCCGAATCGATGAGGGGAACCCTCGCCCTTCCAGGTCGGGAAGGAAGTCAGATCAATATCTCTTATACCTTCCTTTCTATTGGCTTGAATCACAGCGTACGCTTCCAAACTTAATGTCCAGTATGATATACCGTCTCTTTCCTTAAATAAAATCTCGTCAGCAAATAGAGTTAACGGCGACTCCTCTTTAGGTGGAGCAAAAATCTCTATTGAAACTCCGTATTTGGTAAATAAGTGATAAATTGTTTCTCTATTTTTAACAAAAACTTCTATTCTTACGTTTTCCTCACTAAATGCCTTCCTATACGCATTAACGAAAACAGTGTGCGGATAAACGTCATATATGAGTAAGTCTATATCCTTACTCTCAAATGCTATTCCTAAGTTTACATATATTATTTGAGACCCATAAATGACTACTGGTATCTCTAAGGACTTATAGAACTTTTGTAAAACTGGTATCCATATAGATGGAGAGAACTTCATACTAGCCAAAAGATTCCACACCCTTTAGCTATGTAACGTATTAATTCCTTATCATCTATTGGAATAAAGGAGCTTCTCTTCCCTTCAATATTAAAATTACACGATTCTCTTAATTCCTCACAGGAATGAATATTCAGCCAATCCTCCACCAAATCATTACAATTATCAATTAGGTATTTAACGTGCTGCATGTATTCCCTTACATTCGGGAATTTAGGAGAAAAATCTTTAGGAATCCACCTCAAATAATCAGTAAGTACTAAAATAGCAACCTTGTCCTTATTCTTAATAGCCTCATCCATAAGAAGCTCCCACTCATCTAATGATTGTACATTATACAGCTCCTCAAGCCTCATATGATACTCTACTAAATCCCGCAATAATAAATTTTCCAAGAATTAAACAACATGAGTTAAAAGATACTTTGCCTAACTTAATTCTCGTACGGGGATCTGAAGGTATTTTGCCGTTGTCAACAGTTTCCGATAAACCGTGAATTTTATGTCATTTGATATCATTTAACATTCCTAATCCTTTTAAGGCTATTAAGTAAGCTGAGGCTGTATGCCTATCAAAACCCTTCTCCCTCATTATCCTATCGTGATCCTCAGAGTTTGTAGTACCCTTAGGATTAACTAACACAACGTTAAAACCCAACCTAAGTGCTTTAACAACACCGTGAGTTAGCAATTGCTTCTTAGCGAAACGTGAAACCTTCCTATTACCACTCCTACTCCTAGTGAACCTCCTCTTCTTAACTAGGAACAAGTCCTCAAAAGCAACGTAATCAACGCCAACCCTTGATAGGAAATTAAGAGCTTGTGAAAGAGCATTCAAACGCAAAGCCATAGCTTTCCCTTTAGGAAAACCTGGTCTAGTAACATCTGAATACCACCACGTCTTTTTAGTAACAACTTTACCATCCTTATTAACTACAACAACGTTCAACCTATCACTATTTAAATCGAAACCAGCAACCAAACCGTAACCATTGGGTTTCGGCGA
Source organism: Sulfolobus islandicus Y.N.15.51 (assembly GCF_000022485.1). Classification (NCBI taxonomy): domain Archaea; kingdom Thermoproteati; phylum Thermoproteota; class Thermoprotei; order Sulfolobales; family Sulfolobaceae; genus Saccharolobus; species Saccharolobus islandicus. Next base: position 2,177,375 of record NC_012623.1, on the reverse strand, counting down.
AGAGAAGTGCTTTAAGTACAACCAGAGTGGGATTTGGAGGTGGATCATAGGGTAATGCTTGAAACTTACTACAGCACCGTAACCCTCCTCCTTCCTTTCTGCTAATTCCTCCAACTCATGGAGTAATGGTAAGTACTCCTTGCCAAAATATGCCTTCCCGTGAACCCACTTACCCCATGGGTCTTTAACTTTAACTTCAACGTGGTCTTGAAAAACGTGGAACTTCACATTCCTATTACCTTTATCACTTTTGTTACCCCTACTACCAAACCAGAACCTCTTAATCTTAGCGTGCAAAATCTTATCCTTCTCTCTATCCAACAAACCATCAACAATTGTCTTAGCTTGCTTTAAAGCAGTTTCTAGGTAAATGTAGTTTGGTAAGATGTTGTAAAACTCCTTGGTTAACTCATCAATACTCTTCCCATCAAACAATGGCCTAATAGCACTCTTAACTACTTGTGAGTAAGCCCTAGCAATTCTAACTATCTTATCCTTATCTTCAAAAATTACCTTACCGTTTATTGTAACGAATTGGAAGTTTTCGAGGGCTTCCCTAGAACAGATAATCCTATTCCTCATCATCTGGTAGGATGACAATTACTATCACCTCCTTTTCCAACAAGCCCTTAATCTTCTCATGAATGCTTTTAGGAACGTATATTGCGTATTTTGGATCTCCGTATTTGTCATGGCCCATTGAGAATATTTTTGAATGGAATGTAACTTGAACCATGATTGATTATTTAAAGTAAAGCTTATAAGCTTTACTTACAAAAATTAATCGGAGGGTGCCACTATGAACTCGATGAGCAATGTGAGGGGGAGGAAGGTGCCCAATGAAACTCCCCATGTCCTTGAAGGGAGTGGTTTAAGTACCGCTCCCGTAGACGGCATGGGGAGGGAAATAAGGGGAATGAGGACGAGAGGTTGAATACAAATTCATGAAACCTCAATGAAAGTCCGACCCCCATTCTCGAGGCTTTCAATCTTTTGTAAAGGCAAATTCATTTAAAATGGCGACACTAGGATCCAATTATTAATTAACCTTTATTAGAATTGACTCTAAACTTTAATTATGACTGAGTTTCGTTACGCTTCCGTCTCGCTTATTACTAATTCTAGTAAGGATGCGATTTTGAAGGTACTGTCTAATGATAAAGTAAACCTAAAATTGCCTTTAATTTCTGTAAGTGAGTCGTTGTATCCTAATGTCCCTGTTCCTTCTTCCCTTCTTACTACCATAACTTATGATGACTTGCAATTACTGATATATGAGGTTTCCTTTACAGAGAAGAAGAAAATTACTTTGCAGGCAGCATTAGGTAAAACTACTGATGAGAAAGTTGAGGACGCTATTTTGAAGTTATCTGAGCTAGGAAAATTGTTAAATATAGACTATTTAATTGAGGTTATGTTAATTTACGTCTTGGATGTAGAATTACGCGGATTATCTAAATATAAAAAGGCAGGCTATGTGTTATTGGACTACAGTGGCGAAGGCGACTTAAGAGAGTCAGAATACTTATCGTCAATAAATGTTTTGCCTTATGTTCTCGACTCGAGGAAATCCTTAGTCGAAATAATTTATAGGAATAGGCAAGTAAGCGTAGATGTAATTAAAAGTCTAATAAATGAGATAGAGAAGATAGTAAGAGGTGATGAAAAATTAGCTTAAGCTTGACTAGAGAAAAGCTGCGCGAGATAGAGTCTTTAAGATCTACAACTGAAATACTAAATAATATATTATTAATGACTACTACATATTTACAATCTTCATATCCTATTAGTAGTGTATATGCTCCACCTTTCAGAGTGTTGCGTATAGATTATGATAATGAAGGGAATCCAATATATTTTACCACATTCGACGACTGGTTGAAATACGTGAGGGACTCCGACTTAGAAGAGATAGTTTTACCTGACGTTAAGTCATTAGACCTGGAAGAAGTGATGAAAGACCTTGGTTGGGAATATAAAATAGAAACAAAGCATAACCTAACTCCTGTAGACCGAGAGACAAAGATCCTTTATCTAAGCGACTGTAGATTGGTAAAGAGAGTAGAGTACGTTGTTCTTTCATTGACTCTGATTAACGGCTTAGGTGAAGAAATTATTCCAGTATGTGGAGAGTTCACGATGGATAAATACAAGGAGCACCTCTCACAACAACTGTATTGGCTTTCTAAGTAGTGGTGAAATTGAAAGTACTCGTTGATACTAATATAATTATAGAAAAGAGAAATAAGCTATTTAACTTACTTGGGAGCTATGATCCAATATATTCGGATCTTGTTCTTGCAGAAGTTATGGAGGTAATAAGGAAAAATGCACTTGAATTTCTGAAGAAAAATAAACGGGAAGTTGCAAATAAATATTTTGCGTTTGGTCAAGAATTTTTGAAGATATTATATCAGCAAAACGTTCAATTGGAATATCCGAACATAAAGAATTTTGTTGAGGCATTTGAACTGACTTCCTCTCCGCCCTGGAAGAGCGAGGGTTCCCTTCCAGAGGGCTCATCGTTCCCACCATCGGTTCGGGGCTACATCCCTCATTTGGTGGGCAGATGAGGGGGTCAGAGACCCCCTCCTGTTTAAATTAACTATTGCAATAACATCACGATCATTCTCATAACCACATGAACACCTAAACCAACGATGGGAAACCTCCCTCATCTTTCTACCGCATTTTGGACATGAGACTGAAGAATATCTGGGGTTAACGAACTTAACAATCATTCCGTGTTTCCTAGCTTGCCAAGAAATCCAATACTGTAAACGACGGTACTGCATCAGATACAACTTATCCCTAAACTCTTTAGGTAGTTTATCAACATTCTTAATGAGGTTCCTTAGGTTCTCTAACTTAATAACATTGGCACCAAAATCTTCAGCGATTTCAATAACCCACTTCCCAACCTTCCTAGCAAAGTCCTCCATAATCCTCCTAGCCTTTAGATTGAAAGAACGAACTCTATACAAAATCCTCTTATTCTCCCTCCACCTCCTTGGATACTTCTTCTGTAGGTTCTCAGCTAAAGACTTCCAGTGGTGAACCTCATGCAAACGAGTTGGAATCCTAACGTAGTGCTCGTCGTCCTTCCCTACAACTATCTCACTCATATTAATATCTATGGCAATACTTTCCTTTGGCTCAACCTTCTCTTTCTTCTTCTCAAAAACCACTTTAAGGAAAGCCTTATCATTCCTGATCACTAACCTAGCCTCCTTCATCTTCCAACTCATGTAGTCCTTCAAGTTTCTGGGATAGCCTAAGATTGGGAGTTCACCAACACTTGCAATCCTAACAGTCATTGCTTCAAAGTCCACATTATAACTTGCCTTTGGTGTTAGCCAAACTGTTGGCTTATATACTCTTGGAAACCTACCCTTCTTAGGATTATTATACCAACCCTTGTACACTGAGAGGGCATCCCTATAACAATCCTCAGCAACCTTTGAGGGTAAATTATATTCCTCTCTTAACCTCGTGTACAACTCCTCGTGAACTTTCGAAATCACCCCATCCTCATTTGGATTTGGAACGTTTTCTTTCAACCAAAATAGGGTGAAACGGAGTGCCTTAACGTAGTTATTAACGAGGACTAGGAGGGAGTCTGAGACTGCGATCTTCATCGAAACTGTAGCTCTGATCGCTTTATTACCCCTCCTAGCCATTAATGAAATCTTGGCAAAGAAGGATTTAAACTTTCTATAAGGGGGCTATCCATCTGGCGAGGCTTTCCGCCCCCCAACCCCCTTTTCTGTAAACACGCGCTTTTAGGGCTGACCAGAAGTACAGCCGTAGACTACGCGCCTACTATAAGATGTGTAGCAGTATGCCCAGGTTCAATAAGAACGCCCTTATTAGAGCTGGCTGCTGAAGAAGACGTAGGAAAAGAACACGTTGAAGATAAGATAAGGGAATGGGATTAAATCATTAATCCCTATGAAAAGTCTGACATTTTCATTGCTATAATTTAACACACTCTTTAGGTACAACTACTCCGTGAGCCATTTTCATATAAGCCTTATCTAAACCTTCTATGGTGCTAAGTAAATCTAACAATATATTATATTCCTTAGGCTTACTTGTTAACTTTACATCTACTAACTTTACTATTTTCTCCTTTGTTCTTTTAATATTCTTACCTTCTAGTACATAGATGGGATGTTGTTCCATTTCGTTTAAACCATGAAACCTTAAGAACCTAATCCTTACAATATCCCCAAAAGTCTTTGCATCATTTACATTTATTAGTGGTATTGCTAATGCGTAAAGATCCGATTTAGATTCCTCCACTTTAACTTCTTCAACTTCAGAAAAATTGATTAGGAGTAATTTTTTGAGCTCATTCCTACCTTCCTCAATATCCCCAACAACACACCCCTCATATTCTGCGTAAGCCTTATGTCTAGATAAATATAACTTTTGAAGATAGGGGAATGAGGAATAATACACTCTACCTAAGTTTACCCTATTTTGGTAAAATACAAATTTGTTTATGAGCGTAAAATCTGAAAAACCAAAGTTGACGTCTTTATTTTCACCGCTTATTGCATAAAATTGCGTTAACGCACCAGCTAAAGTAGTAGAGGACAAAATTTCCTTCTTATAGCCGTAATAAACTCTCAACTTTACCCTTAGGTACCTCATTTTAATAACCTGGCTACGCTTAATTTTTCTTGAGGATATTTCCTTATATCTTCCAAGAATCTATCATTTAATAACTTATTCTCCTCACTTAATTTGACTACTGCATTTAGGAACTCTTCAAGTTCTTCTGGGTTTGGAAATTCTAACTTGTCTAAAATTGTCGGTTCACCGACCTCCATCACGCCCCTCCCTAAATATACTGGTAGGTAAACCACTGCGTTTTGCTTACTTACCTTCTCGTCTAAAGAGCTTATCAGTTCTATGATATTTTTCATCGGCACGTCCGATAACGACCTTATTATAAACACGCGTATGATCGGTTTATAATAATGCAGGTGAGGTTTCTTACTTAAGGTATTTAGAACGTTTATTATATTCTCGGTATTTTTGCGGAAATTCTCAATGTTCATAACGAAAATAACAAAACTATTGAAAGATGATGGTGGTACTAGGACAACTGCCTCTGGTAATTTCTCTTTCAACTCTTCCATTAAAAGGAAAAACTCTATTAATTGGGATAATCTCCTATCTATAGAATCTTGAACAGTTAGGTTATAAGGCAAATTACCAGTTGAAGATTTCTCTTTGATTTTTTGGATGTTGTCGATTAGTTTGGCTAATTGGTGCTCATCTTTCTCTTCAATTTTAAGTTCTTTAAAGATATTATTTAAAATTCCAATATCGTTAATTTTTTCGAAAGCGAGAGCGCAAAAAGTTATTAAGTAATCACTCTTATTTTTTGTGTCAAACTGATCAAGGAATTCGGATATACGTTCCCCTTTGTATCCCTCTTCCATCGCTTTAATCAACTCCTCCTTTTTTACGTTATTTTTTGATAGCATTTTATTTATCGCATCGTTTTCCTTCTTAAGATGTGATATTACTTCGTCCTTCATTTCTCTTCTAATGAGTTCTATTTTTTGTTTCAGCTCGTCGATCTTCATCTCTAATTTTTCATCCACGATTTTGTTAAAATCCACTTTACCTTCTGGTACATAAGGCTCAATTTTAACTGCTATAAATATAAGATCTCTCCCTACCTCGTCTAAGCTAGCTGCATACTCTCTAAAAAACACGCTTGATAACCTTACCGCAGTACACACGTGGCATAATCTCTCTTTTCTACCTAAGACCTCATTTCTAAATTTCACGATTTTCTCTAATTTCTCTAACTCGTCTTCCTCTATAGCCATCCTCACCTTACATTTGTCACAAACATCATCTGACAAGGGTAAATATGTTGAATAATGAACTACATAAGCCGATTTAGTTATTGGGGATTCCGCTAGCAAGAACTCGTTAAAAAGCTTTGCCTTTTCACGCTCATCAGACCCCGCTAAAAGGCCGGATTTAATAATATCATAATGAATCTCTATATGCTCCTTATTCTCATCCTTTTTATCAATTACATACTCCTTAAAGATTTCGGATAGGGTTTCATTAAAGGCCTCCTCTACTATCTCCTCAAACTCACCCTTTATGCTATAAGGTATTAGGAGCATCATACTGTCTATCGTTGTATAAACAGTGAAAGGCGTTAATAATTCTATGAAAGGTGAGTTGAAAATCTCCTTGAACTCGTGTATACTAATTTCCTTCTCGCCCACTATGGGTAAGAATAATAAGCTTACCTTCATTTTTTCCAAAATTTTCATGTTTAAATGATATGAGAATATCCTCAGGATACTTGAAGAGCCTAACAGATCCTTTAACGACGTAGTGTTAAAGAAGGGGTTTTCTAGTTTTATTAAGGTTGCACCATTAGAAAGTAGATAAGCGTAAAAAGCTCCTCTTAAATGTGCAATTATCGCTATGTCATTTCCGGAGAACCACGTCCGCTGAGGTTTAAGTAATAAACTTTTGGCTATTACGTCCCATTTTTCTTTATCTATTAATTCTTTAGGGCTACTTGTAACGTTTAATTTATTTGAAATGTAGTCGTCAAAATCTTTAGTATCTCCCCTGGGATAAATCTCCTTAATTTCACCGAAGATTGGAGAGACAATAGCCACGGGATAATTCTCCTTAACTTTCTCATCATATCCGATCAGTTCTGGAGACTCCTCTGCAGTACTGGAAATTTTATCATATTCCTCAAAGATATCCTTAAGCAGCTGTTTTAGACCACTTTCTATTTTTCTATTTTTTCCCGAACCAAGTTTCAGCCCCTTAAATAAATCATGGAGATAAATAAGTAGTGGTAGAGAATCTAATATCTCCCTAACTACTTCGTATTTCTTCTGTTTTAAGTCATTATATTTCCTCCTCAATTTCTCGCATATGTAATAAACTAGTAAGCCCTCATGCCCCCCTAATTCCGATTCACTAACATCACAGTCAATTTTATTTATCATGTCATCTATCTTCTCAGCATATTTATCAAGGCTATCACGGTCATTACTCATAAAGGAGAGGATAAAATTAGACCTATCATCCTTTAACAAATGGGATAAATTCTTTATAACCTCCAGGTTTACATTTTCATAGCCTAACTTCTTCATTAGCTCATCGAATTGCATTTTTACTCACTTAAACACTTTTCTAAGTGACCCTTTAACACATTGACGTCTTCTATCAACTTCTTCCATTCATCACCCTCAATTTCAACTCTAAATGTTCCCAATCCTCTAGATTTAAACTTACCGAGTCTTATTATTCCCTTGTTTATATAATAAAGACCCAGAAGTATTACAAACACATTACACTTAAACGTCTCGTCGCAAATAACCGAGACCCTTAAAGGTTCTTTAGAAACTTTAAGATCATAAGGGCCTCTGTATAAGAATCTATACTTCATTTCCTTGATACCTCCCATAACTTCCTTTATATTTGTAACAATAAATTTACACCCTCTAAGGCCAGTCATTCCGTAGGTTCTGCATATAGGGCAGGGGAAAAATCTCAACTTTTTTCTTTCTTCGTCACTCAATTCCGGACAAGTCTTACCGAACAACTCCTCACAAGAATAACCCTCTCCGAATAAAGTCCTAAAACCAAAAATTGATGCAGTTCTCAACATCCCCTTAACAGAACTCAAATAACCTATGCTATACTTTACATCACCGTTAAACAGAGTATAAGGCATTACGGGTACTAATTTAAATTCTAACTTTTTTACCACGTTTTTTTCCTCCTCAGGCAGTTTTTAAAGAATTTTCTAAGATCGGGGACGTAATCTACGGTCTCATTTGCATAATACTCCATTTCATGTTTACTAAACACCTCATAAAGTTTAAGGACTTCTCCCTTCAAACCATTTATCACGTAATTGCTTGCATCTCTGTCTATAATACAAACCTCCATAGATTCTATAACTAAGTCCCTTATTTTAGGAGTATAAAGGATTCTAGACATAAAATGCTCTCTCGCAGAACCAAAGTACTTTTCCCTAATACTTTTTTCCCTGAACTTACACCTAAGATAAGTTTTGAATAGAAATAGAAAATGGAAAAGGCTTTCCTCACTATTAAACTTAAGGTTTAGATTAACTTCCTCACATTTAATTAGCTCCCTCACGATTTCCTACCACCTCTATCGATGAAATCAAATAACTCGGGTAAAAGATATTTAAAACCTTTAACTTCTCAGTAACATTATATTCAACTCCCTCTTTCACCTTAAATTTCAGGGTTAGATTACCTAAAATACTCTTATCGCTCAGTTCTACTTCAAAGTCCCCAAACTTTAAGGAAAACATACCGTAACCGACACTCCCCCTAGCACCCAAAGTGACCTCAACCCTCTCCGCCTTATCACTCAACAGTTTTAGATCATCTAGAATATTTTCCTTATATTCATCTTTAAGTAACAGTGCAAATCCTAAAAAACGAACACCCATACTGATGACTTCTTCATTATATAACTTTTGAGGAGATGAAGCCCACGTACGCCTATCTATTGAAACGTGAGTAAGTCTATCGATGCGTATAGGAAAAGGGTCTATCGGGTAAAAATTACTAAACCTAACTGATGCCCTTAAACCTGAGGTACCGTAAAGTCTACAAGTCCTACAAATAGGTTGCCTCCCAGTCAGCCTGTTCCACAATTCTCTGAACTTCCTCCTATCTTCATCCTCTATTAACGAAACGTTCTCACACCTATCTAGGTCTGATGTGGAATAACACGACTCAGATGAATTCCAACCGCTAACGTCAAAGTAAACCCTAAGTACCTCCTTTAAAGAACCTTCATCACCTCTTTTCACTAGGTCCTTATAATTATAAGGGATAATGCCAGAGTTAGCTAAAAGTTCTACTTCCTTCTCTAAATTCTCCCTAAAAATCTTCTTACTCTTGTCGCTTAACGCGGATAAGAATTCTTTTACTTTATTGTCAAAATCTGCTGGAGGGTTTCCAGATTTTCTCCTACTCACCTCAACAGTGCTCCTCAATAAGCCTTTAAAAGAGGTTGAGGGTATGTAAGGTATTAGGTAATCCACACCATTATAGTTTACGACCACCTTAGCTTGAGGGAGATCTGCTGATACATAATCAAAATAAACAGATGTCCCCCCAACCCTTAATAAGGACTTGGTCTCTATTAGGATTGGAATAACTATAATTTCCTTTCACCCCCGTTTCTATCCTCACTCTAATAACTTATACGATAATTCTAACAATTTACTCCTAGCTTCAGAAAATCTTCCTTGATCTATCAAGTATAATATATCTTCCAAGAAGGGAATATTGTCCTTCCGCTTAAGATCTTTAATAGTCCCAGAAACTGCTCTAACGAGTTCGGCATCAGTAGTCCCCTTTATCTTCTTTTCGAAATCCAGCTGACTCAAAATAATTGCTAATGTCCTAAGAACTTCTGACGTTTGGCTCTTTTCCTTCATTAAGCTATCTTTAAATAGTTAAGGGATAAAAACCTTTTTATATGGCTAAGGAAGTTAGGATAAATTTCATAAAAGAATTATTAAATGAACTAGATAAATTAGTAAATGAATTCTATAATACTGAAAACGAAATAAAGAAACTGTTGATAATAGTGCAGATAGCTGAGAAAATATATAAAGTTGTGGAGGAAACAATAAAGCACCTAAGTGAAATCTATAAAATTGAAGTAGACTGGAACAGACAATGTGCATATCAACACGCTATAAATGAAATATATAAGAAAACTAAGAATAGAGCCCTTGCGGAAAAATTGAATAAAACATGGAGAATCGCTAAAGATCTACTCCATATAAGGGTGTTTCATGAGGTACCTTATGATAATCCAGAGTTGTTTAATGAAACATTAGAGAATTATAAGTTGTTAAAAGAGAATGTAAGCAAAATCTTGAGCGAGGAACTTTAACAACACTTTTCATATTAACACGATAACGGTTGTATTCACCTCTTGTTAAACCGTTCATCCCTACACTTGCATTTCAATCATTTTATCTTCATTCATGATCGAGTGTAGGGACTTAGCCCTCAACCACAGGTGGGTCATGGGACTCCAACGGCACGGGGCTCACATCTCCGCAATCACTCCACCATAGCCCACATCGGTGTGAGAGATCATCATTTATCAGCAAAAATTCGTTATAAACTGACAAAAAGATTTCTATCAACGTGAAAAAGGATTCAGCCCACATTCACGGGTGTGGGTTGGGGTTATCCCGCTAAAGGGGCGTAGGGGTAACGGAAGTGACTCTGTTGAAGCCCAAGGGCTGAGAATTGGATACAAATTCATGAAAATTCAATAAAGCCCAAACCCCAACTGTTTGGTTATCACATAGGTTAAGTTAGACTTTAAAGCAATGACTGTTAGGTAAGTGAACTTCAAATCTAGGTTATCCTAGAACTATCTCGTTTAAATTAATAAGAAATAGCTTTTTATTATTGTAGTAGATAGTAAATTGTTGACAGCTGATTATGATGAGCACTTTACTAAATAATTTAAGTTTTAGGAACTCAGTTAGAGGTTATGCGAAAGTCAGTGATGGTAGTATAATTATTTTGCGTGCAGCAATTGTTGACGTTATACCTTCGCAAGTATCTTCGCCTTTTGGTGTGGAATTTAATGTTAATTTTATCGTTGGAATATCTTCGCGTCCTTCTGAAAGGGCCCTAAATGAGGTCAAGGATAAACCTATCCTAGAGCCAGGTAAACAAGTTAATGAAGGCTGGATAGAATTGGAAATAGACGATAAAGTCTCAGCTTATGAAGAAGTAATTTATAAAGATGCGAAAATTGGTGAGTATTTGATTAGACTTGAGATAGAACCGATAATGGCGTCTAAAAATACTCAATTTAAGATGCAACAAGGGCCTCTATATGCGTTAAGATATACCCCAAAGATAAGCTGGCACAAAATAGGTGAGAAAACATGACGGAGAATTTCATTATATACTCTAACTTGGAGCCAACACAAATCAGTATTTCCTCTGAGTATATTCCAGATAATATAACCACTACTACTGAGACCTATAGTAATTCTATCCGTAGTATTTTTAATATGATTGATAAGAAAGAAGCTCTTGAAATATTGAAAACTTATATTGATAAGGATTGCGTGAACAGTATCAGTAATTTTATAGATCTAAGGGGTTTAGCATCAATAGTCTTATGGCTGATTAATACATTTCCAATTAATATTTCTAGCATTAGTATTACAGAAGACGTAGAATCCTCGCAACCATTATTCGTAGAAATTCGCATAAACAATTGTGATTGGGAAGAATGGAAGTACCTAGCAAAGTATACTAAAGATACTCTAAATAGAGAAGGTCTAGGTGACATTGCAGGTAAAGTGGTATTAGTATGCAACCAAGCAATGCAAATAAGCTAAAACCCCATAAACTGTTAAATTATTTTGAGAGTCTTTTGAACAATAGTTTAGATGAGGTATTTATAAGGAGAATAATTAGCGCAGTGTATTTCTCTCTATTTAACTATTGGTCAATGAAAAATATTTGTAAAGGGAATAAGGGTAAGGGTTACAACAATGATAGTTTTCCTCACACTCAATTTATTCAAGACTTAGCCAGTAGCGGACTCGATCCGCAAATATACCTCTTATATGTTTATCGTGTAGCAGTAGACCATTATACTTTAAACCCGACCAAAGTAACACTAACTAGCCATCCCTATAAAGGTCGCACTCAGAATGTTAAAATAGATGAAAACATACTAAGAAAAATTTTAGAATCAGCAAAAGATGTACTTAGCTTTCTTGATAATTATTAGTTACAAAAGTTTCTACAATCTTTAATCTTTTCATGACGAAAGCTAATGAGAAGTGAATAAATTATATATAAAAACTATAGTATAGTTATTTTGATCACTTCTAAACGTTGTTTTTATTTAATTATATTATTATATGAGATTATTCAAAAATTTTCCTTCAGCCCCCCACATGAATAGGGAGCTTTCATCGCATAGCTCTAGTCCCTTGAAAGGAAGAGGCGTCACTGATTGTTGGACATACTATATTAACGAGATAAAAGCTTTAAGTCGCTGCAGGCACTTCCCAGTAAGTCTGTGACTAAACGTTTAACCCAGACTAATAGCTAATTCTTATGGAAGAGTTAGGAGAAAGGGATTACGCCGGTATGTGAACCTCTCTTTTTTCACGTAAGCTTTTTGGTAATTCTATTTGATTTCTATGAAATAGGTGATAATATTTCTTATGACATTCTCTCCAACTATTCTAAATAATTCTTCTGTAAACCTTTTAGATAGATAAAGTAATGTAGGTTCTCCAGAAAGTAAAAATATCGATAAATAAAAACGTATTTTGTCTCTATCGCACATTGAAAGACGACCTACTTTCTGTTGTTCATATTCTAATACTCTGTGTATTACATCATTAATTTTCTCGTCTATCTTTAGTTTTTCCAACAGTATTGTTTCAATACAACCTTTAAAATCATTATTTTTATCGCCTATGACTACTAAAACATAACATAAGTTATCCTTACACATTTTTATATACGGTGGAGAATAATCTAGTGCTTTTATATCCCTCTTAAGTCTATCATAAACACCTTTATATCCTTCCTCGTCTCCATCTATTACAAAACATACATTTCCCTTTTTCAAGATAGATATAGAGGAAGACAAGTACTTTTTAAATTCCTTAATCACCTCTTCCTTTCCATATCTTACTTCTATATTATCTTCATTAAAACCTAGCTTACTAAGAATGACCTTTTCAGTTGCACCTTCTACAAATATTCTATCACAACTTATAGCCACAGGTTTCACACGTATCCTAACCAACTAAGGGGTTTCTCAAATTCAGAAATTTCTGAAAGCCTGTACGTTTTATACCCTGCTTTTGATAGATAAATTACTTGAGCCTCAGAATCGTTAAGTACTTTTCCAGCCATTTTTACAACTTCATTTACGTGAGTAGTGAAAATTACTTGAACTCCCTCTTCCCGCTTTATATCATTCAATACTTCCATTACAAGATCGGGATGAAGGGAATCTTCAATTTCATCGATTAAGAGGATGTCAGATGACATTAGGGCTAGTTTTATTAATTCCCTCTTTAAGAGCCCTCTGCCCATAACATAGGCGGGTAATCTATCATAATATAGCTTAAAATGACCATATTCATCCTGTAATATTTCAAAATTGGATTCTATTTTTTTGTTTTTATTTTTTCTTTTCGCAATACTATAAATTCTTTCCGGATTACCCGAGGAATCAAAGAATGTAGAAATGTAAAGAGGAGAATATTTAATATTGACCCTTTTTATAACCCTTGCAATTGGCAAAAACAACGGTCCAGACAAATTCTCAGTTGTTAAGATTCCAGATTTTACTCTAATTTCAGCTACTTTTTCATTATTTATTTCAACATCAATACTGTAAGGGTCGATCTTCTTAAATTGCGTTACTACATCATCAAGTCTAACTTTAGAGTCAGACAGAGTGGAAAATGCTGAAAGAATATCTCCCCTACTGTTTAGCATATAAATGAGAGAAGTGTGTATATCATTATCATTTATATCTGATTGGAAAAGAGTTGACATAAAAATCGATTCAAGAAAAGAAGTCTTACCGCTACCGTTCTCCCCAACGACAATATTAACCCTCTTAAGCCTAGTAGCAATTTTAAGTCCCCTAAAACCCTCTACAACTACCTCACTTATATTCATATTTTATATCTTTTCTAGGAGTTTTAAAATGTTTTGAAAGATTATGACGTTATCCAACATGAGCAAAATTGGAAAATTATCTGATAGTGTCGTCATTAAGCTATTTATATAACGAGTATTACTTATGGGTAGGAAGCCTGTATTTAGGCAAGACGTTTCTTGTCCCTCTTGTGGTTCTTATCGTGTTGTTAAGTCTGGCAAGTCTGCTGGTAGGCAGAGGTATTTGTGTAGGGATTGTGGTAAGTACTTCTTGGGTGATGCTACTTACCATTCTAGGAAGTCGAGGGAGGAGGCTTTGAAAATACTAATGGTATGAGGGCTATTTCTAGGCTTAACGTACCTCTGGGTACTGTGTTCACAGCGTTATGGTGGGCAGAAGTATGAGAAGTTAGCTGAGTTGTGGGGTAGGGCTAAGGATTTAGTTAAGGGTGGTGTTGTTGCTAAGGTTGTTGATGAGATGTGGACTTACTTGTACAAGAATACTAGGGCTTTTTACAAGTGGGTGTTTTGTTTATACTTCCCTAGGCCTTTACGTTCAGTTGGGGATAGGGATGAGAGGGCATTCAAGGAATATGCTCCAGAGGGTGGGTTAGTGATGATTATAATGTTTACTTCTCCTTGAGGAAACATACTGTAGTCAAGTTTGTTAACCCTAATGAGTGTTTACCCGTGGCGTAACTTATCCTTACTTTTAATTAAACCGCGGGTAAACTCTAGCTTTCACGCTTCTTATACAACTTCACCATCATAATGAATTACACCCTCCTCAATTCTGAAGTAGTCATTCCATTAAGCCTTCAGTTTATGAGCGTTTCCGTTCCTTGCAAGTTTATAAATCTACACTCATAAGACTTTTAAATGTTTAGTACGCTAACAGAAACTTACCGGGCTTTCAAACTTTACGTAAATACCCGCAATATCTTCTGAATTTTTATTTAATTTTGTCAGAAAAATAGGGATATATGTATTGTTGTCACTATAAAGAGTACTAAACTGATGTCTCTAACTCTTTTCACTCCCCTTTGTTTATAGAATTTCTCCTAATAAGAAAGGAATCCCTCTCGCAGAGTAAAGGGTATATAAGACAATCCTATCGTAAATTCCACCCTTACAAATGTTCCTCCTTTTTCTACTAACCGAAGTCATGAAAGAATAAGGAGTGCCCTTCAGCACTTTTAAACTCTTACCATAACGATAATACTTCCTCATAATATCACTCAGCTTAACGTCACCGTAATGGTAAATTAACTCGTCCTTGATAACGAAAACGTCGTTAGAAAGCCTCGAAGCCTCATAGTAAATTAATTCATGGTCGGGGAACACTACTTGACTAAATACATCGCCCAAGTTTACCCTCAACGTTTCCAACGCTATCGTTAATAGCTCCCTTTTAAAGACCCTGGGCAAAGCAAATCCCTTAATTGCCTCCGGTGAGTTACAGTACATTATGTTATCCTTATCTAGTTGTGCAGCCCTAACCCATACAGACTCCCCTAACTCCCTCTCACCAATTATAACCATGTCGTGGAGGTTTTTAGAGAGTAATTCTAGTGCATCCTTCCTCAAAGGCCTTGTCTCATCAAGCAGAAGGGCATAATCTCCCTTACTTTCCTTATTTGCTAAATAACGGGCTTCCAAAAGTTTAACGTCTTTCCTCACTTCTTTGAAACCGTATTCTCTAATCAAATCACTTATCTCATCCCCTCCAGAGTTAACTACAACTACTTCATAATCTTGAAAGGTTTGGAGCCTAATAGACTCAAAGACCTCCCTTAAGTACTTACCGTGAAGTACTGGGATTTGAATTGAGAACACATGAGAAAGAGAAAGATTAAGATAAAGAGTTTTTATTTAATTTGGTATCATCTTCCCTCCAAGAGTATGGGTAAGTATCTTGTATAAGATTTGGATAGTTTTAAATATTCATCTAAAGAGGGAGATAACTAGATCAATCAAAGGTAATTTGCTTAAAGTATTTCTTTCTTACTCTTTTTAATTTTTTAGCTAATCTCTTTACAAAAATTTCATCGATACTGATTTCATTATTTATAAATCTTTTTATTTCTGGACTCTTTACATATTTTTCAATTTCCTTTAAAAACTTACTTGGATCAGTGTTTAATTGCTGTATTTTTATCTTTAATGAATCAGCTAATTTAGATTTTTCAGGAGATCTAAAGATTCCGTGTAATCTCCTTAACATTAGTTCTGATACAATATACCATGAGGCCTCTGCCGCAACCTTTAAAATAGCGTCATATACAAATCCAAGTTTAATTGAGGATAAAATATCAAATAGGGAAGCATTAAAATTAACTAAAGAAGGAATTAACGAATGTAACTCTAAATACTTTATTTTCATCAGTTCTTCGTTTTTCCTTTCTACTTCTCTTTCTAATTTAGCAGCACATTTATCATAGATAAAAGATAGCATTTCAGCAAAAGTGTATTCTATGCTTGGAAAATAATGAACAAATTCTCCTTCCTTTATTAACTCTTGCCTTAGATAAGCGTTTAAAAATGTTTTTGCTAACCTTATATACTCTAGATCGTATAACTCTTTAGTAGGATTAAAATATTTACAAACTAATTCTTCCTCCTCTAAGAGAAATTTCATAATATACTGACTTAAGAATTCCTTAAAATTTTTTGTTAGATTTTAAGGTAATGGATTTCATCTAAGCTATTAACATTTGATATAAAAGTTATTGTATAAGTTAAATGGATATTTTAATTTTTGTTTCCATGCTCTTTAAGGAATTTTACTATTTATTAATCTTGTCAGAATAGACTGCGTGAAAAGAAAGAATTTATAATACACAGTATATTAGCTATTAACAAACTGCTAGATAGCTTGGTAAATTATAGCCTTAACGTTTCAGGTCAAACATAAGTCTTAACGAATGGTTAACTGAATTCTTAGAAGCACTATAAAGCGATGAGGGCTTAACGGTGAGTTCTCAACTGCTTAACAATCACTATAAATTTCATCAGTAAAGATGTAGATTGTCTAAATACGTAAAGTATTGAAATCTCTAAAACGTTAATCTCATGAAATTCTAAGTTCGTAATTAGAGTGATTAACTCAAGTCACTTCAGCAAAGGTTACTATTATATCAACTCCACGTAATAGATCGTCTATCTTATAAATTTGCATGCATTTAAGACTAATCTTCCCGCGTAAACGTTTCAGTCTTCTTCCGGTTTTTTCACAATAGCCTTAACGTTATCGTTTTTCTCTATTTCATAAATAAAATTAACTAGGTCTAGGCTCCTCTTTTTAGCAAATATTACCGGTAAAACATAGTCTAGGTACTTTGAATAAACTGCTATTTGCCCCACAAGCCTTTGCAAATCGGAATTACTCTTAGGGTACTTAATCTCTATGCCTATCTTGTCGTCAATAGAAATATCGATTTTATAACCGCCTATAGTCTTCTCAGTTTCGATAGTTCTTTTATGTAATTTTGCGGTTAAGTATTGGTATAGCTGCAGTTGAAGATCTTTTTCCTTCTTCTCTTTGATGGGCTGAAACTCATGAATTACGTCTACTACATCCTTTATTTTATCAAACTTTCTTCTTTTCTTCTCTAGTTCTTTAGCGTATTTTTCAACTTCATCAACTAGCTCTGAATATGGTAGTTGCCCTCTTACACACACTCTTTATAGCATCGAGACTTAAAAACGATAAATATTCCACCTTTTCATCCTTTTTTAAATCCTTATCTAATTTCCTAAGGTTTTTAATTATCTTATCCACGTCTTCTAGCGGGTCTACGATATCTGCGATCTCCTCACCTTCCATATTATTAATTTCGTCTATAATTTCATCTAATATTTCCACCTTCAGCCGCTTTAACAACTTCACTTTAACCTCATGCACTTTATAAAGATATGAGTACCAACTCGTGACATCGTCTAAGTCTTCTGTAACTTCATAAGACTTCTTTTCTTTTTTAGGCACAGATTCTAGACATTAACAATCTTATTAAGTCCTTTCTCTTTACACCTTCATACCGATCTATAAAGTTAACTTTGTGACCTAGTTCTTTAAAAGCCTTAATAAAGAAATACTCGGCATTATATTTCCCCTTAGCTCCTATTATTGTTATTTTCATTTTATATTCCCTTTTAAATAATTGAAGTATCCCTCAAAATTACCTAAATCGTAAACATTATTAACTTTTATAGCTTTGAAATTGACCCCCTTCCTTATTAAATTTTTAATACCGTCAGTTAACTGTAGCTCTTTTTGAAAGCGAACCTCTTTCAAAGCTTGAAATATTCTCCTATCAAAGTAGTAATAAGGAACTATTATAAGATTAGATTTTGGAACCTTAGGCTTTTCCTCTACATCAATTACCTTTCCATCCTTATCTGCAATCACGACACCATAAGGTCTAGGATCCTCTACTTCAGTAACGAGAAAAGAATTAGTTACCATAAGTTTAATATTAAGATCGTAAACTATAGTATCAGCAGCAACAACTAAGAATTCATCTCTAACATATGGTTCTGTTCTTAAGACCGCATCTCCAAAACCTTTAGGTTCGTATTGAGTTAGAAACACTATATTACTTTCTTCAATTTTTTTATAAAAATTCTTTAAGCTATTAGCTTGTTTAGTTTTCCCTTCACTTTCTAAATATTCCAAGAAATAATAATCTGGGGTAAAATAATCTTCTATTACTCTCTTACTTTTACTCACCACTATAATAAACTCTCTTACTCCTTGATCGTAAAGTTGTTCAAAAATGACTTGAATTATAGGCTTCAACTCACCATTATTGGGAATGGGCAACATTTCCTTAGGGATCTCCTTACTTATAGGCAACATTCTAGTTCCTAATCCAGCAGCAGTTATTACGGCCTGCATTTCTATCACGTACTTAAGCCTATAGCCCTAAAGTACCTTTTATCCATTAACTCCTTTCTTAAAACTCTCCTGCCATCTACAACATATTTACCCTTTAATAGTTCCTCTATGCCATAAAACTCCTTCCATTCGGTAGCTATTATAACTCCGTCAGCCCTATTTATACACTCCTCCTTTGAACTAACCATTTCCGCTAAATCAGTTTTTGCCCTAGGGTCATATGCTATCACTTTAGCACCCTCCTCTGATAATTGCATAATAATTTTTAACGCAACACTTTCCCTCGTATCATCAGTATTTGGTTTAAACGCAACTCCTAAAACGCATATAACCTTATCTTTAATAGAGCCCATCAATTCCTTTAACATCTTTACAGCTCTCTTAGGTCTTTCGTTATTAACTTCTATTGAAGCCTCCACAGTTCTTAGTCTCTCCCCAAGATCTCTAGCGAAAGATATAAAGGCTTGAGTGTCCTTAGGGAAACAGGAACCACCCCATCCCAAACCTGCGTCTAAGAAGTATGGGGAAATTCTCTTATCCATACCTATAGCGTTAGCAATGGTTTTAACATCACAGTTAGGTAACTTCTCGCAAAGGTTAGCTATTTCGTTTATAAACGATATCTTAAGCGACAAAAAGGAATTAGCAGCGTACTTTATCAACTCTGCCTCTTCTAAAGAAGTCCTCAAAATAGGAGATCCAGTAAACTTCCATAATTCCTCTACAATATCTCCAGCCTCAGCATTTTCGCTCCCTATTATAATTCTATCTGGCTTTATCGTATCCAAAATTGCCGAGCCCTCTTTTAGAAACTCGGGGTTAGCTACAACTTCCCTACCAGAAATCTCCTTAACTCTTCTTGAAGTGCCTGGAACTACAGTACTTTTAATCACAATTATGGAATCCTTAGGTAGTACTTGAAGGGATTTAGCTGCTGAGTATACGTAATCTAAGAAAATTTTTCCGTTTATTGTAGGTGTCGAAACTGTTATGAAAGCCAACTCAACATCTTTTAATTCTTCATATCTGGCAGTAAAATGTAAGCGATCCCTATTCTTAGTCAATAATTCCTCTAACCCTGGTTCATAAATAGGTATCCTACTGCAATTTAGTCCCTTTACTTTATTCTCATCTATGTCAACACCCACTATATAATGTCCTCGATCTGCCAGAACTGCAGCTGTTACCAGTCCGACGTAACCTAAACCTACTATACCTATTTTCACTTTATTACACCCTTAAACCATTCAATTGTCTTTTTTAACCCTTCTTCTAATGATATCTTAGGTTCCCAATTTAATAACCTTTTAGCCTTACTTATATCAGCAGCTCTTCTGGGGGGATCATCGGGTCTAGGTGGTAGATATCTTATTTTTGATTTGCTTCCAGTTAAAGTTATTATCATGTTTGCTAGGTCTATTATTCTAGTTTCCTTATCTGAACCTATATTGATAACCTCACCCTTAAGCCCTTTCGTAAATAACATTTTCAACGTTGCCTCTACCCAGTCTTCTACATACAAGAAAGCTCTGGTCTGTTTTCCGTCTCCGTAAATCGTTATGTCCTCTCCTTTTAGTGCTTGATATATAAACCTAGAGACTACTCTTCCATAGCTTCCGTCCTCTCTCAGTCTCGGTCCATATACGTTAAATGGCCTTTGTATTCTTACATCAAGTCCATATTCTCTATAATACGACATAATTAACGCTTCAGAAAATCTTTTACTTTCATCATAACAACTTCTTATTCCTATTGGATTAACCTTACCCCAATAGTCCTCTGGAGTAGGTATTATTTCAGCATTACCGTAAACTTCCGACGACGAAGTGTACATGTATATTGCATCACTTTTCCTAGCTATTTCTAACGTTCTATAAGTTCCCAAGGAATTAGAGAGCATAGTTTCAACTGGATATTTCGTATAGTCTTCTGGTGAAGGTCTTGCAGCCAGATGTATCACATAGTCAAATTTTTCATTGGTATTAAAATTTTCTATCTTTTCTTTTATTAACTTAACATTACTATACAATTCAAAGTATTTAGCAGTTGAGAAGTCGTCAACTACTACTATTTCATGATCTCTTAGATACTCTATTAAATGCGAACCTAAAAATCCGGCCCCACCACTTATAAGAAACCTCATAAAATATACTAGACTAAGGTAAGCTAAAAGGCTTTACTAAGAATTAAATGTTAAAATTTAATTTCCTAAATTTTATTATATCTCAATCAATATTTTACGGAAATTTCTAGAACTCATTAGTATTTTCGAAGAATTATAATTAAGATTAAAATTATATAATTTTAACTTGTTTATATTTTATTATTTATTGAAAAAGGAATAATTTTCGAATATCATTTATAAGAATTACAGAGTGTAACGATTTTGAGAAATATTATTTTATATTAACTTTAATATTAAATTAATATTTAGAAATCAACGTATTATTGATTAATTTTAAAAGTAACAAAGCAGTATAGACTAGATAAGACCTAATGTTGTAAATTTTATATTAAACACTCAGTATTTGTTACTAACGTAAAAGATGATAAGACTTTTTATGTATAATTTAATTATCTTACTTGTCTCGAATATCGTGATTTCAGCTTATGATAAGAGAAGCTCTGGAATATCTCCATACACATTAGAAGTAGCTAAACTACTATCAAAGGACGTTAAGAACATATTTCCTAGTTTTTAACTTTTTCTCTTTTAGATGCTTTGTGGATCACTTCCATTTTTATCAGATATAACGTGAATCTGCTTTAATCAAACACTAGATTCAGATTTTACCTCGATCTAACGAGATCGAGATCTAACGAAATCCAGTTCATCCACAAAGCGTGTAAATAACTTATACGCAATCCGGTCTCGGTATTAGACATTAACTATATTTTATTGAACCTATTTTATATTACATGGTAATGTATGATAGTTAATCTGAAACCATTTGTAAACTTACCTGCTAAGGCAATCCTCTTAAGGAGGAGTGACTTTGCAGCATTTTACCAAGTCGTAATAGAAAATATTTACTCTCCTTTACTCTCCAACATTAAAGAAGGAGGCGTTGTTGTTGATGCTGGTGCAAACATAGGCTTGTTTTCTATCCTAGCATCTTTTAAGGTTAAGGATAAAGGAAAGGTTATAGCTATAGAACCAGAACCAAATAACCTAAAAATCTTGAAACAGAACGTGGAATTAAATAAACTGAATAATGTAATTGTAATTCCTAAAGCACTTTATGACAAACCTAGCAAAATGATCCAGTATAAAAGGCGAAGGTGTTGGAGCATATGTATCTGAAGATGGTGAAGGATTAGTTGAGACTACTACTATAGATAAGATAGTGGAAGAAACTGGCCCAAAACCTAGAATACTGCTTTGTGGATTAGTTGAAATTTCTTAGGTCTTGGACTAGAAGAAGTAAAATAAATTCTAAATCCTACGTTGAGTTAAAAGTTAATTATATGTTCCTTTTGAGAAAAACTGAAGAATTCCACAAAGCACTAGAATAATAAAAATGGATATAGAAGGATCTGAAGGCAAAGCACTAATTGGCAGCATAAATACTCTGAAACACGTGGAACTAATAGAAATAGAAGTTCATGATGAAGAAAACATGAAGAAAGTCGAGGAAATATTATCCGGATTTGGGAAAAGAGAGTTAACAATAGAGGATTTAAGAAATGTTTACAAGCAGTTCTTAAAGCACCCATTTGGGCTACTTAGGATTGAAATGGCCAATCGTTTTTCCACTACGAGACGCGTGTTACTATCTAAAATTAAAAAAGAAAGCAGTAACAATGCTCGTACCCTAAACAGATAGTTTATTATAGGCTAGGGAACGAAACTTCTTAACCTGACAGCCAATATTAGCACTGAATTATTTTAATTAGGCAAAAATATATAAAATTGCATATTGAAGGTTTATGTATAATAATAAGAATGGCCTAAATAAGCTGTTGATTACAATTATAACTCTCTTTTTCTTAAATAGTGTATGATATATGATATAATACTTAAATCCAAGACAAAATTAATAATCAGCTCTGGTAGAAATTAGGATATCCGAGGTTTATACTAGGGTAGTCAAAAGAAATATAAACCTCGGCCGTTCCAAAGTAGTAACTACTCTCATAAACATAATTTTTAACCTTGACAACATGTGCATAAGGTAGAAATTCCTATCCATGGGTTTGCAAAAATGAAAATCCCATATGCTTCTGGTGAATAATCGCCAACTTTGACATTTATGGAGTTATTGACAACAGAAATTTCTTCCCTACTCTTAAGGATTGATAAAGCTTTATCAAGTAAATTACTATAACATGAAGACGGCATTAGGACTATCTTAACTATTACGAGCCCATTGCTAATAATGTGAATATCGTGGTTTACTAAGTGTAATTTTCCTGCCAAGTCTTAGTTAACATTGTATACTGAATTACTGAACGACATGCTCAAACTATTTCCAGAATACACTATAACACTTTTACCGGTTTCCTTATTAAAAGTTGTTACTACTGGTAAGATAAAGACGTAGCATTGACCATCTGGTATTTTTAAGGTTAAATTTAACGGTACTCCGTTACCTTCACCTATCGCATCTAAGATATCTGGTATACAGATAGCTGAGTAGTGAATCCAACCGTTGGTGTAGTACTGATTTAATTACACATTAGACGCTGATATCACATGAGAGGAATTGCTCACAAGCAAAGGTATGAGGTTAACGAGAGAGATTATATCCTATGAATCCCTTAACGTAAGGTAAGATAGCCTGTAAATTATTAACTTAGTAAAATGGAATAATTACAAAAGATGAATTAAGTCTAAAAACTTGTTTTGAAATTTCTGGGTAGTTAAAAACTATGTAAATACAGTGTTTGATTAGAAGACATTCGTAAAACTCGTTCTTGAATACAAGTACCCCACTATTGTTATATAAGTAGAGTGAAATGTGAGTTGTTTACAAATAAATTAAAGCACTTAACGAGAGTAGGTTGTAATATCACCACATACTGTATACCAAAGTATGATAAAAACCTTGCAACATTTCCGGCCTTAGGTAGGCCGTTCCCAATAAAATTCATGTAACCAAAATAAGCAGGATAAAGTATTGAAGGTAGGACGGAGTAATAACTTGCTAAAGTAGAATTTCCTAAAACTAAGACTAATCCAGAATCATTACGCGAAATTAAGTTAATGCTGTCTATCACAGCATTGGGTAGTGGAGGAATTGCATGATAGGATTTCATGGAAGAAGCTATAGGTAAATAGAAAGAGATAAAATGTAAAAGAAGTAAAATGAGCAACGATTTTAAACCCTCAACGTCACTGTCGAATACATTAGTTCTGCATACGGGTAACTTCCGAAAATTATTATCAAATGGTTTCCGATTTGGTAAGATGTAGAAAATAGTAATGCATTAATCACGGCAAAGCATATGAGGTGATCTTGTAACTCCTCTACAGTTAGCTTATTATTTGATATCAGCAAAATCTTAGACCTTAAGCTCTCTAGATTTAAATTAGTTCATTCACGACTTTCGTTGTGATAGTCACAAAACTGAAATGCACTTTTCTACAAATAACAAGTGATACACCTTTATGGGGGGAATACATAAAGAAAGCCCAAAATTTACTCTAACTCACATGTATATAGGCCGTAAAAGTTCTATAAAACTTAGTTAAAAACTATATGGCTAGAAGCTAAAAGACTGAAATTCTTATCCACTTATGAGAAATTCTTGACATCTTGAACCTACACGATTTTACTTGCTCTATCAGCCTTATTAAAAACTCACGAGCCGGTTCATTATGATCTGCCGATTCAGCCTCTTACTTATCTGATTTTAGATTGAATTTGCGTTAGTTTATCACGCATTACTAAACAGCCTTAATAAATGTGTTAAAAATAAATGTGAGAGGTAAAGATCTAAGCTATGAACTGGAAGATTGACGTAGTAACAATGTTTACATTCACACTGTCATCACTTGTATTTTCATTCCTAAACATGTTTATATCCGCATTAATACTTATAGTGTTTTATCTTATAGACTTACTAAAGCCACCCTTTTACTCAGCTGACGAAATGGAAAAACCCATAGTATTCCTTACTCCAATCCTAGTCATAGGAGTTACGATTTATATACTGTTGAAATTGTATCTGCTTTGTGGGCTACTTCAGAATTATACAAAAATTATAAATAATTATACCGAGTATTACCCATGGGAAAGAGTAAGTACAAGAGGGATTGGCACAAGTACGACGAGAACGTTATAACGAGATATACCCTAATGTTCCCCTTCTACGTCTTCGAACACTGGTTTACTAGCAGAGGAGAATAGGCATGCCAAGAAAACCTACAAGGCACCAAAGGAGTTCAACGAATTCCTAGCATTCCTCCACATCTTCCTACCTTATAGGGCCATAGAAGGAGTATTGAGAGCACTAGAGAGACTGAAAATCATCCCAACAAGCCTAGACTACTCAACAATATGGGAAAGAGTAAGAAACATGAACATAAAATTCCCAGAGGCAAATGACCAACTTGAAGTAATAGCAGACGCAACGGGAATAAGCACAAACAAGGGAGGACAATACATTATAGCAAAATGGGGAAAAACCAAGGACTCAAAATTCCTCAAGATCGAAATAGTAATGGATAAGGACCAATTCAACGTAATAAACGCTGAAGTAACCAGCAACGAGGTTAAGACTGCAGTTAAGACAGTTAAGGATTTACAAGATAAGGGAAAGAAGGTCAAGAAGTTTTATGGAGATAAAGCTTATGATGCTAATGAGGTTTACAAGACTGGGGTTGAGGTTGTTGTCCCACCTAGGAAGAACGCTTCTACTAGGCGTGGCCATCCTGCTAGGAGAAAGGCTGTAAGGGAGTTCAAGAGGTTGGGTTATAATCGTTGGAGGGAGGAGAAGGGTTATGGTGTTAGGTGGAGGATTGAGTCCTTATTCTCTGCTGTGAAGCGTACTTTTGGGGAATCTGTTAGGGCTACAAGGCACTACATGCTGACGCCTCTAACAAACCTATGGGGATAACGAGTCTAGCGCGTCTCCCACGTCGAAGTCCTTGACATTAACTTCCTTACCCCTAGGAATCCTAAAACTCTTCTTGACAACTCCCTTGTAAACACCGTCCTTTATAACATGATAACAAATGCTTGCAAGCTTTCCGGCAAGAGCACAAGTAGCTTGAGTAACACTCTTCCCCCTAGCAATAAGCCTCTCATAATACCCTTTAAAAGGCTCAAGACCCCTAGCAACCTTGGCAACCAAGTAGAGAGCTCTACGCAAATACTTATTACCCCTAATCATACCGGAGTGAGACTCGCTATCACCACTCTGCTTAGTTTTGGGTGCAAAGCTTGCATAAGCCCTAGCAGCCTTAGAACTGGAAAAACGGGAAACATCACCGAACTCAGCGTAAATAGTTGCAGCACTAATCAAACCAATCCCGGGGATCTTACTCAACTCAATTACTGGTTTTGGAATCTTGGAAATTATCATATCCTCAACCTCCTTAATCATTTTCTCCAAGTTTTTTAACAGTTCAACTAATTGTTTTAACGCTAGTTTTTCCGCGTCGTTTAAGTTTCTCCCTAGTTTTTCTTTTAGTTCCTCCTTCTCTTCCTTGCTTAGTCCCTCCCCCTTTACTAGCTTTTCAAGTAGTTTTCTTCCCTTCTTGTCGAATGGTTGTATTTTATATCCCGCGAATTCTAATATTTTCCTTATCTCGTTCTTTACTTGTGTTGTCTTCTCTACTAAGCTTTCCCTATATCTCGTTAGTTCTCTTAGCTCCATTATTTCTCCTGTTGGTATGTATGATCCCTTGATTACTCCGGTCATGTGTGCTACTAGTAACCTTTGTGCGTCGAGTTTGTCTGTCTTTTTCCCTAGTATTTCTGTTAGGTGTAGTGGGTTTATTACTGTTACCTTGTATCCTTTTTCCGTTAGTTTTTCGTGTAGGTAGAAGTAATATATTCCGGTTGCCTCTATTATTCCTTCCTTATATTCTCCTAGGAATTTAATTAGTTCCTCTATTCCCTCGTTGTCGTGGTTGAATTCCTTTACCTCCTTGACGTATACTGCTGATTTTTCTTGTTCTACTACTAGTTCTCCCTTTGCTGCTGTTAGTTTGCTTTGTGAAATATCAATTGCGAAGGCCTTGTTTGTAACTTTTAATTCCATGGTTGTGTATTACGCGTTTCTCGAGATATTTTTTGTTCTCATAATACCTTGTTTTCTTTGCATAGTGTTAAGTGTTTCAGCCCCTAGAGTATTTTGTTACAACCTCCTACTCGGGGGTTTTTATCCCCTCTTGTTAGATCGTTCTAGGGGCTTCACAGCTAGCCTTGTAGATGGGGTTTTATCCCCATGTTTTCTATGAGCTTATGTTGTTTTTCTCCTTACTTGTTTATTTCCTTTTCTCTTGTAATACTTGGTTTTATTCGTTCTCTTGTTTTGCGTGGATTGCCCCGTAGGAGTTTTTTAGGACAAGTGGTTGAGGCTAAGCTCAAGTTCTGGGCTTATGCATGGATGGTCCACTTGGCTAATTCTTTAGTTGGTAGAGCTCCGGGTGTTAGGGTGTGAGCTTGCGAATAACGTTGAAATAAATATTAATTACTGAAAAATTCTCAGTGCATCATATCATGCTTATGAAATAAATTGAAGAGATCAACAAAGCAAATTGTATCATAATGATTTAATACTGTTCGTTCTCCTCCTCACATTGTTTGTCATAGACATGGTACTGTCATATAAAAGAGCAAAAGATTAAAAATATGCGAAATAATTGAATACCTTATGACGAGAATACTCATAATCCTAAGGACTCTTTGGACCGCTGGGGCACAGAGAATAGCGATCAACGAATACAGATGGTTAAAAAAATTAGGATATGAGCCTAAGCTCATATTTCTAAGGGGGACAAACACTAAAGGCTACGAAGAGATGTTAAAAGACGTAGATTACAAGGTGATAAGAGAAGGACACGGCGTACTCACGCCGATTTTCTACGTCGGAACAAAAATGTTCGCTAGAGATAGAGGAATTGAAAGTACTGTAGATCTAGATCTTATAATGAAAATTAGTGATATAGCCAAAGAAGAGAAGGCTGATTATTTAATTTGCCACGATCAGTTTACAGCAATAGGCTGTTTGAAAGCCTTTGAAAGGAACAAAATTCCTTTTAGCGTGTTCGTTCACGAAAAGGTAACTAATTATTCCCTTCCGATCTTAGGAAAAATGATCAATGATCTAGAAAGAAAGATATTTCTTAAAGCAAAAAAAGTTTTCGCAGTTACTGATAAGGTCGCCAGAACTATCTATGAGAAACATGGAATAAACGCAACATCTAACTACCCCGGTATGGATAAAATTTCTGAAAAATCCTTTAGAGAAAAGGAAAATTATCTAATAACAGTCTCATTTTGGGATCTAGGCAGAAAGCCCTGGAATTATATAGAAGTAATAAAAAATGTAGATGATTATAAACTATTGTTTGTAGGTAATTGGAGAGTTAAAAAAGCTAAAGAATATTTTTTGAAGAAAGTTAAAGAAGAAGGAATAGAAAGTAAAGTGGAGATGCTAGAAGGTGTAAGTGAAAGTAAACTCCACGAGTTATACGATAAAAGCAAATTCCTTATTAGGTTTGGTTACGGTGAATATGGTCTAGCTACGCCGTTTATTGAGGCTATGCAGCATACATTACCAGTGATAATTAATGATGAATTGGGAACAGCTAATTTGGCTACAAGATATAATGTAGGTTTAGTTATCCATGGTATCAATATTAAAGAAATTAAAGAATTTCTGAGAAATATGAATGAAAATAAATATAAGGAATTACAGTTAGGTATAGCTAAAATACAGAAGGAATATACATGGGAAAATCATACAAAAAAACTAGTTGAAGGCATAACTTAATTTTAGTAGTTATATGGAGTCTTGCGATAAGCTCTGGCTTAAAATTAAGATAAAATCTAATAGCTACTGTTCTTTTTTAGCTACTATGAACATGTGAGAAGCTAATGATGGAAAATGGGAGAAAAATCTATCTAGAGCTGAAAGCCATGAAGGGATACCATCTGCAATAAGTCCCCTCTTGTCTATGACTTCGAAGCCGAAATATTCAAGGTACTCAATCATAGCCCTTAAAGTGAAAGATTTTATGTGGCCATTAGTTTGGTCTTTATATGCCAACCTACCGAAGCCCTTTACAAACGATACGTCGTGAGAAAAGGGCTGATAACCCATAAATAGTGCCAGCCTATTAATCCATGATGATAGATTAGGAGTTGATAAAATTAGAATACCGTTTTCTCCTTTCTTTAATACTCTATGGATTTCGCTCAATACTAAATCTGAGTTATATAGATGCTCTATAACCTCTTCAAAAATAACCGCATTAACACTAGAATCCATAAAAGGAAGTTTAGATGTATTAACGTCCTCTATGTATGGCGTAATTCCGTTCCTCCTTATCTCATCTTCAGCAGAAGAGGCAATTTCAATACAGTAAGCATCTTTAAATCCTAGCCTTTCCTTATAATACCTCAAATTTTTCCCATTACCGCACCCTATTTCAACTATAGTCCTTTTTTCATTTAAAAAGAGGGATAAGGCCTTTTCGGTTAACGTAATTCTTTCTAACATGTGCTTAGTTAAATCCAACTTAGCATAGTGTGTTTCATAAAAATCCTTTATGGGATGTTTTTCCATGTTTGCATTTAAGCAAAATCCTGCTATATACTTTTCCTTAATGCTTCTGCGTTTTGAGGTTTAACTTTTAACATCAAAGTTTAGCTATATCTTCTACCGTAGAGTATTTTGAATTCTTCCTTAGTTAAAGAAGGGATTGTGTAACCCCTATTCCTTGTGAGAAACCCCTTAATTGCGTTGCTCATAATCCATGTTTTCATTTCTGCTTTAAGAAAGTCCAGAAAGTGTAAAGAGATATTCTTTACCGAATTTTTTACTACATCACTCCATTTCATAAACCTTACATTAAACCCTTTATCCCTTAACATTGCCGGTATACTAATAACTTTTCATTACCGTGTAATTCCATGGCAATTTCCCTAACAGAATTCAACCAATTACCTTTAATTAACCTACCTTCTGTACCTTCAATATCCATCTTAACCACAGAAAACTTACCTAGGGACTCTATGGTAGTCGTAGTAACCTCTATCCCCTCATTTGATACCTTACTCCCTACCCCCTCATCGGATATCCTAATTTTTATCCCATCTTCATCGTAAAGTGCCTTATTGACCAAGGTAACGTTTTTTAACTCGTTAACCTCAACGTTCCTCTTCAGAATTTTGAAAGCCCAAGGTAACGGCTCTACAGCTACTACTTCCTTAACTTTCCTAGCAATTTTCACTGTAAAATCGCCTATAAAAGCTCCGGCATCTAGTACAGTGTCTTCTTTCTTGAACCTTAAGAAATCATACTCACCTACTATGAACGTTGAGTAATAAACGTACTCGTATCCTATAGGTATCTCTATCCTTAAACCTCCGTAACGGAATAAACTCACAGTCTGAAATAGGAAAAGTGAGATTTAAAGCTATAAGATAAAAATAAAATCAGACGACAAACTAAACTTTAAACTCTTTTTCAATTTCCGTCTAGAAAAGGCTATCCATTTTTGTTAGCTATGTAGGGCTTGCTAATGTAATTGGATAATCACTGCAACGTATATCTAAGATTGCCTCCTTGTTTTACGATCCTAAACTTCTTCTTTTAGTCTTAATACTTTTTAGTATATGTTAAGCTACTTTAACCTAATATAATGCTACTCGTATAGCATTTATTGGAAAATCCTTATTATAATATTCTTATAAAGGGCTCCATTAATATTTATATTTAATTTTATGAAATACCATAAAAATCTAATATGTATATAATGGAACTTCAAAATTTATCTCCACATAATTTTGAAAATTATTTAACTCTAGAATTTTCCCTAAAATGCTACTCGTAAAACTCCTATATTGTGTCTTTTACCAGGAGTTTAATAATTAAAAACTTATATTAGAGAATATGGAGTATATCCCGCCTAAACGACTACTTGAATTAATAAGACAGTATAGTATAACTTTCGCAAACTGGTATTCAGTAATGCTCGACATTTATTTTTATAGAGAGAAAATAAAATGTAAATTAAGAAATGGACAAGTCTTATACTTAAAACCTAATGAAGTAGTTTTGTTAGCCGGTCTAAGGATCACTGAGCTCAATGAAGATAGTGTGAAATTTCAATTTAAAGGAAGGGAAATTTATTTGAAGGGGTGGAAATTAAGTTATCCGGGAGATTCTTTCTCGGATTATTGGAGAATTAACGTTAAAGGTAAAAGAGTGTTAGATATAGGAGCCGGGATAGGAGATTCCCCAATTTACTTCTCTATCGCGGGTGCAAAGGAAGTAGTAGCAGTAGAGATAGATAAAAGAAAAGTTGAACTGATGAGAGATAACCTAAAAGTTAACAGAATTGATAACGTTACCGTAGTAGATAAAGGTGTTGGAGTTGAAGATAGTAATAATATTATAAGTTGGCCAAAATTAGTTTCTCTTTACGGGCCCTTTGATGTAGCTAAAATAGATTGTGATGGGTGTGAGAGAATCATTGCCCCTTACATTAAGGAAATTAGTGAACTGCTCATAGAATGGGATAATGAATATACAGATTTGGTTAATAACTTACACAGAAATGGGTATAAAGTTAAGGTTGAACATACGTTGAAGAACTTAGGATTTATATATGCAAAGAAGAAGTAAATCTCTGTGAAGATCTTTTTACTTACCAGCCATCTTAAAGAAAGAGATGGAGCAAGCAGAGCAATAATAAACTTCGCCAAGGGAATAAAAAGGTTAAGCAATTACGAACCTGTAATCGTTTCGTTATCAGTTTCACTAGACACTAGCAAGCTAGGAAACATAGAAGTAATCAATTTAGGTAAAAGTTTGGGAATGTTTTCTAGTTTTAGAATTCTTCTAGGCTCTTCCTCTCCTCTAAGACCATTTAGAAAGTATATGTTAGAGGATGGAAAATTTATTGTTGCTACAGATGATCTAGTTCCCCTTTCAGAATTTAAAAACGATTTAGTCTATTGGAGTCAAGGTGTTTTAATTAGCGTATTCTTCTGGGAACCATTTTATAGAAAGAATAAGTTAATTTCAGTTTTAGGGTCTTCTTTCCTCCTACATAATACAATAAAATTTTCCAATTTCGTTAGGAAATATAAGATCGTACTAGCAAACAGTAAAACTTCAGCAGTTTATGTTTCTTTATTTTATAATAGACCTCCTAGCTCAGTAGTTTATCCACCCCTAGATACAGACTTCTTTAAGCCTTCCAAGAGTAAAGAAAAGTTCGTGTTAGCGATTTTAAAGAGAGGATATCCCTCTCACATTGAGTTGTTAAGTAAACTTGCTGAAAAGGTAAAGATGAAGGTTATAGGATACAAAATACCTAATGCTGAATATTTAGAGAAAGTTAGTGATGAAGAATTAAGGGATCTTTATTCTTCCGCGTTAGTTACACTGTATCCAGTAGACTTTGAATATTTTGGCTACATTCCTGTAGAATCTATGGCCTCTGGGACTCCAGTTACCGCTTTTAGATATTCTGGTGGACCGTCTGAGACTATAATAGATGGGGAAAGTGGGTGGTTGGCGTCAGATGAAGAAGAATTTTATCGTTTAACGATGAAAATTTACAGTGAAGGTTATCCCGAGGACGTTACTATAAAAAGCAGAAAGAGGGCTGAAGAATTTTCTATACAAAAACAAACTAAACTATTGCTATCTATCTTAGATAAGCTAAAAGTATGACTATTAGGAAAACATTGAATTACTACGTACTTTTTTTAGATAGAAACTTCTACTTTTCTCTGCCGAGAACACTGCCATCAAAGAGAGTCCTTGAAGGAAAAAATTCCATTTAGTTGGGTATTTTAAAGAATATTTTAAGTTCTTTATCACGTCAATTAAGGCTTCTCTCCTACTAATTTCTTTAGAAAGCATCTTATATATTAGCTCACGCTGAATAATTGGCATTTCAATAAAATCTTTCAAAACTTTGCTATTAAATATCCGCTTAAAATATAATGCGTCCTCATAATACACCCTGATTGCTGATAGATTTACGTCCTTATTACTGTTCTGGCTCGTAAGACGTCTATAATGGGTTAACCTTCTAAAATCTATCATTATAGGTAGCTTATTTTCTATGGCACAGAATAATAGAAATGTATCAACAGTTATCTTAACGTTTCTCAATAGGTCAATGCACCTCATTGCTAGATCTCTACTAATTACAATGGAGCTTGTATTAAATCCAGCTTTAAACTTAAACAAAAGCTTCTTCAATTTTTGCGAGTCAATATCACTGTAATATATAAATCCTCGGTTATCTATAGAAGAATAAGAACTTATTGGTTTATCAGAAAATATCTCTTGATCATTATGATAAAATCCTATATTATACTCGCTGAATTTATTGACGACTTCTCTAATTTTATTCTTACTAAATAAATCATCATCATCTAAAAAGAATAGTATATCGCCAGAACTCTCAGATATACCCAATGAAATCTTTCCGCCTAACGTTTCATCGTCTGTGTAAATATTCTTTATATGATAAGTACCTAAAAAAGAGTCAATCTCACTGTCCTTGAAATTCTTCACTACTATAATTTCTGTTGGTTCTAATGAATTTTCCTTGATTGACTTAATAGCATCTTTTATAAACGCCTTCCTCTTGTGCGCGGCAACGATTACTGTAGATCTTAGCACAAAACTTATAATACTTACTATTATTTATTTTTATAATGACTAACTATGCGTCATTTAAAGAGGTTCTAATAAGTTATTTCAATAGATATCCATACACATTACTTCCTTTATATACAAAAGCGTACAAAAATCCACTAATTGTAGCCCTTAAATCAGCATTAAGACATTACCCATTTACTGCTTATCTAAAAAAATGGAGATAAAGTTATAATAACCGGAAAAGGGCATAATACTTCTACTTATTACGCTTTTCTTTATTTAAGTCACAAAAAAGGTAAGAAAATTAATATAATAGACATGGATGAAAATACTATTAAAGTAATTTATGATACTCATGAGATAATTTTTAAGGATTATACTGCGGGTGACGTTATTGGAGTATACGTTAAGGAAGATTATCAGGATATAAACGTAAAAGACAAAACTGTTATTGATTGCGGAGCTGCCATAGGAGATTCTGCAATTTACTTCTCGTTAAAAGGAGCAAAAAGAGTTATTGCGATAGAAGCGTATCCAAAAATAGCTAAAGTTGCAGAGGAAAACGTAAAGCTCAACAACCTCACGAATATCCAGATTGTTAGTGCAGCCTGTGGAATTGATAGATTTATAACTGTGGATTCGAGGCTAGGTGGCGGACCAACACCGCTGATAAATACAAATAATGGTTATACGGTTCCGTCGTACTCATTAAAGAGTATAATAAAAAATTTCCAAATAGAGAAAGGAAGTGTATTAAAGCTCGACTGCGAAGTATGTGAATACGATTTCATATTAAATGAAGACAGTTCTACATTAGAATATTCTGACCAGATTATAATGGAATATCACTATGGATACTCTTTACTGAAAAGAAAATTGGAGAATGCCGGATTTAAAGTGAAAGTAACTAAACCGGAATTAATGGATACTCAATTTAGAAGAGGGTTAATATTAGGTAAACTGTACGCTTTCAGAGAATAGTAACATTATTATAATAATGACATTAAGTTTCTGTAATATCTCTCAACTACTAAATTCCAATCGGTATATTTTTCAATGAATTTATCCATTTTGTCGTTATAAATAAGGGAGTTGTACTCATCATCGGTCATTTTTAAAATCTTTACGACTTCAGTTGCCATAGATTTTATGTTAAACTCATCTACGAATCTTACAGAGCTTAATCCGCTATATACCGATTTAGGTCCAGAGATGTCGTATGCCACTACTGGAGTTCCCATAGTTATTGCTTCCAATATAGCCAGAGAAAAAGAGTCTTCATGAGAAGGATATACTAAGCATCTTGCTTCAGATACGGTATTAAGTAATTCTTCCCTACTTACGTAAGCTTTGTATACTATGTTTTCTTCCAGACATAATTTATTAACTAAAGAGAAAAAAGAAATTCCTTAAATCTACCACGGGAAACTTCCCCATTATAAATACTTTCAATTCTTTATACCCGCTTAAAGCGATAACTTCCTTAACGATAAAGGGAAGTTCCAATATTCCTTTTAATGGGATCAACCTGGCGTAAAATACAAAATAATCTTTCTTTCCGTTTACATCCTTCCGTTTACTCAATAGTTCTTTCTCTACAGCTAAAGGAGGATCTATCACAATTGCTTTCTTAGATCTGACAAGACTCGAAGATGTCAACTGACCTTGTGACACATCGTAAATCCGGTGTAATAGCGTTTAAATACTTAATAAAATTGGAAATAAAGCTCTCTCTTAATCCTTTATAAACTGTATAAATAAATTTATTTTTTGTGTTTAAGAATATATCGATAGGAAGTTCACTTTTCATTTTCAAATACTTGATCAGAATATAAGGTAAACCGAACTTGAGTGTGTTTAGACCCATACCTTGTAACAGTACTGCACTCTTTACTTTCAATTTCTTTGCATAATAATAACTTTCTCCCAATAGATAAGGAAACTTAGTAATAGCTTTAAGGTTGTGGTTAAGAGATTAACTTGATAATGATTAATAGGCCAATAATCAAAATTAAAAATCAGTTTAATATTCTCGCATTTTAATTCCTTTAATGTTACATCAATTTCACTCCAATCATTCTTATATATAATTTCTGATATTATCGTCATATGACTACATGAGTCTACCACTGACCTGTTTCTCAACATACCCCGATCCTCCTTGCGGATCATAATCTACGAGAACCGCTATTTTTACCATTTTTAACTCACTTTTTGAAATTTTTGAACCTATATATTACATAAATTAATGCCAATATTATTAAGCTAGAGAATGTTATTATGTAAAGTAAATGTATTGTACTCACTATACTCAGCTCTAAAACCGCTTCGTAATTTCCAGCAGGCATTAGCCACGCATTCGCGTAACCATTGGCTATATAATGATGGGTATTCACTTCACCGTTTATTAATACTTCCCATAATTGCGAGTAGCCCTCATCGAAAACTAAATAAAACGGCCTTGAAGCATTAACCTGGATTTCATATATTTCATTCCAGTAATTATTAACAATTTTTATATGAACGTCCGATATATTGGTTATATTTATAGCACCTAATCCATAAATCACGCTCTGTGTCTGAGCTTTCAGCGTATTATTTGAGTAAAGAAAGAACAATTGATCATAGCTTAAGTTTTCTGCAAGTCCTTCCGATGGATATAATAAACTTACATTCAAGTTTATCACGTAAACATTGTAATACTTATTTTCCATTACTAACGTTATATTTGGAGCACTCGATAGCGCATCGATGAACTTCGTATAATTCCAAGGATAGCCTCCTGCGTAACCCAACGGCACACCGGGGCCAGGGTATTCTTGCTTATTAAGAACGATATATTTAGCACCTAATAAAACAAAGTAATTTGTTATATTTTTAAAATCGCAACTAGGGAAATATTTATATAAAGGATATACAACGTTTACTGCAGGAATGTTTATTACGGTTCCGTATATATAATCTGAAAGTGGGTAATATGTATACAATACTGCCTTAGTTCCGTTATCGTCATACATGCCAGAAGTGTATTCTTGAGGGAATTTTAGTATATTGTAATAAGCAGCATGAGAACTGAGATAATTGCCAGTAGTAACTAACTCAGATGGAGGATAAAAGATGTTTGTAGCATTTACTGGTAGATTGAAAGCGCTAAACTCTGCATGATATTCTCCGATTCTAAAAGAGTAAATGTAAGACGATAATATAAGCAATATAACTATTATGGCTAATATTTTTTTATAACTAGAATTTATGAACGAGATTGCCCAGGGAATGACGTATGAAAGTATGAGGCTACTTGTAAATGATAAAACGAAACCAGTGAAAATAAATTGTATGCTATACATGAATCCGATGGCTGCAAATCCGATAGGCGTTGAAGATAATGAGTATAATGGAATAACATTTATTATTCCAGTTAGCAATCCCCCAACAAATATAAACAGAAATAATATTGACAAGAGGAACTTACTAATTTTATCCTTCTTAATTCCAAAAACAAATGCGACTAATGATATAAATACTAAAAGACCTAAGAAATCATAATTTGAAAATAAAGAAAATACTGTTTGGATATGAAAACTCTCATAAGTATACAAGGTCTCAAAGATAACTACAGGTTTACCTAAAAATTCTTGATGAGTACCATAATGGTACGCACTTATTGAAGCATTTATAGTTTGATACAATTGTTCGAGATCAGCGACAATACTAATTAGAAATATTATAGCGTTTCTTCTTATAAGTTTAACTAAAGTACCCTTTTTGCTTAATTTCCATAAAGACAACATTATCAATACATATATAACAATAGTCCATAGCAAGTATGGAAATTCTGTAAATTGAGTACCACTAAGTAATATTAAATAAATTGCAAATAAGGATAATGTAATGTGATCTTTATCCATAAAAACGTATT
The DNA here is from genome assembly GCF_000022485.1 of Sulfolobus islandicus Y.N.15.51. Classification (NCBI taxonomy): domain Archaea; kingdom Thermoproteati; phylum Thermoproteota; class Thermoprotei; order Sulfolobales; family Sulfolobaceae; genus Saccharolobus; species Saccharolobus islandicus. Next base: position 2,140,015 of record NC_012623.1, on the reverse strand, counting down.
TTATACTAAAATATAAGAATAAAGGAAAAAGTGAATAAAAGACGAAGAAGGGATAGTTTACACCTAAAATTGGAGGGGAATATGCATAAAAACCCCATGTATATAAAAACCCTCCTGCAAGAGCCCCAATATAAGTATATTTATCTGTTTTTTTATCAAATATTTTTTCAATTATGCCTAATAGTTTTATAAAACCTATTTGTGATAGATAAAAAAATATTAAAAGATATAAAAATTCAGAAATATATAACGATAAATGAAAAATATCATAAAACAAATAAATGAATAAACCTATAAACAGAAAATCTTGAGAATACTCGTAAGGAGCTCCAGGAAAGAAAGGACTGTTCCAATAATCTAGAAATATTTTATTGAGCCATATTATCGGATTAAATGGAAATCTTGAATCTGACCAATAAATTATCCCACCTTGAAGATAAGTAGATAATAACGCAGCGTCTAAGAATAAAGGTATCAAATAATACAAAAGTTTAATAACGCTAACTTTCTTCAGTTCCGCCATCAAGACCTTTTCATTAAATCCTCTAAATAAATTTTATGCAATATTGTTCAGTGTGATGATAGTGTCGTTATTGACCTATTTATACTTGTAATTACTTATTGGTAGGAAGTCTGTAATTAGGCTAGACATTTCTTGTCCCTCTTGTGGTAATCATCATGTCGTCAAGTCTGCTGGTAGGCAGAAGTATTTGTGTAGGGGTTGTGGTAAGTTTTTTGGGTGATGCTAGTTATCATCATCATTCTAGGGAGGAGGCTTTGAAGATATGAGTCTTTAATTGAGGGATAGGCTCGTTAAGAGGGCTACAAAGGCTGTAAATAGAAGTTTGGAGGTAATCAAGATTCTCTAGCAATAGTCTTATGGGAGAGAAAATTAATTCCGGAAATTTGTAGGTCAATGACGACACTATCACCACACTCAGCAAAGTTATAAGAGAAGTTAAAGAGCTAAAAGAAAAGGGAGATCCACTGCCAATAATATTAAGTGTGAATATAGATAATGCTCTAATAGACTAAGGAAATTCCAAACTCTAACTTTTACACAGCTAGGGGATAGTCAATAGCGGTATGATATTGAATGTAGACTATGCGTTAAAACAACCTTTCTTAGAGAGTTTATTTCTTGTAGATTAGATAATAAATACACTTATTAAGCTGAAAAATTAGGATAGTTACCTCTAGTTTGTAGGGAGAGAACGATCTTACATAAGCCTGGAGAAAAGTTAAACTTTTATTCGAGGCTATGCGGGAAATTACTGGTAGGCTCTAAAGCTCATGTTACATAGAATTGATAAAGATCGTGAAAAGTATGGGTATTACTCCAATTTCTTAAGATATTATCTCATGTTACGTAATGATATATACTTATGGTTAAGGGGAAAAACATTCGAACTATTGGAAAATAATTATAGGCGACCTATTCATCATACACGAAGTCCTTGGGTATAGATCTTGCAGAACCATAATTAAATTGTCAGATTAAGACTTAACATCGCCAGATTGTCTGACCAATGCATAAACTTATATAAAAATAGTAAGACGATTATAATGTTTGAATTGTTAAAAATATTTTATTTGATGTTTCATCAGATTTTTTATTGAATAAGATAGTAATATAAAATCTATCTTTAAATACAAAGTGATATTTTGACTACTTTTTATACCTAAACCTTTAAAAATTTCCACAGTATTTACATTATGTGAATCCATTAAGTGGGACACTGAAATTCCTTTCCACAACGTTATTTAACTCAGTTCTTGCACTAGCGTTCTTCCTTGTAGCGGGACACTTCGCTACTCCATCCTTCGTAGGAAAAGTGGCAATAATTCAACTTATGGAGACCATTACTGTAGCATTCTTCTCTATCCTTCCATACCAGTTAGTTACAAGAGAAGTTTCACATTCTTACGCTTCCTCTCAAGGTTATGATAAGATCGTCTACACATCTCTTTCTTATTCTCTCCTAGTATCTCCCTTCCTCCTTTTCCTCTTGTTCTTTCCGTCATATTTATGGATGTCTATCCCCTATTTCGTGATCTATCTTTTCACAAACTATCAAGGCCAATTATTAACGGGTTTAGGTAAGTTTACTGAAGTTAATGTAGGTAATGCAGTCTTCACTATTTCCAGGTGGGGTTTTTCAATCATAGCAATTTTCTACCATAGTATAGAACTCCTAATATTGATTTGGATTCTGGGGGCAGTTTCTAGGGCCATATACTATCAAATTTACCTCCAATTCAAGTTCTCTCTTGACAAGACTACGTTTAAGGAAATTGCAAAGGTAGGTTTTCCTATATACTTAACCGGCGTCGTTTATTTCATTTCTGGTCAAGGGGACAGGGTAGTTACTGCTTTCCTTTTAGGCTCGTATTATCTAGGTATATACCAGTTAGTAGCCTTAGCATCAGTGGTTCCATCAATGCTTTTCTCATCTTTCTCTTCTTCTCTTCTCCCTTCCTCGACGTATTATTACACAAAGGGAAAGGACATGAAAGAGATTTCCTCTATAAGTTTTAGAATTGTTACTCTAATTTCTCTACCTTTAGCTATTTTAGGTTACGCTATTTCCCCTTTTTTCATTTCGAAATTTTTCCCTCAATACGTTTTAGGAATTCCTTCAATGCAGTTGTTAATTCTGTCCTTAACTTCAACGATGCCGTTACAGCTCTTATCCACTTTTATGATTGCCGCAAAAAAGGATTATAGGCCTTTCATAATTATAGGCATAATTAGCGCAGCAGAAGTCGTAGGAGTGTCTTATTATCTAATTCCTAGGATAGGTATCTACGGAGCGGCAATTGCTCAAGCTTTTAACGCGATTATTACTTCACTTCTCTACTTACTCTTTTCTCATTTCCAAGGTGTATTCAAACTGGAAAGGAGGGAAATTGTAGGCCTTGCGTTGATAGGTTTATCTTTTTTAGCTTTCATAAATTGGGAAGTATTATTAATAGTAGTTCTTTTGGGTTTCAAATTGTTAGGAATAATAAGTAATGAAGAAGTTAAGATAGTTGAAGGATTTATCCCCTCTAGTTTAAAGAGGATAACTAAGATTCTTTATTTAATAGCGAAATAACTTGTAAATTATATTATAATGAAATTTCTATACGTTTAACTTAAATATTACACTTAAAAATTCATGATGTTATTGATAGTGTCGTTATTAAGTTACAAATAAGTGAGCTTATAAGGGCACAAGTTATGTTATGTTCTAATAACGGATTACTTGTAACATAATTTAATAGCTTAATATTAATACTATCCATTAATTGATTAGGAATTTATCGGAACTACTAAATTAATCTTCCTTATTATAAAGTGCTAATTTATTCTCTTTACGATATTCAAGAGTAGTGTGAAGAGAGAAAATTTCAGATTATTACTCATTATTTTACTCATTGATAGTATATCCATTTTTAAGGATTATCTAGTTAAATTAGAGAAATGTTTATTAATACTATAGATTTATTTTTGAGGAGGCGATTTTGGGTCTACTGATTAGTGCGGGGTATAACATCTGTAAGTATATATATATATTAAAATTTCTTATTAAACTTTTCCGCTAATTGGTAACACGCAGTATTACATAGATCTGACTAATATGTTTTATATAAGGAGATAAATAATCTCTTGTCTAAAACTTCATCTAGTCATCCATCTGCTCTTTCCCCCATAAATAAAATATTAATTGGAAGAGCGTTTCTCTTATCACATTAACTTCATCTCTAGTGTTAATAATTCTAACTTTCTCAGCAACTCCCATATCCTTTTCAATTAACTCTAAATACCTCCTCAACTTGGTAGTTATCTCCTTACAGTCCTCACAAAGCTTTAACGCCTCATAGTATTCCAATAACTCTTCATACATCAAAAGTTATTAGATACAATAAGGAAAAATATTTTATGGTAAGTAAGGAAGATGAAATGGAAAAGGCAAAGATTTTAATAAATGTCATGCAACAGTATATAATTTCTGGGATTGACGATCAAAAGATCATAAATAACTTAATCCTCACGCTCAGATCGTTTAAGAGATTGGATGTCGAGCGAGTAATAAAAGCACTTTATTATAGAGATGTTAATAAGGCTAAGGAGGAGTTAATAAGGGTGTTGAGGTCGTGAAAATATTACCTGTAGTATTAGAAACACTCTCAATAACTAGAGTAGGGACTACGGGAGTTTACTTCGATTACTCTTCTGCAGATTTAGTAACTTATAAAATCCCCCTTCAAATAAACGATGAGAACTATTACATTCCAGCAATATCCGCAACTAGCTTTAAGGGATTACTCCGTTCTGTATACGAGAGGTATTTAAGGAAAGAGAAGAGGGGGAATGTCAGCGGGAGTGGTAACCAAAAGGTCTTAGAAAACATAAAAAACCTCAACTATGAAGAGAGGACGTTAATTTTCGAAAATCTCAAGGAGGAATTAGAGAAATACGTATACAGCGGGTTAATAGATAAGGTAGGAGAGAACTTGGAGGAAGTTTTTAAACAGTATTTGGAAATTACCGGATACGGAATAGATAAAGCTTGTTACGTAACTTCCGATCTGGATAGGTGTGAGAACTTAGCGTTAATTGAGGATGAGAAAAAGCGTAAGTTAAAGGAAGCTTGGATTAAGTTAACCGGGAGGAAGAACTTATGTGAGGTTTGTAAGGTTTTGGGAACTTCCGGGGTTAGGGGATTTGTAAAGTTTACCGACTTGGTAGCTGTAGACCCGTTCCCAGTACTTCTGGAGAGGATCACTCATGTTGCAATAAATAGAATTACCGGAACCGCAGAAAAGGGAAAACTATTTACTGAGGAAATTATCCCTGCCGGTGTTAAATTCCTCGGCTTTCTTGCCGTTTTAGAGGATTCTTTAACTGAAAGGGTTATCGAGATGTTGAAAGTATTAAGGGACAAGGCGAGGAAAGGCGAAGTTTGGATCGGCGGTAGGGGGAGTTCTGGCTACGGTACCTTTAGGCTTTACATACCGGGGGAGGTGATGGAATTTAACTCTGTGATATTTAAGGGAAAGTTTGCGTTAAATATCTCTGAGCCCAGAGAGGGTTTAGCGTGTGAGAGGAAAATTATATGTAAACTCTTCCCTGAAACGTTTATAAACTCTTTAAATCTTGTTACTGAGGGAGAGGTGACGTTTATCGTAAAAGTTGAGACGGGTGAGGAATATGAGGCTAAAAACGGGGAGGAATTGAAGGAGGTATTGGATAAGGTAAAGGATAAGAAGTATGAAATAAAGATCAAGGGTGTGTGGTCTTTATCATGAATCTTGATTTAGAGGTTGAGGGTGTTACTGTTAAGTTTAAAATAGATTCGGGGTTTGACGGCGAGTGTCTAGTAAGTTATGATATATTTAGGTCTTTACCAAGGGAAGAGTTTGAAGGACCGCCAGTAAGGCTTTCAGATGGTAATATGTATGTTACTATGATGAAAACGGTAAAAATAAAATTTCTTGGAAAGGAAAGTTATGCAATATGTATTGCCAATTCCTTTATAAATAAAAATCTAATTGGTGAGAAATTGCTAGAAAGGTTGCAAGTAATTTTAGATTATAAGAATTTACAAGTGAAAGATCCTTGATTAGGATTCACGTTAAATTAACTCCATTAACACCATATAATATTTCTTCCAGTTTAAGGACGAGAGAAAGAAAAGTGGTGTTTTATTTTGGTATTGATCCTTCGTTTAAATTTATTCCTCCTACATCAATTAAAGGTATTTTGAGGACTGCTGCATGTTACGCATTTTTTGAAAGTGTATGTGAGACGGTAACTGCAAAGATACTTATTTTAAATGGGGAAAAAATAGAAGAGGAACTAAAAAAGTGTGAAAATGGTGTAAAATTTGTGAGGCAGTCTTTTGTTTGTGCTGAGCTTCAGAAGCTAAGGGAAAGTAAGGATTGTGAGAGTAAAGTGTATGCTAGTGTTTTAGAAAGTATTATTGATAAATTCTCAAGTCCTTGTATAGTATGTAGAGTTTTTGGTAGTGAAAATGCTAGAGCGAAGATGAGAATAGTTATGGGCCATAAAAACGTTAATACGTACTTGATAGGTAATTTGAGGTTCAGTTATGATATTAAGACAAATAGTAAGGGGTTAGACGTTGAGGTAAGTAAAGATCAGATAGAGTTTGATGTACTTTGTGAAGATGATGAGTGTAAAGATGTAATAATTAAGGCCTTAGAGCAGATAAATAATGGTATGGTGAGATTAGGTAGATTTAAATCTAGAGGGTTTGGCATAATTAGGGCTGAATATGAAGTTATTTAGCGCATTTCCTAATTATTTCATCCCCGCTTATCATGTCAGTTAATTTATTATTTCTTATAAATTCGTCCTCAATAACCTTGAATATCAAATCGCATGTGCTATCATCCTCTAAAAGACATATCACAATTAATTTATTCTGGTTAATATTAAGTGATATTCTAGATATATAAGGAATACTACTCTTACCACTTCCTAAAACGTATCTTTCTTGTAGGTTTTTTAGCTTTAATAAGCATCTTAATAAAGTTTTAAGGTACCAAAGGTAATTCACGATCTTATCCTCTTCTATTTTGTTAGGCATATCGTAGGATCTCATTTTAAAGCGTTTAGGATTAAAATTGATAATATACTTTATAGACATGGACCTACAACTCCGAATCCCGTTTTCACATAAATCTTATCAAATATACTTAAATTATCTAATGCCGATTCATCGTAATAATGTCCTATATTCATTTCACCAACTTTGAAAGTAGCGAGGTAAACATTACGATCTCGAGTTATTTTAAACTTTCTTTCTACGGGATCATAATATATCTTGCAAGGCGTTAGATTAATATAATTAGAATTTACATATTTATGAACTTCTACTTTTATTTCTTTATATTTCAGCAATAGCTCGGAAAGATCAGTAATAGGTAGATTATAAACACATAAATCATTAATATTATTAACTTCAGAAATACTATCTAAAACAAACACAGTGTTCCAGTTGCCAATATATGTGCCATATTTGTTAATGAGGTCAATTAAATCATCTTCTTTATCTGCAACCGCATAACCAGTATAAATTAAATAGTACTCTCCTTTGTTTACATATTTAAAGGAATAAAACGGCTCGGATTCATTTACAATTCTATTTAATTTAATTCTGGAGAGATATAATTTATAGCTATCATTACTTTTATAAAAATTGGTAAAACCTACGTTAGTATGTAATTCATGTTTATTAAGATAAGCACCATAAGTAATTCCTCCAGCAATCGTCGTAGATGGTAAAATTTCCTTATTAAAACCGTTATAAGCACGTAATTTTATTCTAAACACTTTCATTGTAATAACCTCGCTACATATCCCTTTAATTTCGTATCATCGTCGTAATGAATAGAAAATGCTTTTCCTCTTTTCCACTTATTTATTATATCGTTGCAAATCACTGGTAACTTACTACAACCTTCAAAAGCTGGATAAGGTAAATCCTCAGCAGAAGATCTTAAGAGACTTATTAAGGATTCTTTATCTTGAACCTCCCTTTCTACAAAATCTGCAATTTCCTTAAAACTATCAATATTGACTCCTATTAACTCTGTGATAGGTAAATTATTTCTATTAACTATTACTGGAACTAATAATACGCTGGATTCCTTTATAGGTCTAGGTTTTAT